>NZ_JBFTID010000007.1:0-343234 GCF_056394605.1 Rhizobium sp. 10N427 | reverse complement strand
CCGACACAGCTCTCCGGAAGATCGACGGATGGATTGAAGACTATAATGAAATCCATCCACACTCAGCGCTCAAAATGGCCTCCCCAAGGGAGTTCATCAAAGCATTGTCTCAATAGCTGAGCTGTCCGGCGAAATGGGGGGCACTCCATGCTGTCCCGTTTCAAAATCGAAAAACTGCGAACAATGGTGCCTGACGGTCCCGCACGCCCTCACCATGAGGACGCGCTAACCTGCTACAGGGCAGGGGTGTATCGACTGGTCCCCATTGCCGTTTGGAACGCTGTCTTCGCGGACCTTTTCCAAAAGATTCAACACCTCGCCGGAGTGAACAATAAATTCCGGAAGATCGCTGACGACGCCGGGTTTCAGAAAAACGAGAAGAACCCTTTCGAGCAGCAATTCAAGCAGGACCTAAAGGCAGCCAAGCTTATCTCGGATGAGCAGCTTCAATTCCTCGATGAGCTGCGGGATTGGAGAAACGATTTCGCTCATCCAACCGATAGGACTATCACGGCGACGAAGGCCGGCTCTTTTATTGAAGATGGTGTTAGCCTTTTCCTTTCGGAGCGGAGCTTCAACGCGCATACCATCGTGCACGAAATTACAGGAAAGCTTCACACTCCAGGTTTTTTTGGCTCGGCAAACCCCTCGTTTCAGCTATCAGTTGTCCGCGACGTCATCGCTACGGTGACACCTCATGCCTTCCACAATCTCATTCGCAACGTGCTGGAAGTGCTTGTATCAAAGGATCGCGTATCCTCCCGCAATGCCAGCGCGTTCCTTCGTTGCTGCGTGCAACTCGAAAACTCGGCAATCACCTCCGTCGTCCTCCGGCATTTGTTCGAACCTAAGCTGCAAATAGATGACGGTATCGAGGACCCCTACAATCGCACGATATGGGAAATTCTGACTTACGCGCCTCAATGTGTCGATCTCCTTCCCGACGCGAAGCAGAAGCAGTTCGATCGAAAGCTCGCTTCACTCTGCAGCAAGATGAAAGGGACGAAGGACCACCGATATTCGCCATCGAAGCTCTTTGGCAGGCTGCTGAAATCGCACCCGACGGCTCTGCAAAATATCCTCAAGCAGACGTGCCTGCGGATCATCCACGAGTATCCAGTCTCCCCAAATATGATCTTAGGGCTGCGAAAGTTGCCGGAGCACCGTTCGGATATTGTGGCGTCGTGGAGGCGAGCCATATTAAGCCGTGATATCCATGAAGCGGCGGCCGTTCGTTCCTTCTTGGACCTAAATGCGCGAACACTGGCTTTGGTTCTCGATGGCCCTGTGGCCTATAGCTTGTTGCTGCCCTTGACCGACGACCGTAATGAGGAACCAGGCGAGATAATATTCGATACGCTCAAGTCGATCGTTCATCCTTGGCTTGAGGCCGACCTGGAGACGGCTCGGGCTCAGGCCCGCCGTGTAGGATTGTTCGATCCAGCAGACTATCTGAAAGTGGTCGGCGCCATACAAGCACATCGTCAGAAACGGGAAGTTGCCTAATGGATCAGGGTTTCAAAGTCGCGGAGTGCGAAAGAATCTCGGCCAGTTCTTCTTCGCTCTGAACTGGCTCGAAATTTTCGTGTTGATGCGCGATCAGAGCCCGGCGTTCTTCTTCCGAGAAGCCGAGGTTGTCGAAACACTTGTATGAGAAGTTTAATACACCGCCTTCGGCAATGGTCTCAGAGCAGATCGTCTCGGTGCCCCAGTGCTCATCAATGTACATATACCTCGCCTGAAAGCGATCAGGTACCTCATCGACAGGATCGCCGTTGTCGCCCACCCAACGCGAGGCATAAATCGTAAGGTCGACATTTGGATTATCTCTGGAAATCCCGTCATAAATGGACGTCATTGAACTTTCTCCCGTGTGTCGCAATCACCATGGTTGCCGGCGGTGCAACATAAAACAGGTTCATCAGTTTGGACGCCCTGTCCGCTTACGAATCTGAGAGAAACGCGCGTAGCGCGTGGAGTTCAATAGCGCCACCGATCTGGATCGACGTGCGCCGGACACGATTGCCGGAATCCTTACGTTGAGATTTGGACATAGCGACGACAAACCCCTTCGCTATGCTGCTGTTTTGGACAGTTTTCGGATTCGACTACTCAATGTTGATAGCCTACGAGACGACCTGATGTCCGCAGCGAATGAGGAAACAGGTCTCTTTTTGTTTTGGCTGCCGCATAATTGATCTTCGACTCGACCTACCAACCTGCAGCGACTTTTGCAGATTTCGCCATCGAAAAAAACGAGCCTGGGGTGCGGCCAGCCACCTTGAAGCCAGAGCTCTTGCGCGCCGCAACCTCCACTACCAAATGCTGCCGACTTCCTGCCCGGTCGATCACCGCATGCCAACCGTGCGCTCTGGTATGCCGCGACAATAACGCGCTCACCGCTGGTGACCAACTACCCTCGGTGATCGGACCATTGCTGTGAAATCTTGGGAGTCGGAAACGCGGTGCTCAACGTCTTATGAGACGATTGTGGACATTTGGAAAAGTTACGGGACGATTATGGACATTCCCCGCGCGGGAGCCTCGCTTACGAGACGATTGTGGACAAATCCGAGCGAAAATTTTCACGGAGTTGATCTGTTGACTTGGTTTCCGAGATGTCTTCATGCCAGTGACCAGCGCGGGCATGATTTGTTCGCGTTCGTGCCAGCAGCTGGAACTTCCAGGGCCACCGCAGCGCGGCGAGAGTTTAACAGATTGTCGTTGCGGCCGAGAGAACTCACCTTCAAACTTCTGGAGCAGTTCAAATCGTGCAACGGCGAACTGGAGATCGGCGATGAACTTAACAGAAGATACTTGTTTGCCGAGCGCTAACACGTTCCCTGCGGAAGATGAGATAAGCTGGGAAGTAGAGCACGGAATGATCCGCGTCGATCCGTTCGGGGTTAGAGAAATCCTACAGGCGCGAGGCTACCCTGAAGAAACCATAGAAACCTATTTGCTCCTCCTGACCGGAAAGCATCCGGTAGGTGTTGATTAGACGCCCGCCGTTTACCCGACAGCTTACCTCTGTCTCGGATAGTGCGTTGAACGCAAATCAAAAGCCGCTCAAACGTGCCGCGACCAGCGCCTGCGCGATGTCGCCTGCGGCAACTGTTAGCCTTCGGCCGACGGCAAACTCGAGGGCGAGGACTTGTTCAGAGTGCAGCACGGCCTCTGTCGGACCCGGTTCCATTGACGCCGCCTTGAGGAGAAAGGCTGGCGGGGAGGCGCGCTATTTCTGCAGTCCTTGAAGTGCGACCTTTTTTAGGGAGCAGTTTGCTTCGCAACTCGGGTCCAGTGACATATCTGGCGCGCCCACGCACGTCCAATGATGTTGCAGTGCGAAGCTTGTGCTTCGGCTTAGCCGATCTGCATCAGGATTGGAAAGGTCTGCTGGAACCAGATTGCGGCTTGACTGATGAATCCGAACATGAAGGCCAGCCCCGTCAATACCAGAAATGCGCCGAGAACCTTCTCGACCGTGCCGAGGTGACGGCGGAAACGCGCCAGGAAGCGCATGAACGCGCCGGAAAAGCCTGCTGCAATCCAGAACGGAATGGCAAGCCCGAGCGAATAGATCGCCAGCAGGCCAGCCCCGGAACCGACCGTTTCGCGCGAAGCGGCAACACCAAGGATCGCACCCAGTACCGGACCGATACACGGCGTCCAGCCGAAGGCGAAGGCAAGGCCCATGACATAGGCACCGGTCAGCGTCGCCGGCTTGCCGCCGCTCTGGAACCGCGCCTCACGTGCCAGCAGGCCGATTCGGAAGAGGCCGAGAAAATTCAGCCCCATGATAACGATGATCAGCCCGCCGATCTTCGACAGCAGATCAAGGTGCTGGCGAAGAGCCATGCCAATACTGGAGGCGCCGGCACCCAGCGCCACGAAAACGGTGGCAAATCCAAGTGTAAAGAACAGCGCCGAAAAGAACACGCTGCGGCGTACATCGGGCGCGACGGTCACCGCCGCGCCGCCACGGAACTGATCGACGGAAATGCCTGCCATATAGCAGAGATAGGGCGGAACGAGCGGCAGGACACAGGGAGACAGGAATGAGAGGGCGCCGGCGATCAACGCGCTCCACAAGGAAATATCGGCAATCGACACGCATTCTCTCCGGCTGCAATCCAGGCCGTTGTCTAGCGTTGCGACCTACCGATTGCCAATCACCTTTTTGCGCTCCCGCAAGAAATGTACCTAACGCTTGTGAAAGTCATGATTTTTCGGTTGACCGCAATGGGTCGCCTGCCTATGTTCCGCGCACTTCCGGCAGGGGCAGCAAAAATGCTGTTCTTGGGGTTAGGTTGCGTAGCTCAGCTGGTAGAGCATTTGACTTTTAATCAAAGGGTCCTGGGTTCGAACCCCAGCGCAGCCACCACACACTTCAAGCTTTGTTTTTCGCAATCGATGCGCCGGGTTGTCCGCGTGTCGTTCTAAGCTTTGCCTGAAGTGCAATGGGCCTGCACCGTAGCGCCGGTGCAAGCCCATGGAATAGCCGGTTAGCGTCTTCCGGTCAGGCTGCGTCAGACCGGTGAGGGGCCGGAACCGCCGCGGTTGCCTGGCTTGTCGTTGCCTGGCTTGTCGTTGCCCGGCTTGTCGTTGCCCGGCTTGTCATTGCCCGGCTTGTCGTTGCCTGGCTTGTCGTTGCCTGGCTTGTCGTTGCCTGGCTTGTCGTTGCCCGGCTTGTCGTTGCCCGGCTTGTCGTTGCCCGGCTTGTCGTTGCCTGGCTTGTCGTTGCCCGGCTTGTCATTGCCTGGTTTGTCGTTGCCTGGCTTGTCGTTGCCTGGCTTGTCATTGCCCGGCTTGTCGTTGCCTGGCTTGTCATTCCCCGGCTTGTCATGACCTGGCTTGTCATTGCCCGACTTGTCATGACCAGGCTTTCCCTCACCGGGCTTACCGTGGCCAGGCTTTCCATCACCAGGCTTACCATGACCAGGCTTTCCCTCACCGGGCTTACCGTGGCCAGGCTTTCCATCACCAGGCTTACCATGACCAGGCTTTCCATCACCTGGCTTGCCGTGGCCAGGCTTTCCGTCGCCGGGCTTGCCATGACCAGGCTTTCCATCACCTGGCTTGCCGTGGCCAGGCTTTCCATCGCCGGGCTTTTCATGGCCCGGCTTTCCGCCGCCACCGTTGTCACCGCCGCCACCGTTGTCACTGCTGCCGCCGTTGTCGCTATTGCCGCCATTGCCATTGCCATCGCCGCCGGCCGTCCCGGCGTTGGATGACTGCTGGCCTCTGCTGCTGCCCTGGCTGCCGCCCTTGCTATCGTTTGACCCGCTGTAGCCAGCGTCCGGGATCGACTCCGTCGGCTTGCAGAGCCGGTATTCAAGCGTGCCTGGCTTGGCAATTCTGCAGTTCAGGAGGGTGGTAGGCGCTGCAAATGCGAGACTGCTGCTGGCCAATAGGTAAGCAACGGCGACGCTGTACTTCGCTGCTTTGCGGATCATTGATTTATCTCCCAAGGTTAACGAAATGCTAACGGAGACAATTCTTATATTAGCAACTAATTAATATGAAGAAATATTTGTGGATAACCGGACGAGATCTTAATCTATAGTTAATTACGTAAGTATAAAATTTTACTAAAGCTCTAATAAAAAGCATGTTATTGTCCCGCCGCAAATAGAGGGGCTTACATATGATTCGTCTTATTGCTGCTGTTTTCGCTTTGTTTCTTTCTCTGCAATTTCAAGCCTTTGCGGGTCAGTTCCTGCCGGTCACGCGCAGTATCGGCGCGCCGGTCGGATTCGCGTCGGCCTGCGCCAAGTACAGGTGGCTTTGTCACAAGACGTCGTCGCATCAGGCCGGTGAGGGCGCCGGAGTGCCGTTGCTGCAAAAAGTCAACCGTGCCGTAAACGGACGGGTCATTCCGCAAAATGATGGTCCGCTGGCCGCAAATGGCGACGACTGGTCGCTGCCGACAGGCGGCCGCGGCGATTGCGAAGACTACGCGCTGCAGAAGATGAAGGATCTGATCGATGCCGGTTTCCCGGCGGACCGGCTGGCGCTGTCGGTGGTGATTGGCCCGCACGATCAGAATCACGTCGTGCTGATTGCCCGCACCGATGGCAGCGACTACGTGCTCGATAATCTGACGAATGCGGTGCGGCCCTGGCAGCGTACGCCTTACACCTTCCTGGCAACCCAGGATTTCCGGGCGCGATCGGTCTGGCGCGTGACGCTTGCAGGCCCTCGGGCGGGCGAGTTCTCCTGATCGCAATGCGGCCGGAAAGGCGTGCGTGGTGCACACGTCGTTAATGCTGGATTAATCGCAATGATGCCATTGTTTCCATGTTTGAGTGCGGTGCGCGAAGCGCGGAAGCTCGACTGGAGACATGATGAAGAAGATACTCATTTCGACCCTTGCGGCGGTCATCGCGGGAAGCGCCATGCTGGCGACCGCGCCGGCTTCTGTCGCTCAGGATTATGGATGGCAGCGGCGTGACCGCGGCTATTACCCGCCACCACCACCGCCGCGCCGCCGCCACCATGACAATACTGGTGCTGCGATCGCCGGTGGCCTGGCTGCCGGCGTGATCGGTGGCATGATTGGTGGCGCGATCGTCAATAACAGTGGTCCGCGCTATGTCGAGCCGCCACCACCGCCTCCGCCGCGCTGCTGGTTCGAGGACCGACGCGTACCCAACGCCTATGATGGCGGCTGGCACATGGAGAGCATGCGCGTCTGCCGCTGATCGCAGACAAGCCTCAAAAGAAAAGCGCGCCGTCAGGGCGCGCTTTTTTGTTTCCAGCTGTCAAAAGAAATTGCTGGATCAGCGCCGGGGAAAGTCGTTCCAGCCCGAGGCGCGTGCCTTCGCAACCACCGTCTGCGCCTCGCGGCCGATGAACAAGATGCTGAAGATTGCGACGATCGTAATGATATCCCACATGGCCTGATCCCTCGTTTTGCGGCCCCGCCTCGGGGTCGCTCTATCCTGGCGCGACCGCCATCGCGCGTTTGGATGGCATAGTTATGATCGAAGGCCGCGTTTCAGGATATCGTGAGATTTG
Source organism: Rhizobium sp. 10N427 (assembly GCF_056394605.1). Taxonomy (NCBI): domain Bacteria; kingdom Pseudomonadati; phylum Pseudomonadota; class Alphaproteobacteria; order Hyphomicrobiales; family Rhizobiaceae; genus Rhizobium; species Rhizobium sp. 10N427. The sequence goes on along the minus strand of NZ_JBFTID010000007.1, from coordinate 336,214 downwards.
GGGATGCCCCGCTGAACGCGCAGCGGGGCATGGCATCACATCAGGCTATGCTCAGCTCTTCAGCTTCGCATTGCAGAGGCTGTAGTAACCGCCGCCTTTCTGGATCCACTTCAGACCGCCAAGCGAATTGCTGGCCTTGTCCTCGTTATAGGCGTCGACGCAGGTATGCATGCGTGCCTTGCCGGGTTTTTCGCTGGCATATTTCGTCGAGATCGCCGTCGGGAACTTGACGCCTGACGGAGCTGCCGTGGTGGGTTTTTCCGGCTCTTCGTTGGTGTTGAGCGAGACATCGGGCTCGGCGGTAGCATCCGCGCCGCACTGCGCCTTGCGGAAGTCGTTCCACTTGACGCCCTTGGCCGAACCATCCGTCTGCGCGGACTTATACTTGGCGCTACATTCCTTCATCGTCAGTGCCGAAGCGGGCGTTGCCATGAAGGCGGTAGCGCCGAGAAACGCAAGCGAGGTCAGCAGAACTGCACGATTAAGCATTGGTCCATCCTCCGATTGTACCTTGTACGGGTAAACTATCGGTCCGGACGAAATTCTTAGTCAACGTGGCATTTCATCTCACCAACCCTAAGTATAATTCCGGAAAATATTGAAGGTTGCACTTTCGCCTTCCTGGTTGGGCTGTCCTTTCCATCACGCGGCCGCGCCCTAGTTTCCTTTTGAACCGAAGGAGGGATGTTTCATGTCAGAGCAATCAGGCGAGGGGATCACTGCGCCCCGCAAAGTGCTGCGCGGGCGCCCTTACAGCATCAGCGAATTCGCCCGCAAATACCGGCTCGACGATGAAGAGGCGAAACGGCTGTTCGAGAAATTCGGACCATCGGCGACCGAACTCGACCTGCTGATGGCGGCCAAGCGCAAGCCGCCGCTCCCGGTTCCGGGTGTCCGCATGTGAGCCTGTCGCGCAAAGGCGCTTGCCTCTGCGGCGCCGTCCGCTACGTCATTTCCGGCGCGCCTTTGCTCTCCGGTCTGTGCCATTGCGCGGATTGCCGCAAGGAAAGCGGCTCCCTGTTTTCAGCCTTCGCCATCTGGCCGCGCGCTGCATTATCTTATTCGGGCACGGTCTCAGCCTTTGCGGGCCGCAGTTTCTGCCCGCTCTGCGGCGGCCGGCTTTTCTGTCTGACCGAAGACAAGGCCGAGATTCGATTGGGTTCCCTCGATGACGCGCCGGGGGAGATCCAGCCCGACCACGAGATATGGACGAAGCGTCGCGAAAGCTGGCTGCATCCGATCGCCGGTGCTGGTCAGTTTCCCGGCGATGCGGATTAAAACCGGATTTTCATTACCAAGATTTAATTGCACATCGCCCGCTTTCCGTGGCAATGCGCCTCTATCGCTAATCTCCGGTTCATCTTGCCTATGACTATCTAGGGCTGAACCGAGCAGATGCTCTTATATCTCTGTTTGAGGACTTTCATGAGCGATTCCGAATCTGGAACCGGCCCGAAACCGTCTGACCCGCAAGCGCCCGGCCATGCCGATCTGGCAGCTGTACTCGCCGCGTCGGGCAAGCAGCGCCGGTCCGGCCGGTGGCGCGGCAGGCTGCTGGCAGCAGTGGCAATCATCATCATCGGCGGCGGCGCGGCCTATTATTATGCCGGCCGCGGCGGCAACGAATACAGCTACGCGACCCAGCCGGTGAAGCGCGGTGATCTGACGGTTCTGGTAACTGCGACCGGCTCCGTCCAGCCGACCGAGCAGGTCGATATATCGAGCGAGCTGTCCGGCACCGTCCGGGACGTCAATGTCGATTACAACAGCACGATCAAGGCAGGCGACGTGCTTGCCGTTCTCGACACCACCAAGCTGGAGGCTGACGCCAAAAGCTCGCGCGCCAAGCTGGCATCGGCACAGGCCAATGTCACCAAGGCTAGCGCCGATCTCGAATCGGCCCGCACCTCGCTGGATCGTGTGAAGAACCTCGTGCAGAGCAACGTTACCACTCGCCAGAGCCTCGACGACGCGACCTACAAATATGACTCCGCCGTCGCCGCCAAACAGATTAACGAGGCCGATGTCCTGTCTGCCGAGGCTGATCTCCAGCTTGCCGAGGTCAATCTTCAAAAGTCGCGCATCGTATCGCCGATCGACGGGGTCATCCTGACCCGCTCCGTCGATCCCGGAGCGACGGTCGCCGCATCGCTGTCGGCGCCCGTTCTATTCGTCATCGGCGGCGATCTGAAGAAGATGGAGCTGCAGGTCGATGTCGATGAGGCCGATGTCGGCCAGATCGCTGTCGGTCAGAAGGCGACTTTCACCGTCGATGCCTATCCGGACCGGACGTTCCCGGCTGAAATCGAGCAGATCCGCTTTGCCTCCGAGACCACCAACAATGTCGTCACCTACAAGGCGGTACTGTCGGTCGACAATGCCGATCTGCTGCTGCGCCCCGGCATGACGGCGACCGCAGACGTGACGGTCGAGGCCGTGAAGAACACGCTGATGGTGCCGAACGCGTCGCTGCGCTATGCCCCGCCGGAAGTGGGCTCCGGCCGCAACCGCGGACTGCTCGGTCTCTTCCGGCCGCCGCGCATGGGTCCGCGTTCGGGTGCCGGCGGTGAAGCGCTGACGGGAAACAAGCGCCGCATCTGGGTTCTGCGGGGGGAGCGGCAGGTACCCGTGGTGATCCAGGTCGGCTCCTCCGATGGCCAGTTCACGCAGGTAGCGTCTGGTGACATCAAGGAAGGCGACGCGCTTGTGACCGACGCCACGGCGAAGACCCGGTAGGCGGCAGAGCGATGAGCAATCCGCCGCTTCTGGAATTCAAGAAGGTCTCGAAAGTCTACGGCGAGGGCGAGGCGGCAATCCGCGCGCTCGACCATGTCGACATGACGATCAATGCTCATGAGTTCGTCGCGATCATGGGCCCCTCGGGCTCCGGCAAATCGACGGCGATGAATATCCTCGGCTGTCTCGACGTGCCGACATCGGGTGACTATGTCTTTCAGGGCATCTCGACCGGTGGGTTCGATCGCAGCCAGCTGACCCTGTTACGGCGCCACATGCTGGGCTTCGTCTTCCAGGGTTTCAACCTGCTGTCGCGCACATCCGCTGTCGAGAATGTCGAGTTGCCGCTGATCTATCGCGGCATGCCGGCCGGCGAACGTCACGAGCGGGCAAGGGAAGCGTTGAAGCTGGTCGGCCTTTCTGGCCGCGAAAACCACAAGACTCAGGAGCTTTCTGGCGGCCAGCAGCAGCGCGTCGCCATCGCCCGTGCCATCGTCACCGAGCCGGCGCTGCTGCTGGCCGACGAACCAACCGGCAATCTCGATACCAGGACCAGCGTCGAAATCATGGACCTGATGACCCGGCTGAACCGGGAGCAGGGGATCACCATCGTCATGGTCACGCACGAGCCGGATATCGCCGCCTATGCGCAGCGGCTGCTGCGCTTCGTCGATGGTAAGCTCGAAACCGAAACGGTGCATCAGGCGAGGGCGGGCCATGTTTCTTGAGACGCTGAAACTTGCCCTGCGGGCCATCACCCGCAACATGCTGCGATCATTCCTGACGGTGCTCGGCGTGGTCATCGGCGTTGCCGCCGTCATCGCTCTCGTGACGATCGGCAACGGTACGACGGCCCAGGTCACCACTGAATTGCAGCGCCTCGGCACCAACATGCTGTTCGCAAGGCCCGGCCAGTTCGGTCCCGGACGTGCGAGTACCGAAGCGCGCCGCTTCACGGTCAAGGACGTCGAGGCGATCCGCGATCAGGTCGGCGGTCTGCGCGCTGTTGCCCCGCTCAACCAGACGACGGCGACGGTCATATATGGTGGCCAGAGCCATTCGACCAGCGTCATGGGGACGACCAACGACTATTTCGTGGCGCAGGATTGGGACATGGCCCTTGGCCGCACGTTCGATGCCGCGGAGGAACGCGGCAGGGCGCGCTGCATTCTCGGCGAGACCGTACGCTCGCAGCTCTTCGGAGCCGCCGATCCGACCGGCCAGCAGATCCGCGTCGGCAAGGTCTCCTGCAGCGTCATCGGCGTTCTCGCCAAGCGTGGCCAGTCGGGCATGGGCAACGACCAGGATGATGTCGTCATCATGCCGGTGAAGGTCTACCAGCGCCGCATCGGCGGCAAGGCCAACGCCAACGTGCAGATGATCGTCATCTCGGCCCGAGACGGCGTTGCGACATCGAAGATCCAGGACGAGACGGAGAACCTGCTGCGTGAGCGGCGCAAGATCATTCCTGGCCGCGAGGACGATTTCAACGTCAACGACATGACGCAGATCGCCGAGGCGATGACCGGCACGACCACGCTGCTGACCGGCCTGCTCGGCGCGGTCGCGGCCATCAGCCTGCTCGTCGGCGGCATCGGCATCATGAACATCATGCTTGTTTCGGTCACCGAGAGGACCCGCGAGATCGGCATTCGCCTGGCGATCGGCGCGCTGGAAACGCAGGTGCTGATGCAGTTCCTCGTCGAGGCGGTGGCGCTGTCGCTCTTCGGCGGCATCACTGGCATCGTGCTCGGCATGGGGATCGGCTTCGTTTCGGTGACCCTACTCAAGGTTCCCTTCGTCGTCAGCCCGCTGATGATCGGCGTCGCCTTTGCCTTCTCGGCGGCGATCGGCATGATCTTCGGATATTTCCCAGCCCGCCGCGCCGCGCAGCTGAACCCGATCGAGGCGCTTCGTCACGAGTGAGGTGACGTCACCGCAGTTTGATATGTCATCCCTCAAACGTAACCTTGCCATCGCGCGGGATGCGTGCAAGGGATGATATATCAGTAACTTGTGTCCCGGATCTGAGATGCAGAATTCGCAAAGTCACCAATCCTATCTGGCGCTGGAGCACGCGATCGTCACGCTCGCGGTCAAGCCTGGCGCCATGGTGACCGAACGGCAGCTGATCGACATGACCGGCCACGGCCGTACGCCGGTCCGCGAGGCAATCCAGAAGCTCGCTTGGCAGGGACTGATCATCGTGCGCCCGCGCGTCGGCCTGCAGATCGCCGAGATCGGCCCCGATGATCACGCGAGCGTCATGCAGGTGCGCCGCGAACTTGAGCCGATTGCCGCTGCACTGGTCGCCGAGCATGCGAACGAGGATCAGCGCGGGGCACTGGCCGGCTGCGAGAACACCATGCGTGCCTGCGCCGACAGCGGCGATCTCTCCGCCTTCTTTGCCGCCGACAAGGCGTTCGACGAAGTGCTGGAGGAAGCCTGCCCGAACCGCTTCATCACGGCAGCACTTGGTCCGGTCCAGACCCACGCGCGCCGCATCTGGTACTCAACGGCAAACCCGTCGCGCATGGAGCGGTCCATCGCGCTGCATGTCGCAACGATCGAGGCGATCCGCGAGGGCCGCACAGATGCCGCCCGCGATACGATGACCGTGCTGATCGACTATCTCAGCCAGAAATGAAAACGGCCCCGTTTCCGGAGCCGTTCGAAACACTCTGATGGAGCCTATCAGCCGACGAAAGCACGTTCGATGACGAATTCGGCCGGCTTGCTGTTGGCGCCTTCTTCGAGGCCTGCCTTTTCCAGCAATTCCTTTGTGTCCTTCAGCATCGCCGAGGAGCCGCAGATCATGCCGCGGTCGATGGCCGGATCGATCGGCGGAATGCCGAGATCGGTGAACAGCTTGCCGGATTCAATCAGGTCGGTGATGCGGCCGGTGCGCTCGAAATCTTCGCGGGTGACAGTCGCGTAATGACGCAGCTTGTCTCCGACGACTTCGCTGAGCAGCTCGTCATTGCGAATCTCGTCAACGAGGTCGAAGCCGTATTTCAGTTCGGCGACGTCGCGGGTCGTGTGGGTGAGGATGACTTCCTCGAACTTCTCATAGGTCTCGGGATCGCGGATCAGGCTGGCGAAGGGCGCGATGCCGGTGCCGGTCGAGAACATGTAGAGACGCTTGCCGGGGGTCAGCGCATCGAGAACCAGCGTACCGGTCGGCTTCTTGCGCATCAGCACCTGGTCACCAGGCTTGATGCCCTGCAGATGCGAGGTCAGCGGACCATCGGGAACCTTGATCGAGAAGAACTCGAGCTCTTCGGCCCAGGCGGGGCTTGCGATCGAATAGGCGCGGAACACCGGCTTGCCTTCGACCATCAGGCCGATCATCGCAAACTCGCCGGAGCGGAAACGGAAGCCCTGCGGCCGGGTCATCGTGAAGCGGAACAGCCGGTCGGTATAATGCGTGACGCTCAGCACCGTTTCGGCATAGACGTTTGCCGGAATGGAGGAGGCGAAGTCTTCTGTCTTTGCAGGGGCGTTCATTTCGGTATCGGATCCCGTATTCATCACACGATAATTCTATTGCGAGGCTGATATTACAAAACCACCGCAAATTAAAGGCAATCCATTCTCTGCCGCGTGCCAGCCGCGAAATATGCATGTCATTCTCATGATTCAATGCCCTGTGGGCTCTTTTCGCTTTTGATCTGGCGGAGCGGGGCAAAGGATGCATATTAGGGCCAAAACGCGCCCGGTAGTAATGGGGGCGGCAGGCGGTACGGGGAAACATGAAGATTTTCAATTACAAGCGTGTGCCCTATGCGGAGATGCGCGCCTTTTCCGTCCATATTCTGACGGCTTCCGGCTCATTTCTGGCTTTTCTCGGTGTCGTCGCCGCTGCAGAGCATCGCTTCATCGATATGTTCTGGTGGCTGGGTCTGGCACTGCTCGTCGATGGTATCGACGGCCCGATCGCACGCAAGGTCCGCGTCAAGGAAGTGCTGCCCAACTGGTCTGGCGATACGCTCGACAACATCATCGACTACGTCACTTACGTGCTGCTGCCGGCCTTTGCGCTCTATCAGAGCGGCATGATCGGTGAGCCTTGGTCCTTTGCCGCGGCCGGCATGATCGTCGTCTCAAGTGCCATCTATTATGCAGACATGGGGATGAAGACGGAGGAGTATTTCTTCTCCGGCTTCCCGGTCGTCTGGAACATGATCGTCTTCACATTGTTCGTCATGGATGCCAGCGCCTTGACCGCGATGATCGTCGTCACCGTATCTGTGGTCCTGACCTTCCTGCCGATCAACTTCCTGCACCCGGTCCGCGTCAAGCGGCTGCGGCCGCTCAATCTTGGCGTCTTCTTCCTCTGGTCGGCGATCGGCATCTATGCGCTGTTGATGCATTTCAGCATTCCGCACTGGGCGGTTGTTCTCTTCATCATCAGCGGTATCTATCTCTATTGCATCGGCGCCGTGCTGCAGTTTTTCCCGGCGCTCGGAAAATCGGCATAAGGACAGGCATGATGGCAAAGACGAAGGCAGTCGCATTCAGCCGCAACGGCGGACCAGAGGTTCTGGAATATGTCGATGTCGATCTGCCACCGCCATCTGCCGGTGAAGTGCAGTTGAAGCATGCCGCAATCGGCCTGAATTTCATCGACGTCTATTTCCGCGACGGCACCTATAAGGCGCCGCATCTGCCCTTCGTTACCGGCAAGGAAGCCGCAGGAACGATCACTGCGGTCGGGCCCGGTGTCACCGATTTTGACGTCGGCGACCGCGTTGCCTATGCCGGCGCGGACGGCGCTTATAGCGTCGAGCGCAATGTCGAGACGAAGCATCTCGTCAAGGTTCCCGACGGTGTCAGCCTGGAGACCGCGGCGGCGATGATGCTGAAGGGCATGACCGCCGAGTATCTCCTGAACCGTACCTTCAAAGTCGGCCCTGAGACCGTGCTGCTGTTTCACGCTGCCGCCGGCGGCGTCGGTCTGATTGCCGGGCAGTGGGCGAGGGCGCTTGGCGCAACGGTCATCGGCACGGCCGGTTCCGACGACAAGGTCAAGCTGGCGCTGGAATACGGCTACGATCATGTCATCAACTACAAGTCCGGAAACTTCCTCGACAGCGTGAAGGAAATCACGGCGGGCAAGGGCGTTGACGTCGTCTATGACTCCATCGGCCGCGATACCTTTCCGCAATCGCTCGATTGCCTGAAGCCGCGCGGCCTGTTCGTTTCCTTTGGCCAGTCCTCGGGCGCCATCGAGAACTTCACCATGTCGGCACTGGCGCAACGGGGCTCGCTCTACGCCACCCGGCCGACGCTCTTCAGCTATATTGCGACACCGCAGGAGCTTAAGGATTGTGCAAACGCGCTATTTGCTGTTGTGCTGAGCAACAAAGTGCGTATCAATATCAATCAAACTTATCCGTTGCGTGAGGTGGGACGGGCTCACGCGGATCTGGAAACAAGAAAAACGACTGGAACTACGCTGCTGATCCCATAGGGATTCCGTGCAAAAAGGACGGATCGGCAGAGAGAAATGAGGGGAACGTGTCGTCATCCAATGCGCCGTCGTCTGGTGCGTTACTGTCGGTCCAAAAGCTGACCAAGCATTTCGGTAGCTTTGCTGCCTGCAATGAAATCGACCTCGATATTGCGCCCGGCGAAATCCATGCCCTGCTTGGAGAAAACGGTGCCGGCAAATCGACCCTGGTGAAAATGCTGTTCGGCGTGCTGGAGCCGATGGCAGGTCACATCCTCTGGCAAGGCAAGTCGGTCTCGATCGGCTCTCCCGGCGAAGCCCGTAATCTCGGCATCGGCATGGTTTTTCAGCACTTCTCGCTGTTCGAGGCGCTGACTGTTGCCGAAAACATTGCGCTTTCCCTCGCTGACACCATTCCGATCGGCAAGATCGCCGAAGAGGCGCGCACGCTGTCGGCAGCTTACGGTCTGCCGCTCGATCCGCATGCCCATGTTGCCGATCTCTCGGTTGGCGAGCGCCAGCGTGTCGAGATTGTCCGCGCATTGCTGCAGAACCCCAAGCTGATCATTCTCGACGAACCGACATCAGTGCTGACGCCGCAGGAAGCCGACAAGCTGTTCGAAACGCTTTTCAAACTCAAGGCCGAGGGCCGGTCGGTTCTCTATATCAGCCATCGTCTCGAGGAAGTGCAGCGCATCTGCGATCGCGCCACCGTTCTGCGCCACGGCAAGGTCACCGGCGCCTGCGATCCGAAGCAGGAAACGCCGGCATCGCTCGCCCGCATGATGGTCGGCAGCGATGTCGCAGCCGTCACCCATCCCGATCGCGGCAATAAGGGCGAGGTGCAGCTTGCCGTCACCAGCCTGTCTGTCGCCGCGCGCACGCCTTTCGCGATGCCGCTAAGGGATGTCTCGCTTGCGGTGCGTTCCGGTGAAATCCTCGCGATCGCCGGTGTTGCCGGAAATGGCCAGGGCGAGCTCTTCGATGCGCTATCGGGCGAGTATCCGGTCTCCGAGCCATCGGCAGTCGTCATCCGCAGCAAGCCCGTCGGCAACGTGGGGATTACCGCGCGCCGCCTGCTGGGCGCAGGCTTCGTTCCGGAAGAACGCCACGGCCACGCGGCTGTCTCGGCGATGAAGCTTTCCGACAATCTCGTCCTGGCGCGCTGCCAGTCCGACCGCAAGTCGTTCCTTGGCGGCGGCTTTCTCGGCGTCATCCGCCATGGCGCGGTCAAGAATGCGGCTCGCCGCATCTCCGAAGCGATGGACGTGCGCAAGAGCGGCGAGGATCCCACAGCCGGATCGCTGTCGGGTGGCAATCTGCAGAAATTCATCGTCGGCCGCGAACTCGACCGCCAGCCTGCCGTGCTCGTCGTCAACCAGCCGACCTGGGGCGTCGATGCCGGTGCGGCAAGCCGCATCCGCCAGGCGCTGGTCGATCTGGCGCGTGCCGGTTCGGCCGTGATCGTCATCAGCCAGGATCTCGACGAGATCTTCGAAGTGGCAACCGAGATCGCCGTCATCTCCGAGGGACGTCTGTCGCCGCCGTTCCCGGCTGGCGAACTGACGCGCGAAAAGATCGGCCTGCTGATGGGCGGCCTGCACGACAGCAAGCCCGCTGCGGAGGCCGCACATGCGCATTGAACTCGAAAAGCGCCCGCAGGTCTCGAAGCTCTACGCCTTCGTCTCGCCGCTGCTGGCTTTGGCACTGACGCTGATTGCCGGTGCCATCATGTTCGCGATCCTTGGAAAGGATCCGATCCAGGCGCTCGATGCCTTCTTCATCGAGCCGCTGCTCGAGGTCTGGTCGCTGCATGAGCTGGCGATCAAGGCCGCACCGCTGATCCTGATCGCCGTCGGCCTGTCGGTCTGTTATCGCTCCAACAACTGGAATATCGGTGCCGAAGGTCAGTTCACGGTCGGCGCCATCACCGGCTCGATCCTGCCGATCGTCTTCACCGAATGGCATTCGCCGATGGTGCTGCCGCTGATGCTGATCATGGGCGCGATCGGCGGCGCTCTGTTTGCCGCGATCCCGGCGCTGCTGAAGGCACATTTCAATACCAACGAGATCCTGACATCGCTGATGCTGGTCTATATCGCCCAGCTGTTCCTCGACTGGCTGATCCGCGGCCGCTGGCGCAATCCACAGGGCTTCAATTTCCCTGAGAGCGTCAGCTTCCCGCCGGAGGCGACGCTTCCGGCCATCTGGGAAGAATCCGGGCGAGCCCACTGGGCCTCCATCTTCGCGATCGTGGCGGCAATTCTTGTCTGGTTCATGATGAAATACACGCTGAAGGGCTTCGAGGTTGTCGTCCTCGGCCAGTCGGAACGGGCAGGGCGCTTTGCAGGGTTCTCCTCGAAGCGGATGATCTGGTTCGGCTTCCTGTTCTCCGGCGCGCTTGCAGGCCTCGCAGGTATTTCGGAAGTGTCCGGTTCGATCGGGCATCTGCAGCCGGCGATCTCGCCGGGCTACGGCTTCACCGCGATCATCGTCGCCTTCCTCGGGCGCCTGAACCCGCTCGGCATCATTCTCTCGGGCCTGGTGCTGGCGCTGACCTATCTCGGCGGTGAGGCGGCGCAGCTCTCGATCGGCGTTTCCGACAAGGTGACGCGCGTGTTCCAGGGTCTGCTGCTGTTCTTCGTGCTCTCCTGCGACACGCTCATCTATTACAAGATCCGCATTATCTGGTCGCGGGTCCGGGGAGGTGCGGCATGAGCATCTTCGAAGCCATCCTGCTGACTGTGATCACCGCCTCGACACCACTCGTCATCGCCGCCCTCGGCGAACTGGTGGCGGAGCGCTCAGGTGTCCTGAACCTCGGCGTCGAGGGGATGATGATCATGGGTGCGGTCGCTGCCTTTGCCGGTGCGCAGTTGAGCGGTTCGCCCTATATCGGCCTGATCTGCGGCATCGCCGCCGGTGCGCTGTTCTCGTTGCTCTTCGGCTTCCTGACGCTGACGCTGGTCGCCAACCAGGTCGCGACAGGTCTGGCGCTGACCATCCTCGGCCTCGGGGTTTCAGGCATGCTCGGCGAATCCTTCGTCAGCGTCCCCGGTATCCGGCTGAGCCCGATCGTCTTCCCGTTCCTGTCGGATATTCCGGTGATCGGCTCGGTGCTCTTCCGCCAGGACCTGACCTTCTATCTGTCGATCGCGCTACTGATTGGCGTCAGCTGGTTCCTGTTCCGCAGCCGTGCCGGCCTAAAGCTGCGTGCCATCGGCGATAATCACGCCTCGGCCCATGCGCTCGGCATCAATGTCATCAGAACCCGTTATCTCGCCGTCATTTTCGGCGGCGCCTGTGCTGGTCTGGCGGGCGCTCAGCTGTCACTGGTCTATACGCCGCAATGGGTGGAGAACATGTCATCCGGGCGCGGCTGGATCACGCTGGCGCTGGTTGTCTTCGCCTCCTGGCGGCCGCTGCGCGTCTTTGCCGGCGGTTATCTCTTCGGCGCCGTGACGATCCTGCAGCTGCACGCCCAGGCATTCGGCATCGGCATTCCGGCGCAGTTCCTGTCGATGCTGCCCTATGCGGCCACTATTGTGGTTCTCATCATCATTTCTCATAATCGGCGCACGACGTTGATCAACACGCCCGCGTCGCTTGGTAAAGCCTTCGTCCCGGAGCGATAGAAGAACAAGAATCAGACGGGTTTCCGGAAATCTCTTCAAAACCAACAGGGGTCACCATGAAGAAAATAGCACTCGCACTCGCCGCTTCCGCTGCCGCGCTGATCAGCGTCGGCTCGGCTCAGGCTGCGGACAAGACCAAGATCTGCTTCGTCTATGTCGGTTCGCACACCGACGGCGGCTACTCGCAGGCACATGATCTCGGTCGCCAGCAGATCCAGAAGGAATTCGGCGACAAGATCGACACGCCTTACCTCGAAAACGTTCCGGAAGGTCCGGATGCAGAGCGCGCCATCGAGCGTCTCGCCCGTTCGGGCTGCAAGCTGATCTTCACCACCTCGTTCGGCTTCATGGATGCGACCGTCAAGGTTGCTGCCAAGTTCCCGGATGTGAAGTTCGAGCACGGTACTGGCTACAAGTCCGGCCCGAATCTCGCGACCTACAACTCGCGCTTCTATGAAGGCCGCTATATCCTCGGCCAGATCGCCGCCAAGACATCGAAGAAGCACGGCGCGGCCTATATCGCTTCCTTCCCGATCCCTGAAGTCGTGATGGGTATCAACGCTTTCGAGCAGGGCGCGAAGTCCGTCGATCCGAGCTTCAAGCTCAAGGTCATCTGGGTGAACACCTGGTTCGACCCGGGCAAGGAAGCCGACGCTGCCAAGGCGATGATCGACCAGGGCGTCGATGTTCTGACCCAGCACACCGACACGACCGCGCCGATGCAGGTTGCCGAAGAGCGCGGCATCCACGCTTTCGGTCAGGCATCCGACATGATCGCGGCCGGCCCTAAGGCGCAGCTGACGGCAATCGTCGATACCTGGGGCAACTACTACTCCAAGCGCGTGCACGCGCTGCTCGACGGCACCTGGAAGTCCGAGCAGAGCTGGGATGGTCTGAAGGATAACATCCTGAAGATGGCGCCCTACACGAACATGCCGGATGACGTGAAGAAGATGGCCGAGGAAACCGAAGCCAAGATCAAGTCCGGCGAGCTGCATCCCTTCACTGGCCCGATCAACAAGCAGGACGGTACGCCGTGGCTCAAGGCTGGCGAAAAGGCTGACGACGGCACGCTGCTCGGCATGAACTTCTATGTCGAAGGCGTCGACGATAAGCTGCCGCAGTAATATCTGGCCGCAACTTTTGCGATTGCGAAAGGCGCTCCGAAAGGAGCGCCTTTTTTGCTGCAGCGCATGCTAAAATGTCCATTTACAAAAGTAATACTATATGATTTTTTGAGCCTGCCGCGAGGAGCGGCAATTGGGAGAGACAATCATGAAATTGAAAACTGCACTTTTGAGTGCCACGGTTTTGGCTGCCTGCATGTTCGGTTCGGCCAACGCGGCCCAGCTCGTCGTCGGCTTTTCGCAGATCGGCTCGGAGTCGGGCTGGCGTGCGGCAGAGACGACCGTCACCAAGCAGGAAGCCGAGAAGCGCGGCATCGACCTGAAGTTCTCCGATGCTCAGCAGAAGCAGGAAAACCAAATCAAGGCGATCCGCTCCTTCATCGCGCAGGGCGTCAACGCCATCCTTCTGGCACCGGTTGTTGAAACCGGCTGGGACGACGTTCTGAAGGAAGCCAAGGAAGCCGAAATCCCGGTCATCCTTCTCGACCGCACCATCAAGGCGCCGGATGATCTCTATCTGACGGCCGTCACCTCCGATCAGATCCACGAAGGCAAGGTTGCCGGCGACTGGCTCGTCAAGAATGTCGGCGACAAGAAGTGCAACGTCGTCGAGCTTCAGGGCACCACCGGCTCCTCGCCGGCGATCGCCCGCAAGAAGGGCTTCGAGGAAGCCATTGCCGGCCACAAGAACTTCAAGATCGTCCGCAGCCAGACGGGCGACTTCACTCGTGCCAAGGGCAAGGAAGTCATGGAAAGCTTCCTGAAGGCGGAGAATGGCGGCAAGGATATCTGCGCCCTCTACGCCCATAACGACGATATGGCCGTCGGCGGCATCCAGGCGATCAAGGAAGCCGGCCTGAAGCCGGGCAAGGACATCCTCGTCGTCTCGATCGACTCGGTTCCGGATATCTTCACGGCGATGGCCGCAGGTGAAGCCAACGCGACCGTCGAGCTGACGCCGAATATGGCAGGCCCGGCCTTCGACGCGCTTGACGCCTACCTGAAGGACAAGAAAGCGCCGCCGAAGTGGATCCAGACGGAATCGAAGCTCTACACCCAGGCTGACGATCCGAAGAAGGTCTACGAGTCCAAGAAGGGTCTTGGTTACTGATCGGCACTGAACCCGCACCGGCCCATCATGGGCCGGTGCGGACCTGCCTCTGCACGCGGGACATCATGTCCCGCGCCTGCAACGGCAAGACGGCTGAATATCAGGAAAAGACCGGACCATGATTCACGATTTCGAGAACGTCCTCGTCGCGTCAGGCATATCGAAATTCTTCCCCGGCGCGGTGGCGCTGGACAAGGTTGATTTCACGCTGCGCAAGGGCGAAGTGCATGCGCTGCTCGGCGAAAACGGGGCAGGCAAGTCGACACTGATCAAATGCATGACGGGCGCCTATCGCCGCGACGAAGGCACGCTGGCGCTCGATGGCAACCACATCGACCCTGCCGATACGCTGGCAGCCCAGAAGCTCGGCATCGGCACCGTCTATCAGGAGGTCAACCTCCTCGCCAATCTCAGCGTCGCGGAGAACCTGTTTCTCGGCCGCCAGCCGCGCCGCTTCGGCATGCTGGATATCCGCGCCATGAACCGGCAGGCGCGCAACCTGCTGGCGCAATACGGTCTTACCATCGACGTCACCGCACAGCTCGATCGCTTCTCGGTCGCCGTGCAGCAGGTGATCGCCATTGCCCGTGCCGTCGACCTGTCCGGCAAGGTCCTGATCCTCGACGAGCCGACTGCCAGCCTGGACACCCAGGAAGTGGCGATGCTCTTCGGCATCATCAAGAACTTGAAGGAGCGGGGACTAGGCATTGTTTTCATTACTCACTTCCTTGAACAAGTCTATGAGATCAGTGATCGCATCACCGTGCTGCGCAACGGCAAGCTGGTCGGCACCCGCGACAAGGCGGAGCTGCCGCGGCAGGGGCTGATCTCGATGATGCTCGGCCGCGAACTGGCCCATGCCGAAGAGACCGCCAAGGAGCGCAGCATTGCCGCCGGCGCCGTCAAGTACCGCTTCGAAGGCTACGGCAAGCGCGGCAAGGTGAAGCCCTTCGACCTCGCTGTCCGCGTCGGCGAAGTCGTCGGTATCGCTGGCCTCCTCGGATCCGGCCGCACCGAGACCGCGGAATTGCTGTTCGGTATCGAGAATGCCGACAGCGGCAAGGCCGAAGTGGACGGCAAGCCGGTGGCGCTGGCCAATCCAAGGGCGGCGATCCGCCATGGCTTCGGCTTCTGCCCCGAGGATCGCAAGACCGATGGCATCATCGGTGACCTGTCGATCCGCGAGAATATCGCGCTGGCGCTCCAGGCGCGCCGCGGCTGGGCGAGGCCGCTGTCCCGCAGCGAGCAGAATGCTCTGGCCGACCAATATATCAAGGCCCTGGATATCCGCACCACGGACCGCGAGAAGCCGATCCGGCTACTCTCGGGTGGGAATCAGCAGAAAGCCATTCTGGCGCGCTGGCTGGCCACCAATCCGGATTTCCTGATACTCGACGAGCCGACGCGCGGTATCGATGTCGGCGCCCATGCCGAGATCATCCGGCTGATCGAAGAGCTCTGCGCCAAGGGCATGTCGCTGATCGTCATTTCCTCGGAGCTGGAGGAACTCGTCGCCTACAGCTCGCGCGTCATCGTGCTGCGCGACCGCGAGCATATTGCCGAGCTGACCGGCGACCGCATAACCGCATCTGGCATCGTTGATGCCATTGCTGCGGCTGACAAGAAAACGGAGGATGCATGAGTTCCTCGCTGAAGGCGCTTGCCATACGCCTGGCGCCGCAATTGATTGCGCTTGCTGTCATTCTTTTGTTGAATTTCATCATGTTCCCGCAATTTTTTAATGTCGTTATTCAAAATGACCGCCTCTATGGCAGTCTGATCGACGTGCTGAACCGCGGCGCGCCGGTGGCGCTGCTGGCGAT
The DNA here is from genome assembly GCF_056394605.1 of Rhizobium sp. 10N427. Lineage (NCBI taxonomy): Bacteria > Pseudomonadati > Pseudomonadota > Alphaproteobacteria > Hyphomicrobiales > Rhizobiaceae > Rhizobium > Rhizobium sp. 10N427. The sequence goes on along the minus strand of NZ_JBFTID010000007.1, from coordinate 320,330 downwards.
CGGCATGACGCTCGTGATCGCCACCAAGGGGATCGACCTCTCGGTCGGTGCCGTCATCGCCATCTGCGGCGCGGTCGCGGCTTCCTCGATCGTTTCAGGGAACTCGCTTGGCTATACGCTGGTTGCGGCGCTTGTCGTCGGTCTGCTGTGCGGCGTGTGGAATGGCTTCCTCGTCGCCGTCCTCAACATTCAGCCGATCATCGCCACACTGGTGCTGATGGTCGCCGGACGCGGCATCGCGCAGCTGATCACCGAAGGCGTGATCATGACCTTCAACGATCCCGGCCTGATCTTCTTCGGCAGCGGCTCCTTTGCCTTCCTGCCGATGCCGGTTGTCATCTGGCTGGTGGCCGGGGCGATCGTTATCGCGTTGGTCCGCCGCACCGCTCTTGGCATGCTGGTTGAAGCAGTCGGCATAAACCGCAGAGCCAGCACGCTTTCCGGCGTTCGAACGCCCGTCCTGCTGATGGCCGTCTACATGCTGAGCGGCCTTTGCGCGGCCATCGCCGGCATCATCGTCGCCGCCGATATCAAGGGCGCGGATGCCAACAATGCGGGGCTCTGGCTGGAGCTCGACGCCATCCTGGCTGTCGTCGTCGGTGGCAACTCGCTGCTCGGCGGACGATTCAGTATTCTCGGTTCGCTGATCGGTGCGATGATCATCCAGTCGGTCAATACAGGCATCCTGCTGTCGGGCTTCCCGCCGGAGTTCAACCTCATCATCAAGGCGGTGATCATCCTGGTGATCCTGATCATCCAGTCGCCGGCGCTGCAGTCTGCCGCCGTCTTCTTCAGCCGCAAGTCCAGAGCGGAGCAGCCGAAATGAATTCCCGATACCTGCCGCTGCTCGCGACCATCGTCATCTTCATCCTGGCTTATGCGGCCTGCGCGCTGCAGTACCCCAACATGCTGTCGACGCGTGTTGCCGGAAACCTGCTCACCGACAATGCCTTTCTCGGCATCGCCGCCGTCGGCATGACCTTCGTCATCATTTCCGGCGGCATCGATCTGTCGATCGGTTCGGTCATCGCCTTCACTGGCGTCTTCCTCGCCGTCATCCTGCGCGACACCTCCATTCACCCGCTGCTCGCCTTCGTGCTGGTGCTTGTTATCACCACCGTCTTCGGCGGGCTGATGGGCGCGGTGATCCACTATCTGAAGATGCCGCCCTTCATCGTCACGCTCGCCGGCATGTTCCTGGCGCGCGGCATGTCCTATGTGCTGTCGATCGACAGCATCCCGATCGAGCATGACTACTATTCGACGCTGACCAGCATCTACTACCGCCTTCCGGGCGGTGGCCGCCTGACGCTGATCGGCGGCATCATGCTCATCGTCTTCATCGCCGGTATCGTCATCGCCCACCGCACCCGCTTCGGCGCCAACGTCTATGCGCTTGGCGGCGGAGTGCAGACGGCCGAGCTGATGGGGGTTCCGGTCGCCAAGACGACCATCCAGATCTACGCGCTTTCGGGCTTTCTGGCGGGCCTATCCGGAATCGTTTTTTCGCTCTATACGTCGGCCGGTTATTCCCTTGCAGCGGTGGGCGTCGAGCTCGATGCCATCGCAGCGGTCGTCATCGGAGGGACGCTGCTGACTGGGGGTGCAGGATTTGTAGCAGGGACCTTTATCGGTCTCCTGATACAGGGGCTCATTCAGACATACATCACCTTCGACGGGACCCTGTCGAGCTGGTGGACGAAGATCTTGATCGGGCTTCTGCTCTTCGCATTCATTCTGATGCAGAAGGCCATTCTGTTCCTTTCCAGCCTGAACAAGAGGTATGCCTGACGGAGGACGTGTTGCTTGCGCAACAGAATGATTGATACCCGCAGAACGGGGCGGAAGACACGGACAAGCCACGCACAGGTCGTGGACGAGCTTGGCAGGGCCATGGTCGCCGGAACCTATCCGGTCGGCTCGATCCTGCCCGGCGACGTGGAGCTCGCCCAGCGCTTCAAGGTTTCCCGCACGGTGCTTCGCGAAACCATGAAGACGCTTGCCGCCAAGGGTATGGTCGTTGCCAAGGCGCGCGTCGGAACGCGTGTGACGGAGAAGAACCTCTGGAACATGTTCGACAGCGAAATCATCGCCTGGCATTTCGATAACGGCGCCACCGAAGAATTCCTGCTGCAGCTCTACGATATCCGCCTGGCATTCGAGCCCTTCGCGGCTGGCCTCGTCGCCGAGCGCGCCACCGGCGATGATATCGCGCATCTGCGCGAACTGGCTCTCGTCATGGCCGAACCCGGCCACACCACCGAGAGCTTGGCGCTTGCCGACCTCCGGTTCCATCTGGCGGTTGCCGATGCCTCGCACAATCCCTTCATGCGCACGCTCGGCAGTCTGATCGAGGCAGCCCTTGTCGGCATGTTCCGCATCAGCACACCGCCATCGCAGAACGGCTTCTCGAATATCGCCGATACCCATATGCGGATCGTCGATGCGATCGCCGCCGGCGATGTCGCCGGTGCCCGCAAGGCGATGGAAGACGTCATCATCGATGGTCGCGATCACGTCCACGAAGCCTTCCTCACGATGAGCCGCGCCTCGGCCTAGCGGCGTAATCCATTTTTCATCTTTGTCGCCGCTTCGCCTTGCTGCTATGTCACAGCAAAAGCGTCGAACAACGGATTCCCGGAGCCTGCATATGGAACGCACCTGCCTTGCCGTCATCCTCGCCGCCGGTGACAGCACCCGCATGAAGTCTTCGAAGTCGAAGGTTCTGCATCCGGTGGCCAACCGGCCGATGATCGCCCATGTGGTCGATGCCGTGTCGAAGGCCGGCATTTCGTCGGTCGCGCTCGTCGTCGGCCGCGATGCCGACGAAGTGGCAAAAGCCGCATCGGTCAGCGGCGTTGCCGTCGAGGCGCATCTGCAAAAGGAGCGGCTTGGGACCGGTCATGCGGTGCTCGCTGCCCGCGAGGCGATCGCCCGCGGCTATGACGACATCCTAGTCACCTATGGCGATGTTCCGCTGCAGACCGATGGACCGCTGAAGGCGGCGCGTCAGGGGCTCGCCGATGGCAGCGACATCGTCGTCATCGGCTTCCATACCGATAAGCCGACCGGCTATGGTCGTCTGCTGGTCAAGGACGGCGAACTCATTGCCATCCGCGAAGAGAAGGACGCGACCGATGCCGAGCGCACCGTAAACTGGTGCAACAGCGGCCTGATGGCCATCAACGGCCGCAAGGCGCTGGATCTGCTTTCCCGGATCGGCAACAGCAATGCCAAGGGCGAATACTATCTGACCGACCTCGTAGAGATCGCCCGTTCGCTGGGCGGCCGGGTCACGGCCGTCGATGCGCCGGAAGTCGAGATGACCGGCTGCAACAATCGCGCCGAGCTCGCCAATATCGAGCGTCTCTGGCAGGAGCGCCGCCGCCACGAACTGATGCTGTCAGGCGTGTCGATGATCGCGCCTGAAACTGTCTTCCTGTCGCACGACACTGTGATCGGCCAGGATGCGTTGATCGAACCGAACGTCATCTTCGGACCCGGTGTGACGATCGACAGCGGCGCCGTCATTCACGCCTTCTCGCATATCGAGGGCGCCCATGTCAGCGCCGGCGCGACGGTCGGCCCGTTTGCACGCCTGCGCCCCGGCGCCGATCTCGGCGAGGGCTCGAAGGTCGGCAATTTCTGCGAAGTGAAGAATGGCAAGATCGCCGAGGGCGCCAAGGTCAACCATCTGACCTATATCGGCGACGCCGTCGTCGGCGCTCACACCAATATCGGGGCAGGGACCATCACCTGCAATTACGATGGGGTGAACAAGCACGAGACCAGGATCGGTGCCAACGCCTTCATTGGGTCGAACAGTTCGCTGGTCGCACCTGTCCGGATTGGGGATGGCGCCTACATTGCGTCTGGCAGCGTCATCACCGATGATGTTCCGGACGAAGCGCTTGCATTTGGACGTGCGCGCCAGGAAATAAAGCCGGAGCGTGCGAAGGTTTTGCGCGAGCGGGCGCTGGCGATCAAGGCTCAGAAGAAGGCCAAGGGCTGAGTTACGGGCCGAAATCCAAAGTGACCGCCTGACCGATTGAGAAATAAGAATAAATCGATAGGAGTGGCGTCACTATTTCGAAGCGGTTGGGGATAATTTCATGTGTGGTATTGTTGGGATCGTCGGTAGCAAGCCGGTTGCCGGGCGTCTGGTCGATGCGCTGAAGCGCCTGGAATACCGGGGCTATGACTCGGCCGGTGTCGCCACGGTCCATGACGGCGTGATGGATCGCCGCCGGGCCGAGGGCAAGCTGTTCAATCTTGAGAAGCGCCTTGATTCGGAGCCGCTCGATGGCACTGTTGGCATCGCTCACACCCGCTGGGCAACGCACGGGGTTCCGAATGAAACCAATGCCCATCCGCATTTCGTCGGCGGCGTCGCCGTCGTTCATAACGGCATCATCGAGAACTTCTCGGAAATTCGCGATCACCTGACCGCCGAAGGTTCGGTCTTCGAAAGCCAGACCGATACCGAGGTCATCGCCCACCTGATGGCGAAATATCTGCGCGAAGGCCTGCAGCCGCAGGCAGCACTGCTGAAGATGCTGAACCGCGTCACTGGTGCCTTCGCGCTGGCCGTCATGCTGAAGGATCATCCGAACACCATCATGGCTGCCCGCTCAGGCCCGCCGCTCGCCATCGGTCACGGCAAGGGCGAGATGTTCCTGGGGTCGGATGCCATCGCGCTATCTCCCTTCACCAGCGAGATCACCTACCTCGTCGACGGCGACTGCGCGATCATCAGCCGCGACGGCGCGACGATCCTCGATTTCAGCGGCAACGTCGTAAAGCGCCCGCGCCAGATTTCCCAGGCAACAGCCTATGTCGTCGATAAGGGCAATCACCGCCACTTCATGGAGAAGGAAATCTACGAGCAGCCGGAGGTCATCTCCCACGCGCTTAGCCACTACGTAAACTTCGCCGACAACACTGTCGGCGCCAACGCCGCAGGTATCGATTTCAAGTCGGTCAGCAGCCTGGCGATCTCCGCCTGCGGCACGGCCTATCTTGCCGGCCTCGTCGGCAAATACTGGTTCGAGCGCTATGCGCGCCTGCCTGTCGAGATCGACGTCGCCTCGGAGTTCCGCTACCGCGAAATGCCGCTTCAACCGACACAGGCCGCGCTCTTCATCTCCCAGTCAGGCGAGACCGCCGATACGCTGGCATCGCTGCGCTACTGCAAGGAAAACGGCCTGAAGATCGGCGCCGTTGTCAACGTCCGGGAATCGACGATCGCCCGTGAATCCGATGCCGTCTTCCCGATCATGGCCGGTCTGGAAATCGGCGTTGCCTCGACCAAGGCCTTCACCTGCCAGCTGGCCGTGCTTGCCTCGCTGGCACTCGGCGCCGCCAAGGCTCGTGGCACGCTGACCGCCAAGGACGAAAAGGAGCTCGTCAAGCATCTGGCCGAGATGCCGCGCATCATGAGCCGCGTGCTGAACCTCATCCAGCCGCAGATGGAGAGCCTATCCCGCGAACTCTCGAAGTGCCGCGACGTGCTTTATCTCGGCCGTGGCACCAGCTTCCCGTTGGCGATGGAGGGTGCGCTGAAGCTCAAGGAAATTTCCTATATCCACGCCGAAGGCTATGCGGCGGGCGAACTCAAGCATGGTCCGATCGCGCTGATCGACGAGAACATGCCCGTCATCGTTATCGCGCCATACGATCGCTTCTTCGAGAAGACGGTCTCCAACATGCAGGAAGTTGCTGCCCGCGGCGGCCGCATCATCTTCATCACCGATGAAGCAGGCGCGGGTGCCTCCAAGCTGCCGACCATGGCGACGATCACGCTTCCGAATGTCGATGAGATCATCGCCCCGATGATCTTCTCGCTGCCGATCCAGCTGCTCGCCTATCACACGGCCGTCTTCATGGGCACCGATGTCGATCAGCCGCGCAACCTTGCCAAGTCGGTCACGGTGGAGTGAACCCCGAAATCCCCGGACGAGGCTTGTCCGGGGAACCGAATTCTGGCAGCTTCGTTTCGAAGGTACGGGGGAGCGCCGGATCACGAAAGCCGATAGACTCAAGGGAGTTCATCGCCAGCGATGACGAACAAGATTCCCCGTTTGCCGATTGCAACGCGCATCAGAAACAACTTCCTCGCGGGCCTCATCATCTGCGCGCCGATCGCCATTACCCTGTGGCTGACATGGTCTGTCGTGCGCTGGGCAGACAGCTGGGTGAAACCCTATATTCCGGCCCGTTATGATCCGGACAGCTATCTGAATTTCGCGGTCCCTGGTTCCGGCCTGCTGATCGCGATGATCTTCATCACCATCATCGGTTTTCTCGGCAAGAACCTGATCGGCCAGACGATCGTGCAGTTCAGCGAATCGCTGGTGCGCCGCGTGCCGCTGGTGCGCAGCATCTATAAGAGCGTGAAGCAGATCTTCGAGACGGTGCTCAAGGAACGCAGCAACTCCTTCAAGAAGGTCGGGCTGATCGAATATCCGAGCGCCGGACTCTGGTCGCTGGTGTTCATCGCCACCGATGCCAAGGGCGAGATCGCCTCGAAGTTCAATGCCATGGGCAAGGATATGGTCAGCGTCTTCCTGCCGCCGACGCCGGTGCCGACCGCCGGCTTCCTGATCTTCGTGCCGCGTGAAAAGATCGTCGTGCTGGATATGAGTGCCGAGGACGGCGCCAAGCTGCTGATTTCGGGTGGCCTGGTCACGCCCGAACATCTGCCGGTCATACCGGGCGCCGAGCCGCAGCCGAACGTCAAGCCGAAGCTCTCAGCCCGCGTGAAGAAAGCGGATCGCCTCATCGCGCCGGAATAGATAGAGCAGAGTGCGGACCGCCTGTCCGCGCTCGCTGGTCAGTTCCGGATCCCGCTCGATCAGATAGGCTGCGTCCTTGCGGGCGATCTCCAGCAGGTCGGCATGCGCCTCTAGGCTGGCGATGCGAAAACCGGGTGTTCCGGATTGCCGGGTGCCCAGCAATTCGCCTTCACCGCGCAGCTTCAGATCCTCCTCGGCGATCCGGAAGCCATCTTCGGTTTCCCGCATGATCGTCAAGCGCGCGTGTCCGGTCTCCCCAAGCGGCCCCTTGTAGAGCAGGATGCAGGTGGACGCCTCGTCGCCGCGCCCGACACGGCCGCGCAGCTGGTGCAGCTGCGCAAGCCCGAAACGCTCGGCATGCTCGATGACCATGATCGTCGCGTCGGGCACGTCGACGCCCACTTCGACGACGGTTGTTGCCACCAGCAGCCGGATCTCGCCGTTCTTGAACGCCATCATCACGGCATCTTTTTCCGGCCCGCTCATGCGCCCGTGAATCAACCCGATACCGGGGCCGAGCGCCGAGGTCAGTGTCGAATGCCGCTCTTCGGCGGACATCAGATCCAGCTCTTCGGATTCTTCCACCAGCGGGCAGATCCAATAAGCTTTCTTGCCCTCGGCCAATGCGCTCTTCAGCCGCTGGACGATATCGCCGGTACGTTCGTTCGGAATGGTGATCGTCTGGATCGGTTTGCGCCCCGCCGGCTTCTCGGTGAGCTTCGAGACATCCATGTCGCCGAAGGCGGCGAGCACCAGCGTGCGCGGGATGGGGGTCGCGGTCATCACCAGCATGTGCGGCGAGATGCCCTTGGCGGTGAGCCGCAGGCGCTGGTGAACACCGAAGCGATGCTGCTCGTCGACAACGGCCAGCATCAGGTTCTTGTAGCTGACGCTATCCTGGAAGAGCGCATGCGTGCCGATGATGATCTGAGCCTCGCCGGAGGCAATGCGCTCAAGAATGTCCTCGCGCTCGCGCCCCTTGGTACGGCCCGTCAGCACCTCGATGCGAAGACCGGCAGCCGCGCCGAATTTCGAGATCGTCGCATGATGCTGCCGCGCCAGGATTTCCGTCGGGGCCATCAGCACCGCCTGGCCGCCGCTTTCGATCACCGCCGCCATCGCCAGTAGCGCCACGAGCGTCTTGCCGGAACCGACATCGCCCTGCAGAAGGCGGAGCATCCGGTCTTCGCTCGCCATGTCTTTCAGCACTTCGGCGATCGCCTGCGTCTGGCTCCCTGTCGGCGAAAAGGGTAGAGATTGCAATATCGTGCTGCTGATTTCTCCAGTAGCACTTACGGGTTGGCCGGAGACTTTCCGCAATCGTTGCCTGACAAGGCTCAGCGACAGCTGGCCAGCCAGAAATTCGTCATAGGCAAGGCGCCGGCGCGCCGGCGCCTGCGGATCGATATCGGCCGCATCCTGCGGTTCATGCAGCATATGGAAGCTGTCGCGAATGGTCGGGAGGGCCTGCTTTTGCGTCAGGGCCAGATCGATCCACTCTGGAAGCTCGGGCATGCGCGGCAAGCCGGCTTCGATGATCTTGCGCAGGGTCTTCGGCGATAGGCCGGCGGTCAGCGGATAGACAGGCTCGACCAGCGGCAGGTTCTCGGCCTCGCTCGCCTTCACGATGTAATCGGGATGCACCATCGTCGCCCGGCCATTGAACCAGTCGACCTTGCCGCTGACTGTCACCTCTTCATCGAGCGGCAGCTGTTTCTCCAGCCAGTTGGCCTGCCCGCGGAAGAACACAAGACCAAGCTCGCCGGTCTCGTCATGCAGGAACACCCGGTAGGGAATATTGCTCTTGCCGCGCGGTGGCGCCTGATGCCGGTCGACCCGCCCGGTGATCGTCACGATCGCGCCCTGCGGCGCCCGCGCGATGCCCGGCTGATTGCGCCGGTCGACGATTGAAGACGGCGCATGAAACAGCAGATCGACGATCCGCGTATCCTCGGGCGTCTCGCGGCCGAGCAGCTTGACCAGCAGTTCCGCGATCTTCGGACCAACGCCTGCAAGAGCCGAAACAGGAGAAAACAGCGGATCGAGAATGGTGGGACGCATGGCGGCAAAATGCGATGAACAATAGGGCCTTGGCAAGGCTGACAACGCGCTTTCGAGGGGCTATAGAGGCGCATCAACAGGAAGGTACTGCCATGACAGGTGTGACACTCTCGAGCGCCGGGCTTGATCCGCGCCGCCGCCGGATCTTGTTCCGTTGCTGGCACCGGGGGCTGCGCGAAATGGATCTGGTCTTCGGCCAGTTCGCCGAAGCCGAGATCGCCACGCTCTCGGACGCCGAACTCGATGAGCTCGAGACCATCATGGGCGAGGAAGACAACGATCTGGTGCGCTGGGTGATGGGAACATGGCCGGTACCGGAGCGTTTCCAGACGCCGATGTTCCAGCGCATCGCCGCCTTCAAGCCGGACTTCGAATATCCCGCCGATACCGCCTCCAGGAAACCGGAATGATTTCAGGATTTGACGCAAAGAAGCTCGCAGCCGCCGCCGAGCCGCTGACGATCGGCAACGTGCCCGCAGGCATGGAGCCGATGCTGCTCGCCGAACTGGCGCGCGCCGGCCGCCCGGTCGCCTATGTTCTTTCGGACGGCCATCGTATGGCCGATCTGGAACAGATGCTGAGCTTCGTTGCGCCCGATATCCCAGTGCTGACGCTGCCCGCCTGGGACTGTCTGCCGTATGACCGCGTCTCGCCAAGCGCCGATACCTCGGCCCGCCGTCTGGCGGCGCTGAGCGGCCTGATCGCGCATCAGAAGAAGCCGCATGCGGCAATCGTTCTCGTCACCGTCAATGCGATGCTGCAGAAGGTCGCGCCGCAGGATGTGATTGAAAGCCTGGCGTTTTCGGCCCGTCCCGGCAATCAGGTCCGCATGGACGATATTGCCGGCCGCCTGGAGCGCAACGGCTTCGATCGTGTCGCGACAGTGCGCGAAGTCGGCGAGTACGCCGTGCGCGGCGGCATTCTCGATGTCTTCGTGCCGGGCTCGGAAGAGCCGGTTCGCCTCGATTTCTTCGGCGATACGCTGGAGAGCATCCGCAGCTTCGATCCGGCCAGCCAGCGGACGACGGGGCAGGTGCGCTCGCTCGATCTCAATCCGATGAGCGAAGTGACGCTGACCCCGGATACGATCAGCCGCTTCCGCAAGAATTACCTTTCGTCCTTTGGTGCCGCGACCCGCGACGATGCGCTCTATCTGGCCGTCTCCGAAGGGCGCCGCTATCCGGGTATGGAACACTGGCTGCCGCTCTTCTACGAGAAGCTCGACACGGTCTTCGATTATCTGAAGGGCTTTCAGCTCGTCACCGACCATACGGTTCGAGAAGCCGCCGAAGAGCGCTCCAAGCTGGTCCTCGACTATTACGATGCCCGCCTCAGTTCCGGCCAGCCAGCCAAGGGCCAGATGTCGCAGGGGACACCCTACAAGCCTGTTACCCCCGGCCAGCTCTATCTCGACAGCAAGACCTTTGCGACAACGCTGGATGCCTTCAACGCCATCCGCATGTCGCCCTTTAACGAGCATGAGGGCGAAGCGCGCCGCGTCGTCAATATCGACGCCCGCCAGGGCGAGCGCTGGGCGCGCTCGAACGCTGAAGGCGCTGGTAATGCCGAACGCGTCAATGTCTTCGACGTCGTCGTCAAGTATATCGCCGACAAGCGCACAGGCGGCGCCAAGGTGTTGATCACTGCCTGGACGGAAGGCTCGCTGGAGCGGCTCCTGCAGGTGCTGAACGAGCACGGCCTTGAACGCGTCAAGCCGATCGAGGCGCTGAAGGACATCGGCAGCCTTGGGAAGGGCGAGGCGGCAGCGGCCGTCTTCAGCCTGGAGGCCGGTTTCGAAACCGGCGATCTGATCGTTATCGGCGAACAGGATATTCTCGGCGACCGCATGGTACGCCGCTCAAAGCGCCGCAAGCGCGCCGCCGATTTCATCTCCGAAGTCGCGGGTCTCGACGAAGGCTCGATCGTCGTCCACGCCGAGCACGGTATCGGCCGGTTCATCGGCCTCAGAACCATCGAGGCAGCCGGCGCGCCGCATGCCTGCCTCGAGCTGCAGTATGCCGACGAGGCCAAGCTTTTCCTGCCGGTCGAAAACATCGATCTTCTGTCGCGCTATGGCGGCGAAGGGACCGAAGCCAGCCTCGACAAGCTCGGCGGCGGCGCATGGCAGATGCGCAAGGCCAAGCTCAAGAAGCGCCTGCTCGATATGGCCGATGCGCTGATCCGCATCGCCGCCGAACGCCTGACGCGCCACGCGCCGGTGCTGACGACGCCCGAGGGCCTTTACGACGAGTTCGCCGCCCGCTTCCCCTATGACGAGACGGAAGATCAGGATACCGCCATCGAGGCCGTACGCGGTGATCTCGCCGCCGGCCGTCCGATGGATCGCCTCGTTTGCGGCGACGTCGGCTTCGGCAAGACCGAGGTGGCGCTGCGCGCGGCCTTCGTCGCGGCGATGAATGGCGTCCAGGTCGCGGTCGTCGTGCCGACGACGCTGCTGTCGCGCCAGCATTTCAAGACATTCTCCGAGCGCTTCCGCGGCCTGCCGATCCGCGTCCAGCAGGCATCGCGCCTCGTTGGCTCCAAGGATCTGGCGCTGACCAAGAAGGAAGTCGCCGACGGCAAGACCGATATCGTCGTCGGCACCCATGCGCTGCTCGGCGCCGGTATCAACTTCGCCAATCTCGGCCTGCTGATCATCGACGAGGAACAGCACTTCGGCGTCAAGCACAAGGAACGCCTGAAGGAGCTGAAGAGCGACGTCCACGTGCTGACGCTTTCGGCAACGCCGATCCCGCGCACGCTGCAGCTGGCGATGACCGGTGTGCGCGAGCTGTCGCTGATCACCACGCCGCCGGTCGACCGCATGGCGGTGCGCACCTTCATCTCGCCCTTCGACAGCCTAGTGATCCGCGAAACGCTGATGCGCGAGCATTATCGCGGCGGCCAGAGCTTCTATGTCTGCCCGCGTCTTGCCGATCTGGAAGACGTGCACGCCTTCCTGCAATCCGACGTGCCGGAGCTGAAGGTCGCCGTCGCCCACGGCCAGATGCCGGCCGGCGAGCTCGAAGACATCATGAATGCCTTCTATGAAGGCCGTTACGACGTGCTGCTATCGACGACGATCGTCGAGTCGGGCCTCGACGTGCCGACCGCCAATACGCTGATCGTCCACCGCGCCGACATGTTCGGTCTCGCGCAGCTCTACCAGCTGCGCGGCCGCGTCGGCCGTTCGAAGGTGCGCGCCTTCGCGCTCTTCACGCTGCCGGTCAACAAAGTGCTGACGGCGACCGCCGAACGCCGTCTGAAGGTGCTGCAGTCGCTGGATACGCTGGGCGCCGGTTTCCAGCTCGCCAGCCACGACCTCGATATCCGCGGCGCGGGCAACCTGCTCGGCGAGGAACAGTCTGGCCATATCAAGGAAGTCGGCTTCGAGCTCTATCAGCAGATGCTCGAGGAAGCGGTTGCCGAAGTGAAGGGCGTCGACGAGATCGCCGATACCGGCTGGTCACCCCAGATTTCCGTCGGCACGCCTGTGATGATCCCGGACAACTATGTTCCCGATCTGCATCTGCGCATGGCGCTGTACCGCCGTCTCGGTGAAATCACCGAACTCAAGGAAATCGACGGCTTCGGCGCCGAGATGATCGACCGCTTCGGCCCGATGCCGATCGAGGTCCAGCATCTTCTCAAGATCGTCTATGTGAAGTCGCTCTGCCGTATCGCCAATGTCGAAAAGCTGGATGCCGGCCCGAAGGGCATCGTCGTCCAGTTCCGCAACAAGGAATTCCCGAACCCGGCAAACCTGGTCGGCTATATCGCCAAGCAGGGCTCGATGGCGAAGATCCGCCCGGACCACAGCCTGTTCCTGACCCGCGATCTGCCGACGCCGGAAAAACGGCTGCAGGGCGCAGCCGTCATCATGACGCAACTCGCGGAATTGGCGAAGGCATAGCCGGGATCAATTCATCCCGGCGCGGGCTTCGGCCTTTGCCTTGGCGATATCGCGCAGCGCTCCGGCGATCACGTCGGGCGTCTGTGCGCCGCTGACGGCATATTGCTGGTCGAAGATGAAGAACGGCACGCCGTTGACGCCCATCTTTTGCGCCGCCTCGATCTCGCCGATGACGAGATCCTTGTCGGCGTCGGAAGCCAGCAGCGAGGCGGTGACGGCGCGGTCGAGACCGGCTTTCTCGGCGATATCGAGCAACACGGCATGGTCGCCGACATTGCGGCCTTCCTCGAAATTCGCCTTGAACAGAGCGTTGACGACGCGGTCAGCTTTGTCGCGGTCCTCGATCATCGCCCAATGGATCAGGCGATGCGCGTCGAGCGTGTTCGGCCCGATCTTGATTGCTTCGAAATCGAAATTGATCCCGACGTCCTTGCCGAGACCGGTGAGCATCTGATGGGCCTGCGCCACGCGCTCGGCGCCGCCGAGCTTTTCTTCCAGGCTCTTCTTCTGATCGACGCCTTCGGGCGGATAATCGGGGTTCAGCCGGTAGGGGCGCCAGTTGATGTCGACGCCGACTTCGTCCTGCACCTCGGCAATCGCCAGCTCCAGCCGCGCCTTGCCGAGATAGCACCAGGGGCAGACGACATCCGAGATGACGTCGATGGTGATGCGTTCCATGGTGCTTTCCTTTTCTGGCTCGGGTGCTTCACGCCATCTATGCGTTCAGGCCGCCGACTTCAACCAGGCAGGAAAAAGGAACCGCCTATTGGGCGCTTTGGTCCCACCAAGCCGGCAGCTGATAGCCATAGAGCGGCACCTTGTCGGGATGGCCGATGCGCTTGCTGCGGGCGATCCACTGCTGGTCGATGTGATAGAGCGGCAGCACGTAGTGGCCGGACAGCAGCAGACGATCGTGTGAGCGGACGGCGGCGGTGAAATCCTCGTCGGAACGCGCCGCCAGCAGGTGCTTGATCGCGGTATCGACATCGGGATCGGCGACACCGGCGAAGTTCGAGCTGCCTTCGCGGTCGCGGCTGGCCGAGGCCCAATAGGAAAGCTGCTCATTGCCCGGAGACAGCGACGAGACGTAGGATTTGACGATGACGTCGTAGTCGAAGCTGTTGGTCCGGCTCTGATATTGCGAATCGTCGACGGTGCGGATGGAGACCGTGATTCCCAGCGTCTGCAGCGAGCGCTGATAGGCGATCGCCAGTTTCTCCTGGTCGGCGTTCTGGGTCATGATCTCGAAGGAGAGCGGCTTGCCCTTGTTATCGGTCATCTTGCCGTTCTTGATCGAATATCCGGCTTCCTTCAGCACGTCGACGGCCTGCTTCAGCACCTTGCGGTCGCGGCCCGAGCCATCGGTGACAGGCAGCTTGTAGGTACCATTGAGGATTTCAGGATCGATCTTGTCCTTGAGCGGCCCGAGCATCGCCAGTTCGCGCTCGTCGGCCGGGACACCGACGCTCGAGAGCGCGGAATTCTGCCAGAAACTTTCCGTGCGCTTGTAGGCGCCGGAAAACAGGTTCTTGTTCGCCCATTCGAAATCGAAGATCAGCGAAAGGCCTTCGCGCAGCTTGAGATTTTGGAACATCGGCCGGCGGGTGTTGAAGACGAAGCCGAACATGCCGCTCGGCAGCTGTGGCTCGAACGTATCCTTGATGACGGCGCCGGAGCTGACAGCCGGGAAATTATAGGCGGTCGCCCAATGACCGGGACTTCCGTCCGGATAGACGTCGACATCGCCCTTCTTGAAGGCCTCGAACAGCGTCGTGTCCTGCAGGAAATACTGCACGGTGATCCGGTCGTAATTGTCCATCCCGACCTTGGAGGGGATGTCCTTGCCCCAATAGTTCGGATCGCGCTCGTAGGTGATGCTTTCGCCGGGCTTCACCGTCTTGATCTTGTAGGGCCCTGAACCAACCAGCGCCGTCAGCGACGTGCGGTCGAAGGTCTCAGGGTCGACCAGGTGCTTGGGCAGAACAGGCATCAGCCCGAACACCATCGGCGTCTCGCGGTCGGCCTTGTCGTTGAAGGTGAAGCGCACGCTGCGATCGCCGATCTTCTCCATTTTCGACACGAGATTGAGCCGTGTCGAGAACGGCACGCGTCCCTTGTCGCGCAGCAGCTCGAAGGTGAACATCACGTCGTCGGCGGTGACGGGCTGCCCATCGGCCCATTTGGCCTTGGGATTGAGGTTGAACTGGATGAAGGTCCGGTTGTCGTCCCATTCGACGGTTTCGGCCAAGAGGCCGTAGAGCGTGAAGGGCTCGTCGCGCGAGCGCTGCAGCAGCGATTCGTAGATAAGGTTGCCGTAATCGGGATCCCACATGCCGCGCGCCGTGGTCCGCATGCTCTTCAGGATGAAGGGATTGAGATTGTCGAAGGTACCGACCACGCCATAGGTGATATGGCCGCCCTTCTTGGCATCCGGATTGACGTAGGAGAAGCTCTTGTAGTCCGGCGGCAGGGCCGGCTGCCCATGCATGGCGATGCCGTGCAGCGGCTCGGCAATGGCGGCACTGCAAAAGAGCGCAAAGATGGCGGGCAGGGCGATCCGGAGCATCTTTCGTTCCTTTCCGGCAATGGCTCGATTCGCGCGAAGACTATCATGGAGCGCGCAAAATCGAACATTCTCACCCTCAAATCTTTCCGAGCATCCAGAAATTGCCAAAGAAATACTGGATATCTGGAGCGCCTCAATGTAACAGGTGTTCCCGAGTTTCGGGGTCATGCATTTGCCTTATTGTTTTAAGAGGTGGAATGCCGAATGACCCGGTTGGAGAGGGCTGCAAATCGCGGTCCCGAATGGGTATCAGGAGACGGAATCCGCTATGATGTTCAAGTCTGAAAAGAAAATGCGGGCAGCTCTGTCCGTTCTGGCCGTTGCTTTCGGCGCCGCTTCGGCACCGGTTGCTTCTTTCGCACAGGATGCAGCGAGCGCCCCTCAGCAGGCCGCCGGCGCACCGCGTCTCGGCTGGTACAAGACCTGCAGCAAGCAGGAAGACAACGACATCTGCGTCGTCCAGAACCTGATCCTCGCCAATGGCGGCCAGCTCGTCACCGCAGTCGGCCTCATCAGCGTTTCTGGCAAGGTCAACCGCAAGATTCTTCAGGTCTCGGTTCCGACCGCCCGCCTGATCCCGCCCGGCATCATGATGCAGATCGACAACAACAAGGGCCAGAAGCTCGACTACGCCGTCTGCCTGCCCGACAAGTGCACGGCTGAACTGCCGCTGACCGACGCGATGATCGCCAGCCTCAAGAAGGGCAGCGACGTGATCTTCACCTCGATCAACTTCCGCCGCGCTCCGAACCCGATCAAGATCTCGCTCGAAGGCTTCACCGGCGCTTACGATGGCGAAGCAGTTTCCGAATCGAAGCTTGCCGAAAGCCAGAAGAGCCTGCAGGACAGCATGCAGAAGAAGGCTGAAGAAGCCCGCAAGAAGCTGGAAGACGCACAGAACGCTGCCAAGACCGCTCAGTAAGCGTCTCGCATACCGTTTCAGAAAACCCGGCCATTGCGCCGGGTTTTTTTATTGCCGTCGGCAAAGAAAAACCCCGCCGGAGCGGGGTTTGTTAGGCTTGGATCCGATGCGCTTAGTTGGCCAGGCTCATCTTGGGCTTGAACTGGCCTGTCGGCGCCATGTCGAAGATCTGGTAGACCTGCTCGTTACGGAGTGGCAGGCCGCTCTCGTCATTTTCCAGGTTCTGCTCCGAGACGTAGGCGACATATTCGTTCTCGTCGTTTTCGGCGAGCAGGTGGTAGAACGGCTGGTCCTTGCTGGGCCGAACTTCGGCCGGAATGGAATTCCACCATTCCTCCGTATTCGCAAATTCCGGATCGACGTCGAAAATCACTCCGCGAAACGGAAATACCTTATGCCGGACCACTTCACCGATACCGAACTTTGCAACTCTTTCTTTCATGGTACGACTTCCTTTCATCACCAGATTTGGTGATTGGGCCTGCTCAAATCAAGATTTGTGCAGGATTTCGTCACATGAGTGTCATGTCGCCATCAGCCTCAGTGACATCTTGAAAAGCCCCGGCTTTCGCCAGGGCTTTCCGGTATTTGCTTATGCCGAATAGTACATGTCGAATTCGACAGGATGCGGCGTCATTTCGAAGCGCATCACTTCGGCCATCTTCAGCTCGATGAACGAGTCGATCTGGTCGTCGTCGAACACGCCGCCGGCGGTCAGGAACTTGCGGTCCTTGTCGAGGCTCTCGAGCGCTTCGCGCAGCGAACCGCAGACGGTCGGGATCTTCTTCAGCTCCTTCGGCGGCAGATCGTAGAGATCCTTGTCCATGGCCTTGCCCGGATGGATCTTGTTCTTGATACCGTCGAGGCCGGCCATCAGCATGGCAGCGAAGGCAAGGTACGGGTTCGCCATCGGATCCGGGAAGCGGACTTCAACGCGCTTGGCCTTCGGGTTGCTGCCGAACGGAATGCGGCACGAGGCGGAACGGTTGCGGGCCGAATAGGCAAGCAGAACCGGGGCTTCATAGCCCGGGACGAGACGCTTGTAGGAGTTCGTCGACGGGTTGGTGAAGGCGTTCAGTGCCTTGGCATGCTTGATGATGCCGCCGATGAAATAGAGGCAGGCTTCGGAAAGACCTGCATATTCGTCGCCTGCAAAGCTCGGCTTGCCGCCCTTCCAGATCGACAGATGCACGTGCATGCCCGAGCCGTTGTCGCCGAAGATCGGCTTCGGCATGAAGGTTGCTGTCTTGCCATAGGCGTTGGCGACCTGATGGACGACGTACTTGTAGATCTGCATCTTGTCGGCGTTGCGCACCAGCGTGTCGAACTTGATGCCGAGCTCATGCTGAGCGGCCGCCACTTCGTGGTGGTGCTTTTCGACGACGACGCCCATTTCGCTGAGAACCGTCAGCATCTCGGAACGCATGTCCTGGGCGCTGTCGATCGGCGGAACCGGGAAGTAACCGCCCTTGACGCGCGGACGGTGGCCGAGGTTGCCGGTCTCATATTCGGTGTCGTCGTTCGACGGCAGTTCGTTCGAGTCCAGCTTGAAGCCGGTATTGTAGGGGTCGGCCTTGTACTTGACGTCGTCGAAGACGAAGAATTCGGCTTCCGGACCGACGAATACGGTGTCGCCGATACCCGATGCTTTCAGATAGGCTTCGGCCTTCTTGGCGGTGCCGCGCGGGTCGCGGTTATAGGCTTCGCCCGAAACCGGGTCGAGAATGTCGCAGATGATCACCATCGTCGACTGCGCGAAGAACGGGTCCATGTGCACGGTGTCGGTATCCGGCATCAGCACCATGTCGGACTCGTTGATGGCCTTCCAGCCGCCGATCGAGGAACCGTCGAACATGACACCATCGGCGAACATGTCTTCGTCCACGCAGACGACGTCCATCGTGACGTGCTGCAGTTTGCCCTTGGGGTCGGTAAAGCGCAGATCGACGAACTTGACGTCGTTTTCCTTGATCTGCTTCAGAATTTCGGCTGCACTCGCCATGAAACACTCCCTTTGATTTGCTATGACGATCTGGCTTTGCCTCTTGGGGGCAAGGCTTGCTTAGATAGCGTCGATACCGGTTTCGCCAGTACGAATGCGGATGACTTCCTCGACATTCGAAACGAAAATCTTGCCGTCGCCGATGCGGCCGGTCTGTGCGGCCTTGCGGATGGCGTCGATTACCGCTTCTGCATTCTCGTCGGCGAGGACAACTTCGACCTTCACCTTCGGCAGGAAATCGACGACGTATTCGGCGCCACGGTAAAGCTCCGTGTGGCCCTTCTGGCGACCGAAGCCCTTGGCTTCCGTAACCGTAATGCCCTGCAGGCCGACTTCCTGAAGGGCTTCCTTCACTTCGTCGAGCTTGAAAGGCTTAATGATCGCTTCGATCTTTTTCATGAGAAAATGACTCTCCGCTTCTCCCGTTAAAGCGTGCGTATGCCGCTCGCCAAACATGATGCAGGTATCATGCCAGTTCGCAACCGGCCAGACCGAAAAAATCCCGCAAATGCACCCAAATCGATGCGATTGCCTGCATCTGTGGGCGATTTTTTAGAAAAATATGACGGTTTTTATCCAAAAAATCGAAAATGCGCTCAAAATTGAGAAATCTTGCAAGTCTGCGGTTTGCTTTGCGATGCAGGCTGGAGATTATAAAATAGGCAAAAGCACAAAATATATGCGAATATAGATTGAGCGAAAGCGGTTGTTTTTTAGGCGCTTTTTGACTTCAATGGCGCCATGACCGATCGATTGAACGAATTGCTTCTTACTCCTAAGGAAATGGCGGCAGTCGATGCCGCTGCAGCAGAGACCGGTATCGACAGCTTTGGTTTGATGACCAATGCAGGCGGCGCTGTCGCTGCCGCAGCGATGCGGCTTTATCCCGGCACACTTCGCTTTGCCGTGCTCTGCGGCCCCGGCAATAACGGCGGCGACGGCTACGTCGCAGCGCGGTTTCTGGCCGAAAGCGGCGCCGGCGTTTCGGTGTTTCATCTCGGCGATCCCGATAAGCTCCAGGGCGACGCCTTGCGCGCCCGGTCGGAATGCACAGTGGCCAGCGAACCGCTGGCATCCTATGAGCCGCGGCCCGGTGATACCGTCATCGATGCCTTGTTCGGCGCGGGGCTGAGCCGCGACGTGCCGCCCGAGGCGGCCTATGCCATGACGGCCATCCGCAAGGCAGGCCTGCCGGTCATCGCCGTCGATCTGCCATCCGGCATCCATGGCGCCACCGGTGAGGTTTTGGGCACAGCATTCGCCGCATCGCACACCATCACCTTCATGACCCGCAAGCCCGGCCATCTGCTGATGCCGGGCAGGGATTTCGGCGGCACGCTTGAGGTCGCCGATATCGGCATTCCCGGCCGCATCGTCCGGGCACAGGCGGTGTTGGGCATCGCCGAGAACACACCGGCGCGCTGGGCGCATCTGATGCCGTCGTCGAAGATGGAAACGCACAAATACAAACGCGGCCACCTCGTCGTCTTCTCCGGAACGTCAGGCAAGACTGGAGCGGCCCGGATGTCGGCTATATCGGGCCTCAAGGCAGGCGCAGGTCTGGTGACGATCGCAGCACCTCCGGATGCATTGCCCGAGAACAGCGCCCATCTGACTGCCGTCATGCTGCGTGAAGTCGACGGCATTGCTGCGCTCGAGGCATGGCTGGAGGACGATCGCCTGCAGACCTTCGTGCTGGGCCCGGGTTTCGGCATCGGCGAGCAGGCGAGGGACTATGCCGCCGCACTCAGCGACCGCCATCTGGTTCTCGACGCCGATGGCATCACCTCGTTTCGCCAGGAGCCGAAGCGGCTGTTCGACCTGTTCGCCGGTGGCGAGGCGCGTCTGGTGCTGACGCCGCATGATGGCGAATTCGCCCGGTTGTTTCCCGATATCGCCACCAATACCGAGATCGGCAAGGTCGGCAAGGCGCAGATGGCCGCGAAACGTGCCAATGCGGCCATCGTCTTCAAGGGAGCCGACACGGTGATTGCCGCGCCAGATGGCCGCGCGCTGATCAATACCAATGCGCCTGTCTGGCTGGCGACGGCAGGCTCCGGCGATGTGCTGGCCGGCATCATCGGCGCCTTGCTGACGCAGGGGCTGCCCGCCTTCGAGGCGGCAGCGGCCGGGGTCTATCTGCACGGCATGGCCGGACAGCGGGCAGGCAAGGGGCTGACGGCGGAAGATCTCGCCGCCCACGTCCTGCCGTACTGATTATTTGCCGACTTCTTCCTGCAGGGCGATGGCACCGAAGGGAGCGTTGACCTTGCCCTCGTGGATCATGAAGGCGAACACGTCGCGCGGCTCCACCTTGACCTGACGATCCGCGTCAATCAACGGAAGATCATTCGGAACCTTGCCCGCCGCCCAGGTCTCCAGCCTGACCGCCCAGGCCTTCAGGTTCTTTGGCGGATAGCAGGTCCTGATCTCGTCCGATCCCTTCTGCAGCCGCGCATAGACGAAGTCGGCTGTGACATCGGCGATCATGGGATAGTCGAAATGCTCGGCGACAACGGGCGCGACGCCGTATTTGGCCAGCAGCGCCACGAAGTCAGGCACCTTGAAACTGTCGTGGCGAACTTCGACCACGTGCCGGAGCGGCAGCCCGTCCTGTTTGTCCGGCAAAAGCTTGAGAAAGGCTTCGAAATCGTCCGGCTCGAATTTCTTGATCGGCGCGAACTGCCAGAGGATCGGCCCGAGCCGGTCGCCGAGCTCCGTCAGCCCCTGTGTCAGGAACCGCTGCATGGATTCGCCGGCCTCGCCCAAAACCTTGCGGTTGGTGACGAAACGGCTGGCCTTCAGCGAGAAGATGAAACCATCGGGAACATCGGCACCCCATTTGGCGAAGGTCTCGGGCTTCTGCGAGCTGTAATAGGTGCCGTTGACCTCGATGACCTTCAGCTGGCGGCTGGCATAATTGAGCTCGTCCTTCTGTTTCAGGTCGCCGGGAAAGAAGTGGTTGCGCCAGGGCTCGAATGTCCAGCCGCCGATGCCGACGCGGATAGTGCCGGATGTGCTCATTCTCTTCCTCCCTTTGCCCGTTCAGGCGATTTGCTTTGCCATATCGACGATCACCCATCCTGGCCGGTAGGGATTGGGCCGTCGACCCGTTTCCTGAAAGCCGGACGCTGCATAGATCGCAATGTTCCGCTCCATCCGCGCATTGGTGTAGAGCCGCAGCTCCGGCAATCTCCATTCGCGCGTCTTGTCTTCGACCCGACGGAGGATCGTCCTTCCGATACCGCGGCTATGGTGGTCAGGCGAAACGACGATACTGAAAAGCATCGCATGATCCGCATGCCGCTCCAGTACAGCAAGCCCAACCGGCTCATCCTTCATATCGAKAAGCCAGACTTCGCCATTGGCGATCCGCGGCCGATAGTCTTCGCGCATCGGCAGCGGCTCACCGCCAAACGCCTCGACATAGGGGCCGTAAGCCGCAGCCGTCAGGCGGCGAACAGTCTCCAGATCGTTCGCGCCTGCCTGCCTCAGCATCTCACTCCGCCGCCGCGACCGTTCTTTTCACCGGCCGCCGCTCCAGCAGCTCCTTCAGGAACTGCCCGGTATAGGACCGCTTTTCCTTGACGATTGTTTCCGGCGTGCCCGTCGCAACGATCTCACCCCCACCATCGCCGCCTTCGGGGCCGAAATCGAGTACCCAGTCGGCGGTCTTGATGACTTCGAGATTGTGCTCGATGACGACGACCGAGTTGCCCTGGTTGACCAGCTCGTGGAGCATTTCCAGCAGCTTGGCGACATCGTGGAAATGCAGGCCGGTGGTCGGTTCGTCGAGAATGTAGAGCGTGCGCCCCGTTGAGCGCTTCGACAGTTCCTTGGCGAGCTTGACGCGCTGCGCCTCGCCGCCCGACAGCGTATTCGCCTGCTGGCCGACCTTGATATAGCCGAGACCGACATCGAACAGCGACTGCAGCTTGTCGCGCACCGCCGGAACGGCAGCGAAGAATTCGACGCCTTCCTCGACCGTCATGTCGAGAACATCGGAGATCGACTTGGTCTTGAAGGTGACGTCGAGCGTTTCGCGGTTATAGCGCTTGCCGTGGCAGACGTCGCAGGTGACGTAGACGTCGGGCAGGAAGTGCATCTCGATCTTGATGACGCCGTCGCCCTGGCAGGCCTCGCAGCGGCCGCCCTTGACGTTGAACGAGAAGCGGCCTGGCTGATAGCCGCGCGCCTTTGCCTCCGGCAGACCGGCAAACCAGTCGCGGATCGGCGTGAAGGCGCCTGTATAGGTCGCCGGGTTCGAACGCGGCGTGCGGCCGATCGGCGACTGATCGATATCGATCACCTTGTCGATATGCTCGAAGCCGTCGATCCGGTCGTGATCGGCCGGAATCTCGCGCGCGCCCATGACGCGGCGCGCCGCCGACTTGTAGAGCGTCTCGATCAGAAAGGTCGATTTGCCGCCGCCGGAGACGCCGCTGACGGCGGTGAAGACACCCAGCGGAATAGAGGCGGTGACGTTCTTCAAATTATTGCCGCGGGCGCCGACGACCTTGATCTCCTTGCCCTTCTTCGGCTTGCGCCGTTCATCCGGTATCGGCACGCCGAGTTCGCCGGACAGATACTTGCCGGTAAGCGACTTCGGGTTGGCCATGATGTCCTGCGGGGTGCCATGGGCAATGACCTGGCCGCCGTGAATGCCGGCCGCCGGGCCGATATCGACGACGTCGTCAGCCGTCAGGATCGCATCCTCGTCATGCTCGACGACGATCACGGTATTGCCGATGTCGCGCAGGTGCTTCAGCGTATCAAGCAGGCGCGCGTTGTCGCGCTGGTGCAGGCCGATAGACGGTTCGTCGAGCACGTAAAGCACGCCCGTCAGCCCTGAGCCGATCTGCGACGCCAGACGGATGCGCTGGCTCTCGCCGCCGGATAGCGTGCCTGAATTGCGCGACAGGCTGAGATATTCGAGGCCGACATCGTTCAGGAAGCGCAGGCGGTCGCGGATTTCCTTGAGGATGCGGACGGCGATCTCGTTCTGCTTGGCCGAGAAATGTGATGGCAGCACTTCGAACCAGTCGCGGGCGACCCGGATCGACATCTGCGTCACTTCGCCGATATGCAGCTTGTCGATCTTCACCGCCAGCGCTTCCGGCTTCAGGCGGAAGCCGGCGCAGGAAGGGCAGGGTGCTGCCGACATGAAGCGCTCGATCTCCTCGCGCGCCCAGGCGGAATCCGTTTCCTTCCAGCGGCGTTCGAGATTGGTGATGATGCCTTCGAAGGTCTTGTGCGTCGTGTAGGAACGCGCACCGTCGGCATAGCGGAACTCGATCTTCTCCTCGGTGCCGTTCAGGATCACATCCTGCGCCTTGGCGGAAAGATCGTTCCAGCGGCTGGCGAGCTTGAAGCCGAAATGTTTGCCGAGCGCTTCCAGCGTCTGATTGTAATAGGGCGAGGACGACTTGGCCCAAGGCGCGATGGCGCCGTCGCGCAGCGTCCGCTCCGGTTCCGGGATGATCAGGTTGGCGTCGATCTTCTGCTGCGCGCCGAGGCCGTCGCAGGTCGGGCAGGCGCCGGCCGGGTTGTTGAAAGAGAACAGCCGCGGCTCGATCTCTGGAATGGTGAAGCCCGAGACAGGGCAGGCGAATTTTTCCGAAAACAGCACGCGCTCATGCGTCTCATTCAGCGACTTGTTGGCCGAACCGCCCGCCGAGGTCTCCTCCGGCGGCAGCGGCTTGTCGGCAAATTCGGCGACAGCCAGACCATCGGCGAGCTTCAGCGAGGTTTCCAGGCTGTCCGCCAGACGCGAGGACATGTCGGCGCGCACGACAATACGGTCGACGACGACATCGATGTCATGCTTGTATTTCTTGTCCAGCGCCGGAACATCGGCGATCTCGTAGAATTGGCCATCGACCTTGACGCGCTGGAAGCCCTTTTTCATGAGCTCGGCGAGTTCCTTCTTGTACTCGCCCTTACGGCCGCGCACGAGCGGCGCCAGAATATAAAGACGGGTACCCTCTTCGAAGGCGAGAACCCGGTCGACCATCTGGCTGACCGTCTGGCTCTCGATCGGCAGGCCGGTGGCCGGCGAATAGGGAACGCCGACGCGCGCAAACAGCAGGCGCATATAGTCGTAGATCTCGGTGACCGTGCCGACGGTCGAGCGCGGGTTGCGTGATGTTGTTTTCTGTTCGATCGAAATGGCCGGCGATAGCCCGTCGATCTGGTCGACATCGGGCTTCTGCATCATCTCGAGGAACTGGCGCGCATAGGCCGAAAGACTTTCGACATAGCGCCGCTGCCCTTCGGCATAGATCGTATCGAATGCCAGCGAGGACTTGCCGGATCCGGATAGCCCCGTCATCACGATAAGCTTGTTGCGCGGCAGATCCAGGTCGATGCCCTTCAGATTGTGCTCGCGCGCGCCACGGATGGAAATCGTCTTCAGTTCGCTCATCGTCTTCTGCTTTGGTCTCTCTGATGAAGCCCCTTATTTAGTGATGCTCGCGGGCGAGTCGAGGCTGAAATCCGGGCTAGGAGAAGGTTTTCGATTCTGTTGACAGGATCATAGTCATTTAATAGAACAAATAAAGAACAAAATTCCTTGTGGATGACGCCGCCATGGACGCCCCTCCCGAGGGCTCTATAGTTTAAGGTACATCCATTGTTTCTAGCGCCACCGGGCAGGGTGGCAGGTAAGGTGAAAAGTATGGCTGGTAGCGTGAACAAGGTAATTCTGATCGGGAACGTGGGTGCAGACCCTGAAATCCGCAGAACCCAGGACGGCCGTCCGATCGCCAACCTTCGCATCGCGACCTCGGAAACGTGGCGCGACCGCAATTCGGGCGAACGCAAGGAAAAGACCGAATGGCACACCGTCGTGGTCTTCAACGAAGGCCTGTGCAAGGTCATCGAACAGTACGTCAAGAAGGGCGCCAAGCTCTACATTGAAGGCGCGCTGCAGACCCGTAAGTGGCAGGACCAGCAGGGCCAGGATCGTTATTCGACGGAAGTGGTGCTCCAGGGCTTCGGCTCGACGCTGACGATGCTGGACGGCCGCGGCGATGGCGGCGGCGCGAGCTCCGGCTTCGGCGGTGGTGGTGGCGGCCGCAGCAACAACAACGATTACGGTGGCGGCGGTGGCGGCTATGGCGACGATTACGGCGCGCCTGCGCAGTCGTCGGGCGGCAGCGGCCGTGGCGGCAGCTCTGGTGGAGGCGCCGGCGGCAACTTCTCGCGGGATCTCGACGACGACATCCCGTTCTGATCCAAACGGCGCCGCAAGGCGCCGTTTTCATTTGGGCATCCGGTTATCTCGATAGCGAGAGGTTTTCATGAGTGACGTTTCATCGGCGCAAAAAGTGCCGGCGACCTGGCGGATCGTTCTGGCCGCCATCCTTGATTTTTTCACGATCTTCTGGGTCGCCGGATACGGTGTGGCTCTGATCTTCGGTGGAAAGACGGAGAATGGTTTTTCGTTGGACGGCGGTCCGGCCCTCCTGTCCTTTGCCCTGATGATCGCCTATTTCGTCATCTTCAATAAATATCTGGGTGGAACCATCTGGAAGCGCCTTCTCAAGGCCAAGCGGACGGATCGTTAGCCGCTTTGGAATGTCATCCTGCGGCGCCTAGAGGCTGAACGCCGCCTTGACGCCATCCACCACGAACTGCGCCGCCAGCGCCGCCAGGATGACGCCCAAGAGCCGCGTCAGGATCGCCCGGCCGGTGACACCCAGAAAGCGGTCGAGGCGATCGGCGATCAATAGCGCGGCCAGCATCAGCAGCAGATTGGCGGCAATGACGATCAGGAGCTGCGCCCGCTCGAATGTCGTTGGCAGCGAGCCGGCAATCAGGATGGTGGCAGAGATCGCACCAGGGCCGGCGATCAGCGGGATTGCCAGTGGAAAGACGGCGATATTCTGGATGTGGTCCTTGGTGATCGCCACCGTGCTGGTCTTCTCCTTGCGGTCCTGGCGCTTCTCGAACACCATTTCGAAGGCGATCCAGAAGAGCAGCAGACCGCCGGCGATACGGAAGGCGCCGATCGAGATGCCGAGCACGCCGAGCACGCTGGCGCCGAACAGTGCGAAGACCGCCAGGATGATGAAGGCGATGACCGAGCCGCGCACTGCCACCTGCTTGCGCTGGCTGCGGCTCATGCCCGTCGTCAGCCCTAAAAAGATAGGGGCGAGCCCGGGTGGATCGATGGTAACGAGCAGCGTCGTGAAGGCATTGATCAGTTGGTCGGCGCTTGCCATTGTCCCTCCGGAACACCATATGAAGTCTTGATTTTTCTGATTGTGAAGCTGCCCCTCGCATTTGGCAAATCGCCGTATGGCGCTGAAGCGCCGAAACGGCTGATTTGCCGCCTTTCCGCCGTAAAAGCCTGTTCAAAACGCCCGCTCAAATTGGCGCGGAACGGGGCTTTCCGCTATAAATCTTTCAGTGATTCTACAAAGAGATCGTGATCTGTTTTGACTGAACAAACACCCCCAGGCGGCGGGAAGCTCCCGCCAGGCATCGAGCCCATCTCCATCATGGAGGAAATGCAGCGGTCGTATCTCGATTACGCGATGAGCGTTATCGTCAGCCGCGCGCTTCCGGATGTCCGCGACGGCCTCAAGCCCGTGCACCGGCGCATCCTTTACGGCATGTCCGAGCTCGGCATCGACTGGAACAAGAAATACGTCAAATGCGCCCGCGTCACCGGTGACGTGATGGGTAAATACCATCCGCACGGCAACTCGGCGATCTACGATGCGCTGGCCCGTATGGCGCAGGATTGGTCTCTCCGGCTGCCGTTGATCGACGGCCAAGGCAACTTCGGCTCCGTCGATGGCGATCCGCCGGCGGCCGAACGTTACACCGAATGCCGCCTGGAAAAGGCCGCGCACTCGCTGCTCGACGACCTCGACAAGGAAACGGTCGATTTCCGCGACAACTACGACGGCACGCTCTCCGAGCCGGTCGTGGTGCCCGCGAAATTCCCGAACCTGCTGGTCAACGGGGCAGGCGGCATCGCCGTCGGCATGGCGACCAACATCCCGCCGCACAATCTCTCCGAAGTCATCGAAGGCTGTATCGCGCTGATCGACAATCCGGCGATCGAGCTGCCGGAGCTGATGCAGATCATCCCGGGTCCCGACTTCCCGACCGGCGCCAAGATCCTCGGCCGTTCCGGCATCCGTTCGGCCTATGAGACGGGCCGTGGTTCCGTCGTCATGCGCGGCGTTGCCACCATCGAGCCAATGCGCGGCGACCGCGAGCAGATCATCATCACCGAAATCCCTTATCAGGTGAACAAGGCGACGATGATCGAGAAGATGGCCGAGCTGGTGCGCGAAAAGCGCATCGAGGGCATCTCCGATCTGCGCGATGAATCCGACCGTCAGGGCTACCGCGTCGTCGTTGAGCTGAAGCGCGATGCCAATGCCGACGTCATCCTGAACCAGCTGTATCGCTACACGCCGCTGCAGACCTCCTTCGGCTGCAACATGGTGGCGCTGAACGGCGGCAAGCCGGAACAGCTGACACTGCTCGACATGCTCCGCGCCTTTGTCGCCTTCCGCGAAGAAGTTGTTAGCCGGAGAACGAAATTCCTGCTGCGCAAGGCACGTGAGCGCGCTCACGTCTTGGTCGGTCTGGCAATCTCGGTTGCCAATATCGACGAAGTCATCCGCGTCATCCGCCAGGCGCCGGATCCGGCAACGGCCCGCGAGCAGCTGATGACCCGCCGCTGGCCGGCATCGGATGTTGAAAGCCTGATCCGCCTGATCGACGATCCGCGTCACCGGATCAACGAGGACATGACGTATAACCTCTCGGAAGAGCAGGCGCGCGCCATCCTCGAACTGCGTCTCGCCCGCCTGACGGCGCTTGGCCGCGACGAAATCGGAGACGAACTCAACAAGATCGGCGAAGAAATCAAGGATTACCTCGATATCCTGTCGTCGCGCATCCGCATCATGACCATCGTCAAGGATGAGCTTGGCGCCGTTCGCGACGAGTTCGGCACACCGCGCCGCACCGAAATCATCGACGGCGGCCTGGAAATGGATGATGAGGATCTCATCGCCCGCGAGGACATGGTCGTCACCGTCTCGCATCTCGGCTACATCAAGCGCGTACCGCTGACCACCTACCGGGCGCAGCGCCGCGGCGGCAAGGGCCGCTCCGGCATGACCACCCGCGACGCAGATTTTGTTAGCCGGCTATTCGTGGTCAATACCCATACGCCCGTGCTGTTCTTCTCGTCGCGCGGCATCGTCTACAAGGAAAAGGTCTGGCGCCTGCCGATCGGCACGCCGACCTCGCGCGGCAAGGCTCTGATCAACATGCTGCCGCTCGCACCCGGCGAGCGCATCACCACCATCCTGCCATTGCCGGAGGACGAGGATAGCTGGGATAGCCTCGACGTCATGTTCTCGACGACCCGCGGCACCGTTCGCCGCAATAAGCTGTCGGACTTCGTTCAGGTCAACCGCAACGGCAAGATCGCCATGAAGCTCGAGGAGGAGGGTGATGAAATCCTCTCCGTCGAGACCTGCACCGAGCATGACGACGTGCTTCTGACCACGGCGCTCGGCCAGTGCATCCGCTTCCAGGTTGACGACGTCCGCGTCTTCGCCGGCCGCAACTCGATCGGCGTGCGCGGCATCAATCTCGGCGACGGCGACCGGATCATCTCGATGACCATCGTCGGTCACGTCGATGCCGAGCCGTGGGAACGTGCTGCCTATCTGAAGCGCTCCGCTGCAGAACGTCGCGCAACCGGCGTCGATGAAGACGATATCGCTCTCGTCGGCGAGGAGGTCACCGAGGAGGGACAGCTTTCCGACGAGCGCTATGAAGAGCTGAAGGCACGCGAGCAGTTCGTGCTGACGGTTTCCGAAAAGGGCTTCGGCAAGCGTTCCTCGTCCTACGACTTCCGTATCTCCGGCCGCGGTGGCAAGGGTATCCGCGCCACCGACACGTCGAAGACCGGTGAAATCGGCGAACTCGTCGCCGCCTTCCCTGTTGATGATGGCGACCAGATCATGCTGGTTTCGGATGGCGGTCAGCTGATCCGTGTACCGGTCGGCGGCATCCGCATCGCCAGCCGCGCGACGAAGGGCGTGACGATCTTCTCGACTGCCAAGGACGAGAAGGTTGTGTCCGTCGAGCGTATCAGCGAGCCGGAGGAGGACGGCGAGGAAGCAGGCGAGGGAACCGGCGAAGCGGTTGCTGAAACCGGCGAAGCAACGCCTGCAGTCGAGGGTGAGGCACCGCCTTCCTCTGAAGAATAATTTAACCAGGCTTTGGTTTGAGAACCGGGCGGCCCCTGCCGCCCGGTTTTTTTATGGAGTAAAGAGATTTCTGCTAGCTTGAGTTGATATTTGGGTGAGGGGAATCATGGGGAACTGGACGCGGCGCGGCGTTCTCGTTGCGGGCTCGGCGATCGCCGGGGCGGTGGCAGGACAATATCTTTTGTCGCCGTCGAGCGATCCCGGCCCGGCCTTTCCCGCAGATGCCGATGCGCCGGCGGGCGGGGCGATCCTCAATGATGCCGGTGAACTGTCGCCGACGCCGGTTGCCCGGCACCTGACCTTCAGCGAGCCGCCGCAACAGGCGCTTGTCGATCGCCTCAGGGCAACACTCGCGGACGCCCGCAGCAACGGTCAGCCGGTGGCCGCAAGTGCGGCCCGCCACTCGATGGGTGGCCATAGCCTGCCACTGAATGGGACGGCCCTGACCCTCGATCAGAACTGGCTGGAAGCCGATACCGCGGCAAAGACCTATCGTGTCGCCGCCGGTACCCGCTGGTCGACCGTCATCAGCAAGCTTGATGCGATCGGCTTTTCGCCTGCCGTCATGCAGTCGAACAACGATTTCGGCGTCGCCAGCACCTTCTCGGTCAACGCGCATGGCTGGCCGGTGCCCTTCAGCGCCTGCGGCAGCACGGTGAGGTCGATGAAGATGATGACCTCCGACGGCAATCTTCTGACCTGCTCGCGCACCGAAAATGCCGAGCTCTTCAACCATGCCATGGGCGGCTACGGCCTGTTCGGGGTGATCACCGAGCTTGAGCTCGACATGGTGCCGAACAGTTTGCTGGAGCCGTCCTTCGAACATCTTGCCGGCGAAGACGTCGGCCGCCGTTTCGCCGAAGTGCTGGCATCCGATCCATCGGTGCAGATGGCCTACGGACGCTTGGACATCTCGCTCGACCGCTTCTTCGAAGACGGCCTACTGATCACCTATCGCCCCGCGGCCGATCAGTCCGCCATTCCTGCCGCCACCGGATCCGGCTTCATCAGCCAAGTCTCGCGTGAAATCTTCCGCCGCCAGCTGGGTTCCGATGGCGTCAAGCACATGCGCTGGTGGACAGAGGCGGTGCTCAATCCACAGATTTTGGCTGCTTCGACCCGCAACAGCCTGATGAACGAGCCGGTCATCACCCTCGACGACCGCGATCCCTTGCGCACCGACATCCTGCACGAATATTTCGTCTCACCGTCGCGATTTGCCGATTTTGTCGCGGCCTGCCGCGATGTCATTCCGGCCTCTTACCAGCAACTGCTGAACATCACGCTACGTTATGTGAACACCGACAGCGACAGTGTTCTGGCTTACGCTACGGAACCCCGTATTGCCGCCGTCATGCTGTTCTCGCAGGAGAAGACGGTGCGCGGCGAGGCCGATATGGCGCGGATGACCGAGGCGCTGATCGAACGTGTGATTGCCATCGGCGGCAGCTACTATCTGCCTTACCGGCCGCATGCACGGCTGGATCAACTGCAGCGTGCCTATCCACGCGCCGCCGATTTTGCGGCGGCGAAACGCAAGGCCGATCCGGAATTGCTGTTCCGCAACCGGTTCTGGGATAACTATCTGGGCAAGATCTGAGGGGGAATGATGAGCAAGCTTCGACTGATCGCGGCACTTTACACCGTGGCGCTGCTGTTTGCGGCGGCGCTCAATTACATTCCGGGACTGACGGATGCGCAGGGCAGGGCCTTCGGCATCTTCGCGCTTGATATCTATGACGACAGCCTGCATCTGGCTTCAGCCTTGTGGGCCGCGATCGCTGCCTATCTTTCGGTGCAGGCGTCGCGCTCCTTCCTCTTCTATTTCGGCCTGCTCTATTTCGCCGATGGCCTGCTCGGCCTGATCACCGGCTCCGGCTATCTCGATCTCGGCATCATCAATTACGGCATCCAGGATCTGCCCTTCGGCTTCAAGATCCTCGCCAATCTTCCGCATCTGTTCCTCGGCGGTGTCGCGATCGTCTCGAGCTATCTCTTCCGTAGCGAGGCGCGCTGATGCGCCGCCTGCTGAAAGTCTTCGGATTTTTTCTCGGTGCGATCGTCATCATCGTGCTGCTGTTGTTGAGCCCGGCCGCCTATGTCGAAACCTTCTGCCATGCCGATCCCGAGCCGGATACCTACAGCCCGCTGATCCGCGATCCCCAGATGAAGCGTGAGGAGGCCAATACTTTCCTCACCTATCCCGAATGGCACATCGTCTATGCCTATGATGGTCTGGCCGAGGTGCTGAAATCAGGTGACGAATACCGTTTCGACTATCTGGCAAGCGTTCGCGATTTCTGGAAGGCCGATTGC
This sequence comes from Rhizobium sp. 10N427, assembly GCF_056394605.1. Taxonomy (NCBI): domain Bacteria; kingdom Pseudomonadati; phylum Pseudomonadota; class Alphaproteobacteria; order Hyphomicrobiales; family Rhizobiaceae; genus Rhizobium; species Rhizobium sp. 10N427. The sequence continues at coordinate 288,504 of NZ_JBFTID010000007.1, read as the reverse complement.
GCACTGACGGCGATCGCCGATCGCCATGGCGGCGCCGATACGCAGACGCGCATGATGGTGGCAACGATCGGCGTCAGCTTTACGCTCGAAATGGGCCTGAAGGCAGCCTATGAGGAAACGCTCGGCCGCCTGACGGCCTATTGGCGTGGTGATCAGAAGACCCCGCAGGATATCGTCGCTCGCGACATGGCCGTCGATTACGCCGCGTTCCTGCGCCAGACACCCTGGTACAAATATCCGTTCCAACCCGAGATCGACAAGCTCTGGGCCGCACCGGTGGACGAGCCGGTCCGCGGCTGGGAGCGGCGGCTGGCGCTCGGCGGCGAATGGAAGGCGAAAATCGCTTATGCGGGCATGATCGCCAACGCCGTTGCGGCGACCGGCGAGGCGAAACTGACGATCTTCTCCATCGTCTCAGGAATTCAGGCGCCCGCGCTTTCGGCAATGCCTGATGTCAGGGTCGTCTCGGAAAGCGCCAGCGGTATTCTCATCGAAACGCCACGCTACGATCGCTTTACCTATATTCTTGCCGATATCGCCAAGGCTGGCGGCACGATCCGTGAAATTGCCGGAAACGACGAGATCATGGTGTCGCTGACTGCGACAGCGAGTGACCAGACGCCGCCGCCGGGCGAGTTGATCGCCCGTTTCCCGCGCGCAGGCTTCGACAGCGAGCGGCTACTGGTGGCGGTCAAGATTGCCGATCTCGCCCAACTGCTGCGCGAACGTCCGATTGCCGATCCCGGGATCGAGCATATATTCGACTTCTGACGGGAGATGGCGATGAGATTGCCCATGCGGATAGCGAGAACGGCGGGACTGGCAAGCGCCATTCTCATGGCCGTATTCCTGCTGTTTGCCGGCGTCTTCGCGGCAACAGGAAATGCCCCGGCCGCCATGGTCTTCCGCCCGCCCGGCAGTCCGTCAAGCCTGCCCGATGGGGTGAAGCTGCTCAGATGGGGGAGTGCCTTTGCTATCGTGCGCGGCGACAGCCCCGATTACGTCCGCAGGCTCTATGCCAATGGCGCACTTCTGGTGCTGCCGTTCCGCAAAAGTGGCTGTCTCGCCTACCGCCCGGCCTGACCGGACAAAGAAAAAGCCGGACGCTTTTGTGGCGTCCGGCTTCATCTGACCCGAGCGCGGGAGGGGAATGCGCTCAAGGGCGGGAGTGGCTTAGAAAGTGATGCGCTTTTCGTTGTAAGCCTTGACCTCTTCGCTTTCACGGCGAAGAGCGGAAATGGTTGATGCCACAGACACGATGAACATCACGCTGATAAGAGCGGTAAGTACAGTCAAGATCGTGAACATGGGCAATCCTTTCCGAAGTTGCGTTCACGTTCCTCAGTACTGGCTGACGATCGGCGCGCGGGCCGAAGCGTAAGGGCCAAATACCTTGGACGTATCAGTCTTCTGATCGTAGAGTGCGATTGTTGCGGTGAGCATTCCCGTGACCATTGCCATCCAGAAAACGTTAATGACGGTAATCTTATCGGGCATATTCTTTTCCTTAAAACCGCGTATCGCATCTACGCTTCGGTTGATTAAATGCATCCGCTTGGAAATGGTTCCGCAGGATGTTGACGTGTCGTTTACTAAGCTTGGTCTGAAGCGACCTTGAATGCCTCGTTCATCTGGCGTTCAGATTCGCGAGACCCGTTCAACGCAGCCGGCCAAGCTGGCGCATCAGCGCATGGTGCTCGCTGACTTCAGGCCGCACCCAGCGTACTTCATACTTTTCCTTGTAAAGGCCATAGGCGACCTCGCCGGCAAGAGAGATAAAGACGGCAAGCGCGATCAGCAGCATGAGCATTGAAGTGACTTCCAGGGGGGAACCGGATACCGGAATGGCATCGCCGTGTTGATGGTTTTCATTATCCAGATCGCATCTGAAACGGCCTTGAACGGAGCATTCATCCGCCGTTCAGCCGCCCGGCCGGAAGACGCCAAATGACTTGCGGGAACGGGGCATCCGTGACAAAAGGCAACGAACGAAACGGCCGGGTTCCATGACGACTGCTTTTTATCCGGGGTCCTTCGACCCGATCACCAACGGACATATGGATGTGCTCGTCCAGGCGCTGAATGTGTCCGCGAAGGTGATCGTCGCGATTGGCGTTCATCCGGGCAAGGCGCCGCTGTTTTCCTTCGAGGAGCGGGCCGAGCTGATCCGCACGTCGCTGGCCGAGATCTTGCCGCAGAAGGCTGCCGGCATCGATGTGGTTTCCTTCGACAATCTGGTGGTCGATGCAGCCCGCAAGCACGGCGCCTCTCTGCTGATCCGCGGTCTGCGCGATGGCACCGATCTCGATTACGAAATGCAGATGGCAGGCATGAACCGGCAGATGGCGCCTGATATCCAGACCGTTTTTCTGCCAGCTGGAACGGGCTCACGGCCCATTACCGCCACATTGGTCCGCCAGATCGCCGCTATGGGTGGAGATGTCAGCGCCTTCGTTCCGGCCGCAGTCCTGCAAGCCCTTCAATCCAAGCGCAAATCTTGAGGCGGTCGTCCGCCGCAACGGAGCTACAATGAAACTGTTTTATGCCGCCTTTGCCGCCGTGCTGTATATCGCGTCCTTCGCTGGTGACGCTCTTGCTGCCGATACGCTCACCATTCAGCTGAAGGATGGTCCTGTCGTGATCCAGCTGGCGCCTGATGTTGCGCCGAAGCACGTTGCCCAGATCGAAGCGCTCGCCAAGAAGGGCGCCTACGACAACGTTGCCTTCCACCGCGTCATCGACGGCTTCATGGCCCAGACCGGCGACGTCCAGTATGGCAACATGTCGAAGGGCTTCGACCCGAGCCTCGCCGGCACCGGCGGCTCCGACCTGCCGAACATTCCTGCCGAGTTCTCGAAGACGCCTTTCGTCCGCGGTACGGTCGGCATGGCCCGCTCGCAGGATCCGGATTCGGCCAACTCGCAGTTTTTCATCATGTTCGCTGACGGTTCCTTCCTGAACGGTCAGTACACCGTCGTCGGCAAGGTCGTCTCCGGTATGGAATTCGTCGACAAGATCAAGAAGGGCGAGGGCCAGAACGGTGAAGTCAGCAATCCTGACCGCATGGTCAAGGTCACCGTCGCCAAGTAATTTAAAGCAAGCACTTCAAGAAGAACGAGGAGAATAAGAATGGCCGAGATCAAGGATCCCGAAAACACCATCATCCTGGAAACCACCAAGGGCAAGGTCGTTATCGCGCTCCTGCCGCAGGTGGCGCCTGAGCATGTCGCCCGCATCAAGGAACTCGCCCGCGAGAAGGCCTATGACGGCGTCGTCTTCCACCGCGTCATCAACGACTTCATGGCCCAGACCGGCGACGTGAAGTTCGGCAAGAAGGGCAGCGAGAGCTTCAACCCTGGCCGTGCCGGCATGGGCGGCTCCGAGAAGCCCGACCTGAAGGCCGAGTTCTCCGCTACCCCGCATAATCGCGGCGTTTGCTCCATGGCCCGCTCGCAGAACCCGAACTCGGCCAACAGCCAGTTCTTCATCTGCCTTGCGGATTCTCCGTGGCTGAACAAGCAGTATTCCGTCTGGGGCCAGGTCATCGAAGGCATGGACAATGTCGACAAGATCAAGAAGGGCGAGCCGGTCGTAGACCCGGATTCGATCGTCTCGATGCGGGTTGCCGCCGACGTCTGATTGTGATTTCTGACGGAACCCGCCCTTGCGTGAGAACGCGGGGCGGGTTTCGCTTTGCCCGGAAGTACCCCGATGCGCGTAGACCTTTTCGATTTCGACCTGCCGGATGAGCGGATTGCGCTCAGGCCCGCCGAGCCGCGCGACAGCGCGCGCCTGCTGGTCGTCGATGCCGCTGCCAGCGAGACGCTGAGCGATCACACGGTCCGCGATCTGCCGAATTTTCTGAAGCCGGGCGATGCGCTGGTTTTCAACGACACCAAGGTCATTCCCGCACAGCTCGAAGGCATCCGCCACCGCGAAGGGGCGGGCGGCCAGCAGGTTTCGGCGACGCTGCACATGCGTGTCGGCGCCAATCGCTGGAAAGCCTTTGCCAAGCCCGGCAAGCGGATCAAGGAAGGCGACCGTATCGCTTTCGGCCATAGCGGCGAAAGCTGCTTCCTCGGACAGCTCGATTGCACCGTCGTCGAAAAGGGCGATGCCGGCGAGGTGACGCTGGCCTTCGACCTCTCCGGCCCGGCACTCGACGAAGCTATCGCCAGCGTCGGCCATATCCCGCTGCCCCCCTATATCGCCGCCAAGCGGCCGGAAGACGAACGCGACCGTGCCGATTACCAGACGATCTATGCCCGCGAGGAAGGCGCCGTCGCCGCACCCACTGCCGGCCTTCATTTCACGCCGGAGCTCTTTGCTGCTCTCGACGAGGCCGGCATCGAACGCCATTTCGTGACGCTGCATGTCGGCGCCGGAACCTTCCTGCCGATGAAGGTTGACGATACCGACGACCACAAGATGCATCTCGAAAGTGGCTACGTCACCGATGAGACGGCTGCCAAGCTCAACGCTGTCAGGGCGAGGGGCGGGCGCATCGTCTGCGTCGGTACAACGTCGCTGCGGCTAATCGAAAGCGCTGCTGCCGATAGCGGCGAGATAAAGCCCTGGGCGGGTGCCACCGGTATCTTCATCACGCCCGGCTACCGCTTCAAGGCGGTCGATATGCTGATGACCAACTTCCACCTGCCGCGTTCGACTCTGTTCATGCTGGTGTCTGCCTTCGCCGGTTTCGAGACCATGCACGCGGCTTACGAACACGCCATTTCGACAGGCTACCGCTTCTATTCTTACGGCGACTCAAGCCTGCTTTTCCGGAACGACAGATGACCGAGAATTTTCAGTTCACTCTCAAGAAGACCGATGGCGGCGCCCGCCTCGGCGAAGTCACCATGCCGCGCGGCACGATCCGCACCCCGGCCTTCATGCCTGTGGGCACTGTCGGCACGGTCAAGGCGATGTATCTCGATCAGGTGCGCGACACCGGCGCCGATATCATCCTCGGCAATACCTATCACCTGATGCTGCGCCCCGGCGCCGAACGCGTCGCCCGCCTCGGCGGTTTGCACAAGCTGATCCGCTGGGAACATCCGATCCTGACCGATTCAGGTGGCTTCCAGGTCATGTCGCTTTCGGGCCTTCGCAAGCTCGATGAGCAGGGCGTCACCTTCAAGTCGCATGTCGATGGCAGCCTGCACCACATGTCGCCGGAGCGCTCGATCGAGATCCAGGGCCTGCTCGGCTCCGATATCCAGATGCAGCTCGACGAATGCGTGGCACTGCCGGCCGAGCCGCGCGAGATCGAACGCGCCATGGAACTGTCGCTGCGCTGGGCCGAGCGATGCAAGGTGGCCTTCGGCAACCAGCCGGGCAAGGCGATGTTCGGCATCGTCCAGGGCGGCGATCAGCCGAACTTGCGCGTTCGCTCGGCAGAGGCGCTGAAGCAGCTCGATCTCAAGGGATACGCCGTCGGCGGCCTCGCTGTCGGCGAGCCGCAGGACGTCATGCTGCGCATGCTGGAGACCACGCTTCCGGTTCTGCCGACGGAGAAGCCGCGCTATCTGATGGGCGTCGGTACGCCTGACGACATGCTGAAATCCGTCGCCCGCGGCATCGACATGTTCGACTGCGTGATGCCGACCCGTTCCGGCCGCCACGGCCTGGCCTTCACCCGCCGCGGCAAGGTCAATATTCGCAATGCCCGTCACGCTGAGGACATGCGGCCGCTCGACGACCAGTCGAACTGCCCGGCGACGCGCGATTACTCGCGCGCCTATCTGCATCACCTCGTTCGCGCCAATGAGGCGCTTGGCGGCATGCTGCTCTCCTGGCATAACCTGAACTACTATCAGGAACTGATGCAGGGCATCCGCAAGGCGATCGCCGAGGGACGTTTTGCCGATTTCATGGCCGAGACGATCGAAGAATGGGCGAGGGGCGATCTCGAGCCCGTCTGAGGCTCATATCCCCTTGCTGTCGGTGTTCGGAACGATCTGAACGCCGTTGATCTTGTAGCTGCCGTCGGGCTGGCGCGCCATCTGGTAGATCGCCGTCCAGTCCTTGCCGTCGCGCCCTGAGATCAGCACTTCATTATAGATCATCGCGCCGTCGGCGATCGATTTGCTGCGGCCGAAGGCGTAATTGCCGGGATGATAAACCGGCTCGTAGCTTTTCTTCACCATCGCAAAGAACACGTTCTTGTCCGGAAACAGCGCCTTGATCCCAGGAGCCGCATAGGAATAGGCGGTATCGGGATCGTCCTTCAGAAAGGCATTGATCTGCCCTTCGATGATCTGCTGCGTCGTTGCGATGGGATCTTCGGCGCGCGCCTGTAACGGTGCGGTCAGCAAAGCGGCAGACAGAAGAAGCACGGCGGATAGAGCACGCATGAAATTGTCTCCGGCCAATAGACTGGAGTGTAGGGCATTTCAGCGAATTTGAAAGTGGCGGACCGATCGCCCGCCAATCGCAGGAGACGTTCAGTTCCAGCGGCGGAAGAGGGCGCTTGCGTTGACGCCGCCAAAGCCGAAGCCGTTGCTGATCGCATAGTCCAGCTCAAGCTTGCGCGCCGTCTTGCCGACGATATCGAGACCGTCGGCGACGGGATCCGCCTCATCGAGATTGCGCGTCGGCGGGACGATCTGGTCGCGCAGTGCCAGGATCGTGAAGATCGCTTCCAGCCCGCCGGCAGCGCCGAGAAGATGGCCGGTCGCGGATTTGGTGGCACTGATGGCGATCCCGCCATCGCGGCCGAAGACCGTGCCGATCGCCGCCATCTCGCCACGGTCGCCGACCGGCGTCGAGGTTGCGTGGGCGTTGAGATGCTTGATCTCGGATGGCGTGATCTTCGCCTGCCGGATGGCCGCTTCCATCGCCCGGCGTGCGCCGTCGCCGTCTTCAGGTCCTGCGGTCATGTGATAGGCATCGGCCGCCGTGCCGTAGCCGACCAGTTCCGCTAGCGGCGTGGCGCCGCGGGCAAGCGCATGTTCCAGCGTCTCGATGACGAGAATGCCAGCACCTTCGCCCATGACGAAGCCATCGCGGGCAGTATCGAATGGGCGCGAGGCGAGTTCGGGCGTGTCGTTGAAGCCGGTCGAAAGCGCGCGCGCGGCCGCAAATCCGCCAAGGCTCACGCGGTCAATACAGGCCTCCGCACCGCCACAGATCGCCACATCGGCTTCACCCGACCGGATCAGCCGGGCAGCATCGCCAATGGCTTGGACGCTGGCCGCGCAGGCGGTAACCGGCGCGCCGAGCGGCCCCTTGAAGCCGTACTTGATGCTGATCTGTCCGGCCGCCAGGTTGACGAGGAACGAGGGTACGATGAACGGCGAAAGCCGTCGCGGCCCGCGGGTCTCGACCGTGCGCACCGCATCGGTGATCGCGGGAAATCCGCCGACGCCGGAGGCGATAATCGTTGCCGTGCGCTCGCGGGAGGCGGTATCCTCGGGCATCCATCCGGCCTGGCGCACCGCTTCGTCGGCCGCCGCCATGGCGAAATGGATGAAGCGGTCCATCTTTTTCTGGTCTTTCGGAACGATATAGCGATCCGGATCGAACCCGCCTTCCGCATCCTCAGCGATGTCAGGCACCACGCCGCCGACCTTGGCCGCAAGATCGCCGACGATATCTTCGCCCAGCAAGCGAAGGCCGGAGCCGCCGGCAAGCAGCCGCTTCCAGGCGATCTCCACACCCGTTCCAAGCGGCGATACAAGTCCCATACCGGTGACGACAATGCGATCCATGATTTGTTCCTTTTTAAGCATCAAAGCCCAGATACCAGGCCTTCATCCGCGCAATGCGCTCATGCGCCGCCTCATCGGCCGCAGGGCCGGGCAGCAGGCAGGTATTCCGGGGGGTGAGTTCTTCGCCGGTTTTGGCATCGACCAGCTTGGTTTCAAGCTCTTCGCCGCATGCATTGCCGAGAAGATAGGCGAGATCTTCCTGCGGGGCGTGCCGTCCGCCCCATGTCGACAGCGCCATCAGCACCGGAAAGAAGTCCTGTCCCTTCGCGGTCAGCACATATTCATGGCGGGCAGGGCGCTCGCTGTAGAGCCGCTTCTCGAAAATGCCTTCCTCGACCAGATGGGCGAGGCGCCGTGTCAGGATGTTCGGCGCGATCCCAAGGCTCTTCTGGAAATCGTCGAACCGCGTCAGCCCGTGAAAGGCGTCCCGCAGGATCATGATGCTCCAGGAATCGCCGACGCTGTTCAGCGCGCGGGCGGCAGGGCATGGGAAGATGGCAAAGCTGGTTCGTTGCATGAAGCAAACCACTACCGTAGTGACTTGCTTTAAGCAAGTAACTCTTTAACGCGCGCTGGACGCAAAGATGCGGGCGAGGATGACGCCCATGACAAGCATGCCAGCGGTAACGAAGATCGTATCGCCGGGCGTGCCGATATAGAGCGGCCCGATATTGGCGAAGAGCAGAAAGGCGATCAGGAAATTCAGCCAGCCCCAGATGACGTTGATTTCAGGAGAACTGAGATCCGAGCTGCCGAGCCGCGCGAAGGGAGTGCGGAAGGAACGCCCGCTGACGCCGTTGACGAAGTGCGGAATGCCGTTTGTCAGGAACGCGGCGGCGATGAAATGAACGATATAGGCGATCCAGGGCAAGAGAACCTCCGACTGAGAAACATGTCCTCTCTAGATTGGCAGCATAAGCAGGAAGGCAAGGGGACGAACAGGGTGTCGCAGCCGCTAAATTTCCACCCATTATCAGCAGATTAGCATATAATCGTTTATATCCTGGACGACGGATTGACCTTCCGGCCCGATTGCAATTTCTATGCGCGCGAGGTGGAGTGACGGGGGAATAATGAGAGTTTTCTCTGACATTGGTGAGCTGCGCGCAGCACTCGAGGCTTTGCGCCGGCAATCGCGCACAATCGGCCTGGTACCGACGATGGGCTATCTGCATGCCGGCCATCTGGAGCTGGTGGCGCGGGCGAGGGTGGAGAACGACATTGTTGTCGCCTCGATCTTTGTCAATCCGCTGCAGTTCGGCGCCAACGAGGACCTCAGCAAATATCCCCACGATATCGAGCGCGACACGGCCATGCTCCGGCAAGCCGGTGTCAACATCCTCTTTGCGCCTGGCGTTACCGACATGTATCCGAAGCCGATGATGACGGTCGTAGACGTACCCGAGATCGGCCGCGAACTCGAAGGAGCGGTGAGGCCAGGCCATTTCGCCGGCGTCGCCACGGTCGTCTGCAAGCTTTTCAATATCGTCCAGCCGCAGCGCGCCTATTTCGGCGAGAAGGATTATCAGCAGGTCGTGGTCGTCAGGCGTATGGTCGAGGATCTGGCATTGCCGGTCCGGATCGTCCCGGTACCGACGGTGCGTGATCATGATGGCCTGGCGCTGTCGTCGCGCAATGTCTATCTGAGCGCCGACGAGCGCAAGGCGGCTGTGATCGTGCCGCAGACGCTCGCCGAAGCCGAGCGGCTGGTCGCTGCCGGCCTGACCGATCCGGCCGAGCTCGAACATTTGCTGAAGACCTTTCTCGGCCGCGAACCACTTGCCAATCCCGAAGTCGTCGCCGTCCGCGATGCCGCGACGCTAAAACCGGTCGAGGTAATCCGCGATCCCGTCGTTGTCGCGCTGTTCGTCAGGATCGGCATGACCCGGCTGCTCGACAACCGTGTAATCGGCGGGCAGGGCGTCATGAAACTGGGAGCGGTACGATGAGTGCATCCGGAACAACAAGGCGTCTGACCCCGTCGAAGATCACGGCGATGAAGGGCGCCACGCCGATCGTCTGCCTGACGGCCTATACGACGCCGATGGCCCGTCTCCTCGATGCCCATTGCGATCTGCTCCTCGTTGGAGATTCGCTCGGCATGGTGCTCTATGGCATGGAAACCACGACGGGCGTGACGCTCGAGATGATGATAGCCCATGGCAAGGCGGTCATGCGCGGCGTCGAGCAAGCCTGCGTCGTCGTCGACATGCCGTTTGGTACCTATCAGGAATCGAAAGAGATAGCCTTCCGCAACGCTGTCCGCATTCTCCAGGAAACCGGCTGTGATGCCGTGAAGCTCGAGGGCGGCGAGGAGATGGTCGAGACGATCGCTTTCCTAACGGCACGCGGCATTCCTGTGCTCGGCCATATCGGCCTGATGCCGCAGCTGGTCCATACCGCCGGCGGCTACCGCTCGGTCGGCCATACGGAACACGAGACGTCAAAGATCCGCCGCGACGCCCACGCAATCGGCGGCTCCGGCGCCTTCGCTGTCGTCATCGAGGGAACCGTCGAACCGCTAGCCCGCGAAGTCACATCGGCCATCCATGTCCCGACAATCGGCATCGGCGCATCGTCAGCCTGCGATGGCCAGATCCTGGTGTCCGACGATATGCTCGGGCTGTTCAACGATTTCACGCCACGCTTCGTCAAGCGCTACGATGAGCTCGGCAAGCGTGCTGCCGCCGCGGCAGAGGAGTATGCTGCCGATGTCCGCTCAAGAAAATTTCCGGCGGCCGAACATACGTTCAAGCGGCGAATGTAGCGGGCAAAAACAGGAGCGGGAGGCACTCATAGGCAGCTCGCCAATAGCTACACAAAGATCGCATAAGATAGATTATGGAACAAATGGCTGTGTCGACTACGACCAAGAACCCCGAAAACCACGTATTCTGCAGCCCTCAGCGCTCTTTCGGATCGCTTAGTTCGATGTCGAACTGCATCTGATCGTAAGCCGGTTCGACATGATCTGGCGTCTCGCCCATCACTGTGTCGTAGTCCAGCGGCGTATGCATATGCGTCAGGATCGCACGCTTCGGCTTCAGCCGTGAAATCCAGTCCAGAGACTGCTCCAGCGACAGGTGGCTCGGATGATAGCGGTATTGCAGCGCGTCGATGACGAGCACGTCGAGATTTTCAAGCTTCGCCGCAGTTTCCGGCGGAAAGTCGCTGATATCGCTGCAATAAGCGACATCGCCGATGCGGAAGCCGAGCGAGATGATATCGCCGTGCTGCTGCTCGTGCGGCCGAAACGAAATCGTGCCGCCGGCGCCTGAGATGCGCACCGGTTCCTCGAGCGTCTCGATCAGCCGCGGCTCGACGATCGGCGGGTAATTGCTGCCTGGAGGCGTTTCGATGCAATAGCCGAAACCCTGGCGGATACGCTCCATCGTGAACGCATTGGCGTAGATCGGCACGCGCTGCTGAGCGTTGTGATAGTAGCCACGCAGATCGTCGATGCCGTGGATGTGGTCGGCGTGCGGATGCGTGTAGAGCACGGCGTCGATATGCTCGACCCTGGCGGCGATCATCTGCTCGCGAAAATCCGAGCCGGTGTCGATAACGACGGTCGTCGCGCCGCCATTATTATCGAACTGCTGCACCATGAAGGATGCGCGTGTCCGCCGGTTCTTGGGATTATCGGGATTGCAGGCGCCCCAATCTCCGGTGATGCGCGGCACGCCTGGCGACGATGCGCAGCCGAGAATGGTGAAACGCCGCCGGTAACCCACGAGGCTAGATCCTCGGCATCTTTGTGAACAGTCGGAAGGCGTTCTCGGTGGTGATGCGCGCCATCTCGGCATAGCTGACACCAAGCGTCTCCGCCAGCACTTCGGCGGTGTTCACGACGTAGGCAGGCTCGTTGCGCTTTCCGCGCCAGCGCTTCGGCGCCAGATACGGCGCGTCGGTTTCGACCAGAAGCCGGTCATGCGGGATCGTCTCGGCGATCGCGCGCAGTTCTTCCGACTTGGGGAAGGTCAGGATGCCTGAAAACGAGATGTAGCCGCCGAGCTCGACGCCGGTCTTGGCAAGTTCAGGACCGGCCGAGAAGCAATGCAAGATGAAAGGGAAGGCCCCCTTCCCTGTTTCCTCGGTCAGGATCGCCGCCATGTCTTCGTCGGCGCTGCGGCTGTGAATGACCAGCGGCAGCTGCGTTTCGCGTGCAGCCGCGATATGGCGGCGGAAACCGGTCTGCTGATCGTCAGGCGTCTGTGTGTCGTAGAAATAGTCGAGACCGGCTTCACCGATGGCGACGATCTTTTCATGCGCATTGGCCAGCCGCACGAGATCCTCGGTCTGAATATCCAGCTCTTCATTGGCGCTGTTCGGATGGGTGCCGACAGAACAGAAGACCGACGGATAGCGTTCGGTGATGGCGAGCAGGCCGTCGAGCTTGCGCACTCGCGTCGAGATCGTCACCATCTGCTTGACGCCGGACTGATGCGCGCGCGCGACGATCTCGTCACGCTCGGCATCGAAGTCGGCAAAGTCCAGATGGCAATGCGTATCGATCAGCATCTGACGTCCTTACGCCTCAGGCGCCACGTAGCGCGGGAAGACGGGCGTCGGTGCTTCGAGCACGGTGCCTGGAACCAGACGGCCCGCTTCGCCGAGAGCTGCGAAATCCCGCTTGTCCGCAGGCGCGGCAACGAGATCCAGCAGCTTTTCGGCCGACTGCGGCACGATCGGCTGCAGCAGGATAGCGAGCTGACGCACGACTTCGGCCGTCACATAGAGGACGGTCGCCATCCGGTCCGGATCGGTCTTTTTCAAGGCCCACGGCGCCTGGCCGGCGAAATAGCGGTCGGTTTCCGAGACGACGGCGATGATCGAGGCAACGGCCTTGTGGATCAGCTGCTTGCCCATATCCTCGCGGGTGGAGGCCAGCAGYGCATCGGCAGCCGCCAGCATCGCCTTGTCTTCATCCGTCAGCGGGCCGGGTTCCGGTATCTTGCCGTCGCAGTTCTTGACAATCATCGACAACGAGCGGCTGGCAAGGTTGCCGATACCATTGGCGAGGTCAGCGTTGATGCGCTGGCCGATCGCTTCCTCGCTGTAGCTGCCGTCCTGGCCGAAGGAGACTTCGCGCAGGAAGAAGTAACGCACCTGGTCGAGACCGAAGTGATTGACGAGGTTGACAGGGTCGACGACGTTGCCGAGCGACTTCGACATCTTCTCGCCCTTGTTGAGCAGGAAGCCGTGAGCAAAGACGCGCTTCGGCAGCGGCAGACCAGCCGACATCAGGAACGCCGGCCAGTAGACGGCGTGGAAGCGGATGATGTCCTTGCCGATGATATGAACGTCGGCCGGCCAGTATTTCGCCCGCGGGCCGTTCCGGTCCTCGATATAGCCTGTGGCCGTGATGTAGTTGGTCAGCGCGTCGACCCAGACATACATGACGTGCTCGGGGTCGTTGGGAACCTTGATCCCCCAGTCGAAAGTCGTGCGCGAAACCGAGAGATCCTTGAGGCCTGATTTCACGAAGGAGATGACCTCGTTGCGGCGCTCCGATGGGCCGATGAAATCGGGGTTCTCTTCGTAATGCTTCAGCAGCTTGTCCTGGTATTCGGACAGCTTGAAGAAATAGCTGGCTTCCTCCACCCATTCGACAGGCGTGCCCTGCGGCCCGTAGCGGACGCCATCGGCGCGCACTTCGGTCTCGTCTTCCTGATAGTAGGCTTCGTCGCGCACCGAGTACCAGCCGGCGTAGGAATCCTTGTAGATGTCGCCGTTGTCGGCCATCAGGTTCCAGATGTTGCGCGAGGTCTCGTGGTGGCGTTCCTGCGTCGTACGGATGAAATCGTCGTTCGACGCATTCAGCAGTGTCGCCATCGCTTGGAATTCGTTGGAATTGCGGTCGGCAAGCTCCTGCGCCGTGATGCCTTCGGCACGCGCCGTCTGCTGCATCTTCTGGCCGTGCTCGTCGGTGCCCGTCAGGAAGAATACATCACGGCCGTCGAGGCGCTGGAAGCGCGCCATGGCGTCAGTTGCGATCAGTTCGTAGGCATGGCCGATATGCGGCTTGCCGTTCGGATAGGAAATCGCGGTGGTGATGTAGAAGGGCTTCTTGTCGGTCATGGCGGACATCCGGCTTACTCTATAAAAATTGTCAGCCGCTCTTAGCGCATGTGATGGCGAAGAGAAACACTAAGTTTCGAAAGCGGCAGCGTTTTGACCGCCTCGCGGGCCTGCTGCGCTTGACGGGATTTCGCCGGCATTCTACGCCTTGGTGACAATTCCGGGCGAGGCATAATGACCGTCAAATATGAGCCGATCAGCGCAGGCGCCTCAAGGTCTGCCCCGTGAGCCTGCCACAAACGTTCCAGCCCCTCTATTCGCTTTCCGGCTTTCTCGTCGGCATGCTGGTCGGTATCACCGGCGTCGGCGGCGGCTCGCTGATGACGCCGATCCTCGTGCTGTTGTTCGGCGTTCATCCGGCGACAGCCGTCGGCACTGATCTGCTCTATGCGGCGATTACCAAGTCGGCAGGCACCGCCGTTCACGGCATGCATGGGAGGGTGAACTGGCGCATCGTCGGCTCGCTCGCCGCCGGAAGCGTGCCGGCCGCCCTCCTCCTGCTCTGGCTGATGGCCGGCGTCGATCGCAAGAGCGTCGAAGTCGCGCATACGATCACCATCGCGCTCGGCTGGCTGCTTGTCATCACTGCCTTCATGCTGATCTTCCGCACCCAGGTTTTGTCCTTTGCGCGCGGCGCCATCGGCGAGCGGACGCCACCAAAGCCGGCAACGATCGCCATTTTCACCGTCATCCTCGGTCTGGCGCTCGGTGTCCTGGTCACGCTGACGTCGGTCGGCGCGGGCGCGCTCGGAGTCACCATCCTGCTGATCCTTTACCCGAATCTCGACGTTCGCGAGATCGTCGGATCCGACATTGTTCACGCCGTGCCGCTGACGCTGATCGGCGGCATGGGCTACTGGTTCATCGGCGAAATCGACTGGCTGATGCTTCTAACACTGCTTGTCGGATCGATACCCGGCATCGTCGCCGGAAGCCTGCTGGCACCGAAGCTGCACGAGCGGACGATCCGCATCGTCCTGGCGCTGACACTTGCCGTCGTCGCCTGGAAACTGCTGGCAGGCTGATTAAGGGCCGGGCTGCTTGATATCGGACAGGATACCGAGGATCGTCTGCTTGCGGTCGAGGTTGTAGGCGCCCGAGACGGTGAGCCGCTCGTTGACATCGGATTGCAGCCTCGCAAGCCGTTCGGCAGCACCGAGATCGCCTGCCCTCGCCGCCTGGCGCGCCCGGTTCATCAGGTCGTCGCCGATATGGCTCGCGAAGAATTCGAAGATCGTGTCGCTTTCCTTGCCTGACAGCGCATCGGCCAGCCGGTGCATGGCGCGCCGCGCCGCCGGTCCCTGAGCCGATAGCACATCCTGATAGGCGGAGATGATCTCGCCGCCACCGTAATTCATCAGCTTCAGCGCCTCTCCGACGCTGCCCTTCGCCGCCGTCAGCAATGCCCGGTCGTCAACCGCGGCGCCGAGATTGGCAAGTGCCAGAGCCAGCGCATCGTCGCCAAGCGGCGCGAGCCTCAGCGGCAGGCAGCGCGAACGGATGGTCGGCAACAGCTTGCCCGGCGCATGCGACAGAACGAGGAACAGCGCCCGCTTCGGCGGCTCCTCGAGGATCTTCAGGATGGCGTTTGCCGCATTGCGGTTCATGTCATCGGCCGGATCGATGATGACGATGCGCCAGTTGCCGGTGCCCGATGTCTGCGAGAAGAATCTCCCGGCGCGGCGCACTTCATCGACAGTGATCGCCGATTTCACCTTGCCGGTCTTTTCATCGACGGGCCGTGCAAGATGCAGAAGATTGTGCGAAGCGCCTGACGAAATCTGGCGGCTGACTGGCGAGGCAGGATCGGGATCGGGAACGATCTCCGGCGCCAGCGCCGGATCGGGATTGGAAAGCACATAATTGGCGAAGCGGAAGGCGAGTGTCGCCTTGCCGATGCCTTCAGGGCCTTCGATCAGGATGGCGTGATGGCCTTTGCCGGACCTATAGGACTGAGAGAGAAACGCTTCCGCGTCCTCATGTCCGAAAAGCTTGGGATTTTCCGCCGGCCAGATCGCTCCATCCAGCAGGCCGGGCCGCTCTTCACTCATGAACGGCTACCGGTGTCTTCTCGGCCGCAATGCCGCTCATCAGCTTGGTGATGATCGCAAGGATCTCGGCAGCGATCTCGGCCTCGTCCTGCATGGCATTGACGACGCGGCAACGTTCCGGTTCCCGGGCTGCGATATCGAGATAGGCCTCGCGGCGCTTCTCGTGCGTCTCCAGCTCCTCCTTCTCGAAACGGTCAGGCCCATCGGCATTGCGCGACTTGACGCGCGCAAGTCCAGCGGTTGCAGGAATGTCGAGAATGACTGTGCAGTCAGGCACTACGCCATTGACGGCGATGCGCTGCAGCGTCTCGATGAAATCGGGTTCGAGATTGCCGGTGACGCCCTGATAGACGCGCGACGAATCCATGAAGCGGTCGCAAAGGACGATCTTGCCGTCAAGCAGCGCCGGGCGGATCACCTCCTCGACATGATCGTTGCGCGCGGCGGCAAAAAGGATCGCCTCCATCCGCGTTCCGAAGGCTTCGGCAGCACCCGACAGCAGCACGTAGCGCACCGCCTCAGCACCCGGAGAACCGCCGGGCTCGCGCGTCAGCAGCACCTCATGGCCGCGGCTGCGCAACGCTTCCGCAAGGCGGCGGATCTGCGTCGACTTGCCGGCACCCTCACCGCCTTCGAATGTAACGAACAATCCCGTACCGGACGACAACAGCACTTTCCCGTATTCCCGACATGCCGCCGACAAAACGTCGGCAGCGCCTCGATCTATCTATCCGAAGATGCGCCCGGGCGAAACCTCGCTGTTTCCCGCCAGCTCCGCCTTCCCCGGTAATTTCACGGCAGAATGCGGCCTTCAGGTGGGCTCGGCTTTGTCCCAGAGCCAGGAGAAGAACATCGATTCGCCGAGTTCGACCAGGGCATCGACAGCCCGGCTGGTCAGCGATCCCACGGCGATATTCTGCACCGTATAGAGCGGCACTTCGCGCAACACCCGGCCGCCGGCGGAAATCACTAGCGTGCCCGCTTCCGCGTCGGCCGCGACGGGCGCCGTCAGCGGCCAGCGATAGATGATCCTAGCCGCCAGCCGGTCCGGATTGCTGACCGGAATATAGACGCTGACGGGGGTTCGCGCCACGAGATCGACATGACCCGATTGTCCGCCATAGACGCTCGCCGAACCGACGACTTCCTTTTCGGCGAAGATCTGCCGCGTTTCGAAGCTGGTCAGACCCCATTCGAGAATACGCTTGGCCTCGTCGGTCCGCTCCTTGTCGGAGGCGATGCCGCCGAGCGCCAGGAACAGCCGTTTGCCGTCACGCTCGACCGAGGCGACGATCGAGAAGCCCTCGCCTTCGGCGAACCCCGTCGCCAATCCGTCGGCACCGAGCCCCAGTCCGAGCAACGGGTTGCGATTGCGCTGGAAGATCTTGTTCCATTCGAAGTCGGCCTGGGCGAAATAGGGATAATAGGCCGGATAGGTCTGTTGCAGATCGGCGGCCAGCGTCACCATGTCCCGCGCCGTCGTCTTGCTCTTGCCATCCGGCAGACCGGTCGAGTTTCCGAAGATGCTCTTAGTCATCCCGAGCGTCTGCGCCCGGCGCGTCATCGCCGAGGCGAAATTCTCCTCGGTGCCGCTCATGCCCTCGGCCAGAATGATGCAGCCGTCATTGGCGCCCTGGATCGCGACGCCCTTGACTAGGTCCTCGACGCGCACGCGGCTCTTCAGGGCCGCAAACATCGTCGCCGAACGCGACGGCGCACCGCCGGTGCGCCAGGCATATTCGGAGACCGGATAGTCGGTATCGAGGGTGATCTCGCCGCCCTTCAGCGACGCAAAGACGATATCCATCGTCATCAGCTTGGCGAGCGATGCCGGCGAAAACGCCTGATCCTCGTTCTTGGCAAGCAGCACCGTGCCCGTCGAAGCCTCGATCATATAGGCTTGCGCCGCCTTGGTGACGAAGCCTGCGGGCGCAGGCTCGGCGGCAGCAGCAGATGAAGCGGCCGACAGCACGACCGCGCAAAAACCGATGAGACGCTTCAGCATTGCAAACCCCTGGCGCGAAATCGATTCTGGAGGTTAGTGATAGCGGCGGCCTGCCGCAATCGGCGTCTTAGCGTGCCGGCTGCTTTGCCTGCTGGCGTTTGAAAGACGCAAGGATCGATTCCTCGGTCAGGCCGTCGTTGCGAACCATCACCGCATCGAACGCGATCGGCACTGTCACGGTCCGAACGCCGTCTTCCTGATAGCCCATCGCCAGAGACCCCTGCCCCCAGCCATAAGGACGCTCGTAGGGAACGGGGCCGATTTCCGGCAGTACGATCATTTCGCCCATACCCTGCGGCGCGCTGAGCGTGCCGAAAGCCGATGGCGCCGGTGCGGGTGCCGCATTGTAGCGGGCGCTCGGCGTTGCGCCGCCATAAGCCGTGGCGGACATCGGCACAGGCACGCGTGACGCCTGCGGCGCCGTCAGCGTTCCCAGGCTCTGCAGCTGATCGCTGGTGATGCGGCGATCATTGGAGGCGACCATCACGCCACTGGCAATCTGCCCGCCCGGATCGACGGCCGGAATACGGCTGCCCTTTGGCACGTAGGACGCCATCAGATACGGCATGTCATGACCGTCCATGCGCGCCTTGCCAACATACTGAACGCGAACGCGACCGGTGCCGCTATGCTTCATGTCGAGGAGATCGGCCGTCTTGTTTGATAGGTCGATGATCCGGCCCTCGTGATACGGTCCGCGGTCGTTGACGCGCACGACGATCGACGAGCCGTTCTCGATATTGGTGACGCGTGCATAGCTCGGCAGCGGAAAGGTCGGATGCGCGGCAGAAATCGACAGCTGGTCGTAGACCTCCCCATTGGCGGTCAGGCGGCCGTGAAAGGCCGAGCCGTACCAGGAGGCCACACCCGTCTTGCTATAGGAAAAGTCTTCCTTGGGATAATACCACTTGCCTTTGACCTGGTAGGGATTGCCGACGAGATAGCGCCCGCCGCCCTTCGGGATCGGTCCGCCCTCGACGACGCGCGGGCTGGCTTTGACGCCATATTCCTTCTCGGAGAAATATTCCTTGCCGTGGGCGCGCTTCTTCGGCGCCTGAGACGTTGTTCCGCATGCCGTCACCGCAGCGCACATCGCTGCCAGCGCCAGCCACCGCGCACCCGTTGCGAAAGACGCCGCCCCGTATTCCAACTTCATATGTCCCACGCCGCCAAAGATCGTTATGGTTAAGCAAGTGCCCTAAATCGGACCAACCCTGCCTACGCCCCTGCACCTAACGAGACTTTAATTGTGTGGCCAATGTGCCGAATTTGCGAACAATATCGCGACGGTAGCGGTAATTTTAATGGTTATGGTTTATGAAGGGTTAAATTAGAGGTGTTTCGCGTGGCGATACATATGGCGGAAGAGGTGGGATTCGAACCCACGGTACGGTTTCCCGCACGCCGGTTTTCAAGACCGGTTCCTTAAACCACTCGGACACTCTTCCTTCGAGCGCCTTATGACGCAAAGCCGCGTTGCAATGCAAGGGCCGGACATAAAAATCTGTGCTTCGGGAAGCGCGCTCGCCTGTCCCATCAGGCGTGCGGAACATCTTGGGCCGTCAGCTGTTGGGAGAGCATCTGACAATGCATAGGGAAGAAGTCCATGCTGAAGAAAGTTGCAGCCACTGTCGTTCTCTCGCTGGGTCTCGCGACGGCTGCCCTCGCCCAGTCCGGTAACGTGTCTGCCGACGGCGCGAGCGCCTCCGGTTCGTCGATCGGGACGATCTCAGGTTCACGTGTGAGCGGCACTAGTCATGGTAGCCGCGTTGGAGACACTGACAATACGCAACACGGAACGATTGATCCAAGCGCAACGAACAGCACCATCAATAGCGGAGATTCGAACTCCAGCACCGACGTGAACGATTGCCGTAGCGAACGGAGATCTGCGCGAAGGGCTGCGCACGATCCCGGTGGAAACGTCGTCAGTCCTGGCAAATCTGCCGCCTGCGGTCAGTAATCGCTCTGCGCTGTTGGATAATGCGGTCCCGAACGGTTGGATAACGCTTGACTTTCGCCGCCCTGGAGAACCCGCAAAAGTTGCCGGATCGAAAGAGATTTTGGTCCTTTCGATCCGGTAGGCACTCGTCAAAGTGCTAGCGGCAGGCTTCTGCTGCCCGGCGATCTTGGTTCCGTCGTCATATTAGCGGACACTTTCGTCTATGGCCGCAACCGTCTCAAGCGGCAATCGCCTGCTTATCGCGCGGCATCTTGTCCTGCTTGCGCGCCGCCTCTTTCGCGATTTTTATCAAGTAGGCGACGAACATTTCATTGTCTGCTTCCGCAATCTTTCGAGCGGCTTCGAGATGTTCCATGAGATGTGAATGACGCATCTGAGTCTCCTCCAGGTTGCTATAGATCGATGATCACTAATATGCATTAACGGCACGTTAATTTTGCAACCTGGAATATTTTACGTGGCGAAGTAAAAAACGGTTTCATCGTCGCCGATTCATTCAAATTTTATGCTTAACTATCCGTTAATATTTAACTTGCCGCCCTTTGCCGATGATCTATTCTCGATCGGCAAAGGGAGTGAGTAAAAATGTCAAGTAAGAGTTTGATCATGCCGCTGGGCTTTGCGATCCTGGCGTTGTCTGGCCTTCTGTTCCAGCTGCTCACGCATGCGCTGCATATGCCGGTGACGCTGCTGCAACCCTGACCGGGACGGAACCTTTCTGCAGTTTCCGCGTTCATTTCGTTGTTTTCTTAGGAGGGAAATCATTATGGAAGATCAGAGTGTCGGCTGGATTGCAGCAATTATCATTGGCGGCCTTGCCGGTTGGCTCGCCGAGAAATTCATGAACAGCAACATGGGCGTGTTCATGAACATCATTCTGGGCATCATCGGCGCCATCGTTGCCAATTTCATCCTCGGCCTTTTGCATATCCAGCCGCTGGCTGGCTGGCTCGGCTATCTCATCACCGGTTTCGTTGGTGCTTGCCTGCTTATCGCGATCGGCCGGATGGTCCGGCGCTGAGCGCACGGAATTTGAACGCAAAAAAGCCGGGAGTTTTGCTCCCGGCTTTTTTGTTGTCTCGCAATCGTTAACGGCGGCTCATCAGCCCGAACACATAGGCAATGCCAGCCGTGACGGCGAGAGCGAAAATCGGTTCCTCGCGCACCTTGTCGCGCACCTTTTCCGTCATCACCGACGCTTCGTCGGTCACGGCGCTCTTGGCGCCCTGCCCCAAGGCGACGACACTTTCCGAAATACGGGCCAGATCCTCGCGCAAGGCTGCGACCTGCGCAGAAAGATCATCGGCGGCGATATCCGCCTTGACGCGCGCGGCTGTCGATTGGGCGGAGGCGGTTTTCAGTTCGGCCATTGTCTGCTCCTATTTTTCCGGATGCCGCAACAACGAACTGAGGGCCGGAAAGGTTCCGGTACCGGTGTGCTTTTGTTGCCTGCCGCAAGCACCGGAAATCCATTCCGGATGCTGTCATGTTTTCGTCGGATAGCGCTTCATTTCCGCCTTACTTTGCTCTAAGGAACGTCGAAAGCTTTGCCCGTGAATGGGCGGAATCTAATGCGAGGTTTGCGTTTCGATGTTCCATATCCTGAGAAGAGCTGCCCAGACCTGGGTCGCCAAGCTCCTCATGCTTCTCCTGGTCGCGTCTTTCGGCATCTGGGGTATTTCCCGTGAGCTCATCGGCGGCGGTTCGAGCACGACAGTCGTTACGGTCGGCGATCAGAAGGTGGACGTCAACGAGTTCCGCCTCGCCTATCAGCGACAGGTTGCCAGCCTCAGCCAGCAGTTCGGCATGCGCCTGACCCCGGAGCAGGCCAAGGCGTTCGGCGTCGAGCAGCAGACGATCGCGCAGCTGGTTGCCGGCGCTTCGCTTGATCAGCTGGCCGCAGACATGAATCTCGGCCTCTCGGAAGACCGCCTTGCCCAGCTGATCGGAGACGATCCGGCTTTCAAGGATGTCAGCGGCAAGTTCGACCGTAGCCTCTTCACATCGCGCCTGCGCAATGCGGGCATCCCTGAGGCCGACTATATCAACGAGCGCAGTAAGGTCGCCGTCCGCAGCCAGATCGTAGATGCCGTCTCCAACGGCTTCAAGGCGCCGGCCGCCCTGGTCGACGCGCTCAAGCTTTACCGCCAGGAAAGCCGCGACATCGACTACCTGCTTCTCACCAACGCCAATATCGAACCGATCAAGGCGCCTGCTGACGATGTGCTGTCCAAGTGGTTCGATGGCGTGAAGGCCCGCTACCGCGCGCCTGAATACCGCAAGGTCGCCTACCTGAAGCTCGAATCGTCTGATATCGCCGACGTCGCGACGGTGACCGACGATCAGATCCGCGAAGATTTCGACAAGCGCAAGGAAACCTTCCGCACGCCGGAGACGCGTACCGTCGAGCAGCTGACCTTCGCCAACAAGGACCTCGCCGCCGCCGCACAGACGGCGCTGAAGGGCGGCACAACCTTCGATCAGCTGGTCACCGACCAGGGCAAGACCGCGACCGACGTGCTTCTCGGCGATTTCACCAAGGACAAGGTTCCCGATCAGTCGGTTGCCGAGGCCGCCTTCGCCGTCACCAAGAATGGCGGCACGACGCCGGTCGTCGATGGCGCCTTCGGTCCGGTCATCCTGCGCATCACTAATATCAAGCCTGAAACCGTCAAGACGCTCGACGAGGTCAAGGAAGACATCCGCAAGCAGCTGGCGCTGGTCAACGCTTCGCAGGAAGTCATCAACGTTCACGATCACATCGAAGACATGCGCAGCGCCGGTCAGTCACTCGAAGATATCGCCAAGGAGCTGAAACTCAAGGCTGTCGTCGTCGATGCGATCGACGCCACCGGTGCAGACAAGGACGGCAACGAGGTCAAGGACATCCCGTCGAAGCAGCAGCTGCTCGGCGAAGCGTTCAAGACCGAGCCAGGCACCCAGCCGGTCGCACTTGCCCTCGGCAATGACGGTTACGTCTGGTTCGATGTCCGCGAAGTCACGCCAGAGCGCGATCGCCCGCTTGCCGAAATTCGCGACAAGGCGGTTGCCGACTGGACGGCAGAACAGCAGAAGCTGGAACTTGCCAAGAAGGCCGACGAGCTGAAGCAGGAAGCGCAGAAGGGCAAGTCGCTTGCCGATATCGCAGCCCCGCTCGGCATCGCCGTCGAAAGCAAGAGCGGTGTCAGCCGCACCACCGACGATGCCGTTCTCGGCCGCGGCGGCGTCAGCGCTGCCTTCAGCGGTCCGGCCGACACCGTTGCCAATGCCGTCGGCGCCGACGCGACCACGCAGATCCTGCTGAAGGTCACCAACGTCAACACCGATCCGACGACCGATGCGCTGAACAACCAGGATGCGCAGATCGCAGCAGTCGCCAATGCGGCCGGCGATGACATCCTCGACCAGATGGTCACCCTGCTGCAGACGCAGTACAGCGCCTCGATCAACCAGACGCTCGCCGATCAGGCAACCGTTCGCTAGGAGGAGCTTTAGCGCATGACCGATCTGAAGCCGCTTCTGGCCAAGGCCGCAAGCCGCGAGCCCCTGACACGCGACGAGGCTTGCCAGGCCTTCGACATCCTGATGTCGGGCCACGCGACGCCCTCGCAGATCGGCGGCTTCCTGATGGCGTTGCGCGTGCGCGGCGAGACGGTCGATGAGATCGTCGGCGCCGCCACGACGATGCGTTCGAAGATGCTGCGCGTCGAAGCGCCCGCCGATGCCATCGATATCGTCGGCACCGGTGGCGACGGCAGCGGCACCTACAACATCTCGACACTGGCGGCGTTGATCGTCGCCGGCGCCGGCGTCCCGGTTGCCAAGCATGGCAATCGTGCTCTGAGTTCCAAGTCTGGCGCGTCGGACAGTCTGGCCGCTCTCGGCGTCAAGCTGGAGATTTCGCCGGAAGTGATTTCGCGCTGCATCGCTGAAGCCGGCGTCGGCTTCATGTTCGCGCAGCAGCATCATTCGGCCATGCGTCACGTTGGACCCTCGCGCGTCGAACTCGGCACGCGCACGATCTTCAATCTGCTCGGCCCGCTGACCAACCCCGCGGGCGTCCGCCGCCAGTTGCTGGGCGTCTTTGCCGAGCAATGGGTGCTGCCGCTGGCCGAAGTCATGCGTGATCTCGGCTCCGAAAGCGTCTGGGTCGTCCATGGCGATGGTCTCGATGAAATTACCACGACCGGCAAGACCACTGTGGCCGCGCTTGAGAATGGCAAGATCCGCAGCTTCGAACTGTCACCTGCCGATTTCGGTGTCTCGCCCTGCACGCTCTCTGCCCTGAAGGGCGGGGATGGTGTCGTCAATGCTGCGGCACTCCGCGACGTCCTCGGCGGTGCCAGGAATGCCTACCGCGACATCGCGCTCGCCAATGCCGCCGCCTCGCTCGTCGTCGCCGGCAAGGCCGAGACGATCGCCAAGGGTATGACGCTGGCAAAGGAATCGCTCGATAGCGGCGCAACCGCGGCCGCGCTCGACAAACTCATCGCCGTTTCCAACGACATCGACTAGGATCGACCGATGACCGATATCCTGAAGAAGATCGAGACTTACAAGCGCGAGGAAATCGCCGCCGCCAAGGCCAAGGTCTCGCTCGCCGATCTCAAGGCAATGCAGGCAGGCCAATCGGCGCCGCGCGGCTTTCACAAGGCGCTGGTCGCCAAGCGCGATGCAGGGCTCTACGGACTGATCGCCGAGATCAAGAAGGCAAGCCCGTCCAAGGGCCTCATCCGCCCGGATTTCGATCCGCCGGCCCTGGCAAAGGCCTATGAGGACGGTGGGGCTGCCTGCCTGTCCGTGCTGACGGATACGCCAAGCTTTCAGGGCGCACCGGAATTCCTGACAGCGGCGCGTGCTGCCTGCGCGCTACCGGCGCTGCGCAAGGATTTCATGTTCGAGACCTATCAGGTCCACGAAGCCCGCGCCTGGGGCGCCGACTGCATCCTGCTGATCATGGCCTCGCTGACGGACAGCGATGCGGAGCGCCTACAGGACGAAGCCTTTGCGCTCGGTATGGATGTCCTGGTCGAGGTCCACGACGAAGAGGAAACCGAGCGGGCGCTGAAGCTCTCGTCGCCGCTCCTCGGGATCAACAACCGCAATCTGCGCACATTCGAAGTCAGCCTGACCGTCAGCGAGAAGCTTTCGGCGATGGTGCCTTCAGACAAGCTGCTGGTCGGCGAGAGCGGTATCTTCACCAATGCTGATTGCAGGCGCCTTCAGGCCTTCAACATCAATACCTTCCTCGTCGGCGAAAGCCTGATGCGCAAGGATGACGTTACGGCGGCCACCCGCGCGCTTCTCTTCGGCGAAGCGGCAATCGCGGCTGAATGACATGAGCGGCGCCAAGCCCGGCCTTACCCACATCGATGCCGCCGGTGAGGCGCATATGGTCGATGTCAGCGGCAAGGCCGAGACCGTGCGCATTGCCACTGCCGAAGGCTATATCCGGATGTCCCAGGAAACTCTGGCGCTGATCCGCGACGGCAATGCCAGGAAGGGCGACGTCATCGGTACGGCCCGGCTGGCAGGCATCATGGCGGCCAAGCAGACGGCAAACCTCATTCCGCTCTGCCATCCGCTGATGCTGACCAAGGTCAGTGTCGATATCACCGAAGATGCAGCGCTTCCGGGCCTCAGGGTCACGGCGACGGCGAAGCTGACCGGCAAGACCGGAGTCGAAATGGAGGCGCTGACCGCCGTGTCGGTCGCCTGCCTGACGATCTACGACATGGCGAAGGCCGCTGACAAGGCGATGGAAATCGGCGGCGTCAGGCTGCTGGAAAAGTCGGGCGGCAAGTCCGGCGATTTCCGTCACCCGGAGGCGCAATCATGAGCCTGCTGCCGGTCGAGGAGGCGCAGGCGCGTCTGCTGGGCAGCGCCTCGCCGATCGCCGATGCGCAGACCGTGCCGCTCGCCGCCGCAGATGGGCGCGTGCTGGCGGGCGATCTTGCTGCACGGCTGACGCAGCCCCCCTTCAACTCTTCCGCCATGGACGGCTATGCGCTTCGCCGAGCGGATGCGCCCGAGCCGGGTGCCGAACTTCGCGTCATCGGCACTTCGTCGGCCGGGCATGCATTCGACGGCGCGATTGGTGATGGCGAAGCCGTCCGCATCTTCACCGGTGCCCCTGTGCCTGATAGTGCCGACAGCGTTTTGCTTCAGGAGGACGCCGAAAAGATCGATGGCGGCATCCGCACCAAGTTTCCGGTTCGCGAAAACCAGCATATCCGCCCGCGGGGGCAGGATTTCCGTGTCGGCGAAACGGTGCTCACCTCGGGCACTGTCATGGATTTCACGCGGCTGACGGTCGCGGCCGGCATGAACCATGCGGAAATCCCGGTTCTGCGCAAGCCGCTGGTGGCGATCCTTGCAACGGGCGATGAACTGCTGGCACCCGGCGGCATGCCCGGCCCTTCGCAGATCGTTGCGTCAAGCGGCTTCGGCATTGCCGCGCTCGTCCGCAATGCCGGTGGCGAGGTGCTCGATCTCGGCATCGTGCCGGATGATAGCACAGCCATCACCGAAGCGGTACGCAGGGCCGAAGGCGCCGGCGCCGATGTCATCGTCACGCTTGGCGGCGCATCGGTCGGCGATCACGACCTCGTGCAGGCAACGCTGATAGCGGCAGGCATGCAGCTCGATTTCTGGCGTATCGCCATGCGTCCCGGTAAGCCGCTGATGGTCGGAAGTCTCGGCCGGATCCATGTTCTCGGTCTGCCCGGAAATCCGGTCTCAAGCCTGGTCTGCGCCCTGCTATTCCTCGAACCACTGCTGCGCAAGCTCGCCTCACTGCCGCCGGTGAAACGCGAGGCGATTGTCGAGGCCGCGGTCGATCTCGCGGCCAACGATCACCGGCAGGATTATGTTCGGGCCAGCTTTGAGGTGTTACCGGATGGTGTGCGCCGTGCGCGGCCGTTCGGCAAGCAGGATTCGTCGATGATGAAAATCTTCGCGCAGGCCGATTGCCTGATCATCCGGCCGCCGAATGCGCCCGCCCTTGAGGCCGGCGCGCCCTGCCCCGTCATGCTGCTGCGGCCGGCGCTTCTGCCCTGACCCGGCTGGCTTTCACGCCGATCCAGAAGCAGCTCTGCGCCAACAGGCTGGCGCCGAGAATGACGCTCGCTGCGGCAAAGCCCGGATCGCCGCCAATGCCTGCCAGCGCCGTACAGACGGCTCCAACGGCCATCTGCGTGGCTCCATAGAGTCCCGAGGCTGAGCCGGTGACCTTCGGATTGACGCTGACGGCAAGCGTCAGCGCATTCGGCGACGCCACCCCAGCCCCGATCGTATAAACCATGATCGCCGCCATCATCGGCAGCAGGCCGAGCTCGCCGGTTGCCGCCAGCCCGAAGAAGGCGATTGCAGCCACTATGCTGACGAGATTGGAAACGAGCATCAGCGGCCTCATGGCAATCCTGCCGATCAGCCGCGTGGCGATCATGCTGCCGATCCAATAGCCGAAGATCAGCAGCGCGAGGCAGATGCCGACCTCGGTCGCCGGCCGGTGCAATTCGTTGATGACGATGAATGGTGCGGCAGCGGTGAAGGCATACATCGATGTCGTAGCGCAGCCGCCGCCAATGGCGTAACCGACGAAGGCGGGCGAGCGAAGCAGAGCGAGATAATCGCGGCTCAGCGATTTCATCGATGCTTCCGCATTGCGCCTGCCGGTTTCCGGCACCATCTTCCAGGTCATCAGCATGTTGAGAACGCCGAGCGCGCATAAAGCGACGAAGATCGACCGCCAGCCGAGTGTCGCGGCCAGCGCCCCGCCGGCGATCGGCGCCAGGCCGGGACCGACGGTGACCATCAGGTTCATCACCGCCAGCCGTTTTGCCGTGTCGTCAGCCGTCGACGTGTCCCGGACGATGGCTCTGGCGATCACCAGTCCGGCACATCCGCCAAGCGCCTGAAACAGCCGCGCAACGATCAACGCGTGGACCCCGGGTGCAAACAGCGCGGCGAACCCCGCCAGCGTGTAAAGCACCAGCCCGCTCATCAGCACGGGCCGCCGTCCATAGCGATCGGAAAGCGGTCCGTAGATCAACTGGCCGACGGCAAGGCCGAAAATATAGAGACTGACTGTCATCTGCATCTCGCCGATGCTCGCCCCAAGATCTGTGGCGGCTGCAGGCAAGGCAGGCACGAAAATATGCATGGCAAGCGTGCCGCTGAAGGTAACCAGCGCCAGAAGCCAGACGGGAACGGTCTTGCGGGCAGTCAGCGGTTCGGCGCCGGCCATGCGGCCAGGATGGGAATTCACGGTGTCGGCTCCTCGCCGTTGCGGGAAAAGATGCTCGAAATATGCTCGAGCACGCGGAAGGCCGTCTCGATGTCGGCCTTGGAGAGATCGGCGAGCGCCTCTTCGCGGACGCCCTGGGCGATGCGCTCGACATCGATCACGGTATGCCGCCCGGCCTCGGTCAGAACGATCGCCTTGGCGCGCCGGTCCTCGCCCTCCTGACGTTCGACGAGGCCAGCCGTTTCCAGATTGTCGATGAGCCGGACGACCGAGGAATTATCGAGCGAAAGTGATGCCGCGAGCGCTCTTTGATGCATCGGTGCCTCCGAGCGGGAGATCCGCAGCAGCGGCAGCCATGTGGCTTCCGTCAGACCGAAGGGCTGCAGCCGCTGGTCGGCAGCCCGGCGCCACAACCGCGCCGTCTGCGCCACCAACGCACCGAAGGTGGCGGCAATCTTTTCGTGTTCTGGAGGCATGAAGCGATATCCGATGATATCACAATAAATGACATATCATCTATTTTTCCGCAAGGCTCATTGATGGCGATTTCCGCGCCGTCGATCGTCCCAAGGGGCGCAGCACACTGACCCGCAAGGCGGGTTTTCAGAAGGCGCCTGATGTCATGTAGAAGGCTGCGGCCCATGCAATGATTGCCAATAGTCCCAATCCGATAATCAATACCCGCATGAATATTTCTCTCGTTCTCGGCGGGGATTACGTAGAGTGACCCGTTTCAGATCAGTAGGATGCAGGTAAAAGCGATGCTTTCGCGCAAAGGTCGTGTCACGGCCGCGTCACGCGACACGCATGCCGTCTTATGGTTACTTGATGATGAGGCGTCCGATCCGCCTCCGAACCTTCAATTCTATACCCGCCGTCTTGGCGGGTGCCTGATGCAAGTCGGCGGACCTGCGAGGGCAAGGGCTCGCCTCCTGTTTCGCGTGGCGAGCCCGTTTCTTTCTGCAGCCGTGTTTCGAGGATTTCAGAGTAGAGCAATGCGTTCGATTAAAGATTCCGATCCCGATCTCGCCGTGTTCCTGCGGCTCCGCATGCAGGAGATCTTCCTGCGTCTGAAAAGCCAGGGCTGGACCGATGCCGATATCGGCGTTGCACTGGATGAGCTGGTTGTCCGCTTCGAGCGGAACGGCGAACCTGAGGATATGCGCTTCCGGCTCGCAATGTAGCCGTTGCAGCGCTCGCCTTTGCAAAACCGGAGTGATATCAAGGCTGCCATCATATAACGGCGCATCGGCTGGTCCGGTGCGCGTCTGCAATGGAGGCATGCATGTCGGTTGATAAGGTAGCACTGGTGACGGCGGGCGGTAGCGGCATGGGTGCTGCGGCTGCAAAACGCCTGGCTAAGGACGGCTACAAGGTAGCGATCCTGTCTTCGTCGGGAAAAGGCGAAGAACTCGCCCGGGAACTCGGCGGTTTCGGCGTCACCGGCTCGAACCAGTCGAACGACGATCTCCGCAAGCTGGTCGATCGTGCCGTCTCCGAATGGGGCCGCATCGACGTCCTCGTCAACAGCGCCGGCCACGGCCCGCGCGCGCCGATCCTCGAGATTACCGATGAAGATTGGCATCGCGGCATGGACGTCTACCTGATGAACGTCATCCGCCCGGCGCGCCTCGTCACGCCGCACATGCAGAAGCAGAAATCCGGCGCCATCATCAACATCTCCACCGCCTGGGCCTTCGAGCCGAGCGCGATGTTCCCGACCTCGGCAGTCTTCCGCGCCGGTCTCGCCTCCTTCACGAAGATCTTCGCCGAGACCTATGCCGGTGACAACGTCCGCATGAACAACGTGCTGCCCGGCTGGATCGACAGCCTGCCTGCGACGGAAGAGCGCCGCGACAGCGTGCCGATGAAGCGTTACGGCACGAGCGAGGAAATCGCCGCCACCATCGCCTTCCTGGCCTCCGACGGCGCTGCCTATATCACCGGCCAGAACCTGCGCGTCGACGGCGGCCTGACGCGAGCCGTGTGAGTTTGCCGAGCGGCGCCCACGGGCGCCGTTCACTTCGCGAGGGTGTAGATACCGCCGCTCGCCTCGCCTTCCCCGAAATCCGCAACCCTGTATTCAGCGACCGCAGTCAGCCTGCTGCGTGGCAGCGTCTTGCGTCCGGGATCGCCGATTAGCACCGAAATGCCCGCCGCCCTGCAGCGCTGCAGGAAGGGCAGCGTCCTGCGCGCAAGGTTGTGATTGTAGAACAGATCACCGGCAAGGATGAGATCGGCCGAAGGTGGCGGGTCCCCGAGAATATCAGCCTGGAGGACATCGATCGCGACGCCGTTTGCCTGCGCGTTGAGCGCTGTCGCGGCAACCGCATAGCGGTCGGTATCAATGGCGGTCACATGAGCCGCGCCGCTCTTCGCCGCCGCTATGGCAACGATGCCGGAGCCGCAGCCGAGATCGATCACCGTGCGGCCGCTGACGACGTCTGGATTGTCGAGAATATGGCGGGCCAGTGCGCTGCCGCCGGCCCAATGATAGGCCCAGTACGGCGGCTCGCCGCCGCCGCCCGGCAGGCGGCCGAGACGGCTTGCCGGATGGGCGGCATAGAGAGAAATTTCAGGGACCGATGGCGCCGGGCGAAGCTCAAGATGGCGGCGTATGAACGCTTCCGCATCGTGAACCACCGCACCGGCCATCATCGTCATCGCTGCTGCCCACTATCGAGCGGCCGGGATGGCGTTGCCGCCAACTCAGCCCTGCTTCTTCTTGCTGAACTTGCCCTTCGGAGCGAAGCCGCCCTTGCTCTCGAATTTCTGGCCTTCGAACTTCGGCTTGCCCTCAAACTTGGGCTTGCCTTCGAACTTCTGGCCTTCCGCCCTTGGCTTGCCTTCGAATTTCGGCTTGCCGGGCTTCTTGCTCCAGGGCTTGTCGCTGCGCTCGCCACCGGCAGGCGCCTGCTCCGGGGAGAAGTCCTTCTTGAACTTCGCCTTCGGGCGGTCGTCGCGCACGGCGTCGTCGCGGCGTGCCTCGTAGGCCTTCTTGCCCGCAGGCCGGTCGTTCGCCGGGCGGCTGAAATCGGGTGTGCCGTTCAGGCGATTGACGCGAATGCCGCGTTCCATCGTCTTGTTCGGGCCAAGCGCCGCGAGAAAGGCCTCGGCATTGCCGGCGGCGATTTCGACAAAGGTCTCTTCCGGCTGCATCTTGATGGCGCCAATTTCGCGCTTCGTCAGGTTGCCGTTGCGGCAGATCATCGGGATCAGCCAGCGCGGTTCTGCATTCTGCTTGCGGCCGACCGAAAGCGAGAACCAGACGCTGGCGCCGAAATCGTCGCGCGGGCCCTTCTGGCTCGGCTCACGCGGACCATCGGCGTTGTCGCGGCGCTTGCGTGCACCGCCGTCGAGCGACACTTCGGTGATATCTTCAGGCGCAGACTGATTGGACCGGTAGAGCCGTACGAAAGCGGCGGCCAGCTTCTCGGCGCCATAGTTGGCGATCAGCTGATTGACGAGCGTCTGGTCGTCATCGGACTGCGCCTCGCTGAGGATCGGATCGGCAAGCAGCCGCTCGTCGTCACGCTGCATCACCTCTTCGGCAGACGGTGGGCGGGCCCAGGTCGGCGAAACGCCGGCACCGTCCAGAATGCGCTCGGCCTTGCGGCGGGCATTCAGCGGCACGATGATGGCGCTGACGCCCTTGCGCCCGGCGCGGCCCGTCCGGCCGCTGCGGTGAAGCAGCGTTTCGGAGTTGGTCGGCAGATCGGCATGGATGACGAGATCGAGGCCTGGCAGGTCGATGCCGCGGGCGGCAACGTCGGTCGCGATACAGACGCGGGCGCGTCCGTCGCGCATCGCCTGCAACGCGTGCGTCCGTTCGTTCTGCGTCAGTTCGCCGGAGAGTGCGACGACCGAGAAATTGCGATTGTTGAACCGCGCCGTCAGATGATTGACGGCTGCACGCGTCGAGCAGAAGACGATGGCATTCTTGGCATCGTAATAGCGCAGCACATTGACGATGGCGTTCTCGCGATCGGAGGGTGCAACAGCCAATGCACGATATTCGATATCGACATGCTGCTTTTCTTCCGACTGCGTCGAGATGCGAACCGCATCACGCTGGAAGCTCTTTGCGAGCTTGGCAATGGCAGCGGGCACCGTTGCCGAAAACATCAGCGTGCGACGGTCGTCAGGCGACGATTCGAGGATAAATTCCAGATCTTCGCGGAAGCCGAGATCGAGCATCTCGTCCGCCTCGTCGAGCACGACGGCCTTCAGCGACGAAATGTCGAGTGCCCGGCGGCGGATATGGTCGCAGAGACGGCCGGGCGTGCCGACGACGATATGAGCTCCGCGCTCCAGCGCCCGGCGCTCGCTGCGGATATCCATGCCGCCGACGCAGCTGACGATCAGCGCACCGGTCATTTCATAGAGCCATTCGAGCTCGCGCTTGACCTGCAGGGCGAGTTCGCGAGTCGGCGCGATGACCAGGGCCAGCGGTTCCGCTGCCGGCTCGAAGCGGTCGTCGTCCTGAAGCAGCGTCGGTGCCAGCGCCAGGCCAAATGCCACGGTCTTGCCGGAGCCGGTCTGGGCCGATACGAGGGCGTCCTTCGACGCAAGCGCCGGGTCGAGCATTGCCTGCTGAACCGGGGTCAACGCCGTATAGCCGCGCTTCGACAACGCCTTGGCGATCGCCGGAACGACGCCGTTAATCTCTGTCATGTGATCTGTCTTTCGGAATTTTCAGGCGCAAGCGCGCCTTGGCCGGGATCTGCCCGGCCGAACGGTTGGCGCGTTCCTATCCCTTTGCAGGCAAAAAGTCAAAGCGCCAGTTTCAGGCAGCCTGCTGCCGCCGCAACCAGACTTCGATACCGCCGGCCCGCCCGCGAATGCGCGTCTCGAATGGTCCATCGAGAATTCCACCCGCAGGCGGTGTGCCGCCCTGGGAGGCCGCATGCACCAGCGCTGCGCTGAAAGCGATCTCCGACCCGCGCCCGGCCGCCACTTCCATCAGCCGGCTGGCGACGTTGACGGTGTCGCCCGTCGCGGTGATCTGCTGGCGGTTACCCGTGCCGAGACGCGATGCGACGACGGGACCGCAATGCGCGCCGATCTTGAAGCCGACTTTGTGGCCGGACGGCAGCGTCGGGTTGGCCGCCAGCCAGGCGCGGGTGCGCTCCGCCAGAGACAGTGCGCAGGCCGCAGCACGCGCCGCATCGTCCGGCTGGGGCTCCGGCAGGCCGAAGAGGATCATCGCGCCATCGCCCATGAAGCTGGTTATGGCACCCTGGTGGGCACGCGCCTCTTCATCGACAAGCTCGAAGAAGCCGCTGAGAATCTCGCGGACGGCGACAGCGCCGACCGCTTCGCTCATGCCGGTAAAGCCCGAGAGATCGATGAACACGACGGCTGCGTTCTGGCGCACAGGATGGGAGAGGAAGGAAGGATCTCGGGCGAGCCACTCTCCCAGGCCAGGCGCTTCGATCCGCTGCAGCAATTCGCTCTGCGCGGCGAAAAGACGGGCGCGGCGGCGGTCGGTAAACAGCTGCGCGGCGCCGAAGATCAGAGCCGGTGGCAACGCGGCGGCAATCGGTAATGCCGCACTCAGCCAGTATCCCTGCCGGAATGCCGCGACATTGACGCCGGCCCAGGCGACGAACAACAGCGCGATCATCACGAAACCGATGACGCTGCGCCGCCAGGCAAGCAGACCGACGACTGCAAGCGGCAGGAGCACCGCAAGGGTCGCATCGAATCGGCGGACATTGTGGTCGCGGATGACGCTGTCCCCGGCGACCAGATGCGTGATCGCTGTCGACATCACTTCGACGCCAGGCAGAACCGGATCGAAGGGCGTCGGAAAGACATCGCCGCCGCCGGTGACCGTGGAGCCGATGACGACGACCTTGTCGGCCACCTCCTGTGCGGTGAGCTTGCCATCGAGC
This sequence comes from Rhizobium sp. 10N427, assembly GCF_056394605.1. Lineage (NCBI taxonomy): Bacteria > Pseudomonadati > Pseudomonadota > Alphaproteobacteria > Hyphomicrobiales > Rhizobiaceae > Rhizobium > Rhizobium sp. 10N427. The sequence goes on along the minus strand of NZ_JBFTID010000007.1, from coordinate 254,547 downwards.
GCATCGGCGATGCTGACAGTCGGAATGGTGCCGCGGGGGCCGTAGAAGGTCAGCGGCAGGCGCTGCCCTGTGTCGGTCGGGATACGCGCGTCGGTAAAGGCGATCGCGCCGGGCTGGAATGCCGGATCGTGGCCTATCGCCAGAGACGCTGCCTTCAGCGGAAAGGACGGGTCGATACGCCCCTCGCCGCGCGACAGCAGCGGGATGAAGCGCGGTACGCCGGTCTGGTCCGTCGAGACATTGACGATGCCCGTTGCCGCGACATCGGCAAGCCGTTCCTGAGGCAGCAGCAGGCTCTCTGCGACGGGAATGGCCGCCAGCGGATCGTTTGCTTCGTTGCCGACGAACTGGACGCTTTGCGGGAACACTGCAGCACCAGCGATCACCGACGGAGCAAGCCGAAGCGCCGAAGCCAGCGCGCTATCGGCCGCATCGTTGCCGGGATCGACGAAGAGCAGATCGAGCGCGATGACTTTGGGCTTCAAGGCGGCAATAGCCGTCACGGCCTTGGCCAGCGTCGCGCGGTCGAGCGGATAGCCATGAGCCGCAGCCGTCCGGTCGTCGATCGCCGCGATGGTAACGACGGGTGGCGGCGTTCTCCTGCCGATCAGCGTGCTCTTGAGATCGGTCAGCGAGGCTTCGGGACGATCGAGAACCGTTGCGCCGCCGCCAAGATGCGCCGAGCCGAGGAACGCGCCCCAGATCGCGGACAGAAGCAGCGCGGCGGTCACAAGAACATTCTGACGGGGCATGGGATCCTACTGGCCGAGGCGGGCAAGCAGTGCCGCGGCGCGCGCCTGCGGCCAGCGGCGAACTTCGAGCGCGCTGCTGCCAGCGCGAACATCGACGCCCTCGCCCGGACGAAGAACGACGGAATCGCCCTGCGGGCGCCGCACGGCAACCGCGCCGCGCACGACCAGCACCGAGGTCTGTCCGCCACCGACATCGACAGCCCATTGCGTGCCGCGGACAGCCGCAATCGCCTGTGGCGTTACCACTTGAAAGCCACCCGTATGCCGGCTGCTGTCGACATCGACGAGGATCGCCTTGCGCCGCAGCGATGCGCTGTCGGGACTGCCGTCGCCATTCCGGTCGTTAAGATTGAATCCGGCACCAGCTTCAGCGGTGACTGTCACGCCGCCTGGGCAGCGCAGGATCCGGCGTCCGCCATCGGCGTTCTGCAGCGCGCAGCCGCTCGTCTGCGCCACTGCGACGACCGGCAGCGCGAGCAATATGCATGCAGCAGCCGATCCGCGAAGGATTGTTGAAACCAAGCCCATGATACGTCCCCATATGACTTTCGGCCAATCCTGAGATGCGCAGTCGCTGCGCAGGCGATCGGCCCGTTTCCCGGCTCGCCATCATAAAACAAAAGCTTGATCCCGTATGCAGAAAAGCGCCGCCGCTGGCAAGCGTTAGCCGCCGGCCACCAAGGCCGGGCCACAATAGCGCGCCCGCGGGCGGATCAGATGGCCGTCTTCGACCTGCTCCATCGCATGGGCAAGCCAGCCGCACGTGCGCGCCAGAGCGAAGATCACCATCGGCGCCTCGCCGGGCAGTGCAAAGCTCTCCGCCATCGCTGTCAGGGCGAAATCGACATTCGCCCTCTCACCTGTCGCCGCTTCGCCTGCCTTCCTGATCTCCTCAAACAGGCGCGGCATTTCGAAATGTTGAAGAAGCGCCGATGCCCTTATGTCACCATCCGGATACAGGGGATGACCGAAAGCCGGAAGCGGATTGCCCTGAGAGAGAACGCGGCGCACAGCCTCTTCGGCGCCAGCGTGTCTCGCCATGTCCGCGAGCGCGGAAACACCCTGCCACGCGCCGCCGTGCAACGGGCCGGTCAGTGCCGAGAGGCCTGAAAGCACCGCGGCCGAAAGAGACGCCCCCGAAGAGGCCGTGACCCGCGAGGCAAATGTCGATGCATTGAGCTCATGGTCCGCAAGAAGCACAAGTGCCCGGCGCAGACAGTCGGCAGCCTCCGGCCTGCCCCAGGCATTGGCGAGACGGATATGGACAAAATCGCCGCGGCCGGGCGCGAGCGCGGCGCTGACACAGCTGAAAACCGAGATCGCTTCGCTGCGCAGCACCGAACGTGAACGCCCGAGGCTTGGAAGATCCCGCGTCACTCTGCCGGCAAGCGCCAGGAATGCGTTGCGGATGACAGGCGGGCCGCCTTCGATGACCTCACCCGCAAGCTCGACGGCAGGCGCATCCCAAAGAACGGCCGCGGCCGCTTCCAGCGTTGCCGAGGCCGACAGCGAAACTGCATCGCGGCCGCGGTAGTAAAGCCTGCCGTCGATGATTGTCGAAACGGCGGATGGCAGGACCGGATCGCCCCACTGGATCGCCTCGGCCGCAACAGTCTCGCTCTTGCGGCGCCCGGCATGGCGTTCGGCCAGCCGGGCGACGTCGGCGGTGTGATAGAGGCTGCGCCGCGGATCGGCGGGATCGGCCTTGGCGCGAATGCGGCCACGGCTGACATTGGCATAGAGCGTCTGCGGTTTGGTGCCGAGTTGCGTCAGCGCCTCCTCTGCCGTCAGCCAGGACATGTGAACCTCATATTGATCAATTGCATCAAGATTGACGTCAACTAATCTAAGCCCGATCCTTTATCGGGTAAAGGAGAAACACTGATGAAGAATGGTCTTGAAGATGTCGTCGCAGCAGAAACGCAGCTCTCGGATGTAGATGGCGAAGCCGGCCGGCTGATCATCCGCGGCGTCTCGCTGGATGATCTCGTCGCCGACAGCACCTACGAGCGCACCGCGACTTTGCTGCTCGATGGCCTGATGCCCGAAGCGCTCGATGAAGCCTCCCTGACGCGGCGTCTCGGCGAAGCACGCGCCGATATATTCCGCCATGTCGAAGCGGTCGACGCCACGATCATGGCGCTGCCGCCCGTCGACGCCATGCGCGCCCTGATCGCCCGTCTGCCCGATGGCGAAGGCAGCGCTGTCGCCATCCGCCTGATGGCTGCATCCGCCGTATTCCTCCCTGCAGTTCTGCGGCTGCAGCAAGGCCGGACCCCGATAGCGCCGGATCAAAAGCTTTCCCAGTCGGCCGACATCCTGCGGATGCTCAACGACACGCCTCCGAGTGGTGAACAGACATCGGCCCTCGACGCCTATCTGGTCACCATCTCCGACCATGGCCTGAATGCCTCGACCTTCGCCTCGCGCGTCATCGCCTCGACCCAGGCCGGTCTCACTTCCTCCGTGCTCGCCGCAATCAGCGCTCTCAAGGGTCCGCTGCACGGCGGCGCGCCGGGGCCGGTGCTGGATATGCTCGACGCCATCGGCCAGGCCGACAACGCCAAGGCATGGCTTGGCAATGCGCTCGACAAGGGCGAACGGTTGATGGGATTCGGCCATCGCATCTACCGCGTCCGCGACCCCCGTGCCGACGCCCTGAAAAACGCGCTGAAACCGCTGACGGCGACCGGACAGGTTGATGGCGCCCGCGTGACGCTGGCCGAGGCGGTCGAGCGCGCGGCGCTCTCGATCCTCAAGCAGCGCAAGCCGGATCGTCCGCTGGACGTCAATGTCGAGTTCTACACGGCGCTGCTCCTGGAAACATTGGGCTTCCCGCGCGAAGCCTTCACCGGCGTCTTCGCCATTGGCCGGACGGTCGGCTGGATTGCCCATGCGCGCGAGCAGGCGCTGCAGGGGCGGCTTATCAGGCCGCGCTCGGTCTATGTCGGTCCCTTGCCGAAAGCGGCGTAAGACAGGTGGCCCGGCGCTATGACGCCGGGCCACTTTTCTCAATTGCCTGAATCGAGCCCCAGGAAGCCGCCGGACTGACGCGACCAGAGGCGCGCATAGATGCCGTCCTGTCTCAGCAGCTCCTCGTGGCGGCCTTCCTCGACGATCCGGCCCTGATCCAGCACCACGATCCGGTCCATCCGGGCGATGGTCGAGAGCCGGTGGGCGATGGCGATCACTGTCTTGCCCTCCATGAAGCCGTAGAGCGTATCCTGGATGGCCGCTTCCACTTCCGAATCGAGCGCCGATGTCGCCTCGTCAAGGATCAGGATCGGCGCGTTCTTCAGGATCGCCCGCGCCAGTGCGATGCGCTGACGCTGCCCGCCGGAGAGCTTGACACCGCGTTCGCCGACATGCGCATCATAGCCAGCACGGCCTTGCTGATCGCGCAGGCCGGGGATGAAGCTGTCCGCATGCGCCTTGGCTGCCGCCGCCTCGATCATCGCCTGCGGCAGGTCCTCGCGGCCGTAGGCGATGTTGTCGCGCACCGAGCGGTGCAGCAGCGCGGCATTCTGCGCCACCATGCTGAAACGGCTGCGCAGGCTTTCCTGGGTAACGGTGCGGATATCCTGGCCGTCGACGCAAATCAGCCCGCGCTCGGCTTCGAAAAAGCGCAGCGCCAGATTGACCAGCGTCGATTTTCCCGCGCCTGACCGGCCGACCAGCCCGACTTTCTCTCCCGCCTCGACCTTGAGCGTGACACGCTCCAGGCCACCCTGCCCCTTGCCATAATGATGGCTGACGTTGACGAAGCTGAGTGTCCCGCCGTTCAGCCGCATCTCGCCCGCATCCGGCGCATCCGGGATATCGACCGCTTGTGCGATGAGCCGCAGCTGATCGCGTGCGGCACCCATATGGTTGAACAGCGAGGCAACGGCATCCAGGAGCCATTCGGCCATGGCGGTGATCCGGAAGCCGAGGGCCAGTGCGGCAGCGACCACGCCGAGCGGCGCATTGCCGTTTTGCCAAAGCAGGATCGAATAGCCGATCAGGCTGACCATCAGCAGGCTGCTCAGAAACACCATGCTGCTGTTGACCGTCACCTCGAGCTTTTGCGAGGCGATGAAGGCCCGGCGGGCGGCATCCAGATTTTGTCTGCTGTCGCGGTCCTCGTCCCGCTGGCGAGAGAAGAGCTTGATCGTGTCGATGTTGGAGAACGTATCGACCAGCAGGCCGGACAAGGCCGAGTCCGCCTCCTGGAAACGCTCCGAGGCCAGCCTGACACGCGGAATGACATAGGCCATCAGCGCGAAATACAGCCCCACCCAAACCAGCATCGGAATGACCAGCCTGATATCGACGGAAGCCATCAGCCAGACTGACCCGGCGATATAGATCGCCACGTAGAAGATGGTGTGGAGGAAGCAATAGGCGGCACCGGTGGCGCTGTTGCCGATTTCCTGGACGCGTGCAGCGACGCGCCCCGAGAAATCGTTCTGGAACCAGCCGACGGATTGGCGCTGGACATGACGAAGCGCCCGCCAGCGGATCATTGCCACGGCATTCGGCTTGAAGACGATGTCGTCAAGCCCTTCGCAAAACAGTGCGGCAACCGGGCGGATGACCAGCAAAAGGAAAGCGGCAAACAGCAACTCACCGCCGTGACGCGCCCAGAGCTCGTCGGGACGGATCGCCGCCAGTATATCGACCAGCCGGGCAGAATAGCCGATCAGCCAGACTTCGAGGATCGCGCCGACGGCGGTCAGCGCCAGGCTTGCGGCGGCGACGTGGCGGAGCGGTTTCAGTGTATTGAAGATGAATGGCCAAACCCTATCGGGCGGCGTCTCTTCGGCATAGGTTTGGAAAGGATCGGTCAGCTTTTCGAAGCGACGAAACATGAAGGCCCTCCATGGGGCAGGAAATGTCGTTTGATGGTGGACCGAACATGCCAGCCCGAACGGCACGGCTTGTTCAGCTGTGGTTTTCGGTGCCGTTGGTTTTCATCAAACAATCTCCCCATGAGACGCTTCGCGCCGGTCAAACCGGCGGATGGCGCCGCAGTCTCTACCATCTTTGGCTGCGTCTGTGAAGACCGGAACGCTCTCAGCGCGAATTCTGGAACACGCTTCGAACATAGCTAGCAAGTTGCTGCTGCGACTACCGGCAGACGGACGAAGCTTCCTTGGGAGAGATTTGGGCCAAACAGGAGAGCTCAAGCTATGCCGAGAAACAGTGCTAGTGAGCGCGTGATCGATATCATCCTCTCCTCGCTCAGCCGCCCGAAGCTTCGGCCGATACGGTTGCGCCGGACGGTCATGGTCTTGTCGATCATGACTTGCGATGATTTCCGCAGCCCGTTCGTCTCGTCCGGATGGACGGTCACGCGCAGCAAGGAAGCATCGACAAGGGTTCCGGAAATCAGCAGCAGCGTCACGCTGTCCGTAGTGTCGAAGTTGTCGGCCTGGATAATCAGCGCGGGGCGAGGCTTTCCGAAGTCTCCGGCGAGCGCGACGGTCACGAGATCGCCGCGGTTCATTCTTCGGTCAGGTCCATGTCGGCGAGCGCAGCATCCATGAAGCCGTGGAGATCGGGATCACCAACATCCGCTTGTGCGACGACTGCGGACTGACGGCGGCACTCCTCGGCAAAGCCCGGCAAGCGTGTGTCCGGAACCCATATCTGAACCGGGCGCAGACCCGCGGCCCTGAGGCTATCGCGGCGCTTTTTCACGCGTGTACTGACGTTCGAAGGCATTGCCGTCTCCCTGTTACATGTAACATGGAGACGGCAGCCGGTGCTGTCAAGTTTCGACGTTTTGTCTGCCTAGACCAGACGGCTCTGCTCGGTTGCCGCTTCGATGAAGCTGGCAAAGAGCGGGTGCGGGTCGAGCGGGCGCGACTTCAGTTCCGGGTGGTACTGAACACCAATGAACCACGGATGGTCAGGATATTCGACCGTTTCCGGCAGCACGCCGTCGGGCGACATGCCGGAGAAGACCAGGCCGCAATTTTCCAGGCGGTCCTTGTAGTCGACATTGACTTCGTAGCGGTGGCGGTGGCGCTCGGAAATATCGGTCGAGCCATAGATGTCGGCGATCTTGGTGCCCTTCTTCAGGGCTGCTTTATAGGCGCCGAGACGCATGGTGCCGCCGAGGTCGCCGGCCGCCGTGCGCTTCTGCAGCTCGTTGCCCTTTACCCATTCCGTCATCAGGCCGACGACCGGCTCTTCGGTCTTGCCGAATTCGGTCGATGAGGCCTTCTCGATGCCTGCCAGGTGACGGGCGGCTTCTACGACTGCCATCTGCATGCCGAAGCAGATACCGAAATAGGGAACGTTGCGTTCGCGGGCGAACTGCGCCGCCTTGATCTTGCCTTCCGAACCCCGCTCGCCGAAACCGCCCGGTACCAGAATGCCGTGAACCTTTTCGAGATAGGGTGCGGGATCTTCCTTTTCGAAGATCTCCGACTCGATCCATTCAAGGTTGACCTTGACGCGGTTGGCGATACCGCCGTGATGCAGCGCCTCGATCAGCGACTTGTAGGCATCTTTGAGGCCGGTGTACTTGCCGACGATCGCGATCGTCACTTCGCCTTCAGGCGTGCGGATACGGTTGCAGACCTCATCCCAGGCGTCGAGGCGCGGCTTCGGTGCCGGTTCGATGCCGAAAGCGGCCAGCACTTCGTTGTCGAGGCCTTCCTTATGGTAGGCGATCGGCACGTCGTAGATGTTAGCAACGTCGAGTGCCTGGATGACGGCGGACGGGCGAACGTTGCAGAACAGCGAGAGCTTGCGGCGCTCGGCTTCCGGAATTTCGCGGTCGGCGCGTACCAGCAGGATATCGGGATGAATGCCGAGCGCCTGCAGTTCCTTGACGGAATGCTGGGTCGGCTTGGTCTTCAGTTCGCCGGCTGCCGGAATATAGGGCATCAGCGTCAGGTGGACGTAGATTGCGGTGCCGCGCGGCAGGTCGTTTCCGAGCTGGCGGATCGCTTCCATGAACGGCATCGCCTCGATGTCGCCGACCGTGCCGCCGATTTCGCAGATGACGAAATCGTAGTCGTCATTGCCCTCGATGACGAAATCCTTGATCTCGTTCGTCACGTGCGGAATGACCTGGACGGTCGCGCCGAGGTAATCGCCGCGGCGTTCCTTGTCGATGATGTTCTTGTAGATGCGGCCAGTGGTGATGTTGTCGGTCTTGGTCGCCGAACGCCCGGTGAAGCGCTCGTAGTGGCCGAGATCGAGATCGGTTTCCGCGCCGTCGTCGGTGACGAAGACTTCGCCGTGCTGGGTCGGGCTCATGGTGCCCGGGTCCACGTTCAGATACGGGTCGAGCTTGCGAAGCCGCACCCGATATCCACGGGCCTGCAGCAACGCTCCGAGAGCCGCGGCCGCAATTCCTTTACCGAGAGAGGAAACCACGCCGCCAGTGATGAATACGTATCGCGCCATGGGAGTCACCGGATACCTTTTCAAAAACGATTCCACCAGCCCAAAAATTCTTTTCCAGAACTTTTGGTGCCAGCGTGGAATCTGAACAAAAGAAAACCGGCAGACCCTTGGGCCTGCCGGCGGTTTATTTCGCTGACCGGTTTATTGTCCGGTCGGTACGCCGCCCGGCTGGGCCGGGGTGGCGGGAGTAGCAGGTGCTGCGGCCGGTGCGCTGGCGGCGGGAGCCGTCGCGGCAGGTGCCGGAGCCGTTGCAGCAGGCGCGGATGCAGCCGGGGCCGGAGCCGCGGGTGCTGCAGGAGCCGGAGCGGCAGCGCCGCCATTCGGAACGCCGTTGCTGACAGGCTGATTGGCCGGAGGCTTGGCAGCGCCGCCACCCAGCGAATCGAGAATGCCGTTGCCGGCGCCACTCGTTGCCGGAATGCGGTTCAGGATATCCGTCGGATTGCCCTGGTAACGCGTCAGGATGCCGAGGCCGAGCGACGTGATGAAGAACAGCGTCGCCAGGATCGCGGTCGTGCGGGTCAGCGCATTGGCCGTGCCGCGCGCCGACATGAAGCCGGAACCGCCGCCGATGCCGAGGCCGCCGCCTTCCGAACGCTGGATAAGCACGACGCCGACAAGCGCCAGCACGATCATGAGGTGGATGACAATCAATACGGTCTGCATGGGTCCAGTCCTGCCCACAAGGCGGGCATCCAATAAAATCTGGCGCTCTTTACATGAGGCAATCGCCTATTCCAAGCCCTTAGCTCAGATTTAGGCAGTGAGTTCCGTGTATGCGCCGTAGATGGCGAGGAAATCCGCCGCTTTCAAGCTCGCGCCGCCAATCAGTGCACCATCGACATTGGCGACACCCATCAGCTCCCTGGCGTTGGAGGGCTTGACCGACCCGCCATAGAGGATGCGAACTTTCTTGCCCTCGGCGCCGAAACGGGCCGTCAGCTCGCTGCGCATGAAGGCATGCGCCTTCTCGACATCGTCTACGGTCGGCGTCAGACCGGTGCCGATCGCCCAGACGGGCTCATAGGCGATCACGGTGTTTTCGGCCGTCGCGGTGTCAGGCACCGAGGCGGAAAGCTGGCGCTTGATGATATCGAGCGTCTGGCCGGCCTTGCGCTCGTCGGCGGTTTCGCCGATGCAGATGATGGCGGTCAGGTCGGCAGCGAATGCAGCCTCGGCCTTGGCGCGCACCAGATGGTCGGTCTCGGCATGGTCCGTGCGACGCTCGGAGTGACCAACGATGACGTAAGTGCCGAAGCAATCGGCGATCATTTCGGCCGAGATGTCGCCGGTATGGGCGCCGGACGGTTTCTGATGGCAATCCTGCGCGCCGATCGCCAGCGGGCTGTCGGTGCAGAGCGCCGTCGCCACATAAAGCAGCGTGGCCGGCGGGCAGATCAACGCCTCGACCTTCGAGGAGAGCGGACCTTTGACACCTTCCGAGATCGCCTTGATCTGGTCGAGGGAGTCGCGGGTACCGTTCATTTTCCAGTTCCCCGCCACGAGCGGACGCACGTCAGGTGTCATGCCAAGCCTTCCACATTTTTCCGGTATTCTGCGGCCTTAGCAAAAGCAGCAGAGAATGAAAAGCTTTCCGCCCCTTACGTAAGGGAAAAAGACGGTTTAGCGCCCAAAATGCTTAAAATCCGCTCGCTAGACTGCCTAGGAAGCAAGAATCCAGTTCAGCGCCTTGCGCCAGTCGATCATTCGGATCGGCGTCCCGTGATTGCCGGTGTCGAAGAGCGTGAAGCGGGTCGGGTACTTGGACTTGTAGAGCGTTTCGAACAGCCCCTGCTGATCGGTCGCGGCATAGACAGGATCGCGGCTGCCATGGGCGAAGTACATCGGCAGCTTGGCCTTGTAGAAGGCGCTCTTGGTAAAATCCGGATCGGTGACGCCGCTCATGATCAGCATGCCCTTCAGCCGCTTGACGCTCGCCGCATCCCGCGTCACGCCCCAGCAGATCTGGCTGCCCATCGAGGCGCAGGTGAGAATGACAGGCTTGCCACCGGACTTCTCGCTGGCGTAGCGGATCAGCTCGACGATGTTGGCAACGCCATCGCTGTCGAAGGTCTTGACGGTCGGCGAGTAATAGACGCCGCCATTGCCGGCGACGAGGTTCTTCACCCGGTTGAAGTTGCCGCCGAAGGTGAAATCGTTGGCACCGAGCCGGCGCGTGCCGTCGCGCCCATGAATGAAGATCACCGTAAAGGCGGCATTTTCCGCCGGTCCCACCCTGGTGACATCGATCCGGTGCCCATCGAGCGAGAGCGTTTCTTCCTGTTGCAGCTTGCGGATGCCAAGCGACACGTATTTCTGCTGGACTCGCTGTTCCGGGATCTGATCACGGCCGTTGATGTCGCGCATCTCGTCATAGCTGATCATCTCGAAGGCGCCGTTATCGGAAGTCTGGAGCACTGTTTGTGCCGAAAACAGCTCGTCCTTGTACGGCGGCAGGACGTCGGCCGCGGAGGCCTTTAGCCCGCCGGACAGCAAAAAGGCCGCAATTGCGGTGACAATCATGCAATGACTTGTGGACATTTTCATGCGAGCGCTTTCCTCAGAGATAAGTCCGCTTGCCATTCCGCGCCCGGCAACGCAAACCAATTCTAGAGAATTCCGCCAAATCGGGCGGCGTCGCGTAACGAGGCGATTTCTGGCAAAATCTGCCTGATTCGCAAACGTGACATCAAATGCGGTGATTTTGGGTCCAGCCCATGCGGACGGGCTGCCCAAACAGGATTGAAGATCTGAACGATTCCATGGATGACAGCAACGACCTCTTCGCCGGAATGCCCCTCGCGCCCAAGCAGGAGGAGCCAGCAAAGCCGGCTGCGCCTGCGGAAAAGCCCGTCGTGGCAGCACCCGCCGCTTCCGCCCGCCCCGGCCCCGCTTCGTCCACATCGGATGATTACGGCGCCTCGTCGATCCGCGTCCTCGAAGGCCTCGAGCCGGTGCGCATGCGTCCAGGCATGTATATCGGCGGCACCGACGAGAAGGCATTGCACCACCTGTTTGCCGAAGTCATCGACAACTCGATGGACGAAGCCGTTGCCGGTCACGCCAACTTCATCGAGGTCCATCTCGATATCCAGGGCTACCTGACGGTCAGCGACAACGGCCGTGGTATCCCGGTCGAGAACCATCCGCAGGTTCCCGGCAAATCGACGCTCGAAGTCATCATGACCAAGCTGCATGCCGGCGGTAAGTTCGACGGCAAGGCCTATGAAACGTCGGGCGGTCTGCACGGCGTCGGCGTCTCTGTCGTCAACGCGCTGTCCGACGATCTGGAAGTCGAAGTCGCCCGCAATCGCAAGCTCTACCGCCAGCGCTTCTCGCGCGGCCTGCCGCAGGGTGGCCTCGAGGAGCTTGGCGACGTTCATAACCGTCGCGGCACGCGCGTCCGCTTCCATCCCGATCCGCAAATCTTCGGCGATCACGCCAAGTTCGATGCGGGCCGGGTGTTCCGCATGGCGCGGTCGAAAGCCTATCTCTTCGGCGGCGTCGAAATCCGTTGGAGCTGCGATGACGGCATTCTGCCTGAGGGGTCCGATGTCCCGAACAAGGCGGTCTTCCACTTCCCCGGCGGCCTGAAGGATTATCTTCAGGCAACGATGGGCAAGGACTTCACCGTCACCCGCGAGATCTTTGCCGGCAAGACCGAGAAGGCCAGCGGCCACGGCTCTATGGAATGGGCGATCACCTGGTATGGCGGCGATCCCCAGCTTCATTCCTATTGCAACACCATTCCGACGCCAGAAGGCGGTACGCACGAGGCCGGACTGCGCATTGCTCTGACCAAGGGTCTGAAGGCCTATGGCGAACTGACGCAGAACAAGCGTGCCGCGCAGATCACCACCGACGATGTGATGATCTCCGCAGTCGGCATGCTGTCGATCTTCATCCGCGAGCCTGAGTTCGTCGGCCAGACGAAGGACAAGCTCGCCACCGTCGAGGCCCAGCGCATCGTCGAAAACGCTCTTCGCGACCCCTTCGATCATTACCTCGCCGACAATCCCAACGAGACAGCCAAGCTGCTCGACTGGGTGATCGAACGCGCTGAAGAGCGCCTTCGCCGCCGCAAGGAAAAGGAAGTCAACCGCAAGACCGCGGTACGCAAGCTGCGCCTGCCCGGCAAGCTCGCCGACTGCTCGCAGAACACCGCTGCCGGCGCCGAACTCTTCATCGTCGAAGGTGACTCGGCAGGCGGCTCTGCCAAGCAGGCGCGGAACCGCTCAAACCAGGCGATCCTGCCGCTGCGCGGCAAGATCCTCAACGTCGCCAGCGCCGGGCGCGAAAAGCTCGGTGCCAACCAGCAGCTTTCGGACCTCGTCCAGGCGCTCGGCTGCGGCACGCGCTCGAAATACCGCGAGGAAGACCTCCGCTACGAACGCATCATCGTCATGACCGATGCCGACGTCGACGGTGCTCACATCGCCTCGCTGCTGATCACCTTCTTCTATCAGGAGATGCCGGAACTCGTGCGTGGCGGTCACCTCTTCCTTGCCGTTCCGCCACTCTACAAGCTGACGCAGGGTGCGAAATCGGCCTATGCGCGCGACGACAGACACCGCGCGGAGCTGATGGAGAAGGAATTCAAGGGCAAGTCGAAGGTGGAAATCAGCCGGTTCAAAGGTCTCGGCGAAATGCTGCCCGCCCAGCTCAAGGAAACCACCATGGATCCGAGCAAGCGTACATTGCTGCGCGTGCTGATCGATGAGATCGATTTCGAGGGTACGCGGACGGCGGTCGATGACCTCATGGGTACCAAGCCGGAAGCCCGCTTCCGCTTCATTCAGGATCGGGCCGCTTTCGCCGAGAACCTCGATATCTAAGAGGCGGCTCGCAAAAGACTTCGAAACAGCGCGCCGGATCTGCTCCGTCGCGCTGTTTTCGTTTGGCGTTCTGCCATCCTTTGCGATTTCTCGTTGAGCGGCGCGCATCATCTTTTCGCTGACGGTCAACACTCTGGCAGGAAATTGCCGTCACACTGGCTTCAGCACAAAGCGCTATGCCAACCGCGGCATGGTCCTTGGCGCTGCCCGAGCAACTGGCATTTCCTGGCCGAAATGCTTGCGTCCGGTGGCACGATGGCCCATATCCGTGGTTGAGAAGAAAAGCAGGGAACGACGTGAGCCTCTCGAATAAAAACAAACTGCCAGGCGAGCCGCGGTGGCTTGGTCCCTCCGCACATGCCCGCACGCCCCTTATTCCCTCGATATCAGCCGCACGCTGGCTCCTGATCCTGATCGTCGCCGCCGGCGTCTATTTCTTCTACGGATTCGTTGTCCCGGTCCTGGCAGCCCTCGTCATCGGCTTTGCCAGCTGGCCGCTCTATCGCAAGCTGCTCTCCCGCGTCGGCGGCAACACCACCATCGCCGCGACCATCGCCATCATCCTGATCATCACCTTCCTGGTCATTCCGATCGTTTTTGCGATCACCTATACGACGGGCGAAGTCCGTGAATGGGTCGCCTGGGCGATCCGCGCCAACCGGATGGGCGCTCCAACGCCGCAATGGATCCTCGCCCTGCCCTTTGCCGGTCCCTATATCGACGAGCTCTGGACGAAATATATCGGCACGCCGGGTTCGATGGGCGAAGTTATCCAGGCCGTCAGCGGCGCCAATATCGGCAATATCTATCGTGCGGTGCTGGCCGCTGGCGGCGCATCGTTCCATCTGCTGCTGACGCTGCTCTTCATGCTGATCGCGCTGTTCTTCGTCTATCGCGACGGTTCCTCCTTCTCCAAGCAGATCGACATGCTCGGCGAACGCATCCTGCCGAACCGCTGGGAGCGGATCTCCCGCGTGGTTCCGGCAACTATCAGCTCGACCGTGATGGGCATGACGCTGATTGCGATTGGCGAAGGCATCGTTCTCGGCATCGCCTATTGGATCGCCGGCGTGCCCTCGCCCGTGACGCTTGGCGTATTGACCGGCATCATGGCGCTGATCCCGGGTGGCGCGCCGCTCTCCTTCACGCTGGTATCGATCTATCTGGTCGCCAGCGGCTCGCATGTTGCCGGCGCCGGGCTCTTCATCTGGGGCAGCGTCGAACTCTTCATCGTCGACAAGACGTTGCGGCCGAAACTGGTCGGCGGCCCGATCAAGCTTCCCTTCCTGCCGACTTTCTTCGGTCTGGTCGGCGGCGTGAAAACCATGGGCTTCCTCGGCCTCTTCATCGGTCCGGTGCTGATGGCCCTGCTGGTCGCAATCTGGCGCGAGTGGATGCACGAGGTCCGCACCGCCGATCAGGGCGGCACCGGACCCGAAATCATCATCGATGAGCAGGCGCCGCCATCGCAGCGCGCGGCAGCCGAGGGCTGATCAGCCGAGCCGCTTTTCCATGAACAGACTGAGCGGATCCGGCTGGTATGAGCCGAAAGGCTCGATCTCGACATAGCCGTACTTGCGGTAAAGGCCGATCGCCTCGGGCTGGTAGATGCCGGTTTCAAGACGAATCGCTTTTAGTCCGCGCTTCGTTGCCTGCTCCTCGAGCTTGTCCATCAGCCGGCTGGCCGCTTTGAGGCCGCGTGCCTCGGGGTCGACGAACACCCGCTTGATCTCCGCCGTACCATCGCCCGCTTCGACAAGAGCTGCGCAGCCGACGGCCACACCGTCGTTACGCGCGACGAAGAAGCTCACCGAAGGCTGCTCCAGCGACGAGAGATCGACGAGATGGTTGCTCTCGGACGGATAGAGCGAAGCCGCATAGGCATCCGACATGTCGAGCAGGCGTATGATTTCAGGCTGGCGCGGCGTTTCGAGGGTGATGGTCACGAACATGGCTTCTGCTTTCCTGGTCGGCTTGCATGAAGAGATGGTAATGTAACCGCCTTTATTCCGTTGGAATTGCGACGTCTAAGATCATGAGTTTCAATAGCCAGGGATCCCGGATATGCAAGCCGTCCTCATCGCCATGACCATCTTCGGGTGCAACGATTCCGTCACCCAATGCAATTACGTGGCGACGGTCGACAAGCATTGGCAGACGGTGGCGATGTGCGATGCCGAATCGGAAAAGCAGCTGAAGGGTTTTACCAACGCCAAGTATCCGACAGTGATCGCCGTCTGCGAGGAACCGAAGCCCACAGCCGCTCCCGAGACAGCAAAGCTTGAAGCGCAGGCAACAGCAACGGCTCCAGCCGTCGAACAACCGCAGCCAACCGGCATTCGCGCCTATGCTGTGCGGGTTGCCGAGCGCGTCCGCGCCGGGCTGCCAACCGGTGACGACATCAAGCAGACGCTCGTCAAGCCGGTGCATTTCGTTTCAAACGGATATTCCTGGGTCGCCCAGCGCTTTAGCCACTAGGCTGCGACAAGCGCTGCCTGCGAGGCATAGGCGCGCGCCGACTGGCGCTGCTCGGCAATATGCAGCTTCTCGACCATGTCGAGCAGTTCCTTGACGGCGTCATGGGCGCCGTGATGGCGGAAGCGTTCAAGCAGCCGGCCGCAGATCGTCGAAAGCATCGTTGCCGAAGCCTTTCGCGAAGCCTCGCGCCACAACAACGTCGCCTCGACGAAGATCGTGCTGATTTCACGCGTCAAACCTGCTGTCTCGTAAAGCGCGCAAACAGCATGCATGCGGCCAGTCGCCAGGATCGAGCGGACCCGTTTTTCGCTGCAGCCCGTCAGGTTGACGACGGCGCCTGCGAAGAAATCGACCTTTCCCGAGCACAGCGCATGCATCAGGAAGGATGGCGTCAGATGGCCGTGGACGCGCAGATGCTCGACGAGGTCGTCGATCTCGCGCGGCTGAATTTCGCCGGCGATCGAGACGACGGCAGACTGCGTCGCCTCGCGGCTGATCCGTTGCAGACGGTTGAAGCCGATGGCGGCCTGGACGAGCGGCAGCGCCACCAGCGCATCGCTGACATGCTGCGTCAGAAGCTGGCGGGCATCGGCCGGCAGGCTCTCGCGATCGAGCAGCAGATTGCGAATATCGCAGCAGTCACCGAGCCTTTCGGCGATACGCTTCAGCGAATGCGGTGCGATCGAGGCGCCGTTGTTTTCAAGCAGGCAGAGCACGTCCTCCTCGCCGCCGATCTCGGCAAGCGCCGCAGAGACGGCGCGCGACAAGCTGCTGCGCGCTGCGATCAGCATCCGCGTCACCTCGCTGCCCCGTCCGGCGAGATCCACGAGATCGGCATCGGTCAGCAGCGGCGAGCAGGTCACAGCATGGCAGGCAATTTCCGGCTGATCTTCGGCCAAGGCCAGGATCAGCGAGCGCGGCGCTTCATCCGACCAGGCGATGGCTTCTGCGAGAGCGAGGCGGACTTTAGGCGACGGATCGTCGAGCAGGAAGGTCATCGCCATCTCGGCGGCCTTGCGCTCTTCCGGCTGCATCTCGGATTGCAGATAGGCCCGGCCAAGGGCGCTGGCCGCTCGTGCCCGGTCTCCGGACTTGGCAGTTTCGACCCAGCGAAGGAATGCCTCTACAATCACCATTACGCCCCAACCTGCGGAACGTGATTCCTTCACGCTCCTCTTGTTTTGAGAACGCTACCGGCAAATGGTTTATGATTGGTTCACCATATTCATTAACCCCTGTGCGCAGGGCACAAGCGCATCAGGGCGTCTTCGGCCGCATCATTTTGAAGACATCGCTGCCTTCCGCATAGTCCATGTATCCCATGCGAGCCACCGGCCGGGCGATCGACATGTCCAGGCGGCCTTCGCGGATGATCGTCTCGTCGATATGGATGCCGACCACTTCGCCGAGCACCATGACATTCTCGGACGGCTCGCCGGACAGCCCCTTCGGCTCGATGATTTCGGTGACCTTGCATTCCAGAACCGCAAAGGCTTCCGCGACATAGGGTGCGTCGACGATCTCGCCCTGCCGCGCCGTCAGCCTCGCAAGCTCGAACTCGTTGGTTCCGTAGGGCACGGCCGCCGATGACACATTCATGTGCTCGACCAGATGGCGGCTGACGAAATTGCAGGTGAAAACACCTGTCTCGGCCGCATTCTTCTGGCTGTGCTTGCGGCCGCTCGACGAGAACATCACCAGCTTTGGGCGATCCGAGATCGCATTGAAGAAGGAATAGGGGCCGAGGTTCAGCGAACCATCCGTGCCCTTCGTCCCGATCCAGCCGATCGGCCGCGGCGACACGATCGCCTTGAAAGGATCATGCGCCAGGCCATGCTTGTTGGCGTCCGTCCGGTAGAACATCAGTTCTCTCCACCGACCCAGGTTACGGTTTCCGTCAGTTCCGGGCGCGGGCGCTCGACCGGCGGAAATTCAGACGAACCCATATGGATGAAGCCGGCAACCTTCTCACCCGGCTGCACGCCGAGCAGCGGATAGGCGCGTTCGTCGAAGGCGAACCACTCTGTCAGCCAGTTCGCCACCCAGCCATGGGCATTGGCGGAGAAGATGACGTTAAGGCACAGCGCACCCGCCGACATCACCTGCTCCCATTCCGGGATCTTGAAATGCGGCCCGGCTTTGCTGACGACGGCGACGACGACAGGAGCCCGGGTGAAGCGCGTGCGTTCCACCTGGATCATCTCGTCCGACAGCTCAGGCTTGGCCTCGAGGGCGAGCTTCAGCAATTCCTCGCCGATCCGCACACGCTCCTCGCCGCGATAGACGATGAAGCGCCATGGCGCCAGCTTGCCGTGATCAGGAACGCGCGACGACAGGCGAAGAATTTCCTCGATTTCGGCTTTGTCGGGACCCGGCTCGCACATCTGGAATGCAGGAATGGAACGGCGCACGTTGAGGTAATCGATCAGCTTGATATCGGATTTCATGCGGGAGAAACTTTCAATTTCAGGACTGTAACGGGGATGGGTCTTGAATTTGCCATCGGGTTGGTCTTGAAGTGGCCCCTGTGATTTCTAAAGTCAATCGGTCCAGGAAACTCATGACCGGCATTTTGCCCCTTGCGCGGATAGCCCTTGCGCTTGCACTGGTGATCTCCTCGCCGTTTTCGGCAGGTGCGCAGGACGCATTCAAGGACTTCAAGCAGCTCGACACCACGGCCAAGATGCCGAAGCTGAACGCCTTCATCGCCCCCGGCACGACGCCGCCGGGCGCGCTTCTGCATGAAGTGCCGATGGAGGCAAAGCTGACGGCCGACGGGCAGCCTGTCGAAGACGGCCTTTCCTGGTATGTTTTCAGTCCGATCGCCGGTGCCGACGGCAAGCTGCCGCTGATCGCCAGCGCCAAGGGCGGTTCCGCCGCGTTCCAGCTGGCGCCCGGTGATTACTTCGTCAATGTCTCCTTCGGGCGCGCCGGCGTCACCAAGAAGGTCAACGTGCCCGAGAGCGGCACGGTCGATAAGCAGGTCATGGTGCTCGATGCCGGTGGTCTGCTGTTGAATGCGGTATCCGGTTCCGACGTCCGCATCCGCCCGGATCAGCTGAGCTTCTCGATCTATTCCTCCGAAGTCCGCGACGACGGCGAGCGTGGCCTGGTCATGGCCGATGTATCTCCGAATACCGTCGTTCGCCTGAATGCCGGGACCTATCACGTCGTCTCCGAATATGGCGATGTCAATGCCGTGATCCGCGCCGATATCCAGATCGAGGCCGGCAAGCTGACCGAAGCGACGATCCAGCACCGCGCGGCGCAGATCACCTTCAAGCTCGTCTCCGACGCCGGTGGCGAGGCGATCGCCGACACCGCTTGGTCGATCCTGACCGCCGCAGGCGACAGCGTCGGCGAAAGCGTCAGCGCCTTCCCGACCATGGTGCTTGCCGAAGGCGAATATTCCGCCGTCGCCCGCAACAAGGACAAGATCTACCAGCGCGACTTCAAGGTCGAAGCCGGCAAGAACACCGACGTCGAAGTGCTGATGAAGGACGTCCAGCCACAGGAGCCGGACAGCGCCGCAACAACCGTCCAGCCTGAGCCGCAGCCCTCTGCGGCAGGTGAGCCGCCGCAGAAATCGGCGCAGGCGCCGCTGCCGTCCTACGACCAGCTGGTTCCGAACAGCGGATCGGATGGCGCAGACGCCGACTGATTGGCCGGTTCCTCCTCTGAACGGAGCATTCCCCTCGCCCATCCCGATGAGCGGCGCATAGCCCACGCGCAGAGCACCTGCATCCGATTAGGCGAATGGAAGCCTGAAGGTGGACATGCAATTGTCTGGCGTGCGGAGGGGTTCCGTATCGAGAAGTCATGCCGAACGAAGGAGGTGTCCCATGCGGACCATCTGCGCGGCATTGACGATGTGTATCGCGCTCGCGCTCTGTGCGCCGAGTGTCAAGTACGTCAGTTTGCCCGGATATGCCTTCAAGACCGACCCGAAATGCATGCGGACGGTATCGAAGGCCAAGTTTGATCGTAAATGCGATTACCCGAAACTGGGGATCAAGGATTTCACGCCGCCAAGCGTAACCGTTCTCGGAATATGAATGTCAAAAGGGGCGGCCCTCTCGCGAGAGCCGCCCCTTGATCTGTTTTGTTTCAGCGGGAAACGATCAGGCAGCCTTGGCCTTTTTCGCTTCGATCTTGCGGCGAACGTCTGGCGGGGTCGCTTCCCAGGTCAGGCTTTCGATCGCCGCATCAAGCGTCATCGAAGTCTGGTCCTGGCTGCCGAGGCGGCGGATGTTGACCGTCCGCTCTTCGGATTCCTTCTTGCCGCAGACGATGATCACCGGCACCTTCGTAACGGAATGTTCGCGGACCTTGTAGTTGATCTTCTCGTTACGGAAGTCGGTCGAAACGTTCAGACCGGCTTCGCGCAGTGCTTCGGCAACTTCGGCGCCGTAGCCATCGGCTTCGGACGTGATCGTCGCGACAACGATCTGCTGCGGTGCGATCCACAGCGGCATGTGGCCGGCGAAGTTCTCGATCAGGATACCGAGGAAGCGTTCCATGGAGCCGCAGATGGCGCGATGGATCATCACCGGCTGCGTCTTTTCCGAATTGCTGTCGATATAGAAGGCGCCGAAACGCTCCGGCAGGTTGAAATCCACCTGCGTCGTGCCGCACTGCCATTCGCGACCGATGGCGTCCTTCAGCGTATATTCGAACTTCGGCCCGTAGAAAGCGCCCTCGCCCGGCAGAATGCCGGTCTTGATGCGGCCCTCTGACTGTGCCTCGATCGTCTTCAACACGTCCATCATCACGCTTTCGGCACGATCCCAGAGGGCGTCGGTGCCAACGCGCTTTTCGGGACGGGTCGAGAGTTTGACGACGATCTCCTTGAAGCCGAAATCCTCGTAAACCGAGAGGATCAGGTCGTTGATCCTGAGGCATTCCGAAGCCATCTGCTCGTCGGTGCAGAACACATGCGCATCGTCCTGCGTGAAGCCGCGGACGCGCATCAGCCCGTGCAGTGCGCCCGACGCCTCATAGCGATGCACATTGCCGAATTCGGCAAGGCGGATCGGCAGCTCGCGATAGGATTTCAGGCCATGCTTGAAGATCTGCACGTGACCCGGGCAGTTCATCGGCTTCAGCGCGAAGATGCGGTTGTCGGCTTCCTTGTCTTCGGGATGCGTAAAGGCGTAAGCCGACTTCACCGCAAACATGTTCTCCTGATACCAGCCCCAGTGACCAGAGGTCTCCCAGAGCGAAGCATCGAGGACCTGCGGTGCGTTGACCTCTTCATAGGTACCGGCGAGGCGGCGGCGCATGTAGGCGGTCAAGGTCTGGAACATGCGCCAGCCCTTGCCATGCCAGAACACGACGCCCGGGCCCTCTTCCTGGAAATGGAACAGGTCCATCTCGCGGCCAAGCTTGCGGTGATCGCGCTTCTCGGCTTCGGCAAGAATATGCAGATAGTTGTCGAGCTCGGACTGCTCGGCGAAGGCCGTGCCGTAGATGCGAGAGAGCATGGCATTGTTGCTGTCGCCGCGCCAATAGGCGCCGGCAACCTTCATCAGCTTGAAGGCGTTACCGATCTGGCCGGTGGAGGCCATATGCGGACCGCGGCAAAGGTCGAACCATTCGCCCTGATTGTAGATCTTCAGATCCTGTCCTTCAGGGATCGCATCGACGAGCTCGACCTTGTACTGCTCGCCTTTGGCGGCAAAGACTTCCTTCGCCTTTTCGCGCGACCACACCTGCTTGGTGAAGGGCGCATTGCGAGCGATGATCTCCTTCATCTTCTTTTCGATCTTCGGCAGATCGTCGGGCGTGAAGGGCTCGTTCTTCGCAAAGTCGTAATAGAAGCCGTTCTCGATCACCGGACCGATGGTGACCTGCGTGCCGGGCCAGAGCTCCTGCACGGCCTCGGCCATGACGTGTGCTGCATCGTGGCGGATGAGTTCCAGCGCGCGCTCGTCATTGCGGGTGATGATCTCGATCTTGCCCGTTGTCACGGGATCGGAAAGGTCGCGCACAACGCCGTCGATCGCAATGGCGACGGACTTCTTGGCAAGCGACTTGGAAATGGATTCGGCAACCTCGCGTCCGGTCGTACCGGCGGCGAAATCGCGCACATTGCCATCAGGGAAAGTCAGGGAAACGGATTGGGACATATCGATATTCTCCTTGTCCAGTCCCGCCAACGAATGCGGGTGGTTGCAATGAAGCGCGCGTCCGTACGCAAGCGCTGCCGCCTGATAATCGGATTTGGCCTGTTAGTAAAGAAAAAGCAGGTCTTGTCAGAGCATCTCGGCCAAGCCGCGGATGGTGTTCCAGTTGCGCAGCGTGCCCGCCCCCATGCGCTTGGTGGTCAGCGCCGAAAGCAGTTTCCATTCGCTGGGCTTGCCGGCGAAATCGATCCACAGATCGCCATCGGCAAGCGCCAGACGCTGGCTGGGGTCGGCATAGGCCTTCAGCTTGTCGAGTGCCGAGATATCGAGCGGCTTGCGCATGACGCGAACGATCACCTGGCTGCCCTCACCATCAGGAAACGGATTGGACCGTGCCAGCCGCTCCCAGCTCTTGCCGGTGCGGACGATGATGTCGACCGGCTTGCCGAACTTCTCGATGAACGCCGCCTCCAGCTTCTTCTCGATATCACCGGTAGGCGACTCCGGTGCCTCGAAGATGATATTGCCGGTCGAGACAAGTGTGCGTGGGTTGCGGTAGCCGAGCGCCGAGGCCATGTCGCGCAGGTCGGACATCACCACCCGGCGTCCCGGCGCCAGGACGATACTGTGCAGCAGGGCAACGTAGACGGTCACGCGGCTTTCCGGCCGAACGCGAGATAGCGCCAGGGTGTCCACCAATGGAATCGCCGTTCCAGCCGTTCCGGCACCGGATCGAGCCCGCTCGTGCCACCCGGACCGCAGCGTCCGACGCGAAACAGCGTCATCCATCCGCCTGCCCACAGCCCATGGCGGGCGACGGCCTCGTAGCCATATTCGGAGCAGGTCGGGATATGACGGCAGGAATTGCCGATGAAACCGGAGAGCGTCAGCTGGTAAAACCGGATCAAACCCATGCCGGCGAGCCTGCCCGGCGTTTTCGGGAAAGCGCCCGTGTAATTGCGGGAGAAGCGTTTGGACTTCTGCGGAGCCGCCGCGGCGCCGCCCTCATCCTCGTCGTCATGCTGCAGGGAGCAGAACTCGCACATCGCCTTAGGCTTCCGCCATCTCGGCGCGCTTCGCCTCGATCTGGCTGATGGCATCGACGACAGCGTCGAAGGTCAGCATCGTCGAGGCGTGCCGTGCCTTGTAATCCTTGACCGGGCGCAGGTAGCGCATCTCCTCGAAGCGTCCTTCGGGACCTTCGCCGTCGGCCTTCAGCATGTCGAGCATATCCTGGCGCGCCTTGCGCAACTCGCCTGCGGTGGCGCCAATGACATGGCGCGCCATGACAGACGAGGACGCCTGGCCGAGCGCGCAGGCTTTGACGTCATGGGCGAAATCGCTGACGGTATCGCCATCCATTTTCAGCCAGATCTTCACCTTCGAACCGCATAGCTTCGAATGCGCCTGGGTGCTGGCATCGGCATCTTCGAGGCTGCCGATCCGCGGGATATTACCGGCAAATTCCAGGATTTTGCTGTTGTAGATCTCGTCCATGGTCAATTCCGCCCCAGATCGCTGTGGACCGGCTCATTCGGTGGTCATTGTATCTTAAACAAAAAACGCACCGTCTCGTGTTAGCATACTTACATGAAGACGCTGTCTTCCTATATGTATGTCGTTCGAGGGCCATGAAAAAGCAATGGCCTCCGGTAAGATTGATTGGGAAACCGTGCCGGATGGGCGACGCCCTGAAAGCCCCGGAGCCTGCCAAAGGTGCAACATTCCTGACAGGGGATACCAGTTGGCGAGTCCGAAAGACGATCCGCATGCGAGCGGATCAGGAGACTTGAACAGTATGGACGCCATTGTAAAGAATTTTCCGCAGAACAGCCGCGATTCCAACCGCCCGAGCCAGAAGGAAGCTGAAGACGCCGTCCGCACGCTGCTGCGCTGGGCCGGTGAAGATCCGGCGCGTGAAGGCCTGCTCGACACCCCCTCGCGCGTGGCCAAGGCCTATCGCGAACTCTTTGCCGGCTACGATATGGACGCAGAGGACGTGCTCGGCCGCACCTTCGAAGAGGTTGCCGGTTATGACGACATGGTCCTCGTCAAGGACATTCCGTTCTTCTCGCACTGCGAACATCACATGGTCCCGATCATCGGCAAGGCGCATGTCGCCTATATGCCTGATGGCAAGGTGCTCGGCCTGTCGAAGATCGCCCGCGTCGTAGAGATCTTCGGCCGGCGCCTGCAGACGCAGGAAACCATGACGGCGCAGATCGCCAAGTCGATCGATGAAACGTTGCGTCCGCGCGGCGTCGCGGTCATGATCGAAGCCGAACATATGTGCATGGCCATGCGCGGTGTGCAGAAGCAGGGTTCGACCACATTGACGACAACCTTTACTGGGACCTTCAAGTCCGAACCTGCCGACCAGGCGCGATTCATGTCCATGGTACGGGGCCGCTGATACCGGCTTCACAAAGAGAGCCGATCGATGACGCCATTCGCCTTCAACGCGCCTTCAGACGACAAATCCGAGCTCGAGGACGCGGGGGATTTCACCCCGCGCTTCGATGATCGCGGATTGATTACTGCGATCGTGACCGACGTCCAGGACGGAGAGCTCCTGATGGTCGCACATATGAACGCGCAGGCTCTGGCGCTCACCATCCAGACAGGCAAGGCGCACTACTTCAGCCGTTCGCGCGGCAAGCTGTGGATGAAGGGTGAAACGTCGGGCAATATCCAAACGGTCAGGGAGATCCGTACCGATTGCGATCAGGATGCCATCTGGCTGAAAGTAGAGGTCGCCGGTCACGATGCGACATGCCATACTGGCCGCCGTTCATGCTTCTATCGGACCGTATCGTTGCAGGATGGAAAGCCGATGCTCGACATCGTCGATGACGAGCGCCATTTCGATCCCGCTGACGTCTATAAGAAATAGCGCAAAACGGCGGCATTTGCCTCTTATAGGGACAGATCAGCCCTCTATATACGATTTGGAAAGGGAAGAGGAACACACTTCGAAAACACAGAGTGTTCTGCCGGGAGGAGGCACGCCATGCTGAACTGGAGTTTGCACCGTCAGGGCTCTGAAGCTGGCCAATCCGATTCCGGTTCGTCTTCCACATTGCCCGATATGACAGTTCCTACGATCTCCCCACCACCACAGAAGAAAGCCAAGATCGCTCTCGCGCTCGGCGGCGGCGCCGCGCGTGGCTGGGCCCATATCGGCGTGTTGCGAGCGTTGGATGAAGCCGGCATCGAGATCGGCATGATCGCCGGCACCTCGATCGGTGCTCTCGTCGGCGGCTGCTATCTCGCCGGAAAGCTCGACGAACTCGAAGAATTCGCCCGTTCGCTCACCATGCGCCGCATCGCCAGCCTGCTCGATCTGACGATCGGCGGCAGCGGCCTGTTCGGCGGCATGCGGCTGACGAAGCGCATGGCCGAGCATCTGGAAGGTTTGAATATCGAGGATCTCGACCGTCCCTTCGTCGCCGTGGCCGCCGAGGTCAATACCGGCCACGAGGTCTGGATCTCCAATGGCTCACTGATTACGGCGCTGCGCGCTTCCTACGCCCTGCCCGGCATCTTCGAGCCGATCCGCAGCAACAACCGGACGCTCGTTGATGGCGCCCTCGTCAATCCGGTGCCGGTGTCCGTCTGCCGCAGCTACGAGCAGCCGCTCGTCTGCGCTGTTAACCTCAACTACGACCTCTTCGGCCGCTCCGCCGTCGTCAAGCACAATGCCGGACTGACGGTTCAGGAAATGCAGAAGCGCGAGGAAACACCCTATACGCGCCTCGGCATGACCGGCGTCATGGTGCAGGCCTTCAACATCATTCAGGACAGGATTTCACGCGCGCGCCTGGCGGGCGACCCGCCGGATATCTCGCTGCATCCGCGGCTGAGCGATATCGGGCTTTCGGAGTTCCATCGCGCCGGCGAGGCAATCGAGCGCGGTTACCAGGAAGCCTCGCTGAGGCTTCCCGAACTCAAGCGAATGCAGGAAGCTTTTGCCGGCCACGCGTGATGGCCGGCGGTGTGCCTACCCTGCGATATAGGCCTTGATCTCTTCGGCCTCGCGCTCGACCGCTGCAATGCGGGTCTTCACCACGTCACCGATCGAAATGATGCCGCTGAGCTTGCCGTTGCTCTCCACCGGCACATGCCGGAAGCGCTTGCTGGTCATCAGCTCCATCAGTTCGTTGACGGTCGAATCCTCGTGGCAGCGGAACACTTTGGAAGTCATCATCGATGCGACCGGTTGGTCAAGACAGTCCTTGCCTGATTTGGCGATCGCATGAACGACGTCGCGTTCGGTAAATATCCCGGAAATCTTGCCCTGCACGCCGACGATGACGATCGCGCCGATCTTCTTCTGGCTGAGCACCTTGGCGGCTTCGGCAACGGTGGTGTTCGGACCAGCCGTCACGACGTCGCGGCCCTTCAGGTCGAGTATGGCTTTTACTGTGTTGGACATCAGCAACCTCCTATGTCGTAAGTGGATACACTTTACTGGATCACAGGCATCCGCGACGGTCTCTCCTCCCAACGCGGATCAGTTGGAATGGTGCACTTCAACGATCAGGATTGCAATACGGACGGCTCGTACTGACCTTCGTCCGAAGGCGGTAGTGCACGGTCGAACAGCGGAAACAGGAAGAAGCCGAAGACGAAACCGCCGATATGGGCGTCCCAGGCGATCGCCTGGCTGCCGTCGCCGATCAGCGGCACGCCGACGGCGATCAGCGCGTTGCCGAACAGCCAGAACAATGTGAAGGCGATCACCGTGCGGCTGCGGAACGTCTGCACGATCGAAAGCCGCGGATTGAGATGCGCCGGCCGGCCCGGACGCGCATCGGCAGGAAAGGCAAACCGGCAGGCTGCACCCATCAGCCCTGAAATCACGCCGGATGCGCCGATCAGCAGCGTCGGATCGCCCCAGTTCAATGCGGCATGCAACGCTGCCGAAGCGATCGACGAGAGGAACCAGAAGGTCAGATAGCGGCCGATACCGATCCGCCGGATGACCGGCGCGCCGAAGGCCATCAGCCACAGGCCGTTGAACAGGATATGCTCGATGCTTCCGTGCAGCAGCGAATAGGTTACCGGGCTCCACAGCCACTGCAGCCCCTGTTCCGACAGCGGAATCACGTAGCGCGCGGGGATGAAGCCGAAGGTGAGGAGCAGCCACTCGACCGCCTGATCCGGCAGGACCAGCGTCTGCACGGCGTAAATAGCGGCAAGAAGGGCGAGTGTTGCAACGAGAATGCCTGGCAGATTGAAGACCGGTTCGCGCTTGGCCTGCACCCGTTCCTCACCGTTCGTCTGCCGCTCCGGCGATTGCTCGTCCATCTGTACCCTCATACTTCGAGGCCACAGCCTTACAGGAGCGTCGGGCAAAAAAAAAGCCGTCCGGCAGAACCGGACGGCGGCCGAGCGTCCCCCGGGATAACCCCGTGCCCGATAAGTCTTTCGTGCTGAACTTCGTTTCCGAAGCGATGACAAGACAACTCCCATGGAAGGGCGGGACGGGCAATCGAAACCCTTCTTTAACCTTAACGGGCCCGACTTGGCATGAAACCCGCAGGATAACACCCAAGCAGGCCATGACGGCCTGATTCTGGACTGTAATGAAACAGATTGGGTGCACCGTGCGTCATCACACCATCATCGATGTTTACGACTACTGGAACCGTTTGCGCGGCACCCAAGACGCGCCGCTGAAATCCGAACTGGAACCGTCCACTTTGGGTCACATGCTGCCCAGCCTCTTCATACTGGAGATCAGCGCCGAAGGCCCGGTCACCTTCAGGCTGGCCGGCGCCAAGATTTCCGATCTTTTCGGCCAGGATCTGCGCGACGAAAGCTTCTCGGCATTGTTCGGCGAAGGATATGGCAACACCATCGAAGCCACGCTGGCCGGCGCCATGCGCCATGCGATGCCGGCATTGCTCAACGTAACGGGTTACAGCACCGCCGGCCACCGCGCAGCCTTCGAGATCGCGCTGATGCCGCTGCGGTCGGATGACGGTCACTGCGAGCGCCTCTTCGGCGTCATTGCCGCCACGACTGTCGCCAGCTGGCTGGAGGTCGTGCCGCTCGATTTCCTGGTGCTCGACCGCTGCCGCGCGCTGCGGAATTTCCAGGGCGACGCTAGTGCCGAAGCAGGCTGGCAGGTGAGCACCAAACCCACAAGACCGCATGGTCTGGGCGCGATTCTGGGGCGAGTCGTTTCCTCGTTCCGCAGTGGTTCACCTGCCCGCTGAAGCGTCTCGAAACGATACAGATCGGATGCTTGCCAGAAGCTGCAATGTGAGGTCGTCAGACAACCTTCTGTTAAGGTGTTGCGGGTAAAGATCGCACTATATCATTTTATAAAGAAGCGCTTTCATGCACTCGTTCCAGCAAGCTCAGACGCAGAGAGCGCCGCGCCCTGAACAGGGTGTTTTTCAGCGCGTGCCGATCAATATGCAGGGCCGGCTGATGCTTGCGAACTACGAAGAGTTCGAATGCATGGTCATCGACATGTCGCCAGGCGACATGTACGTCACCTGCCCCGGCCGCCCGCGCGCCAACGAACGTGTCGTCGCCTATATCGACCATCTCGGCCGTGTCGAAGGCCATGTGCAGACCGTCGATGCCCGCGGCTTCACCATGTCGATCAACGCAACGGAACGGAAGCGCGAGAAGCTCGCGGCACAGCTGACCTGGCTCGCCAACAAGCATGAGCTAGGCCTGCCGGAAGACCGCCGCCACGACCGCCTGACGCCGCGCGAAACCAAGAGCGAACTGACGCTCGAAGACGGCACGCGCTATGTCTGCCGTATCATGGACCTTTCGCTGTCGGGCGCTGCCGTCGACGTCGAGGCCCGGCCACCGCTCGGCACAGCGATCCGCCTCGGCAACATGCGCGGCCGCGTGGTGCGCCATTTCTCCGAAGGCGTGGCGCTCGAGTTCCTCTCGCTGCAATCTCGCGATACGCTACGCGAATTCCTCTAGGCGTCATCCTTCTGTCATCGCCATCGACGATCAAGGCGGCCTCGCAAGAAGGCGGCTTTGTTGATGTCTGTATTATTTCCTGAGATCGAGCCATACGATCACGGCATGCTGGATACCGGCGACGGCAACCGGCTCTATTTTGAATGCTGCGGAAATCCGGACGGCCTGCCGGTTGTCGTTTTGCATGGCGGCCCGGGCTCGGGGTGCTCGGCTGCGTCCAGACGCTATTTCGATCCGTCGGCGTACCGGATCATCCTCTTCGATCAGCGCAATTGCGGCCGCAGCCTGCCGAATGCGGCCGACCCGGATTGCGATCTTGCTGCCAACACTACCTGGCATTTGGTCGCCGATATCGAACGCCTCCGCGAACATCTCGGCCTCGGGCGATGGCTCCTGTTTGGCAACTCGTGGGGTACGACGCTCGCGCTTGCTTACGGACAGCGTCACCCGCAACCCGTTGCAGGCATGATTCTCGCGGGCATCACCACGACACGCCGCTCCGAGATCGACTGGCTGTGTAGCGGCATGGCCCGGTTCTTCCCCGCTGACTATGCGCATTTCATCGAGGCCATTCCACACAGCCTCCGCGATCGCGGACCACTCGCAGCCTATTTCGCTATGCTGAACGGCCCTGACGCCGATCTGCGCCAGGCCGCCGCCTTGGCCTGGCACCGGTGGGAGGCCGCGTCGATCCTGCTTGCCGATCCGAACGGCATGCCGCGCCGGTGGGCCGATCCGCGCTATCTGCTGATGCGTGCGCGGATCGTGACGCACTACTTCCATCACGGCGCCTGGCTGAAGGACCGGCAGCTGCTCGCCGATGCCAGCAAGCTTCAGGGCATACCCGCAACGCTGATCCAGGGCCGGTTTGACCTTGAGGCGCCGTTGACCACCGCATGGGAACTGGCCCAATCCTGGCCTGAAGCCGAGCTCGTCATCGTCGAAAATGCCGCTCATTCCCTCGACAACAGCGCCATCGCCGCTGCTATCGTCGATGCGGCGGCAAAATTTCTGCATTTTCTCGAAAAATAATTTTCGCCGGAATCGGACGAAAACCTACCAATTCGGCGCTTTTTGCGCCCTTATGTCGGCGATCTTGCATCTGGTCCGGCAAGGTCAGCCGGCAAGGCAGCGTTAACAACGCGATAACAAGCCACAATCCGGAACACTCCGCCGTTAACTTTTACCCCGGAATAGCGCCATTCCGGCACAGAACCCGTATCGGGAATAGCTGCAATTTTAATCGAATTCGCCGCAAATTTTCTGCGGTTTTTATGCGTATTCGATTCAAATATCGTTCAAGTTTTCTCCGCTTTTGAATCAACTAAGCACTTAATTTGACTACGTAATTTTGCGTCGGATAAAACCGTCGATGTCATTGTCACCTCAACAAACGGGGAGACGGCAGAGACAATGTTCAACGCAATCAAGAGCGGCATTTTCGCCAGTATCATGATGATCACCATGACGGGCACAGGACAGGCGGCGCCCGGCAGCATGACGCTTGCAGGCAACGCTAGCCCACCGATCGGCGCCTATCAGTTCTGCAAGGAAAATCCGGCCGATTGCAGCAATCCCGCGGGTGACGCCGGCCCGCTGCTTCTCACCGAAGCACGCTGGAAGGATATCCTGAAGATCAACTATCAGGTCAATTCGTCGATCCAGCCGATGACCGACATGGAGATCTACGGTGTCGAAGAGCGCTGGGCCTACCCGCGTACCGTCGGCGACTGTGAGGACTATGCGCTCTTGAAGCGCAAGCTGCTGATCGATGCCGGCGTCTCCCCGTCCGATCTTCTGATGACCGTCGTGCTGCAGCCGAATGGTGAGGGCCATGCCGTGCTGACCGTCCGCACCGACCACGGCGACTTCATTCTCGATAACATGCGCAACAAGGTCATGCTCTGGGCCGACACCGAATACACCTACCTCAAGCGTCAGTCTTCGGATGATCCGAATCGCTGGATGAAGCTTCAGGATGGCCGTGCGGTTGCCGTCGGCAGCGTGAAGTAAGACAGCCGCCGGGTTATCCCGGCGTCACAGCCAGGCACCGGTCAGTCCCCCGCATCCCCGTCCCCGACCGGCGCCCCAGAGCCGCTCCCGCTGTCCCGGGAGCGGCTCGCCCTTTATCGGGCGCTCCGCACCTCTTTGGTTAATGCGATATTAACCATCCTCGCCTGATGATGCCGTCAGATTCATCCAGGCACCGGCGGCTCACGTTTTTCTTGCGGCGGTCAACGACTGAAGAGCCGCCATGAGCCATCTCGCCCCCAATGCCGCCGCAGTCGACGAAAGCCCGATCCTCTCCAGTGGCTTCCTGATCCGCGTGACCGCCGCCGTCG
This sequence comes from Rhizobium sp. 10N427, assembly GCF_056394605.1. Taxonomy (NCBI): domain Bacteria; kingdom Pseudomonadati; phylum Pseudomonadota; class Alphaproteobacteria; order Hyphomicrobiales; family Rhizobiaceae; genus Rhizobium; species Rhizobium sp. 10N427. Next base: position 223,654 of record NZ_JBFTID010000007.1, on the reverse strand, counting down.
CCGTTCTTGCCGTCCTGACCATCGCGATCAGCCTCGGCGGCCGCTGGTTCGGCCGCCACATCACGCTGGCAGGCAATAGCGAAAGCACCCAGGCCGTCAGCGTCACGATCGGCCGCGACACGCTCAACCTTTCGGAAAACACGATTCGCTTCCCGAGCCAGCGCCATGCCGGCGTCTCCGAGCGTGCCGACCTGTATCTGACCTGGCCGGAAATGCAGGGCTACACGAAGAACGACCGCGAACGCTTCGACGACGTTGCCCAGTCGGCCGGCCTCATCTTCCTGCAGATCACCCAAAGCACGATGTCGCGCGACATGTCCGGGCGAATCGAACCGATCTACGCCCATCTGATGGACGGTGCGGCCAAGCCCTATGCCGATGGCCTGACGCTCCACAACCTGCGCGCCGATGCCGGCTACACCGGAGAGGTCCTGCTGACGGCAGAGCGCCCGAACGCGGCCGACTATGCCGTTCGCTGCATCCTGCCCGAATCGCCCGAGCTCGCGACCAGCGGCGACTGCCAGCGCGACATCAAGGTCGGCAAGGATCTGAGCGTGCTTTACCGATTCTCCAGCCGTCATTTGAACGATTGGGACCATATTGATGCCGCTATTCGCTCTTTTGTGGAGGCGCGTCTCGCGACCCGTTCTGCGACAAGCCGCTAAAACGCGGCTGACGGGCGAAAGAAACGATTAATCATAAACGGATTGGTAACTCAGCCCCGGTAAATTCCGTAGTCAACGATCGCCGCGGAGGGGCGTGCGGTCTGGTTCAAAAACATCAGAAATGCAAGCGAAGAGTGAAATAGTGTCAAGGTCAGTCTCCTCCGTACATCCGTCGCGGTCCGGCAATTTCCTGGTGAAGATGCTTGCGGCACTTGCGATCGCCACGACGGCGTTTCTTGCCGAATCGGTTACCGCGGAAGCGGAAGCAGCCAATCCGAAATATGCAGGGATCGTCGTCGATGCGAAGACCGGCAACGTTCTCTACAGCGAGAACGCCGACCGCCTTCAGTATCCGGCATCGCTGACCAAGATGATGACCCTCTACATGACCTTCGAGGCGCTGGAGCAGGGCCGCATTTCGCTCGATACCCGCGTCCCCTTCTCCCCGCACGCCTCCGCACAGGCACCGACCAAGCTCGGCGTCCGCGCAGGCGGTTCGATCACCGTCGAACAGGGCATTCTCGGCCTCGTGACGCTGTCCGCCAACGACGCGGCAACCGCGCTTGGCGAGATGATTGGCGGTGGCAGTGAAGATCGCTTCGCGCAGATGATGACGGCCAAGGCCCACGCGCTCGGCATGACCCGGACCACCTATCGCAATGCCAACGGCCTGCCGAACACCGCGCAGATGACCACGGCCCGCGACCAGGCCCGCCTCGGCATCGCGCTTCGCCAGCATTTCCCGCAATATTACGGCTATTTCGCCACGCAGAGCTTCAAGTTCGGCACCCGCACGATCCGCAGCCATAACCGTCTCGTCGGTTCCGTGCGCGGCGTCGACGGCATCAAGACCGGCTATACACGCGCTGCAGGCTTCAATCTCGTCAGCTCCGTGCAGGACGACGGCCGCTCGATCGTTGGCGTGGTCATGGGTGGTGCCTCTACCCCTGCCCGCGACAACCAGATGCGCAAGTTGATCGCCACCTATCTGCCGAAGGCTTCGACCCGCGGCGGCACCAAGCTGATTGCCGAACCGGCTCCGACGCGGGTACCTGCCCCGGCAGCTGAAGTTCCGGTCGCTGCTGCCTCCGAGATCGAATTGCCGCATACAGCTCCGGCTCCGGCTGCACGCTACGAAGTTGCCGCTGCGGCGACTGCTTACACCGACACACCTGCCGTAAAGACGGAAAACCCGCTGGTGGCAACTCAGCAGCCGACCGAGATGCCGTCGCCGACAAAGGTCAAGACGGTTGCGATCAAGGGTTCGGTTGCCGTCCCGACGCCGGCGCCGGCCTATATGCCGGAACAGGCAGAGGACAATTCCGTGGACCAGCTGACCACGGCTTCCGTCCCTGCGGCAAAGGCTGCTGCGACGCCTGCACCTGTCACCGAAAAGGGTCCGTCCGGCTGGGTTGTCCAGATCGGCGTCTCGTCCAGCAAGGATGCAGCGATGGATCTGCTGCAGAACGCCAAGACCAGGGGCGGCAAAGCGCTGAGCGCCGCCAAGCCTTTCGCTGTCGCCTATGCCAATGACGGCGAACAGATTTATCGCGCCCGCTTCGGTGGTTTCGACGACCAGCGCGACGCGGTCAATGCCTGCAAGGCGCTGAAGCGCGCCGGCGTTAAGTGCTGGGCGGCTGCCCAGTGAGATATTCGGCGCCGCCAGTCCTGTTTCTGACGGCACCGCTGATGGCCGAACCGGTGTTTGCGGTTCTGGTCGAAATTCGTGACCTCGATTGTTAGTGCGTACGGGGAATATTATGGCGATCAATGGAAATGTACCGGGCTTTCCGCCCGAAGGACGCGCAACCGGCAAGCCGGCCCGCATCGGCCTGCACCCGCTTCATGAGGCTGCATTGCGCCTCGCCGAGATCGGGCGGCCGCGCGCGACCAAGTCGGCAAAGACCAAGGATCTGATCAATCTTCTGCTGACTCATGGCGCCCGCGCCTGGCGCTACCAGCAGCCCGAAGCCCGCATCCACCTGCACGTCACCTGCCCGGAAGGCACGTCGCCGGTTACTCTGCGGCTTCGCTGATTATCTAGAGCAATCCGAGTTCCGAAAGCTCGCGGCGCAAGTCCGCGGGCATTTCAGCAATACCGGCGCCGAGACTCATCAGGTCGCGCGGCGTGTCTTCTTCCGGATAGTAGCGCCAGCCCTGGAACGCCCGCTTCGGCTGAACCGATGTCTCGATGACCTCCGGTCCGAGAATGAGATGGCAGCGGCCGATGCCCTCGCCATCCGTGAAGGTCTCGATACCCAGCAGCTTCTGGCGCGCCTGTACCTGCCCCTTGATCACCCAATAGAGCGAGCCGCCGTCGAGAAGTTCATCGACGCGCTTCGGCACCATGCGGGTGGTGTGGATGGAGTGGGGTTCGAGACCGGCGGCAATCGCCCGCAGAGAACGTTCAGCGACCCATTCGCGCAAATCCTCGATGGAGTCGGCGCCAACGCACAATTTGATGAGATGCAATGCCATGCTGGCTGTTGAAATCCTTTTGACCGGCAGCGTCAAGCGCTACCGGCCCGAAGTCCACAAACTCAGCATTCCACGACGTTGACCGCCAAACCTCCGGTGGAGGTTTCCTTGTATTTCTCGCTCATGTCGTATCCCGTCTGGCGCATCGTCTCGATACAGGCGTCCAGCGGAACGAAATGCTGACCGTCTCCCTTTACCGCCAGCGAGGCCGCCGTCACTGCCTTGACGGCACCCAAGGCGTTGCGCTCGATACAGGGAACCTGGACGAGGCCGGCAACCGGATCGCAGGTCATGCCAAGGTGATGCTCGAGCGCGATCTCGGCGGCATTTTCGATCTGGGCCGGTGTCGCGCCCATGACCGCGGCGAGCCCCGCAGCCGCCATCGCAGCCGCCGAACCCACTTCGCCCTGACAGCCGACTTCGGCGCCGGAGATCGAGGCATTGTGCTTGATAATACCGCCAACGGCTGCTGCTGTCAGCAGATAGTCGCGGATGCCGTTCTGGTCCCAGTCGTCATGGAAATGCTCGTAGTAGCGGATCGTAGCCGGAATGACGCCGGCAGCGCCATTGGTCGGCGCGGTGACGACGCGGCCGCCCGCGGCATTCTCCTCGTTGACCGCCATGGCATAGACGCTCAGCCAATCGTTGGCGAGCAGCGGGTTGATGCGGTTGCTGCGCCATTCTTCCTGCAGCTTGTCGTGGATCTGGCGCGCCCGGCGGCGAACCTTGAGCCCGCCAGGCATGATGCCATCGACCTTCAGGCCGCGCTCGATACAGGAGCGCATCGCGTCCCAGATCCGGTCGAGACCGGCATCGAGCTCTTCGCGGCTGCGCTGGCTCTCCTCATTAGCGCGCTTCATCTGCGCGATGGTGAGCCCGGAGCGATCGGCCATCTCCAGCATCTGGGCAGCAGTGGCGAAGGGATAGGGCACCTTAGTCGCACCGGGCGCTGCCTTCTTCTTGGCGCGCATCTGCTCGAGTTCGGTATCGGTGACCACGAAACCGCCTCCGACCGAGTAGTAGATGCGGCGCAGCAGCAGCCGGTCGTCCTTGTCGAAGGCTGAAAAGATCATGCCGTTCGCATGGCCGGGAAGCGTCTGCTTCTTGTCGAAGACCAGGTCGTTCTTCGGCAGGAAGAAATAGGCCGGATGGCCGGGCGGCGTGATGCGGCCGGAACGCTCCACCTGATCGATGATGCCGTCCATCTTGTCGGGATCGACGCTATCTGGCGCCTCGCCCATCAGGCCGAGAATTACCGCCCTGCCCGTTCCGTGGCCAATCCCGGTATAGGCGAGCGAGCCATGCAGGCTGGCCTTGATCGACGCGACCTGCGCGCCTGATGAAGGCCGCGGCCACTCGTTCGACAGAATGAGGTCGAGGAAGCGGTTGGCAGCCGACATCGGCCCCATCGTATGCGAGCTCGAAGGCCCGACGCCGATCTTGAAAACATCGAATACCGAAAGGAACATGCCTGCTTCCCAATAATGAACTGCACCGAGACTATCCCCGGGAGAAACTTGCCGCGCGCGGCGAACCGACATCGCGTTTGACCGGCGCGACACTGCTGCAGAAGGATTTAATGCCTGTCGGTGCTTTGCGAAAGGCCGCGCCACTGGAAATCGCTTCAGGCCGCCGTCCCCGTCATTGCAGCATCTCATGGCATATGTAGAGTGGCGCCGGAGACCAAGGGGTTGAATCATCGATGCTTACGCTTGCGGACTATACTGCGCTTGCCTTCTTTGCCGTGTCCTGGCTCGGCTATTCCTGGCTTCTCCGCGGCCGGACCTTCTTCGGGCGCACCAGTCTGACGCATGCAATGGGCGAGCGTCGCCGCGAATGGATCTACAATTCGCTGCGCCGTGACCTGAAGATGATCGACACCCAGATCATGGCCGGCCTGCAGAACGGCACGGCTTTCTTCGCCTCGACATCGATCTTCGCGATCGGCAGCTGCTTTGCCCTGCTCGGCGCCACCGACAAGGTCAGCGCCATCTTCGCCGACCTGCCCTATGTCTTCGGCGGCAGCCACGTGAGCTTCGAACTCAAGGTCGGCGGACTGGCGGGACTGTTCGCCTACGCCTTCTTCAAATTCGGCTGGTCCTACAGGCTTTTCAACTACTGCACGATCCTGTTCGGCTCGATTCCGATGATGCGCGACACGGAAGCGGATATTTATGCTGCGGAACGCGCCGCCGAGCGCGTCATCCGCATGAACATCATTGCCGGCGGTCATTTCAACGAAGGCCTGCGGGCGATCTTCCTGTCGATCGGCTATCTCGGCTGGTTCGTCAACGCTTACGTTTTCATGGCAACGACGGCGACCGTCGTCTTCGTGCTGACGCGCAGGCAGTTCTTTTCGGAGGCGCGGCTGGCGATCATGGATGTGTCGCCGCCATCAAATCTCCACCTTTCTCCTATTCCCCGCGACCCAGCGCAAAACGGCGACGGTGATTTGTCCGGGAGACAGTGAATGACGATGATGGCTGACGGCAACGGCAACCCGGCTCAGCCGCCGCGGATCGGCCTCCTCGACACGCTGCGCGGCGCCGCCCTGATCGCCATGGCAACCTATCATTTCAGCTGGGACCTGGAGTTCATGGGCTATCTGGCGCCCGGAACCGCAGAGACCGGCTGGCTGAAGCTCTATGCGCGGGCCATCGCCACCACATTCCTGTTCATTGCCGGGCTCAGCATGGCGTTGTCGAGCCAGGCAGGCATTCGCTGGCCGTCATTCTGGAAGCGCTTCGCGATGATTGCAGGCGCTGCACTGCTGATCTCCATTGCGACGCGCATCGCCATGCCCGGCGAGTGGATATTCTTCGGCATCCTGCACTGCATGGCGGCGATGACGCTGGTGGGCGTCGTCTCCGCCCGCCTGCCGCTCTTCGTCACCGCCCTCGTGACGATTGCCCTAGTTGCCGCCTGGGTTGCCGATACCTTTGCTGCGCCCGGCACGCTCCGCTCGGCATCGTTCAACCAGCCGCTGCTCTGGTGGATCGGTCTTACCGACATGCCGCCGCGCTCGAATGACTATGTGCCGATCTTCCCCTGGGCCGCAGCCTATATGTCCGGCTTGACGCTGGCGCTGATTGCCCTGCGCACCAGCCTGCCGCAGAAGCTTGCCGCACTTGGGACCGGCGGCTCGCTTCTGGCACGCGGCGGGCGCCACAGCCTGGCATTCTATCTGATCCATCAGCCGGTTCTGATCGCCATCGCCTACGCAATGACCTTCGTCGCTCCACCCGCAAAACCGGATCTCGCCGAAATTCACATGCGCCAGTGCAATCCCGGCTGGTGCCAGGGGATGGATGCCAAGTCATGTCAGATCTATTGCGAATGCACGCTGACCGAAATGCAGGGGCAAAAGCTGCTGGAGCCGTTCCACACGGGGATCGTCAAGCCTGACGACGACCGGGTGCAGGCGATCGCCAATCAATGCAGCATCAAGGCGCTTCCGTCCGAACCGCAATAGCGGCTCAGGTGCCGACGCCGATTTCGGCCAGCCGGCCGAGGCAGGATTCCTCGATATTGTCGAGTTCCGCCAGCGTGTCGTCGATATCCTTGCGCTTCTGGCGCAGGTCCTCACGCTTCTCATCGACGCGCTTCATCAAGAGCTTCAGCTGACCGAGTTCGCCCGGCGGCTCCTTGTAGACGGTGATGATCTCGCGGATCTCGGCGATGGTGAAACCGATGCGCCGGCCACGCAGGATTTCCTGGATGAGCCGGCGGTCCGCCTGGCGGAAAAGCCGGGTACGGCCGCGGCGCTCCGGATGGATCAGACCTTCGTCTTCATAGAAGCGAAGCGTGCGCGTCGACACACCGAATTCGCGCGTCAGCTCCGTTATGCTATAATACTTGTTCACAGGCATCAGATTCCCACTCTCTCCCGCCAATAATATTGACTTTTACGTAATAGTCAATTTCGGCAGGGCAGCGTGGTTAAATGGCAAACCACCAGGTCGCAATCCCCAGGAATGCGAAGAAGCCCGTACAGTCGGTGACCGTCGTCACGAAGACCGACGATGCGATGGCGGGATCGGCGCCGACCTTGTCCAGAAGCAGCGGCAAAAGGATGCCGGCCAACGCTGCGGCAATCAGGTTGATGATCATCGCCGCGCCGATCACCATGCCCAGCTGGTAGTCGTGGAACCAGGTGCCGGCAATCGCCCCCATGATCGTTGCGAAAATCACCCCGTTCATGACGCCGACAGTCGCTTCCCTGCGGATGATGCGGCCAGCGTTGTAGATGTCTAGATCGCGGGTCGCGAGCGCCCGTACGGTCACGGTCATGGTCTGCGTGCCGGCATTGCCGCCCATCGAGGCGACGATCGGCATCAGCACCGCCAGCGCGATCATCTTCTCGATCGAGCCGTCGAACAGCCCGATGACGCTGGCAGACAGCATCGCCGTGCCGAGATTGATCAGCAGCCAGAGGAAGCGCGAACGGACTGTGGAGATGACGTTATCCGACAGCTCTTCGTCACCGACACCGCCGAGGCGCTTGATATCCTCGTCAGCCTCTTCATGGATAACGTCGACCACATCGTCGATGGTGAGCACGCCCACCAGACGCTCATTCTCGTCGACGACGGCGGCTGAGAGAAGGTCATACTGCTCGAAGAGCTGTGCCGCCTCTTCCTGGTCCATCTCGGCCGGGATCGGGTGGTTCGTCTCCCGCATGATCACTTCGATCTTGTTCTGCCGCTTGGTGCGCAAAATCTGGTCGAGATCGACGGCGCCGAGCAGCTTGAAGGTCGGATCGATGACGAAGATCTGCGTGAAGGAGTAAGGCAAGTCCTCCTCCTCGCGCATGTAGTCGATCGTCTGCCCGACGGTCCAGAACGGCGGCACCGCGACGAATTCCGTCTGCATGCGCCGGCCTGCCGAGCTCTCGGGGTAGTCGAGGGCTCTGCGAAGCCGCACCCGCTCGGTGAACGGCAGCTGGGCGAGAATTTCGTCCCGGTCTTCCTGATCGAGATCTTCGAGAATGTAGACGGCATCGTCGGAATCGAGATCGCCGATCGCCGCCGCGATCTGCTCGTTCGGCATCTGGTCGACGATTTCGCGGCGGATCGCTTCGTCCACCTCGGTCAGCGCCGTCATGTCGAAGTCGTCGCCGAGCAGGCGCACCAGCGCCAGACGCTGATCCGGCTGGATCGCTTCGAGCAGATCGCCGATTTCCGATTCGTGCAGGCGCGCCACATTCTGGCGCAGGAAAATCGTGTCGCGATCAGCGATCGCTGCGCCGAGCAGCGCTAGAAAATCGCTGCGAACGTTGCCGTCCTCGTCATAGATGTCGGCGTCTTCGTCCTCTGGACGCTTGCGGATGCGTTCGTCTTCTTCGCCTGCCGTCATTTGCGCCTCGCATCCAGGATCATAACAGTTACGGCTTTCCTGCCGCGTTCGAGAATGGCGGCGGAAAAGGCATTGTCAACAAACGGATAAACGAACCCCGCCAGCCGTTGCGGCAGCATAAGTCCCCGTCCCTGCTAACCGAATTGGCTCCTTGCGTCTAGCGTCCAAAACCATGTCTGCGGATGACAATGCGCCGTTGCGGCGATAGTTTCCGCAACCCGAATATCAGGAGCTTACGAAAACATGACGATCCGCCCGATCCTACGCTATCCGCATCCCGGATTGAAAACAGTCTGCGCACCTGTCAGCGCCTTCGACGGCGATCTGCAGAGCCTTGCGGGCGATCTCCTGGACACCATGCGGGCCGCACCCGGCGTCGGCATCACGGCAGCCCATATCGGCATCTTCCAAAAGGTGGTGGTGATCGAACTCAGCAAGGCCGATGGCGTGCGGACCTATGTCAATCCGGAAATCCTCTCGTCTTCGGCGGAACCTTTGCGCCAGATGGAAGGCAGTGTCTCCATGCCCGGCGCGACAGAGGAGGTCATCCGGCCCGGCGCAATCCGTTTCCGTTATCAGACTGTGACCGGCGAGACGAAGGAGGAAAACGCAGATGGTTTTCTCGCCATCTGCATCCAGCATGAGATCGACCAGCTCGATGGTATCTTCTGGCTGCAGCGCCTCTCCAAGCTCAAGCGCGACCGGCTGATCCGCAAATGGGAAAAGGCCGCCCGCTAATTTCATAAAACTTCCACGAACCAATCCAGCCGATGAGCGTTCTTTGAGCATGACCTTGAAGGAGGACGATCATGCCGAAGACCGACGACAAGAGCACCATTTCACGCGAAGAAGATTATCGCGACTACGAGGAGCGCAATCTCGATGACGGCTGGCCCTATTCCGACAGCCCCGGCGCATCCTCGGCAAAGCCCGCCAACGGCGCCTATGGCGAGACATCAGCCAATTTCGACCGTGACCGCAACGGCGGCTTCCGCATCGATGGAACCGACGAGGACGGCAATGAGAACCGTCTGAGGGATTCGCTGACGGCAGATATGATCGATCGCAGCGAGAGCGACGATCTGGAAGCCCGCGTCTCCGAAAACCTCGAAAACATTCCTGATCTCGACGCAGACAGCATCGACGTCCATGCCGACGGCCATACGATCACGCTGGAAGGTTCAGTCGAGACGATCGGAATTGCCCGCAAGGCCGAACTCGGCGCGCTTTCCGTCGATGGCGTCCACCACGTTCGCAACCGTCTTGAGACGACAGGCGTCGACTCGCATATCCCGAACGAGGATTAGCTTCAACAATTGTAGAAACGAATAATGTATTCATGGGTTGCATGTTTCGATAAACCCGGCCGCACATGTGGCCGGGTTTTGCTGTTTTGATAGGCTGCTAACCTATGTCACAAAACGGTGAAATATCGCCACAGAATCGTGAATTACATGGACAATTCGTAATCCGCGCTGGCCATATACTCCCACAATTTCGCCTCAATTCAGGAGCGAACTCGTACCTGCCGAGGGTTATCGTTTCGTTGTTGATTGCAACAACTGATTGAGGAGATATCACATGAGAATCAAACTTGCAGCCACCGCGGCCCTGTTTGCCATTGGCGTCGCATCGTCCGCTTTCGCCGCTCCCATGTACGACGACAGCTACGTCCGCCCGATCCGCATCAGCCCGCCGAAGCCTGTTCACTACACCGAACATGCCCCTCCGGCCTATTCCGACGACTACACCAATGACAGCGACGGCTGGTACCAGACCAAGATGGCCGCGCCCAAGAAGATCAACTATTCCAAGCTCGAAGCCCAGCGCCTTCCGCCGTGCAAGAACCCGGCCGAACTGACGGGCGTGCAGACCAGAGCCGGTGATGGCGGAGCTTCCGATACCGATGCCTGCCGTGACGTTGGCACGCACTGACAGCGACGAAAACGCAACAAGAGCCGCATGTGCGGCTCTTGTTTTATCCCCGCGGCGATCAGCCTCGAACCTGAAGCAATGCGGCCGGACCGCCCGGTAGACCATCATCGAAAACCGCGCAGGAGAGTTTTCCCCCGAAGACGCAGCCGCTGTCGAGATTGGTGCGATTTCCCGTCGTTCGCGGATTGGCCGGTGACGGCGTATGCCCGTGCACCAGATGCTTTCCCCAGAACTCACCTGATACATCGTCTTCGAAGCGCAGCCACATCAGCTCATGCGGCGTCTGATCTTCGAGATACCGTCCTTCTCTGACGCCGGCATGCACGAAGATGCGATGCGGATCCGTGTGTAGAAGCGGCAGTGCCGCCATCCAGTTCAAATGCGCTGATGGAACCGGCCCGCCGTAAGACGCCAACGTCTCGATCCCGCCGTTGTCCAGCCACAACGATTCGTCGTGCCGCCCCTCGTGAGCACCCGTTGCCATGTCCTCGTGATTGCCCTTCAGCGCGATCCATTGCCAGTCCGGCGAGCGCGGCCCTGCTATTAAAGTCTCCACGACGGCACGGCTGTCGGGACCACGGTCGATATAGTCGCCGAGGAACACGATCTTTCCGGATGGCGCGTAGTCTTCCACCCGCTCGATCATCCGCAAGAGCGGGCCGATGCAGCCGTGGATATCTCCAATTGCGAAGGTGAGGCTCAATACGCAGCGCTCCCGTCGATGTGACAAGGAAATAAACTAGTGCAAGGCAGCCAATGGTCGATAGCGCCGAAACAACTGTCAGCGGCTCAGGTTTCACATCAGCAAAATGAGATAAAAAACTGTAGAAAAAGAAAAACCCGCCGAAGCGGGTTTACTTTGGTGCGGTCGAGAAGACTCGAACTTCCACGGGTTGCCCCACAGCGACCTCAACGCTGCGCGTCTACCAATTCCGCCACGACCGCATCGTGGTAGAGCCGATTTGCGTCGGCGAGGCAGCATGTAGCAAAAGCATTTTGGGCGCACAAGAGCGATATGACAGATTTTTTCAAAACAAATCGCAGCATTTGAATTGGTTATCAAACGAGGCCATATAGCAGCATGCCGCTGAGCCTTTGCGGCAAGGGAAAAGTCCATGCTGCGTACCGATCTTCAACTCTCCATGTTTCCACAGGCCGGCAACAAACCCGTGCGCTGGCGCATCGCCGATGAGCTGGTGCCCTATGAGCTTGCTGTGGAAACCATGGAGCGCGAAGTGGCCTTGATCGCCGATGGCGGCGATGAGCTCGTCTGGCTGGTCGAACACCCGCCGCTCTACACGGCAGGCACAAGCGCCGATGCCAAGGATCTTGTGCAGCCCGACCGATTCCCGGTCTTCGCCACCGGCCGCGGCGGTGAATACACCTATCACGGTCCCGGTCAGCGCGTTGCCTATGTGATGCTCGATCTCAAGCGACGCCGTCAGGACGTCCGCGCTTTTGTCGCAGCCCTCGAAGACGTCGTCATCCGCACGCTCGATTCGATGAATGTCCGCGGTGAACGGCGCGAGGACCGCGTTGGCGTCTGGGTGCGGCGGCCGGAAAAGCCGTTGCTGCCGGATGGCACGATGAGTGAGGACAAGATCGCCGCCCTCGGCATCCGCCTGCGCCGCTGGGTGACCTTTCACGGGCTGTCGCTCAACGTCGAGCCCGATCTCGATCATTTTACCGGCATCGTCCCCTGCGGGATCTCCGCCTATGGCGTCACAAGCCTTGTCGATCTCGGCCTGCCGGTGATGATGTCAGATGTCGACATCCGTCTGCGTCAGTCGTTCGAATCGGTTTTCGGAGAAACTGTCTCCGACGCCTAGGTCATATTGATCCGGCGCGGTTCCTGTGGTTGATGGCTGTGTTTCCGAAAGCGCAGCATGTCTCAGCCACAATCATACCAGAACCCGCTCCAAGGCATGGCCATCATGGCCAGCGCCATGATCGTCCTGCCGGCCATGGATGCGATCGCCAAATATATGGCGACGTTCGAATCGATGTCGCCGGGCCAGGTCACGTTCTACCGCTTCTTCTTCCAGCTGGTCTGCACGCTGCCGCTGCTGCTCTATATCTTCCGCTGGAAGGCATTGTCGGCCAAGCGCCCGTGGATGAATCTGTTGCGCGGCGCGCTACACGGCGCCGCCAGCCTGCTGTTCTTCGTCGCCGTCAAATACATGCCGCTCGCCGATGTCTTCGCCATCTATTTCGTCGAGCCGTTCATGCTGACGGCGATGTCGGCGATGTTCCTGGGCGACAAGGTCGGCTGGCGGCGCTGGACGGCGATCGTCGTCGGCTTCGGCGGCGCGATGATCGTGATCCAGCCGAGCTACGAGATCTTCGGCCTGAAGGCGCTGCTGCCGGTTTTCTGCGCCTTTCTCTATTCCCTCTACCTGTTCCTGAACCGGGCCATCGGCGATGCCGATTCGCCGCTGACGATGCAGACCATGGCCGGTATCGGCGGCACGCTGTTCATGTCGGTGGCACTTGCGGGCGGTGCAGCCGCAGGCATTCCGGATTTCGAAATCTCGCTGCCCTCGTCCGTCCTCGGTCTGGTCCTGCTTCTACTTCTCGGAACGATCTCCGGTTACGCCCATATGCTGATCGTGCGCGCCTTCCGCCTGGCGCCGCTCTCGCTGCTTGCTCCATTTCAGTACTTCGAGATCATCTCGGCAACGGTTCTCGGCTACGCGCTGTTCAATGATTTTCCCACACTTTCCAAGTGGATCGGCATCGCTATCATTGTGGCCTCGGGGCTTTTCATCATCTGGCGCGAGCGGGCGCAGTCGAAGTCTGTCAATTCCGTCTGAACGGCGCGGCATTTCGTTAACTGTCGTTGTTCAGGGATCTTCAATTCGCCCGCGCTAGAACCGTCTCCGGCCTCATGATGAGGTTCTGGAGACAAAAAATGAGCGAATTTCGACTCGCTTTCCCGGCATGTGTCATCGCCGGAAAGCATCGGCTTGCCGCCGACGATATCGGCCTTTTGCGCAAGCACAGCTTTCCGGACGGCGTCCGGACATCCGACGACGTCGTCGTCATGCTTGCCCTCAACAATTCCTGCCCCGAAAAATGCCAGGAATGGAACGCGTTCTTCGTCGAGAACCTGGCAGGCTTCATCGTCAATTACACCTATCCGCAGGGCTCGCTCGACGCGATCAACGTTGCCTGGATCATGCGCATGTTTGCGACTGACGGTGTCGTCAATTCCGCGCTCGAGCTGGAGCTCGTGCTGCACATCATGGAGATTTCCTCCCATGTGCCGGACGAGCTGCGTGCCTTCGCCCTCGATCAGCTGCGCCTTGCGATCACCGACAATGTCGGCGGCTACAAGCTTTCGCGCGCCGTCGATCGCAAGGGCATCACCCGCCAGGATATCGATTTCGTCATGCGCGTGCTGCGCAATGTCAGCGAAGGCGGCGTCATTCCGGTTTCGCCGGTGACCCATGGCGTTCTCAGGCGGATCGAGACGGAGACCCTGCCCGCCTCGAACCATCCCCGCTGGGTGGAAATCATGCGGGCGCTCGAACTTCGCGACTATCACCAGCCGCGCACCAGCCGCTGGCTACGGATTGTCGATGACGAGCAGGCGGTCGCCTGACCCCACGCCATAAAGCTGAATATCTGCAAGGCTTTCGCACGATTGTGCGTTCTGAAGTTTCTGCGTAGAACTTCAGAACGCATTTTTCGGGTGGAGTCTGCATGTTCAAGAAAATCCTGATCGCGAACCGCGGCGAGATCGCTTGCCGCGTGATCAAGACTGCGCGGCGCATGGGTATCCTGACGGTCGCAGTCTATTCCGACGCGGATCGGGATGCGCTTCACGTCGAGATGGCGGACGAAGCCATCCATATCGGCCCTGCACCGGCCTCGGAAAGCTATCTGGTGGCCGAAAAGATCATCGCTGCCTGCAAGGAAACGGGCGCCGAAGCCGTACACCCCGGCTACGGCTTCCTCTCCGAACGCGCCTCCTTCTGCGAAGCGCTGGAGAAGGAAGGTATCGTCTTCATCGGACCGAAGCCCAAAGCGATCCTCGCCATGGGCGACAAGATCGAATCGAAGAAATTCGCCAACGCCGCGAAGGTCTCGACGGTGCCCGGCTATCTCGGCGTCATCGAAGATGCCGTCCATGCCGAAAAGATTGCCGGCGAGATCGGCTACCCGGTCATGATCAAGGCCTCAGCCGGCGGCGGCGGCAAGGGCATGCGTATCGCCTGGAGCGAGAGCGAAGTCCGCGACGGTTTCGACCGGGCACGCTCTGAAGCAAAGAGTTCGTTCGGCGATGACCGCGTCTTCATCGAGAAATACGTCGTCGATCCCCGTCATATCGAGATCCAGGTGCTCGCCGACGGATACGGCAACACGGTCCATCTCGGCGAGCGCGAATGCTCGATCCAGCGCCGCAATCAGAAAGTCGCCGAAGAGGCGCCCTCGCCGTTCCTCGATGAGAAGACCCGCAAGGCCATGGGCGAGCAATCTGTCGCGCTTGCCAAGGCCGTCGACTACCAGAGTGCAGGAACCGTCGAATTCATCGTCGATCGTGACCGCAACTTCTATTTCCTCGAAATGAACACCCGCCTGCAGGTCGAGCACCCGGTGACCGAACTCATCACCGGCATCGATCTCGTCGAACAGATGATCCGGGTCGCCGCCGGTAAAAAGCTCCCCTTCGTGCAGAAGGACATCAAGCTCAACGGCTGGGCGATCGAAAGCCGTCTCTACGCCGAAGACCCTTATCGCAACTTCCTGCCCTCGATCGGCCGCCTGACGCGCTACCGCCCGCCTGAAGAAGGCAAGCAGGGCGACGTGATCGTCCGCAACGACACCGGCGTTTATGAGGGCGCCGAGATTTCCATGTATTACGACCCGATGATCGCCAAGCTCTGCACCTGGGCGCCGGACCGACTGGCGGCCATCGATGCCATGGCCGAAGCGCTCGACGCCTTCGTCGTTGACGGGATCGAACATAACGTCCCGTTTCTTTCGGCACTGATGAAACATCCACGCTGGCGTGAGGGCCGCCTGTCGACCGGCTTCATTGCCGAGGAATATCCCGATGGCTTTGCCCCGTCCGAACCTGACGGCTGGCAGCAGACTGCTCTCGCAGCCATCGCGCTATCGGCATCGCTGATCGAAACGAGCCGCCGCGAGCGCCACGCCGACCGCCTGCGTGCGGCCAGCAGCGATCTGCGCAGCGACTGGGTGGTCAGGATCGGCAAGGACTATGTCGGCCTCTCGCTGACGGAAGGCCACGTCACCATCCCCTTCGACATGGGGATGAATGCAGATTGCAGCGAAATCCAGGTTGTCACCACTTGGAGACCGGGCGAACCCGTCTGGTCCGGAACGATCGGCGGCGTCAAAGTCATCGCCCAGATCCGCCCCATCCTGAATGGCCTGCGGATCGACTGGCAGGGGCTTTCTGTCCGGACGAAGACGTTCACGCCGCGCCACGCGGAACTCGACAGGCTGATGCCGGTGAAGCTGCCGCCCGATACGTCGAAACTCCTGCTCTGCCCAATGCCCGGCCTTGTCGTGTCGATCTCGGTGTCCGAAGGCCAGGAGGTCAAGGCCGGCGAAACGCTGGCGGTGGTCGAAGCCATGAAGATGGAAAACGTCCTGCGCGCCGAGCGCGACCTCGTCGTCGGCAAGGTCAAGGCGAAGCCGGGTGAAAGCCTGGCCGTCGATGCCGTCATCATGGAATTCGCCTGACCCATTCCGGGACAGCCGCAGCCTTTGAGAGCCTGAAAGCCAAGGATTTTTGTTAAGACGCCCGCTCTATGATGAGCCGTTTTCGTCCTGTGGCTGGGGCCGGAGTTGCGAATGACGGCCCTTCAATCGGCAGGCTTGCTGCTATCGATCAATCTTGGCCTGCTCTGGCTGTTGATGCGTATGCCACTCGGGCAACGCACGATCAGCGTCGTCAGAACCTTCCACTGTTCGCCGGAAACACTCTGGAAGGCGATCAATCCCGCTGGCGAAGCCGCTGATTGGCATCACGCCGTCATCAGCAGCCGGCCAATCGCGCATCGTCCTGGGTTCGTCGAGCAGGTCTACAGCCATCTCGACCGCAATGGAGAGCCGCTGCGCCGCGTCCTGGCGCTCGACGCGCTCCCGGCTGGCGGCGTTCATGCCTTCCGCTCCCGGATTGCCGACGACAGCACGCTCGATCCGCAGTTCTGGACGCATTACACCGAGAGCCGCATTATCAGGGCAACGCCGCAAGGGGCGACTCTGGAGATCAGCCAGACCGACCACTATCGCGGTCTTGCTTTTCTGCTCTTCCGCTATTTCGTTCTGCAGCGGGAGGTAAGGTCGCTGCAGGGCTGGCTGGAAACCGGCATTTCGAAGCCACAGGGTTACTTCGAAGGTCCGTTGGTGCAGACAAGCCTGGCGATCCTCTCGACGCTGCTGCTCTGGCCATTCTTCGGGCTCAACGTCAGCGGCCTGATGATCTCCACCTTTCTCACGCTGGTCATCGTGCTTCATGAGCTTGGCCACATGGCGGCCTATCGCGCCTTCGGACATCGGTCGGTACGAATGATCTTCGTCCCCCTGCTCGGCGGTATCGCCATTGGCGGGCGGCCGTACAAGAATCTCTTCGAGGTCGCGGCCTGCGCGCTGATGGGCGCCGGCATGTCGGCTTTCCTCGTGCAGATCGTCATCACCGCATACCAGGGGATCGGCCATGGCCTTCTGCCTGCCAGTTTCGGACGGCCGCTGCTTGTCTTCCTGCTGATTCTCGGCGCCTTCAATCTGCTGAACCTCTTGCCCATGCATCGCTTCGACGGCGGCCAAGTTCTGCGGCAGATTTTCCGCACCCGCCATTCGCTGATGGTGGCAAGTTTCGCTGTCACAGGCTGCATTCTGGCGATCGGCTGGGAGATCGGACTGTCGAACAATCTGTTGATCGCCGGCCTCGTCGTCTTCATCCTGCTGAGCATGATCGGCTCGGGATCCGTCAAGCCGCGCCAGAAGCTTGATGAGATGAATGATGGCGAGCGGATGCTTGTGGCATTCGGGCTTTATGCGGCAATCGCGATGCACGGCTATGCCATTATTTTCGCGAGCGAAAACCTCTTCTGACGTTTGCGGAAAACTCGCTGCCGCATCCCGGACAAAGTGTCTTTTGATCAAGCTTTTTGCTTGAGCCTCCCTTACCCGGCGTGCCAATGTCCGCCATCAAATCATATGAGGGAGATCAGACGATGGACGTTCGCGCCGCAGTCGCCGTTCAAGCCGGCAAGCCGCTTGAGGTCATGACAGTTCAGCTTGAAGGACCACGCGCCGGAGAGGTGCTGGTCGAGGTGAAGGCGACGGGCATCTGCCATACCGATGATTTCACTCTGTCGGGCGCCGATCCGGAAGGCCTCTTCCCGGCAATTCTCGGTCACGAAGGTGCAGGCATCGTCGTCGATGTCGGCCCCGGCGTCACCTCGGTGAAGAAGGGCGATCACGTCATTCCGCTCTACACGCCGGAATGCCGCGAGTGCTATTCCTGCCTGTCGCGCAAGACCAACCTCTGCACATCGATCCGCGCGACGCAGGGCCAGGGCCTGATGCCCGACGGCACCTCGCGCTTCTCGATCGGCAAGGACAAGATCCACCACTACATGGGCTGCTCCACCTTCTCGAACTTCACCGTTCTGCCGGAGATCGCGCTCGCCAAGGTCAACCCCGACGCCCCCTTCGACAAGATCTGCTACATCGGCTGCGGCGTCACCACAGGCATCGGCGCTGTCATAAACACCGCCAAGGTTGAGATCGGCTCGACGGCGATCGTCTTCGGTCTCGGCGGCATCGGCCTGAACGTGCTGCAGGGCCTGCGCCTTGCCGGCGCCGATATGATCATCGGCGTCGATATCAACCCCGACCGCAAGGAATGGGGTGAAAAGTTCGGCATGACGCATTTCGTCAATCCGAAGGAAGTCGGCGACGACATCGTGCCCTATCTCGTCAACCTGACGAAGCGCAACGGCGACCTGATCGGCGGCGCCGATTACACGTTCGATTGCACCGGCAATACCAAGGTCATGCGTCAGGCGCTCGAATCATCGCATCGCGGCTGGGGTAAGTCTGTTATCATCGGCGTTGCCGGCGCCGGCCAGGAAATCTCGACGCGTCCGTTCCAGCTGGTCACCGGCCGCAACTGGATGGGCACGGCCTTTGGCGGCGCGCGCGGCCGCACCGACGTGCCGAAGATCGTCGATTGGTACATGCAGGGCAAGATCCAGATCGACCCGATGATCACCCACACGATGCCGCTCGAAGACATCAACAAGGGCTTCGAGCTGATGCACAAGGGCGAAAGCATCCGGGGCGTCGTGGTCTACTGAGGAGAGTGATGCGGAATGCGGTTCGACGTTGAAATCGCCTGCGGCTTTGTCGCAAATCGATCCTGATTTGGGAGCCGTGGGCAGCTGAGGAGGAGAAGCTGAACATGGCAAACCAGGTATCGATACACCCGCTGCTCGATGGCGGGGTGAAGAAGGGTCAGGCGAATTTCAACGGCGGAACGCTTGTCTGCGCCTGTACGGACAAGCCCGTGAAGGTGGCGGTCAAGGGCACGGTACTGCACAACCATGCCTGTGGCTGCAGCAAGTGCTGGAAGCCCAAGGGCGCCGCATTCTCGATCGTGGCAGTGGCGGCGCATGAGAATGTCTCGGTTCTGGAGAATGGCGACAAGCTTCACGTCGTCGATCCCGAAGCGCTGATCCAGCGCCATGCCTGCAAGCAGTGCGGCGTTCACATGTACGGACCAGTGGAGCGCGATCACGCGTTCAAGGGGCTGGATTTCGTTCATCCCGAACGTTTCCAGGAAAGCGGCTGGCCTGAACCGGGCTTTGCGGCCTTCGTCTCCTCGATCATTGAAACCGGCACGCCGCCTTCAGCGATGGCGGGCGTGCGGGGCAAGTTCAGGGAGATCGGCCTGGAGACCTACGACTGCCTCAATCCGACGCTGATGGACGTCATTGCCACCTGGGTGGCAAAGAAGGCCGGCACACTGAAAGAAGCCTGACATCTTGAACCGATGGCAGCCGCCGGACTATGAGAGCCGAAAGAAAGAACGCTACGCGGTAACGCGTGGCGTTCCAGCAAGAACAGATTGAACTTTATGATCTATGTCGATGCAGACGCCTGCCCGGTCAAACCGGAAATCCTGAAGGTTGCCGAGCGCCTCGGCATCGAGGTCACCTTCGTCGCCAACTCGGGCCTGCGTCCGTCGCGCGATCCGATGGTGAAGAACGTCATCGTATCCAATGCGTTCGACGCGGCTGACAACTGGATCGCGGAGCATGCAGGTCAAGGTGACGTCGTCGTCACCGCCGATGTGCCGCTTGCCGTGCGCTGTGTCGCAACCGGCGCGCTCGTCAGCGGCCCGACCGGACGCGTCTTCGACGACACCAATATCGGTATGGCGAGCGCCATGCGCGATCTCGGCGCCCATCTTCGCGAGACCGGCGAGAGCAAGGGCTACAACGCCGCCTTCAGCCCCAAGGACCGCTCACGGTTCCTGGAAACATTCGATCGCCTCTGCCGGCGCGCCAAGGCCGCCAGCTCCAATACGGATAGTCAGCCATGAACATCATTTCCCAGGCAACCGCTTTCGGCGGCATGCAGGGCGTCTTCAGCCACGCTTCGGAAGCTTGCAAGTGCGACATGACCTTTGCGGTCTTTGTGCCGCCGAAGGCGATCAAGGAGCCCTGCCCGGTGCTCTGGTATCTCTCCGGCCTCACCTGCACCCATGCAAACGTCATGGAGAAGGGCGAATACCGGCGCATGGCTGCAGAACTTGGCCTGATCATCGTTTGCCCCGACACCAGCCCGCGCGGCAATGACGTTGCCGACGAGCTGACCAATTGGCAGATGGGCAAGGGCGCCGGCTTCTATCTCGACGCAACGGAATCGCCCTGGACCGAGCACTATCAGATGTACACCTACATCACCGAAGAGCTCCCTGCCCTGATCGCCGAACAATTCCGGGCCGACATGAGCCGTCAGGGCATCTTCGGCCATTCGATGGGCGGTCACGGTGCGATGACGATCGCGCTGAAGAACCCGGAGCGTTTTAAGAGCTGCTCGGCCTTCGCGCCGATCGTCGAACCTTCGACAGCCGACTGGTCGGCACCTGCGCTCGGAAAATATCTCGGCACGGATGAGACCAAGTGGCGCCAGTATGACGCCTGCGCGCTGGTAAGCGATGGCGCACGGTTCCCGGAGTTCCTGATCGATCAGGGCAAGGCCGACGGCTTCCTGGAAAAGGGCCTGCGCCCCTGGCTGTTCGAAGAGGCGATCAAAGGCACGGACATCGGTCTGACGCTCCGCATGCACGAGCGCTACGACCACTCCTACTACTTCATCTCGACCTTCATGGACGACCATTTGAAGTGGCATGCCGAGCGGCTTGGGTAAGGCGCAAGAAACGGGTGGCATGGCAGCTATGCCAATTCCTACCTTGAACTCGGCCGTTACTCCGCGCATATAGAAATCAACGCAGACGACTGCGGCGTCCGATCCCTCGGGCGCAAATGTCGCGGGGACGGCCTCGCTCTTGAAAAGGAGAGTGAGATGGCCTGGTTCCTGCTGTTTCTAGCCGGACTTTTTGAATGTGGTTGGGCGATCGGTCTGAAATACACCGATGGCTTCACCAAACCCATGCCGACGATTTTCACCGTTATCTCGATGGTGATCAGCGTCGTGCTTCTGGGGCTGGCGGTAAAGACGCTACCGATCGGCACCGCTTACGCGATCTGGACCGGCATCGGCACGGTCGGCACGGTCCTTCTCGGCATCTGGCTGCTTGGCGATCCCGCGACCGCATCGCGCCTCGCCTGCATCGCACTGATCGTTGCAGGCATCGCGGGGCTGAAGCTCACCGCATGAGATAAAAACGCCGCAGGCCAAGACCCGCGGCGTCTTCTTTAGGCGTTGCGCTTGTCCACCGACAGCGCGCCAGCTCCGGCGAAAACCAGGAACAGGAAGATGAAGCAGAACAGGATCGCTTCGCCGCCGCCGTTGACCGCCGGGTAGAAGCCGCGCGGGAAATGCGCCATGAAATAGGCGATCGCCATCTCACCGGACAGCAGGAAGGCAACCGGGCGCGTCAGGAAGCCGACGAGAACGAGCAGACCACCGATAACCTCAAGCAATGCGGCAACGAGGAAAAGCGGCGGCAGCGAACCACCCTCGCCTTGCGGGATGGGAAAAGCGAAAAGCTTCATCGTGCCATGCTCGATAAAAAGCAAAGCGGTGAAAATTCTGAGCGCAGCCAGCGCGAAGGGTTGGTAGGCGTTCAGGCGATCAAAAATACCAGACATAAACTCTCCTTTTAGGGGCGCAAGAGCGTTAGCGCGTCGCCATTCCCAAGAAAAATCACGGAATGCCAACGTCTATTCACTTCTTCGACAGTGCGTAAACAGCTGAAAGGACAGTTTTATTCGCTCATAACGGAATGTTGTCATGCTTCTTCCAGGGATTGGAGAGATCCTTGTTGCGTAGCATCTTCAATCCGCGCGCCAGACGGCGGCGCGTCGAGTGCGGCATGATCACCTCGTCTATGTAACCGCGCTCGGCGGCAACGAAAGGCGACAGGAACCGGTCCTCGTACATTTTCGTATGCGCCGCGATCTTCTCGGGATCGGCAATATCCTTGCGGAAGATGATCTCGACCGCGCCTTTGGCTCCCATGACGGCGATCTGTGCCGTCGGCCAGGCGTAATTGAGGTCGCCGCGCAAATGCTTCGACGCCATCACGTCATAAGCGCCGCCGAAAGCCTTGCGGGTGATCACCGTCAACTTCGGAACCGTCGCTTCGGCATACGCAAACAGCAGCTTTGCGCCATGCTTGATCAGGCCACCATATTCCTGCGCCGTCCCAGGCAGGAATCCCGGTACATCGACAAAGGTCACCAGCGGAATGTTGAAGCAATCGCAGAAGCGCACGAAACGCGCCGCCTTGCGCGATGCATCGCTATCGAGCACGCCCGCCAGCACCATCGGCTGGTTGGCCACGAAACCGACCGTAGAGCCCTCTATGCGCCCGAAGCCGCAGACGATGTTCTTGGCGAAGCTCGACTGGATCTCGAAGAAATCGCCCTCATCGGCGACCTTCAGGATCAGTTCCTTGATGTCATAGGGCTTGTTGGCGTTGGCGGGCACAAGCGTATCGAGCGACTCGTCCACCTCTGTCACCGGCTGGTAACATTCGATTTCCGGGATCGGCGATGTGTTTGACAAGGGCAGGAAATCGATCAGGCGGCGCACCTGCAGCAGCGTATCGACATCGTTGTCATAGGCGCCGTCGGCAATCGACGACCGCGTCGTATGCACGGAGGCGCCGCCGAGCTCTTCGGCCGTCACCGTCTCATTGGTCACAGTCTTGACGACGTCGGGCCCGGTCACGAACATGTAGGACGTATCACGCACCATGAAGATGAAATCGGTCATAGCCGGCGAATAGACGTCGCCACCAGCACAAGGCCCCATGATCACTGATATCTGCGGGATGACGCCCGATGCCAGCACGTTGCGCTGGAACACTTCCGCATAGCCGCCGAGCGCCGCGACGCCCTCCTGGATGCGCGCACCGCCTGCATCATAGATACCGATGACGGGCGCGCGGTTCTTCAGCGCCATGTCCTGAACCTTCATGATCTTCTCGGCATGCGCTTCCGAAAGCGAGCCGCCGAAGACCGTGAAATCCTTGGCGAAGACGAAGACGGTACGACCGTTGACCGTGCCCCAGCCGGTGACGACACCGTCGCCGGCAAAGCGGGTCTTCTCCATGCCGAAATCGGTGGAACGGTGCTCGACGAACATGTCGAATTCTTCGAAGGAATCTTCATCGAGGATCAGGTCGATCCGCTCGCGGGCCGTGAGCTTGCCACGCTTGTGCTGCGCATCGATGCGCGCCTGCCCGCCGCCAAGCCGCGCTTCGTCGCGCCGGCGCTCAAGCTCCTCGAGAATTTCCTTCATGAAAACTCCTCCTGCCGCCAGCGCGGCATTGATCAGCCGCGCCCGGCCGTCAGCTTGAATGCCGAGCGAAGCCGCGCGGCAATATCTTCTGCGAGAATCTGATCGGCCATCGCAGGATCGTTGGCGAAGCTCGACACGTCGAAAGCCGAGACGCCGATCACCGACCCGTCGTCGACAGAGGCAGCATCGGCGGTAATCTTCGCGACGTTGCGGTTGTTGTCGAACCCCTGCCCCTTGGTGACGGAAACGATGCGGATCGTCAGCACGACGCGCGGATAGACGTCGGTGCGGACCGTGGCATTGATGGCGGCATTGACGCGGTCGCTGATGCCTGAAAGCAGAGGCCCGGCGATCCCGGGGCCACCGAGAACCACAGCACTTCTGACGTCATATACAGGGGCTGGCGGCTCGCTGGAACCCATGCCGGCACAGCCGGTTAAGGCAGCGCAGATGATCGCTATCTGGCAAAAACACAACCGCAGCCACTTCATTGAAAAACCCTGCACCCATCCCCACTCAGGAGTCGCAGAGTTCGTCATTATGGCGGTCAAAGCAATATGTTTCAGGCCCTTAGCGCCAAAAAAACATCCGCCGACGCCTTGAAGTCCTCGAAGCGCTTGGCGCGACGCTCTTCGGCTTCCTCGTCGCTGCCCCAATGCTCGATCGTCCAGTCCTCGTCGAGATGCGCAAGCGACCAGGCTTCGTCCATCGTCAGGTGCCGCTCGGCAAAAGCCAGCGCCAGGATTGCCGATCCGGTCAGCGTCGTCATCGTATGCAACGCGGCAAGCGCCAGCGCGCTATTATGGCGGCGAAGCGTCACGCCGAAAGCCGCGATGGCGTCACGCGGCTGCTCATGATGGATCACGCCCTCGATCAGCAGGAAGCGCGCACCGAGATCGCCGGCCGCCCAGTCGAGCACCGGATCCCAGCGCTCGGCCTGGCGCTGCACTAGCAGCTCCGGCTGGTCGGCGCGGTAGCAGAGAAGATCGCTGGAGGAAAAGCGCACAATATCGTCGAACACCGCCTGTGTGTCGGTCGCCACGCCGTCGAGCGCCGTGTTCACCAGCCGCGTCACAGGCATGGTCGCCGGATCGATTACCTCCGCCTGCGCCTGCCATTCGGCAGAGAGCAGATCGGCAAGCAGCTTGGTCGGCACGGCAAGGATCTGTTTGGCAGGCGTGCGGACGGGCCGGCCGTCGAGCAGGATCGCAAATCCGGCATCCTGCTCGGCAACGGAAACCTCCTTGTAGAAGCGTTTCGGCAGCGGCTTCTTCATCTGGATCTGCGCGCGGCGGATCGGATCGGGATGGCTGAGGCCTTCGGAAAGGTCGTTCAACAGGTCGCGCATGGCGTCACCTCATAAATGGTCGAGCACGTCGTTCGGATGATGGGCGATCGCATCGGCACCTGCAGCAATCAGCTCATCGACACTGGCATATCCCCAGGATACGCCGATCGCCTTGGCACCGGCGGCCTTCGCCATCTGCATGTCGTAAATCGCATCGCCGATGACAACGGTATCGGCAGGGTTCATGCCGGTTTCGTCACAGCATTCCGTCACCATGGCCGGATGCGGCTTGGACGGGCAATCGTCGGCAGTCCGTGAAACGATGAAGTGTGGCGCAAAGCCATGGATTTCAAGAACGCTGACAAGGCCACGCCGGGACTTGCCGGTCACGGCACCGATCAGGATGTCGTCGCGCGCCGCAAGCGCTGCAATGACAGTCTTGATACCGTCGAACAACGGCACGTCCATGCCGGGTTCGCCGCGCACATCCATGTAGATTTTCTTGTAGTGCGCGGTCATTGCCACTGCCTCGTCATCGACATGCGGTTTGCCCTGCATCCGGGCAATGGCGATATCGAGCGTCAGACCGATGATCGACTTGGTGCTTTCGATCGCAGGCCGCGGATGGCCGAAGGCCACGAAGGTCCGGGCCATGACTTCATGGATCAGCGCAGCACTGTCGACAAGCGTGCCGTCGCAATCGAACAGGGCGAGCTTCATTCGTAGTCTTCCCGATCCGCCTCTGCGAGGTCGAGGCCGAGCAGGTTCCAGGTCTGCACCATATGCGGGGGCAGCGGCGCGGTGACCCGCAGACGGCCGCCATTCGGATGAGGAACGTCGATCTTGCGCGCATGCAGATGCAGCTTCTTCTGCACGCCGCCGGGGAAATCCCAGTTATGGTCGTCGTCGAAATATTTGGGGTCGCCGATGATCGGGTGGCCGATGTGCAGCGCGTGCACACGCAACTGGTGCGTACGCCCCGTATAGGGCTCCATCTCCAGCCAGGCGAGGTTCTGCGCTGCCGTTTCGCGCACCTTGTAGTAGGAGATCGCGTGGTCCGCCCCCTCCTCGCCGTGCTTGCAGACCCGCATGCGGTCACCGTCCGGCGTCTGCTCCTTGACGAGCCAGGTCGAAATCTTGTCCTCGTGCTTGCGCGGTACGCCCTTCACCAGCGACCAGTAGGTCTTTTTGGTGTCGCGCTCGCGAAACGCCGCCGTCAGCTTTTGCGCCGCGCCGCGGGTGCGGGCAATCACCAGCACGCCCGAAGTGTCGCGGTCGAGCCGATGCACCAGCCGCGGCTTCTCGCCCTTCGGGCTGGTCCACGCCTCGAGCATCTTGTCGATATTGCGCGTTACGCCCGATCCGCCCTGCACAGCAAGGCCGGCCGGCTTGTTGAGCACGATCACCTTGTCGTCCTCGTGCAGCACCATACGCTGCAGCAATTCGTAATCGCCACTATGCTTCAGATCATGGCCGGCAATCGGGGTGTTTTTCTTGGCATCGACATCAATCGGCGGAACGCGCACCACCTGGCCGGGCTGCACCCGCGCGTCGGTCTTGACGCGGCCGCCATCGACACGCACCTGGCCGGAGCGCAGGAGCTTCTGGAGAGGACCGAAGCCCAGGCCCGGAAAATGGATCTTGAACCAGCGATCGAGCCGCATGCCCGCCTCGTCCGGTTCGACGGTGATATGTTCAATGCCAGCCATGAAAGTACTTTCGGAAAGAGTTGCCGGCGCCAAGCGCGGCCTTTGCCGGTGGCTTTAGAGCATTTTTGTCGAAAACGGAAACCCGAATCTCAGATCAGCGCCCGCATCAGCGCAAGACCGGCGACAACGGCGGCCATCGAGAGACCGACGCTGGCAGCGATATAGACACCGCCGAGCACGGCTTCACCACGCTCGAAAAGCGAAATTGCGTCCAGTGAAAAGGCTGAGAACGTCGTGAACCCGCCGAGGAAGCCGGTGACCAGCAAGAGCCGCAGCTCTACCGACGCATTGAAACGGCGGGCGATCATCTCGGCAAACACGCCGATGACGAAACATCCGGCAACGTTGACGATCAGCGTGCCCCACGGAAAGTTGGGACCCCACAGTCTGAGCGACCACTGGCCGACGAAATAACGCAGCAGAGAGCCGAGAGCGCCACCGGCGGCAACGAGAAAAGCCTGGAACATGGCCCTGTTTAGCGCAGCAGAAGAGCATTTCCAATCGTTTCCCGGTAATTCCGGCAGATCGGTAAAATGCGAGTATTTTCCTTAGCCGGGAGCCAACGCCACACCGGTATCGTCGAAAGCATGACACAGGTCGTGACCATATCGGCAAGCACTGCGGCTGCCGCCTTCGACTCGTTGCGGATCGCTCCGCGCGTTCCGGCAAGCATGGCCGCGAAGGATGCCCGCAGGATTGCCGAGCGCCAGCTGCGTGGCGTCGAAGCGGCCGACGAACATGAAGAAATGCCGAACATCATCCAGTCGACGGAAGTGGCGCTGGACCTGATGACCAAGGGCAACAAGCAGCCGCAGGCAGGCCTGCAGCACGCGCTTAAATCCTACGAAGACTTCTAACTTCTGTCCCCGGAAGGCAGAAAGGCCCGCGGTCTGTGACGCGGGCCTTTTTGTTGATTGCCTTGACGGGCGTGTTACTTGCCTTGCGCCGAGAGCACCTTCAGCGTCACATCGACCTTGCCCGCCTTTTCGAATGTCAGCGTCACCGGAACTGTGTCACCCTGCTTGAAGGGCGCAGTGACCTTCTGGAACATCAGATGCAGGGCGCCGGGCTCGAGCTTGACGGTTCCGCCCGCAGGAATGGCGATGCCACCCTTCAGCTCGCGCATCTTCATGACATTGTTCTCGGTCTTCATCTCGTGCATCTGCACCTCGCCGGCATTTGGCGACGTGATGGCGACAAGCGTATCATCGTTCTTGCCGTTGTTCTTGACCGTGAAGAAGCCACCGCCGACAGGTTGGCCCGGAAGCATCGCCTTGGCAAAGGCGCCGGATATTTCGAGATCGCCGATCTTCGCCTCGTCGCCCGCGGGCGCCGCCATGGCCATTCCGGCCATACCGCTCATGTCCATGCCCGCCATGTCGTCGTGGCCATGGCCGTGACCGCTGCCCTCGACCACCTTCAGCACCGGCGCCGGGCTCTTCAGCTTGTGCGGATCGCTGCCATCGGCGGCGATCTGATCCCAGGCCTCGACGGTATCGCCGCAGAGCTGGGTGACCGGGAAGGCCAGCGACGCCCCAGCCTCGATGCCCGATACCTTCCCCTGGATCACGAAGGTGTCGTAGAAATCGTCGGAGAGATTGCCGCCCTTCCAGCGGATCTCGATCGCGCCCGACTTCACCGGCGTACCGTGATTGTCGTAGCTCCTCTTGTAGTCGCCCTTGATGACCTCGAGCTCCCAGCCGGCCTTCGGCTGCGGCTTGGCGAAGACAAAGCCTTCCGGCAGCTTCACCTGCACTTCATTCGTCGGCTTGCCGTCGCAGCCATGCGGGACCTGCAGCGTTGCCAGGATGGTGGCTTCCTGCGGCGCCTCGGCGTCGAGAAAGGTCACATGGGCGCTGGCGGCCGTCGCGGCAAAGGAAAGAGCAGCGGCAAGGCCAAGGGTTTGAACGGTTTTCATCTGATGTCTCCTCGCCGTCATCCGCATCGTCTTGGCGGTCTCCGGCATCATATTGCATTTCGGTTCGGGTTGGAGATCAGGCCAGAACCGGTGGCCCCCGCGATTTCGGCTGCGTCACGGCGCGAAGCGACAGGGCCGCGATGTCGCTCGTCAGGCCGTTCTCGAACGAGGCAAAATCGAGCTTCAGCCATGCGGCAGCATCCGGCGCGGGCAGGATCACCGAGACAGCGAGGCGGCAGACGTCGCAATTCGGCCCCATCGGAATCCGCTTGCCTTCGTCATCCTTGACGGTGACGCAGAGCGAGGCGAAGGAACCGTCAGGCAGGGTATATTCGGCAGCGTTGTAAAGCGGGTCGGCGCCGAGTTGCGGCAGCTGGTGCCCAAGGCCGAGCAAAAGCAGGCTCAGCGCGCAGATCATGCGCGTCAGCATCCCGGCTTTCCGGCTCCGTGCAGTCATCCAATCCCCTCACCGCTGCTGTCGCGATTAATCACTTTATTGGCGAAAAGCAAAAGCCGATTTGCCGCAGAATGCAATTCGCGCCGGGGCGGCGCGACAAAAATTTGCTCGGTGGCGACATTCCCCTCTTGCCAAGCACCCGTTCCGCCCGATAATTGCCGCAACCTTGTTGGGAGAAGCTGGTTTGCAAGAACCAGTGCCGAAGGAGCAACCGCCCCGGAAACTCTCAGGCAAAAGGACCACAAGGGGCAGACGGAACTCTGGAGAGAGGCGTTCTCGAAACGCTCGCCGAAGGGATAACAATCTCAGGCGCAAGGACAGAGGGGGCTCGATAACGAGGCGTAACTGCGCCTTCATTTGAGCCCGCGCATGGACTTCCACGCGCAACGACCGGAGGCGTCATTGGACGATACTGCTGCCCTCAAGAAAACCCCGCTTCATGCGCTGCATCTGTCGCTCGGCGCCCGCATGGTTCCTTTCGCAGGCTACGACATGCCGGTGCAATATCCGGCCGGCGTCATGAAGGAACATCTGCAGACCCGCCAGGCTGCCGGCGTCTTCGACGTTTCGCATATGGGCCAGGTCATCGTGAAGGCGAAGACCGGCAAGTATGAGGATGCAGCCCTCGCGCTCGAAAGCCTCGTACCCGTGGACATTCTCGGTCTCGCCGAGGGACGCCAGCGCTATGGCTTCTTCACCGACGACAATGGCGGCATCCTCGACGATTTGATGATCACCCATCTCGACGACCACCTGTTCGTCGTCGTCAACGCCGCCTGCAAGGACGAAGACGTCGCGCATATGCAGAAACATATCGGCGACCGCTGCGACATCACCGTGCTCGACCGCGCGCTCGTTGCGCTGCAGGGACCGCGCGCCGTCGATGTGCTCGCCGAACTCTGGGCCGATGTCGCCGCCATGAAATTCATGGACGTGCGCCACTGCCGCCTGCACGACGTTTCCTGTCTCGTCTCCCGTTCGGGCTATTCCGGCGAGGACGGCTTCGAAATCTCCATTCCCGCCGACAAGGCCGAGGATGTCACCAAGCGGTTGCTTGAGCATCCCGATGTCGAGGCAATCGGCCTCGGCGCCCGTGACTCGCTCCGCCTCGAGGCCGGTCTCTGCCTTTATGGCAACGACATCGACACGACGACGACGCCTGTCGAAGCGGCCTTGGAATGGGGCATGCAGAAGGCCCGCAAGACCGGTGGCGCCCGCGCCGGCGGTTTCCCGGGTTCTGCCCGCATTCTCTCCGAACTCAACAACGGCGCCACACGCCGCCGCGTTGGCTTGAAGCCCGAGGGCAAGGCGCCGGTGCGCGGCCATGCCAAGCTCTACGCCGATGCAGAAGGCAAGACCGAGATCGGTGAAGTCACGTCCGGTGGCTTTGGCCCGAGCGTCGAGGGACCCGTTGCCATGGGCTACGTGCCCGTCTCGCACGCGGCTGCCGGAACCGAAATCTACGCTGAAGTGCGCGGCAAGTATCTGCCGATCACCGTCAGCGCCCTGCCCTTCATCACGCCGACCTACAAACGCTGAACCTTTTCAAGAGAGGACCTTTCCATGCTGAAATTTACCGAAGAACACGAATGGCTGAAGATCGAAGGCGGCGTTGCAACGGTTGGCATCACCAATTACGCGGTCGACCAGCTCGGCGACCTGGTTTTCGTCGAACTGCCTGAAGTCGGCGCAAGCTTTGGCAAGAATGACAATGCCGCGACCGTCGAATCCGTGAAGGCTGCTTCCGACGTCTATTGTCCGCTTGATGGCGAAATCACCGAAGTGAACCCGGCCATCGTTGCCGATCCGTCGCTGGTCAATTCCGATCCGCAGGGTGCCGGCTGGTTCTTCAAGCTGAAGCTTGCCAATGCCGCTGACGCCGATGGCCTGCTCGACGAGGCGGCCTACAAGGAGCTCACCGCGTAATGACGACGCCGACGGAATTCCAGTTTACCGACTACCAGCCCTATGACTTCGCAAACCGCCGTCATATCGGACCGTCTCCGGCCGAAATGACCGATATGCTGAAGGTCATCGGCTATAACAGCCTTGACGGGCTGATCGATGCGACCGTGCCGCCCTCCATCCGCCAGAAGGCGCCGCTCGCCTGGGGCGCGCCGATGACGGAACGCGAGGCGCTCGACAAGCTGCGCGAGACCGCCAACAAGAACAAGGTTCTGACCTCGCTGATCGGCCAAGGCTATTACGGCACGATCACGCCGCCGGTCATCCAGCGCAACATCCTCGAAAACCCCGCCTGGTACACGGCCTACACGCCCTACCAGCCGGAAATTTCGCAGGGCCGCCTTGAAGCGCTTCTGAACTACCAGACGATGATCTGTGACCTGACAGGTCTCGACGTCGCCAACGCATCGCTGCTCGACGAAGCGACGGCTGCTGCCGAAGGCATGGCGATGGCCGAGCGCGTCTCGAAGTCGAAGGCCAAGGCCTTCTTCGTCGATGCCGCCTGCCATCCGCAGACGATCGAGCTGATCAAGACTCGCGCCGAGCCGCTCGGCTGGAGCGTTATTGTCGGCAACCCGTTCACTGATCTCGACCCCGTCGATGTCTTCGGCGCAATCTTCCAGTATCCGGGCACCCATGGCCACGTCCATGATTTCACCGGCCTGATTTCCCGCCTGCACCAGACCGGCGCCATCGCCGTCGTTGCCGCCGATATCCTGGCGCTCACGCTGCTCAAGTCTCCGGGCGAAATGGGCGCCGATATTGCCATCGGCAATTCGCAGCGCTTCGGCGTTCCGGTCGGTTACGGCGGTCCGCATGCGGCCTATATGTCGGTCAAGGACGCACACAAGCGTTCGATGCCCGGCCGCCTCGTCGGCGTCTCCGTCGACGCCCGCGGCAACCGCGCCTACCGCCTGTCGCTGCAGACCCGCGAACAGCATATCCGCCGCGAAAAGGCGACGTCGAACATCTGCACCGCGCAAGTGCTGCTCGCCGTCATGGCCTCGATGTATGCCGTCTTCCACGGCCCCAAGGGCATCAAGGCGATCGCCCAGCAGGTCCACCAGAAGGCCGTGCTGATGGCCAAGGGTCTCGAGAAGCTCGGCTACACGATCGAGCCCGAAACCTTCTTCGACACGATCACCGTCGATGTCGGCCACATGCAGGGTGTCATCCTGCGCTCGGCTGTTGCCGAGGGTGTGAACCTGCGCAAGGTCGGCGCCACCAAGATCGGCATGAGCCTTGACGAGCGCACCCGCCCGGCAACGCTGGAAGCCGTCTGGCGCGCCTTCGGCGGCAACTTTGCCGTTGCCGAATTCGAGCCGAGCTATCGCCTGCCGAAGGGTCTCGCCCGCACCAGCGAATACCTGACGCATCCCATCTTCCACATGAACCGCGCCGAAAGCGAGATGACCCGCTATATCCGCCGGCTCTCCGACCGCGATCTGGCGCTCGACCGCTCGATGATCCCGCTCGGCTCCTGCACGATGAAGCTGAACGCCACGGCGGAAATGCTGCCGATCACCTGGCCGGAATTCTCGGATATCCATCCTTATGTCCCGGCGGACCAGGCGCTTGGCTATCGCGAGATGATCGACGACCTGATCGAAAAGCTCTGCGCCGTCACCGGCTATGACGCCTTCTCGATGCAGCCGAACTCC
Source organism: Rhizobium sp. 10N427 (assembly GCF_056394605.1). Classification (NCBI taxonomy): domain Bacteria; kingdom Pseudomonadati; phylum Pseudomonadota; class Alphaproteobacteria; order Hyphomicrobiales; family Rhizobiaceae; genus Rhizobium; species Rhizobium sp. 10N427. The sequence continues at coordinate 191,245 of NZ_JBFTID010000007.1, read as the reverse complement.
GGTGCCCAGGGCGAATATGCGGGCCTGCTGACGATCCGCAACTACCATATCGCCAATGGCAATGGTCACCGCGACGTCTGCCTGATCCCGACTTCGGCGCATGGCACCAACCCGGCTTCGGCCCAGATGGTCGGCATGAAGGTCGTGGTCGTCAAGGTTCGCGAAAACGGCGATATCGACCTCGACGATTTCCGCGCCAAGGCCGAGCAGCATTCGGAAAACCTCTCCTGCTGCATGATCACCTATCCCTCGACGCATGGCGTATTCGAGGAAACGGTGAAGGAAATCTGCGACCTCGTGCACAAGCACGGCGGCCAGGTCTATCTCGACGGCGCCAACATGAACGCCATGGTCGGCCTGTCCCGCCCAGGTGACATCGGCTCCGACGTCTCGCACCTCAACCTGCACAAGACCTTCTGCATTCCCCATGGCGGCGGCGGTCCCGGCATGGGCCCGATTGGCGTCAAGTCGCATCTGGCGCCCTTCCTTCCGGGTCACCCGGAAAGCGACGGCCGCCCGGGCGCGGTCTCCGCGGCAGCTTTCGGTTCGGCATCGATCCTGCCGATCTCCTGGAGCTACTGCCTCATGATGGGGGGCGAAGGCCTGACGCAGGCAACCAAGGTGGCGATCCTCAACGCCAACTACATCGCAGCCCGGCTGAAGGGCGCTTACGACGTGCTCTACAAGTCCGAAGCCGGCCGCGTGGCGCATGAGTGCATCATCGACACCCGCCCGCTGGTCGACAGCTGCGGCGTGACGGTCGACGATGTCGCCAAGCGCCTGATCGACTGCGGCTTCCACGCCCCGACCATGAGCTGGCCGGTTGCCGGCACGCTGATGATCGAGCCGACGGAATCGGAAACCAAGGCCGAACTCGACCGCTTCTGCGAAGCCATGCTGGCGATCCGCCAGGAAGCCCGCGATATCGAGGAAGGCCGTTCCGACAAGGCGAACAACCCGCTGAAGAACGCCCCGCACACGGTCGAAGACCTGGTCGGCGAATGGGATCGCCCCTATTCGCGCGAACAGGCCTGCTTCCCGCCCGGCGCCTTCCGCGTCGACAAATACTGGTCACCGGTCAACCGCGTCGACAACGTCTTCGGCGACCGCAACCTGATCTGCACCTGCCCGCCGCTCGAAGACTACGCCGAAGCGGCCGAATAAGGTCTGAACAACTGGAGCGCCCGGCTTGGTCCGGGCGTTTTCTTTTCTTGAAAGCTTGTGAGCAGCCCGAGTGAAAGCTAAGGGTCTCCCACTTTCAGGCAATCACAGGTGACACCGCCATGGCAAAATCCGACGACGATCTCACGCAGGTGCCTTGGGCTAAACCCGTGCAGCTCGCGCTTGAAGAGCCAGGCGTCTACGTAACAATCAACACGACACAGGCCGCCTCCTGGGCGATGATCGAGGACTGGCCGACGGAAGACGGCCCGGCGCTCGACAAGGCGTTGCTGATCTGCGCCGATGTCATCAAGGGAAAGCGGACCAACGAGGACGCCCGGCAGGCATTCATAGCCGCGGCTGTGGAAGCAGGCATCGATATCCAGAAGTGAACTACGCTCAGGGCACCCTGCCGCGGCAGACCCAGGCGATGTTGGCAAAGGAACGCGGGCCGTCGGGCCGCCCGGCTTCATAGGCATCACGTACTGCCGCATCGGCCTGCGCCCTCTCCGCGCCGCCGAGCTTGCCCATGAATGCGCCGAGCGGCCCTTCCCCCGCGGCAATCGGTTTCCAGTAGTCCTCGAAAGTCTCGTAATCCATGCGGACAAGCAGCTGCGTCTCCTGGACATCGAAAAGACCGCTATCGATGAAGGCCTGCTTCATCTCGCCGGGTTGCATCATCGGCTGAAAGCAATAGCGGGCGCGCAACTGCCGCCCGCCTTCACTGAGCGCCGCCACGGTATCGATCATCATCCGCATGCCCGGCATGCCGCCGAGATGATCCCAGACCGCCGCCGCAACCACGCCACCCGGGCGCACGACCCGCCGCATTTCGGAAATTGCCTTCGGCGCTTCCGGAACGAAATGCAGCACGAGCAGGGCCAGCGCCCGGTCGAAACTCTTCGCCTCGAAAGGCAGCGCACAGGCATCCGCCTGCCGCACCGTAATGCGCGGATCGTTGTTGTGACGGATCACCTCGTCGATGAATATCTGCGAAAAGTCGATTGCCTCGATCGCGCCGACATTAACGGTTTCTAACAGCGAGAAGGTAAGGCTTCCTGTGCCGCAGCCGACATCGAGCACCCGATCGCCATCCTCGACACCTGAAAACGCAATGAATGACGGCGCGAGCTTGCGGCTCCAGCGGCCCATCAGCTGCTCGTATCCATCCGCCTTGTGAACATTGAAGCTTGAAGACATCGCCGCCTCCACCATCAGGCCGCATCGTACTCCCCGGTCGCAACGACGCCAAGTGCGGACCGCTCAGCCAGCATTCACGACCTGCACCAGTTCGACACAGATCGTGCATCCAGCTGCGGCCACCGTTAACGAAACGCGTTCAGCATTCACTAAGCTCCGGCTGCTATAGGACAGTGACGGGACGCGTGGGGAATACCGGCCGATGAACATCTCAAGCATCATGAATACTGCATCGTCGGGCATGCGGGCGCAGACCAACCGCTTCGCCGCCGCTGCCAACAATGTCGCGAACTTGAGCACCCCGGGCTACAGCCGTGTCGACCCCGCAACGCTCACCACGGATGAAGGCCAGCCGGCCGATCTCGCCTCCGAGATGACCGACATGATGCAGGCGACGCAGGCTTACAAGGCAAACGCCGTGGTTTTCGAAACCGGAGCCGACATCTGGCAGTGGCTGGCCACCATCAAGCGCGACTGAATTACCCGAGAAGATTGATCGCGGCATAGCCAAGCACGGCAATGCCAAAGCCAATGATCAGCCAGCCGGAAATGCGGCGGATCAGCAGCGTCACGTCGCTGGAAATCCTGTCTCTGGCGAGATTGACCGCCGCACTCAGCGCCACCCACCACGCCATCGCCCCGAAGAAGACGCCGATGACGATCGCTGCCGTCTCCGTGACCGTATTGCCGTCAACAAGCCCGAGGCCCGCGAACAACCCGCCGAAGGATAGCAGCGCCCCCGGATTGGAGATTGCCAGCAGAAAGGTCGAGGCGATCAGACGGAAGAGATTACCGGCGCCCACTTCCCGCGCTGTAGCCGGCGGCGTCACCAGGTCGCGGATGCCGAGGAAGAGAAGCAGCACGCCGCCGACGGCAGCGATCATCAGCGAATAGGTATCGACGACGTCGGAGACCATCGCGAGACCCGCAGCGGCAACCAGCGCGTAGATGGAATCTCCGAGTGCCGCCCCGATGCCGATCGCAGCCCCCGATGCAAAGCCGCGGTTCAGGCTGCGGTCGATGCAAAGCGTCGCGATCGGGCCTGGCGGTATCGTGATCACGAGACCGAGCAGAGCGCCTTTGGCAAAGAGCAGAAGCAGCGTTTCGATGATCATGCCTGAGAGATGTTACGCCGCCGCGATCGGACAACTGCAAAACAAAAAGCCGCCATCGCTGGCGGCCTGTCGGTGGCCATGAGACCGCGCATCAATGCGAAGCGGTCACGACCGGATTGCCCTGCGCGGCGAGTGCCGCGAGATCGGCGGGCTTCAGCTCGACGGATTCGCCGCAGCCGCAGGCCGATGTCTGGTTCGGGTTGGTGAAGGTGAAACCGGAGCGCAGCGTCGTCTGTTCGAAGCCGAGCTGCGTCCCGAGCAGATAAAGCACCGCCGAGGGCTCGATCCAGACGCGCGCGCCATCGCGCTCGATCAGGTCGTCCTTCGGGTTGGGTTCGCTCACCATGTCGATGGTATATTCCATCCCGGCGCAGCCACCCTTCTTGATGCCAACGCGAATACCCTTTGCATCCGCTCCTGCACCGCCGACGATCGCCTTCACGCGATCGGCCGCTTCCTGCGTCATGCTCATCACTGCAAAGCCCATCGGCTCATTCTCCTTACGCACACGGATTGAAGGTCCGGTGTTTCATGAATCAAATGTAGTGCCAGTGGCTTAACCGATCAATACCAGCGGCCAATTAGTACCAGCCAACGGCGACCTGCGCCTCTTCCGACATGCGGTCCGGCGTCCACGGCGGATCAAAGGTCATCTCGACCTCGACGCCGGAAACACCCTCGACGGAACCGACGGCGTTTTCCACCCAGCCCGGCATTTCGCCGGCCACGGGGCAACCGGGCGCCGTCAGCGTCATCATGATCTTCACCATCCGGTCGTCTTCGATGTCGATCTTGTAGATCAGCCCGAGTTCGAAGATATCGGCAGGAATTTCAGGGTCATAGACCGTCTTCAGCGCCATGATGACATCATCGCTGAGGCGTGCCAGCTCTTCCGCCGGAATGCTGGAATGCACGATGCCCTCGCGCACGTCGATCTTCTGTTCGCTGTCGTCAAGGCTCATAACGGTATCCTCAAGCAAAGAACTTGCGCGCATAGTCAAGCGCATCGGCCAAGGCATCGACCTCGGCACGGGTATTGTACATGCCGAAGGATGCACGGCATGTGGAGGTCACGCCGAAGCGTTTCAAGAGCGGCATGGCGCAATGCGTCCCGGCGCGAACCGCAACACCGCGCCGGTCGATCACCGTCGAGACGTCATGGGCATGCAGGCCCGCAAGCTCGAACGAGAAGATGCCGCCCTTGCCGGGCGCCGTGCCGATGACCCGCAGCGAGTTGACGTCGCGCAGCCGCTCCGTGGCATAAGCCGTCAGATCGGCCTCATGACGGGACATAGCCTCGCGGCCGACCTTTTCCATATAGTCAAGCGCATAGCCGAGACCGATCGCCTGCACGATCGGCGGCGTACCGGCTTCGAAACGGTGCGGCGGCTCGTTATAGGTGACGTTGTCCTCGGTAACCTCGAAGATCATCTCGCCGCCGCCCTGGAACGGGCGCATGGCGCGAAGCCGATCCCTCTTGCCGTAGAGAACGCCGATGCCCGAGGGACCGTAGAGCTTGTGGCCGGTCATCACATACCAGTCGCAATCGAGATCCTGCACGTCGACAGGCATATGGACCGCACCCTGCGACCCATCGACCAGCACAGGAATGCCGCGCTCATGGGCGATGCGGCAGATTTCCTTGACCGGAACGACAGTGCCGAGCGCATTCGACATATGGGTGATCGCCACCAGCTTGGTGCGTTCAGTCAGGCTCTTTTCGAAGGCTTCGATCTGGAACGCGCCCTCGTCATCGACATCGACCCAGACCAGTTTCGCGCCCTGGCGCTCGCGGATGAAATGCCAGGGAACGATGTTGGAATGATGCTCCATGATCGACAGGACGATCTCGTCGCCCTCGCCGATCTCGGGCATGCCCCAGCCATAGGCGACCGTGTTGATCGCTTCGGTCGAGGACTTGGTGAAGACGATCTCGTCGACCGAAGGCGCGTTCAGGAAGCCGCGCACCTTTTCGCGCGCAGCCTCGTAAGCTTCGGTGGCGGCGTTCGACAGGAAATGCAGGCCGCGATGCACATTGGCATATTCATTCGAATAGGCATGGCTGATCGCGTCGATCACCGCCTGCGGCTTCTGCGCCGAGGCGCCGTTGTCGAGATAGACCAGCGGCTTGCCATACACCTGTTTCGCGAGGATCGGGAAATCCTTGCGAATGGCTTCGACGTCATAGGCGGTTACCGGCACGATCTTGTCCATGATGCGATCCGATCAGGCGTGCTTTTCAAGCCAGGCCGAGATCACGCCCTCAAGCGCTTCGACCAGACCTTCGTCTTCCAGTTCCTCGACGATTTCGGCAACGAAGGCATTGACGAGCATCGCCCGCGCCTTGTTCTCCGGAATGCCGCGCGCCATCAGGTAGTAGAGATGGTTGTGGTCGATATCGGCAACCGTCGCGCCATGGCCGCACTGCACGTCGTCGGCGAAGATTTCGAGCTCGGGCTTGACCGAGAACTCGGCATCATCGGACATCAGCAGCGTGTTGCAGGCCATCTTGGCGTCGGTCTTCTGCGCATCCGGGGCAACCCGGATCATGCCCTGGAAGACGCCCTTGGCGCGGTCGAACACGACGTTGCGGATGATCTCCGTCGAGCCGGTGTTCGGCACGTTATGGCCGAGAACCATGGTGACGTCGGTATGGGTATCGCCGCCGAGCAAATTGATGCCGCGCAGCGTCAGGTCGGAACCCTCGCCCGTCGCCTTGATATGCAGTTCCTGGCGCACCAGCTTGCCGCCGGCATTGATGACGAACAGCCTGAACTTGGCGTCAGCGCCGAGATCAACGCGGATCTGGGCGAGATGCGTGTCATCGGCGCCCTGCTGCTGCAGGATGATCCAGGTGAGTTCGGCGCCTTCGCCGATGGTGATGTCACTGACATGAGATACCAGCGCGGCATCCGATGTCACCGTCAGGTGACGCTCGATCACGGTCCCCTTGACGTTGGCGCCGAACGTCACCGGCAGACGTGTATGGATCTGACCGCCAGCATGGACGATGTCGATTTCGAGAGGCTTGTCGAGTTCGGTGCCATCGGCAACGTCGATCACGTAACCGTCGCGCACGAAGCTGCCATTGATACGGCCGACCGCGTCATCGGCGCCGAGTGCGCCTAGCGACGTCGCAGCCGAACCGTCGAGCAGATGCTGCGCATAGCTCGAAACCTCGAGATCGCGCACCGAAGCCTTGGCATCGACATGACCCTGGACGATCGAAAGCACCGAGGATCCCTCGACGAGCGGCTTGACGCTCTTCGAAACGGCATCGCCGGCAACAGCCGGAACCGCGCGCAGCAGGTTCTTCAGGTCGGTATAGTGCCAGGCCTCGACGCGGCGCGTCGGCAGGCCGGACTTCTTCAGATCGTCAAGCAGGCGGTCGCGCGTCGCGGTGACCGCGCCGTCGCCCGGCAGTTCGCCGAACTGGTTGTTGAAAGCCTCGATCAGCGCTGCTTCCGCAGCAGTCAAGCGGCTCGTCGTCTGCATGTTCATGGACGTCGTCCTTTCCGCCTCGATCAGGCTGCCGCTCCGATGATGTCGGCATAGCCATTGGCTTCCAGCTCATGCGCCAGCGTCTTGTCGCCGGACTTGATCACCTGGCCCTTGTAGAGAACGTGGACGGTGTCAGGCACGATGTAATCGAGCAGGCGCTGGTAGTGGGTGATGACGATGACGGCGCGATCCGGCGAACGCAGCGCGTTGACGCCGTCGGCCACGATCTTGAGCGCATCGATGTCGAGGCCGCTATCCGTCTCGTCGAGAATGCAAAGCTGCGGCTGCAGGAGCGCCATCTGCAGGATTTCGGCGCGCTTCTTTTCACCGCCGGAGAAACCGACGTTCAGCGGGCGCTTCAGCATCTCGGTGTTGATCTGCAGCTTGGCGGCCGCATCCTTCACCAGGCGCATGAAATCAGGCGTCTTCAGCTCGTCTTCGCCGCGCGCCTTGCGCTGCTCGTTCATCGCCACCTTCAGGAACTGCATGGTGGCAACGCCCGGGATTTCGACCGGATACTGGAAGGCGAGGAAAATGCCCTTGGAGGCACGCTCCGCAGCGTCGAGCTCAAGGATGCTCTCGCCGTTATAGAGAATGTCACCCTCGGTGACTTCGTAGTCTTCGCGGCCCGACAGGATGTAGGAGAGCGTCGATTTGCCGGAGCCGTTCGGCCCCATGATCGCAGCAATCTCGCCGGCCTTCACCGTCAGGTTCAAACCACGAATGATCTCGGTGCCGTCTTCGGCGATGCGGGCGTGCAGATTTCTGATTTCAAGCATGTTCTTTTTCCATAAAAGCGTTCGGAAACGGGCGCGCTCAGTCGCGCCCCTGAATAGTCAATCGCGACGGCGTCAGCCGACAGACCCCTCGAGCGAGATGCTGATCAGCTTCTGCGCTTCGACGGCAAATTCCATCGGCAGCTCCTGCAGGACTTCCTTGACGAAGCCGTTGACGATCAGGGCGATCGCTGCTTCGGTGGGGATGCCGCGCTGCAGGCAGTAGAAGAGCTGATCCTCGGAGATCTTCGAGGTGGTCGCCTCGTGCTCGAACTGCGCCGTCGAATTCTTCGCCTCGATGTAGGGCACCGTATGGGCGCCGCACTTGTCGCCGATCAACAGCGAGTCGCACTGCGTGAAGTTGCGGGCGTTGGATGCCTTGCGGTGGGCCGAGACCTGGCCGCGATAGGTGTTCTGCGAGACGCCGGCGGCGATACCCTTGGAAACGATGCGGCTCGACGTGTTCTTGCCGAGATGGATCATCTTGGTGCCGCTATCGATCTGCTGATGGCCGTTGGAAACGGCGATCGAGTAGAACTCGCCTCTGGAATCGTCACCGCGCAGAATGCAGGACGGGTATTTCCAGGTAATGGCAGAACCGGTCTCGACCTGCGTCCACGAGATCTTGGACCGGTCGCCACGGCAATCGCCGCGCTTGGTGACGAAGTTGTAGATGCCACCCTTGCCCTGGGCATCGCCCGGGTACCAGTTCTGGACCGTCGAATACTTGATCTCGGCATCATCGAGCGCAACGAGTTCGACGACAGCCGCGTGCAGCTGGTTTTCATCGCGCTGCGGCGCTGTGCAGCCTTCGAGGTAGGACACATAGGCGCCCTCCTCGGCAATGATCAGCGTCCGCTCGAACTGGCCGGTGTTCTTCTCATTGATGCGGAAATAGGTCGACAGTTCCATCGGGCAGCGAACGCCCTTCGGAACGAAGACGAACGAGCCGTCGGTGAAGACAGCAGAATTCAGCGTCGCATAGTAGTTGTCGGTCGTCGGGACGACGGAGCCGAGATACTTCTGAACGAGCTCGGGATACTCGCGGATCGCCTCGGAGATCGACATGAAGATCACGCCGGCCTTCTTCAGCTCCGCCTTGAAGGTCGTAACGACGGAAACGCTGTCGAAAACGGCATCGACGGCGATCCGGGGCTTTTCGACACCGGCCAGGATTTCCTGTTCCTTCAGGGGAATGCCGAGCTTTTCGTAGACCTTGAGAATCTCGGGATCGACTTCGTCAAGCGACTTCGGGCCCGGCGTGCTCTTCGGCGCGGCATAGTAATAGAGATCGTTGAAATCGATCTTCGGATAATCGACGCGTGCCCAGCTGGGCTCTTCCATCGTCAGCCAACGCTTGTAGGCGTCAAGGCGCCATTCCAGCATCCATTCCGGCTCCTGCTTCTTGGCGGAGATGAAGCGGATGATGTCTTCGGACAGGCCCTTGGGTGCCTTGTCCATTTCGATGATGGTCTCGAAACCGTATTTGTACTGATCGACGTCAATCTCGCGGACGCGATCAACCGTTTCTTGTACGGCTGGCATGTCGTTCTCCAATCTCGCCGGATAAAGGGCCGGCAGGCTGTCGTGCGGGCATTTTTTGATTGCCCCTTATGTAGTGGGCCAAAAGGGCCTTTTCAGCCCTGATGGCAAGCAGAAATTTCCGTTTCCGCAATTTTCTGAAGCGCTCAGGCCGCCTCTCCGGTCGGCCTTCGCCGCCCGGCAATTTTCGCAAAGGCGCCGAGCGCCCGGTCTATGTCTTCGTCGCTGGTCGCAAAGCCGAGCGAGATGCGCAGCGCCCCCAGTTTCGGGTCATGGCCCATGGCGACCAGGACATGGCTTTCGCCCACCTTGCCCGAAGAACAGGCCGAACCCGCCGAAATCGCCACACCTTCGAGATCGAAGGCGATCTGCCCTGTCTCGGCCTTCAGCCCCGGCAGCGTGAAAAACGTCGTGTTGCAGACCCGCGACCCCTCAGCGCCATAGATGACGACGTCAGGGGCGGCATTCCGCATGCCGTCTTCAAGACGGCGCTGCAAGGCCGCGATACGTCCGTTCCGGCCGGCAAAGTCCGAAACAGCCGCAGCGGCTGCGGCGCCGAAACCGACGGCAGCCAGCGAATTCTCCGTTCCCGAACGGTGACCCTTCTCCTGCCCGCCGCCATGGATCAGCGGCTTCGGCATCAGGACCTCACCGCGCGACACCAAGGCACCGGCGCCCTTCGGACCGCCAAGCTTGTGCGACGAGAGGATCAGGAAGTCGGGACCCAGCGCGTTGATGTCGATCTCGACGCGGCCTGCTGCCTGAACCGCATCGACGACCAGCAGCCCGCCATGCGCCTTGACGATCTCGGCAGCCTCGCGGATCGGCTGAATGATGCCGGTCTCGTTATTGGCCAGCATGATCGCCACCATCGGCAGGCCTGACGCTACGTCATGATTGGCAAGCTGCGCCTGAAGCGCCGCGAGATCGACCACACCTTCCGATGTCACCGGAATTTCGCTGGCCTTGTCCTTCGAAAAGCGTCCGCCCTCGCGCACGGCCGGATGTTCGACGGCGCTATAATAGAGATGTCCGATCGCCAGCGGCGTGCGCCCCATGCGAAATTCCGGCGTCAGCACCATATTGGCCGCTTCCGTCGCGCCGCTGGTCAGCACCACATGCGAAGCCTCGGCGCCGACAAGCGCTGCGACCTGACGGCGCGCGCCCTCGATCGCGGCCCTGACGGCACGGCCCTCGGCATGCACGGAATTCGGATTGCCAAACAGATCCATGGCGCGCAGCATGGCCTCGCGCACTGCGGGATGCAGCGGCGACGTCGCGTTCCAGTCAAGATAAAGGCGGGGCGGCGCCATGATCTCAGGTCCTGCGCTTGGTTTCTGCTTCGGTCGTCCGGCTCATTTTTCTTGAAATGTCTGCCGGGCTTGCCTTATGACACTTTCCACACTGCGTGGTGCGCCATGCAAAGTTTCGAATTGTTCTAAACTGCGTTTTAGAAAAGCTGACAACGTCCGTCAAGTCTGCGCAGTCCGAACGCGAAAATAAAACCCGGAGTACCGATGCCCGAAGTCATTTTCAACGGCCCAGCCGGCCGTCTTGAAGGCCGCTACCAGCCCTCCAAGGAAAAAAGCGCCCCGATTGCTCTCATTCTGCACCCGCACCCGCAGTTCGGCGGCACGATGAACAATCAGATCGTTTACCAGCTCTTCTACATGTTCCAGAAGCGCGGCTTCACGACACTGCGCTTCAATTTCCGTGGCATCGGCCGCAGCCAGGGCGAATTCGACCACGGCGCCGGCGAACTCTCGGATGCCGCTTCGGCGCTGGATTGGGTGCAGAGCCTGCATCCCGATTCGAAGACCTGCTGGGTCGCCGGCTATTCCTTCGGCTCCTGGATCGGCATGCAGCTTCTGATGCGCCGCCCTGAGATCGAAGGCTTCATGTCGATCGCCCCGCAGCCGAACACCTACGATTTCTCGTTCCTGGCGCCCTGCCCGTCCTCGGGCCTGATCATCAATGGCGATTCGGACAAGGTTGCGCCCGAAAAGGACGTCAACGGCCTCGTCGAGAAGCTGAAGACCCAGAAGGGCATCCTGATCACCCACCGCACGGTGCCGGGTGCCAACCACTTCTTCAACGGCCAGATCGAGCCGCTGATGGCCGAATGCGAGGATTACCTCGATCGCCGCCTCAACGGTGAACTGGTTCCGGAACCGGCTGCCAAGCGCATCCGCTAGGAATTGCTATTCGTGGCGCCCACCTCAAAGGTCGGCGCCACGAAGCCATCAATATGGCGCGGCGCAATCTGCCGCATCCCGGCCTTTCGCAAAACATGCTGCGACGCATGATTGTCCGGATGGGTGAAGGCGATCAGCCGGCCCATGTTTCTTGCCGAAAACCAGTCGATCAGTGCCCGGGCCACTTCCGTGGCAAAGCCCTTGCCCCACTCATCTTCGCGAAACGCGTAACCCATCTCGTATTCGCCGGTTTCCCGATCGTGCAGCGATATTCCCGCGCGCCCGATAAAGCGGCCACCGTCCCGGCTGAGAACCTTGTATTTCGTCGTCCCATCCTCGGCCTGTTCACGGAACCATTGAGCGATGCGCTCCTCGCACCTCGTCATATTCCACGGCTCGCCACCGGACATGAAGCGGCTCGTCGCCATTGTCGAATGCAGGTCATGTACCAACCGCGCATCATCTGGCTGCCACATGACGAGGCGCATCCGTTCAGTCTCGAGAATGGTCTCCACGTCTCACCTCCGCAAGCACTCCACCACTGACAGGCTCCCGCACACCCGTCGTTCCCGGATAGGTCAGCGGCAATCCTTCGAGCGAGCGGACTGCCAGATAGGCCCAGGCCTCGGCCTCCATCGCGTCGCCGTTGAAACCGGCATCCTCGGCGGAAATCACCGCTGAGTCCTGCCTCGCAGCGAGTTCCGTCAGGTCACGCATGATCACCCGGTTCAGCCGCCCGCCGCCGCAGATCACATAGAGCGCAGGCGTCACCGGAAGGTGACCGGCGGATTTGATGATCGAGGCAGCCGCCACGTAGGCAAGCGTGCGCGCGCCGTCGGCGAGCTCCGCATCACTACCCGAAGGCGGCAGAAAATCGTTGCGGTCGAGCGAGCGGCGTTTCGTAGCGTTAAAGAAAGGACTCGCGAGATAGCGCTCCGCGAGATCATCGGCGATACGCCCCTCCGAGGCGATCATCCCGCCCTGGTCGAAGGGAATGCCGGCATGCGCCTCGACCCACTGGTCGATCAGCGTATTGCCGGGGCCGCTGTCATAGGCAATCACCGTCCCGTCGGCACCAACATAGGTCAGGTTCGAGATCCCGCCGATATTGACGAAACAGACCGGCAGTTTGGCGCCGTCTATGTTGGCAGCCAGTGCCGCGTGATAGGCAGGAACCAGTGGCGCACCCTGTCCGCCATGCACCATGTCGTTGGCGCGCATGTCGAAAACCGTGACAATCCCGGTTTCATTCGCCAGCAACGCGCCGTCGCCGATCTGAACGGTCAGCGCCTCGTCCGGTCGATGCAGAATGGTCTGGCCGTGAAAACCGAGCACATCCACCGCTTCGGCAGCAATCCCGTTCGTGTCGAGAAATTCCCTAACGGCAGCCACATGCCGTAGCGTAAGCTCGTGCTCGATGGCTGCCAGATCGCCCGGCCGCTCTGTCCGCGTCGTGATCGTCTTTGCCTGTTCGAGCGCCAGTTTCAGCCGGTTGCGGAAGGAAGCATCATAGCCGACGCCCAGAAACGGCCCGCGCTCGACGACGCTCACGCCGTCCGTCCGCACCAGAGCCACATCGATACCGTCCATCGACGTACCGCTCATCAGGCCGATCGCGGTTCTCACTCCGGGCATGCTTCCTCCAAAAACTCTGCGGCCGAATAGTGCACTTTCGGCAAAACAGTGCTAAACGCGCCGCGGCGCTTCAACAAGTGCCGATCGCAATTCCCTCCGAAGCCTCAAGAGACGAAGTTCATGTCCGAGTTCAAATCCGATTTCCTGCGCACTCTGAAAGAGCGCGGCTTCATTCATCAGATCTCCGATGAATCCGGCCTCGACGATCTTCTCGCCAAGGAAACCGTGACGGCTTATATCGGCTACGACCCGACGGCCTCGAGCCTTCACGTCGGCCATCTGACGCAGATCATGATGCTGCACTGGTTCCAGGCGACCGGCCACCGTCCGATCTCGCTGATGGGCGGCGGCACCGGCATGGTCGGCGATCCCTCCTTCAAGGAGGAAGCGCGCAAGCTGATGACGATCGACATGATCGAAGACAACATCGCCTCGATCAAGCGCTGCTTCTCGAACTACCTCGATTACGGCAAGCCCGCCAACGCGGCGCTGATGATCAACAATGCCGAGTGGCTCCGCTCGCTGAACTACCTCGAATTCCTGCGCGATGTCGGCCGTCACTTCTCGGTCAACCGCATGCTGTCCTTCGATAGCGTCAAGACGCGCCTCGACCGCGAACAGTCGCTGTCCTTCCTCGAATTCAACTACATGATCCTGCAGGCCTACGACTTCGTCGAGCTTGCCAAGCGCTACGACTGCCGCCTGCAGATGGGCGGTTCCGACCAGTGGGGCAACATTATCAACGGGATCGATCTCGGTCACCGCATGGGGACAGAGCAGCTCTACGCGCTGACCTCACCGCTGCTGACAACCTCGTCGGGCGCCAAGATGGGCAAGTCCGCGTCCGGCGCCGTGTGGCTGAATGCCGAGCTTCTGCCGGTCTATGACTTCTGGCAGTACTGGCGCAACACCGAGGATGCCGATGTTCCGCGCTTCCTCAAGCTGTTCACCACCCTGCCGATGGATGAAATCGCCCGCCTCTCGGCCATTGGCGGCGCAGAGCTGAACGAGGTCAAGAAGATCCTCGCGACCGAAGTGACGGCTATCTTGCATGGCCGTGCAGCGGCCGAGCAGGCAGCTGAAACCGCCCGCAAGACCTTCGAGGAAGGCGCGCTTTCCGACAATCTTCCGTCGGTCGAAATTCCATCCGCCGAACTGGATGCCGGTCTCGGCCTGCTCTCCCTGATCGTCCGCGCCGGTCTCGCCGCATCGAACGGCGAGGCGCGCCGTCATGTCCAGGGTGGTGCCGTGCGCATCAACGATCAGGCCGTCAGCGACGAGCGCAAGATGATCGGCAGCAGCGAGATCACCGCCGATGGCGTGATCAAGCTGTCGCTCGGCAAGAAGAAGCACATCCTGATCCGTCCCGCTGCCTGATAAGCGGGCAAGTCAGCCATCATCGAAAGCCGGCCTCGCGCCGGCTTTTTTTATTGAAATTCGAAGATGTTGCGGAACACGCCGGGCGCAATGATCGACAGCGGATTGATCTGCAGGTTCGGCTTGTCGAACTTGCCCGTCAGCTTGAAGGTGATGCCGATCAGGCCGCGATCGGAACCGTTGCCGAGAATGATGCCGATAACCGGCAATTCTGCGAAGAGGCGGTTCAGCCCATAGGCCGGCATGAACGTGCCGGTCATGTCCATATTGCCATTCGGATCGCGGATGGTGCCCTGAAAGGTCGCGCCGATCTGCTCGCCGCGCACCACACCGTTTTCGATGCTGACAATGCCGTTCTGCGACACGATGCGGGCAAAGCCGCGCTGGAAGCGCTGTGCCGATGTATCGATATCGCGCTTGACCGCCGAATTCAGGCTTCGTTGATCCTGACCGACAGGGGTCGAAACGATCGAATGCAGCCTGTCTTCATTGACGATCGAAAACCGCCGGACATCGGCAGAACCGTCCCAGCCGCCATTGCCGAAGCGCACCGTCATGTTGAGCAGCCCGCCGCGCATATGCTTGTAAAAATCGGCAAAGCGCGACACGGAGCCAGCGTCACCGGTCGTGACGTTCAGGATCCGCCCGTCCTTCATCTGCGTGACTACCGCCTCGCCGCTATCGGTCACGCCTGAAAGGTTGAGGACCTGCAGATCGCCGTCGCGCATCATGTAGAGCGCATCGAGGCTGCGCAGACGCTCGTCATTGAAGCCGACCACCTGTCCAAGCTTGGCGCGCACCGTGATGTCGCCGCCGCTGTCGGATTTCCCGTCGCCGTCGCCGCTACCGTTCTGGCCGTTCTTCAACCTGGCCAGGATCGGCCGCGCATCCGCGGTGTCGCCGGAAACCGAGACTTCGAAGACACCCTTGGCGCGGCGGATGGAGATCGCGAAATCGTCGAGTGACGACAGTTTCACGCTATCGAATGTCGCAGAGGTCAGTCCGCCCTTGCTGACCACGAGCGAGCCGCTGGCACCAAAACCGTCACCCTTCAACTTGAAATTCTTGACCTGCGTATTGTCTGCCGGACCGGATATCTCGAAGTCCGCCCCAGCCGGAATGCCCGCGCCTTTCGACCATCCGATCCACGGAAGCTGCAGCGTCGAGCGTGACAGGTCGATACTGACGGCTTGGCGGTCGTTGTCGATCCGTGTCAGCTCCACCTTGATGCTGCCGTCGATGATGCCTGACAGACCGGGCAACAGTTTTTCTCGCTGGTCGTTGGTCAACGTCGCGGTGATTTCGCGCTCTGGCGAGATGCCCGAATTCTTGTCGACCGGCTCCAGCAGCGAAATATCGGCAGGAACGCCGTCGATCTGCCCCTTGCCGTCGAGCGTCACCTGTTTCGGATCGGCGTTGAGCGTGCCATCGAGATTGGTGATCTTGCGGCCGGACACCGGCTTGGCGACATCGACGCCCGAAAGCTGCATCGACGCCTTCCAGTCCGGTGGTGGCGGGTTCTGGGCGCTGACCAGTCCGAAACGTGCCTGTACCGTCGCGCTAATCTTGCCGCTGAGATCCTGCGGCACGAGGTTGGCGCGCTGCAGCACCTGCACGGGCTTATAGGTAAGCAGTTCGCCGACAGCATCGGCAGCCCCCGATATGGCAAGCTGCATCTCCGCCATCAGCGGCTTGTCGTAAGTCGCCGGCAGCACGAACGTGCCTTCGCCGAGATCCACCGTACGCCCGGACGGAAAGAACGACCGACCGCTTTTGATCGACACCGTCGCCCGCGGTCCCTTGAGATCGAAATGCGCCGCCGTATCGCGGATCGGCGGAATATCGCCGGCAACGTTCATCCGCGCATTGGCGATATCGAAATCGATCTTGATCTGATTCTCGTCGAGCTTCAGCCCCTTGCCGACAGCCTCGTCCAGCCGGCCGAAGGGGATGAAGACCGAAATCGAGGCATCGCTCACCGTTCCGCCGAATAGGTTCTTCAACACCCAGTCGCGCGCCTTCGGCGCCATCCAGAACGGCCAGAGCTGCTTGATCGCCGCCGTCTGCAATTGCTGCGACTGCCCGGCAAAACTTATCTCCGGCGAGACGTTGCCGAATTTCACATGCAGAGCGCCGTAAAGCTGTCCGAGTGGACTGGAGGCCGTGATGCCCGGGAATTGCAATTCGCGGGTAGCGACCATGAAGCGGCCGCTTGCCTGGATATCGAAGGGTACCGGCTGCTCGCCGGAACCAACGGGCGAAGCGCTGCCGCCGCTAACCAGGAGATCGACCCCGAAACCCTTGCCGGCCGCTGGATCGAGCCGGTCGAGATCGATCAGCGCACCGTTGAACGGCACCGATGTGGCGCCGAACTGCCCGTGCGACTTGGCGATCTCGATCGTCTGTTTCTTGAAGTCGTAATCGAGATTGATCTGCCCGCTGGTGAGTTCCTGCTGGTCGCCGTCGACATAGATCAGACCGGGCGCAAGCGTAATGCCGGCGCTCAGCGCGGGATCGGTACCCTCGCCGTCTCTCGCTGCCGACACCGTAAAATCGGCAAATGCATTGACCCCCTGCCGGATCTCGCCAAGCACGTTCCGCTTGATGGCAAACGGCGTGACATCGGCGTGGCTGAGCTTGGCGGTAAAGCGCTGGGTCTTGCCGTCGCGGTTGTCAGCTTGGACATCGAGCATCGCCGGCTCGCCGTTGATCGAGATCTGACCGGCTAGATGCAGCGCGGTTGCCGAAGGACGGGAAAAAACGAGATCATCGACAACGATCGACAGCGGCCCGTTGGCGGTGTCGGCAATCTTGATGTCGATGCCTGAAATACGGATGCTGTCCGTACCGCCCCGCTGTGCGAAACTGTCGAACAGGTCAAGATGGGAGAAAGCCGCTTCCAGCGCCTCAGGGATCTGATCGACCCGCAGATTTTCGAGCTTTACCGGATTGCCGGAAGGCAGAAGCGCCGTATCGAGTGCAATATCCTCGGCCTCGACATCGGCAATCGCTATCCGCCCGCGAAACAGCGCCAGCGGATTGAGAGCCATGCGCATTGCACCTGTCGTCGACAGATGCTGGCCGCTTTGCTGGTCGATCATGTTGACGTTACGCGCTTCGAGAGCCAGCCGAAGACCGGAGGTGAAACGGATCACGGTCGATCCGACCTCGGCCCTGTATCGCGGACCGATCGCCGAATTGAGCGCCATCTGCGCCTGCTTCGAGAGCGTCTGATCGACCATTCCGCTTTCGATGACGGCGGCGATGACAGCCAGAATGAGGACAAGCACGGCAAAACATCCGCCGGTCCATCCGGCGGTGCGCCGCAGCTTGGAGCGTGGCGGCGGGCAATGCACGATCATGGGATCTTCGGTTTGGGCCGAAGGGAGTTCATGCAAGGCGACGATGTCTTTCTTGCGAAACGTAACTTTTTCGCCGCGGATCGCCGACATACGTCTTGGGTAACTCCTTGAATTCCACTTTCCGGTCTAGCTCGCCCGGTACTCGCCCAATATATATCGGCTGGGTTAAGTGTCACCCATAAACCCGGCAAAAGAAAGGTTTCCACATGGCGGATATCGGCATCGGCGCCGAAGCCCCGGACTTCGACCTCCCGCGTGATGGCGGCGGCCGCGTATCGCTCGCAGAATTCAGGGGCAAACCTCTGGTTCTGTTCTTTTATCCGAAAGATGACACGGCGGGCTGCACCGCCGAATCGATCGGCTTCACCGAGCTTGCCGGCGAATTCGAAAAGGCCGGTGCCGGGCTTGTCGGCATGTCGCCCGACTCGGTCAAATGCCACGAGCGTTTTATCAGGAAACATAGCCTCGCCGTCGCGCTTGCTTCGGATGAGGAAAAGACCGTGCTGCAGACCTATGGCGTGTGGAAACAGAAGAGCATGTACGGCCGCACCTATATGGGCGTCGAGCGCACCACCTTCCTGATCCGCGCCGACGGCACCATTGCCACCATCTGGCAGAAGGTCAAAGTGCCCGGCCATGCAGAGGCAGTGTTGCAGGCCGTCAGGAACCTCGCCGCATGACCGCACTGACGATGACGTCGTTGCGAGGTGGCGCGATCGACGCCATCCGCTCCGCCGATCTCGACAGGAAGACGGAGCTCGCCCAGGAAGCAGCAACGCGCTGGTTCGAGCGCAGGATTTCGCTGCGCTCGCCGCTCGACCCCCCATTGCCGGAGCGGCCGGGCCGCCCGGAGAAACCGAAGCTGGTTCCGCCGACCCAGGTTGAGAAGCGCTCGCTGCACACGGTTCATGGCCGTATCGCCCTGCTTCATTCGATCGCCCATATCGAACTCAACGCCGTCGATCTGGCCCTCGACATCGTCGCCCGCTTCGCCACCGAACCGGTGCCGAACTCCTTCTTCGACGGTTGGATGCAGGTTGCCTTCGAGGAAGCCAAGCATTTCCGCATGGTCCGCGACAGGCTGCGAGACCTCGGCGCCGATTACGGCGATGTTCCGGCCCATGACGGGCTCTGGCAGGCGGCGCACTCCACCCGCAACGACCTGACCGCCCGGCTCGCCGTCGTCCCGCTCATTCTCGAAGCACGCGGCCTCGACGTCACGCCGTCGCTGCAGGCGAAGATGCGCGAAACCGGCGACCTTGAAAGCGCCGCCATCCTCGATGTCATCTACAACGATGAAAAGGGCCATGTCGCGATCGGCGCAAAATGGTTCCGGTTTCTCTGCGCCCGCGAACGCCGAGATCCGGCTCAGACCTTTCGAGAGCTCGTCCGGGCAAACTTCCGCGGCCCGCTGAAACCGCCTTTCAACGACCTGGCGCGTGCCGAAGCCGGACTGACACCATCGTTCTACCGTTCATTGACATCGACAAGCAGTGGCTGAACCATTGCGTGCGCCGGCTCCATGGCCGAAGTAATTTGTTAACCTTAACAGTGTGTAATCAACCCAATCGAGGCACGGGCGCATCAATTGGGAGATTCTCCGTGACGCATGCACAGCACCAGCGCGTATTCGGCAAGCGTTCACAAGAGCATATCCTCATTCTGGCCAGCGGCGACAAGGTCCGCCACATGACGGTCAAGCCTTGGATGGCCGCCCTTGCCTTTTGCTTCGTCGGTGTATTCGCCATCGGATATCTGCTCGCAACCTCCTATCTCGTGCTTCGCGACGACCTGATCGGCGCCACCATGGCGCGCCAGGCCCGGATGCAGCACGATTACGAAGACCGGATCGCAGCCTTGCGTGCCCAGGTCGACCGCGTCACCTCCCGTCAGTTGCTCGATCAGCAGGTCGTCGAGGACAAGGTCGACAAGCTGATGGAACAGCAGATGGCGCTGACCTCGCGTCACGGGAAGCTCGGATCGCTGCTCGACCGGGCCGAAAGCTCCGGCCTCACGGATAAGGACATGCCGGCGCCGGTCCAGTCCTTCGTTCCCGATACCAAGGACAAGCGCGCATCGCTTTCGGGCGGCGCCGCAGCGATCAACAAGATGCTTTCGGGCGGCAGCGAACCGGCGGACGCCACGCCTGACAATACCACCCTCGCCTATGTTCCCGCACCTGAAACTGTCGGCGACCGCGCCGACCGTCTGTTTTCTAAGGTCACGCTTTCGCTGAAAGGCGTCGAGGAAGACCAGCGTTCGCGGGTCGATCAACTGACAGCCGATGCAGGCGATGCCGCCGATGCCATTTCCAGCGTCCTGAACCGCTTCAGCATTTCAGTCCCGCAGCAGACGGCAAAAGCCGGCGATGACGATAGCGCCGTCGGCGGTCCCTTCGTGGAGCCGGAGAGCGAAGACGATTTCGACAATTCCCTGGTGCAGCTCGACACCGCGCTGACACGGCTTGAGACCGTGCGTAACACCGCCGAATCCCTGCCCTTCCGCAATCCCGGCATCGGCAAGGACATCACGAGCCCCTTCGGCAACCGCCGCGATCCGTTCCTCGGCCGCCTGGCACTTCATTCCGGCATCGACTTCCGCTTTGCCCCAGGCGAAAAGGTTCGCCCGACGGCCGCTGGCAAGGTCACCACCGCCGGCTGGACGGGTGGCTATGGCAACATGGTGGAAGTCGATCACGGCAACGGCATTTCCACCCGCTATGGGCACATGTCGCAGATCCTGGTAAAGGTCGGCGACACCGTCGATCGTGGCGATGTTATCGGCCTTGCCGGTAGCACCGGCCGCTCCACCGGCACGCATTTGCACTATGAAGTACGCCAGAACGGTCGCGCCGTAGACCCGATGTATTTCATGAATGCAGGGTTGAAACTGGCGACCTATATAAAATAACCAAAGGCAGTAACCACAGCTTTACCTGTGCAAGGGCTGCAAGGCCCGTATTCCTTGACTTGCAAGCCGTTTGGGAATATGTCGCGCTGCATTGCGGCATGCAATCCCGCCGACTCAGCCAGAGTTCGGCCGAACCTGAACGGAAATAGTTTTCCCTTTGACGACATTTGCTGATCTTGGCTTGAGCCAAAAAGTGCTTTCCGCCGTTACCGACGCCGGCTACACGATCCCTACCCCTATTCAGGCGGGCGCCATCCCGTTCGCCCTGCAGCGCCGCGACATTTGCGGCATTGCGCAGACGGGTACGGGCAAGACGGCGTCCTTCGTTCTGCCGATGTTGTCGCTGCTGGAAAAGGGCCGCGCCCGCGCCCGCATGCCCCGCACGCTGATTCTCGAGCCGACCCGCGAACTCGCGGCCCAGGTCGCCGAGAATTTCGAGAAATACGGCAAGAACCACCGTTTGAACGTCGCCCTTCTGATCGGCGGCGTGTCCTTCGAAGAACAGGACCGCAAGCTTGAGCGCGGCGCCGACGTTCTGATCTGCACGCCCGGCCGCCTGCTCGACCATTTCGAGCGCGGCAAGCTGCTGATGAGCGGCGTCGAGATCTTCGTCATCGATGAAGCCGACCGCATGCTCGACATGGGCTTCATTCCGGATATCGAACGCATCGCCAAGATGATCCCGTTCACCCGCCAGACGCTGTTCTTCTCGGCCACCATGCCGCCGGAGATCCAGAAGCTCGCCGATCGCTTCCTGCAGAATCCGGAGCGCATCGAAGTCGCCAAGCCGGCCTCCGCGTCGAAGACCATCACCCAGCGTTTCGTCGCCACCCATGGCAAGGATTATGAGAAGCGCGCTACCCTGCGTGATCTCGTGCGCGCCCAGGAAGAGCTGAAGAACGCCATCATCTTCTGCAATCGCAAGGTCGATGTTGCCGACCTGTTCCGCTCGCTGGAACGGCATGGCTTCTCCGTCGGTGCGCTGCACGGCGATATGGACCAGCGTTCGCGCACCACCATGCTGCAGAACTTCCGCGACGGCCAGCTCCAGCTTCTGGTGGCCTCTGACGTCGCAGCCCGCGGCCTCGACATCCCGGATGTCAGCCACGTTTTCAACTTCGATGTACCGATCCATTCGGAAGATTACGTTCACCGTATTGGCCGTACCGGCCGTGCAGGCCGCTCCGGCGCCGCCTTCACGCTGGTGACCAAGCGCGATATGAAATTCACCGATGCGATCGAAAAGCTGATCGGCGAGAAGGTCGAATGGCTGAACGGCGATCTCAATGCCCTGCCTCCTGCAGAGGAAAGCAAGGAGATGGATCGTCCGGGACGCGGCGGCCGTGGCGACAAGAGCCGCGATCGCGGCCGCGGCAAGGGCCGCGGCGCTTCGGGTCATAAATCTGATACCGCCGTCGAACATACTACCGCAGAAATCATCGAAGTAGCACCACCAGCAAAGGTCGAAAGCGTGAAGCAAGAGCGCAAGGCAGAGAACAAGCAGCACAACAACGCGCGCAACACTCGGCCCTATCCGGCAAACGACGACTCTCGCGACCGCCGCCGCTACCGCGACCACGATGACGGCCCGACACCGGTTGGTTTCGGCGACGACATCCCTGCCTTCATGTTGATCGCAGCCAGCGCCAAGGTCTGATCCCGCGATGGGTCAGCCGGGCATCGATTTCCCAGGCCTCGGCGTAGGCCTGGTGATTTTGCGCGACGGCAAGATTCTTCTCTATGAGCGCGTCAAGGCGCCCGAACCGGGTCACTGGAGCATTCCAGGCGGCAAGGTGGATTTTATGGAATCCACCGCCGAGGCCGCACGCCGCGAGGCCGAGGAAGAAACCGGCCTCGAAATCCGCACTGTCAGACTGCTTGGTCCAGCGGAGGTGCTCAGCCAGGCCGACAGGCAGCATTGGATTTCGCTGCTTTACATCGCCGACGAGTTTCGCGGCGATCCCGAGATCACTGAGCCGGATAAGCTTTCCGATTTCGGCTGGTTCGGCCGCAACGAGCTGCCGCAGCCACTCTCCGAATTTGCCCGTGCGGCAATCGATTTCCTCGGCGACACCGACCTCCGCTGACTACTCGGCCCGCAGCGCTGCCTCGTAGGCAAGCCTGACCCATTTCGCCATCTCGTCCGGATCATCATAGGCATTCTCGGGGATAGACCAGTAGGGCATCTTCACCGGATTGCCCTTCTTGCCCTCGTAGGCCCACTGGCTGGCGCCGGCATCGGCAAATTCCGGCGCGCTCTTCTCGTCAGCCTTCAGGAGCATTTCATCGCGCAGTTCGATCGCGATGATCCGGCCGAGGTGATAGATTCCCTTGCCGCCGAACATCCGCTTGATGGTGACAGGGCCGAGGCCCTGAAACATTTCCTCGATCGCCGCCGTATCCATTCTACCCCCTCAAAATGCCACCGGCCGCTACAACGGCTTCCGGCGTATCCACGTCCAGATGTGCCGCATCGCCAATATCGACATCGATCACAGGCAATCCGGATGTCTCAATGATATGCCGCGCCCCGACATCGCCTTCAAGCCGCATCACGGCATCGCCGAGGGAGCGCGGAAGAATGACCGGGTTGCCACGCTTGCCGCAGGACACCGCGCGAACGATCGCCCGTCCGGACGCCGTGCGGAATGCGGAGATCAGGGCGTCGAGATCGGCAGCCGTCACGCCAGGCATATCCGCGAGCATTACAAGCACACCATCCGCATCGCGTGCCGGCGCCGCCGAAAATCCTGAAATGAGCGAGCTTGCCATGCCGGACGCGTAATCGGGGTTCTCGATGGCCGCCACACCCAATCCGGCGAGTGCAGCCTCGATCTCGCTCCCCCGGTGACCGGTCACGACGACGACGGATGCCGTATCGGCAGCAAGCGCGGTTTCGGCGGCGCGGCGTACCAGCGGCTTGCCGTCGAACTCCGCCAGCAGCTTGTGGGCACCACCCTCTCCCATCCGGCTGGCTTTGCCGGCCGCCAGGATGACCGCAGCAACTGTCACCGGCCGGTGACGCTCCTCGGCACTGTCCCGCGGCCGCGGCCGTGTCTCGATCTCCATCAGCAACCCTCCGACACCCATGCCCGTCAGATCATGGGCATCGGGTTTCTCTCCAGCCAGGATGCGATCCAGCACCCAGTCGAAACCGTTCTCCTTCGGACTGCGGGCGCAGCCCGGCGCACCGACGACATAGGTCTCGCCGATCCGCCCGAGCACCATCAGATTGCCGGGATCCACCGGCATGCCGACGCTCAGGATCTCTCCGCCGGCCTGCCGGATCGCCGCCGGGATTACATCATCTTCGTCGATCACGGCCGATGCCCCAAAGACGATCACGAGCTTCGGAAAGCGATCGGCAGCCACCATTGCCTCACCAATGGCGACAGCGACGGCGTCGCGCCCGTGAGCCACGCGCTGCTCGCGTGCCAACCAGTTGCCGGATGCTGCCAGCCGCCGCTCCAGAATGCGCGCCGTCTTGTCCATGACCACGGGTTTCAGCGACGGCAACTCGGTAGCGACAAGCGATACTGCATATTCGGCGAAAGGCTTGACCTCGAAGGCCACCGCAGCTCGCAAGGCATCGCACGCGGCCTCGACCTTGTGGCCTGACACCGCAAGCGGAATGATCTTGAAAGTCGCCACCATATCGCCCGTCCGCACGCGCGCATGATCTCCAAGACAGGCTAGCGTGATTGCCGGATCGATGCGATTGACGCGGTCGACGATGGCGCGGTCCGCGACAAACAGCCCATCTGCCGCCGCATAGACATTCACCCGCCCCGTGGCTGCCTCCGAAAAGCGCAGATGATCTGGCGCAATTGCCGCAGCAAGTTGCCGCGCCGCTTCGTCTTCGCTGAGATCCCCGTCCTCGATGCGCGCTGCGGTGACGCTGGTAATACCGGCGCGCCGAAGCGTTTCGATATCCTCCGGCAAAACGCGGTGGCCTTTGTGCAAGGTCCGGCCGGGCAGTTTCACCGCATGGGCCAGCATCAGTCCTTCCGCACCGGTGACCGGAAACTCGCCAAATTTCATCCCATGCCACCCTTCGGAGACAGGAGATTGCGCGAGCGCAGCGCCTCGATGATCTGCGCAAGGATGGCGACGGCGATCTCTGCCGGACTGGCTGCGCCGATATTGAGCCCGATCGGCCCGTTGATGCGCGCCAGCGCCTCATCCGGGAAACCCTCGGCCCTCAGCCGCTCGAGACGCGACGCATGGGTCTTCCGGCTTCCCAGGGCGCCGACATAGAAACAGCCGCGGCGCAGCGCCTCGGCAATCGGAAAATCGTCTATCTTCGGATCGTGCGTCACCGCGACCAGCGCCGTATAGGCATCGATAGGCTTGTCCTTCAGGACATCGACCGGCCAGTCGGCCGTCAAGTCGATCCCCGCAAAACGCTCCGGCGTCGCGAAAGCCGTCCGCGGATCGATGATCCTGACGTCGAAGCCTGCCAGCGCTGCCATTTGCGCCAGGACCTGGCTGATATGGACCGCGCCGATGATGACGATATCAGGCGGCGGCAGATGGACGTTAAGGAAATAGCGCCCGCCATCGGCCTCCACCATACTCGAGCGCCCCGAGCGAAAGGCCGCCGCTATGGCTTCGCCAAGCGCGCCGGAGAGCCGGTCACCTTCGGCAACGACGCTCGCCCGGCCACCACCGAGATCGGTGACCAGTGCGGCAGCGATCCGTGCCTGCCTCAAGGCATTCAGCCGCTCGAGCGCCGCCAGCTCCATTAGCCGAGCCTTTCCACATAGACGCGAATCCGCCCGCCGCAGGAAAGCCCGACGCGCCAGGCCGTCTCGTCGGCGACACCGAATTCCAGCATCTTCGCTTCGCCGCTGCCGATAACATCGAGCGCTTCGGTGATGACGGCGCCTTCGACGCAGCCGCCGGAAACGGAGCCTTCGAAATTGCCATCGGCATCGATCACCAGATGGCTGCCCGCAGG
Source organism: Rhizobium sp. 10N427 (assembly GCF_056394605.1). Taxonomy (NCBI): domain Bacteria; kingdom Pseudomonadati; phylum Pseudomonadota; class Alphaproteobacteria; order Hyphomicrobiales; family Rhizobiaceae; genus Rhizobium; species Rhizobium sp. 10N427. The sequence continues at coordinate 165,511 of NZ_JBFTID010000007.1, read as the reverse complement.
CCGCGGCGCAGAACCCCAAGTCTCGATGACCGTGGCGATCGCCACATCGCGGCCGCTTCTCCTCCAGGCTTCCGCCGTCATCAGCGGATCGAGACCAACAGACGTCTCGCTCATGCAGAGCCTCTCATTCTCTCCAGATACCGCCGCGGCTGGTACGCCTCGGCGCGGCCGTACCCGAGTGCCGCAGCAAGATCACTCAAGGAGGATAGATTGTGGACCGGCCGGAATTCGTCAACATGCGGCAGCATGGCGCGAACGCCGCGCGCCCGCGGCTCGAAACCATCGAAGCGCAGCAGCGGATTGAGCCAGATCAGCCTCCGGCAGGAGCGGTGCAGCCGGTCCATCTCGGCCGAAAGCTGCTCGACGCCCTCGCGCTCCAGCCCGTCCGTGATCAGCAGCACCACGGCGCCCTGCCCCAGCACGCGCCGTCCCCAGAGGCGATTGAACTCGTGCAGCGTCTCGCCTATCCGCGTTCCGCCCGACCAGTCGTTGACCGCAGCCGCACATTCGTCCAGCGCCTGATCCGGATCCTTGCTGCGCATCTGCCGTGTGACGTTGGTCAGCCGCGTCCCGAACAGGAAGGTGCTGACGCGCCGCCGCCGTTCGGTCAGCACATGCAGGAAGTGCAGGAAGATCCGCGTATACTGGCTCATCGAGCCGGAAATATCGGCGAGCACCACCAAGGGCGGCTGAATCTCCTTGCGCTCGCGGTAGCGCGGCAGGATCAGCGATCCGCCGGTACGAAGGGCGGCGCGCATCGTTGCGCGGGGATCAACCGTCGCGTGGCGATGCGATGGCTTGAATCTCCGGGTGGTGACACGGTCGAGCGGCAGCTGCAGGCGTGCCAGCTCCTTCTTGGCGAGCGCCATCTCCGCTGCCGACATCTGCGCGAAATCCATGCGCCGGATGATCTCGTTGCCCGACATCGTGAAGCGCGCATCGATCTCGATATCGGGCTCTTCGCGCGGCGGCTTGTCGGCGCGCCGGTCGCCGAGCAGCGCATCGCTTGCCCGGGTCTCTCCCGGTCTCTGCTTTTCCTTCTCCCGCGTATCCGGCGCCCGTGGCGACATCATCGCGATCATCTTCTCGACGAGATTGCGCGATCGCCAGAAAAGCCGGAACGCTTCGTCGAAGACAGCTGCATCCTCATGCCGCTTGACGAAGACCGCCGAGAGCGCCGCATGGAACTCGTCGCGCGATCCCATGCCGATCGTTTCCACCGCCTCGATGGCGTCAGCGATCGCGGCCGGGCCAACTTTCAGTCCGGCCTTGCGCAGCGTCCGGCCGAAGAAAACGATATTGTCAGCAAACCGGCCGTCACCCAACGGAAGCGGCGGAACGACGATACCATCCTCTGCCTTCTCGCCCTGCATCGCCTATCCCGCAACCCGCAATTCGTCCTGGACATCCTTCAGCACCCGTGCGCCCTCGCCGCCCTGAATGCGCGCGATGTCGTCCTGATATTTCAGGAGCGTGCCGATCGTGTCGGAAATCGTTTCCGGATCGAGCGCCAGCCGATCGAGCTCCGTCAGCGCCGTCGCCCAGTCGATCGTCTCGGCAACGCCTGGGTTCTTGAAGAGGTCGAGTGTCCTCAGCCGCTGCACATAGGCAACGATCTGGCGCGACAGCGTCTCGTTGCAGTAAGGCACTTTCCGGCGGATAATCTCAAGCTCCTGCTGCGCCTCGGGATAATCGACCCAGTGGTAGAGGCAGCGCCGCTTCAGGGCATCGTGCACCTCACGCGTCCGGTTCGTGGTGATGATGACGATGGGTGGTTCGTCTGCCCTGATCGTCCCGAGCTCGGGAATAGTCACCTGAAAATCGGACAGGACCTCCAGCAGGAAGGCCTCGAAGGCCTCGTCGGTACGGTCGAGCTCGTCGATCAGGAAAACCGGCGCACGCCCGTCTGTGGAGGAAAGCGCCTGCAGCACCGGGCGGCGGATCAGATAGCGCTCGGAAAAGATATCGGATTCGATCCGCGCGCGGTCGGTCAGGCCAGAGGCTTCCGACAGCCGGATCTCCAGCATCTGTGCCGGGTAGTTCCACTCGTAGACGGCAGAGGCGACGTCCAGCCCCTCATAGCACTGCAGCCGGATTAGCGGACGCCCGAGCGCCTTGGACAGAACCTTGGCGATCTCAGTCTTGCCGACGCCCGCCTCGCCCTCGAGAAACAAGGGCCGCTTCATTTTCAATGCCAGGAAAAGCACGGTGCCGAGCGCCCGGCCCGCAAGATAATCCTGCCCGCCGAGCAGCGCGATCGTATCATCGATCGACTGCGGCAGAAGCGGCGCGCTCTGATCAGCCATGTCTCCTCCCTTTTGGAGAAGTTATAGCGTGTGATAGTCGCGGTTCATATAGAGGAGAGCCGGTTTTGTTTCGTCGAAACGCACGCCGACCACCTCGCCGAAGATGACGTGATGCGTTGACATCTCCTTGATTTCCATGACCCGGCAATCGAAGGAGGCGAGTGAATCCGAAAGCACCGGCGCACCCGTCACCAGCTTCTCGAACCTGCCCGTCGAGAACCTGTCCTCGTTGTCGAGCTTCATGCGTCCGGAGAAGGCATCGGCCAGCCCCTGATGATGGGCGCCCAGCGTGTTCAGCGCAAAGATGCCGCTGCGGAAGAAGATTTCATTCTTGGGGTTGCTGTTGTTGAGGCAGACGAGCACGCAGGCCGGACTGTCGGAGACGGAGCATGCGGCAGTGATCGTCACGCCGCGCTTCTGATCGCCGAGCGCCGTCGTCACCAGCTGGACATGCCCACCAAAGCGGCTCATGGCATCGCGATACAGCGCTGGATCGATCGGTTGCCTGCTCAACACAGAAGGTCTCCTGCGGCCTCGCCGCTTGTTGTTATGTCACTAATATGGCCGCCATCGGTTACATTTTCTACAATGAACGCGACGAAATGCTGCCTATTACGCTGTTTTTCTTTGACGATTAGTATTCGCCGGATAAAAGGGCATGGACAAAGGTCAGGAGCCGGCGACTTTTATGAATATTCTGCGTGGCATAGCTGCTGTTTCGATGCTGCTGATGGCGGCGCCGGCAGGCCATGCAGCCGGCATCATCATCGGCGTCGTTGCCCCCCAGGGCGGCAATCTCCAGCAGCTCGGAACCCAGATCTTCGCCGGTGCTAATTTTCAGGTCACCAAGGATGGCAACACCTTCGTCGCGGTCAACGAACCCTGCGAGGACAACAGCGGCGGCACGATTGCCGACGCGCTGATCGCCGCCAAGGTCCAGGTCGCCATAGGCTTTCTCTGCAGCGAGACGCTGGAAGGTGCCCTGCCGAAGCTGAAGGATGCCAATATCCCCGCAATCACCGTGTCCGTCCGCTCGCGCATCCTGATGGAAGATTCTCTGAAGAACGGCTGGCCGCTCTTCCGTCTTGGCCCGCCTGATGGTGCTGAAGCCGCTCGCATCATCGAGGTTATCCTGCGCGACTGGGCGGCCGCGCCGATCGCCCTCATCGAGGACGGCACGATCCACGGCCGCGAACTGACCGAGGCCGTCAGGAACGCTCTTGAGCAGAACGGCCTGAAGGCGGCCTTCACCGACACCTACCGGCCGGGCCAGGAACAGCAGATCGCGCTTGTCCGCCGGCTGAAACGCGCAGGCGCCGCCAAAGTCTTCATCGGCGGCGACCGCTCGGACGTGGCGATCATCGCCCGCGATGCGGCGGCCGAAAAAATCCCGCTCGATATTCTGGGCGGCGACGCAATGCGGGCCGCCAATCAACCGCTAGCATTGGCGGACGGCGTGCACGCTGTCGCGATCCCCGAATATGCAAGCCAGCCGGATGGCAAGGCTGCCGCCCAGGCGATGCGCGAACAGGGCATCGAACCGGAAGGCTATGTGCTTCCCACAGCCGCAGCCGCAGCGATCGCGCAACAGGCGGTGTCCGCGGCAAACGGCAAGCCGCTCGCCGATGTGCTGACCGGCACGCGCTTTGAGACGCCGATCGGTCCTGTCACATTCGGAGCCAATCACGAACTGGCGGACAACCCCTACCGCCTGCAGGAATGGCGCAACGGCGCCTTCACGATCCTCGGCGCGGCTTCGGAGTGATGATGCTGCAGATCGGGCACTTCGATCAGTTGCCCGTCGCGTCGCACACTGCTAAATCCGCGGCGAGCATCTTAACGAGAGAGATCCCCATGACGCTGCCGATCCGCATCGCCCCCTCCGTCCTCGCCGCCGACTTCGCCAAGCTTGGCCAGGAAATCAGAGACGTGACCGCAGCCGGCGCCGATTGGATCCATCTCGACGTCATGGACGGCCACTTCGTTCCGAACATTTCCTTCGGCCCCGATGTCATCAAGTCCGTGCGCTCCTATACCGACGCCACCTTCGACTGCCATCTGATGATCGCGCCTGTCGATGCCTATCTCGAAGCCTTCGCCAAGGCCGGCTGCGACCGCATCACCGTCCATGCCGAATCCGGCCCGCATCTGCACCGCTCGCTGCAGACAGTGCGCAATCTCGGCAAGAAGGTCGGCGTGACGCTCAATCCGGCAACGCCGCTCTCCGTCATCGAAAACGTCATCGACGATATCGACTTGATCCTCATCATGTCCGTGAACCCCGGTTTCGGCGGCCAGAAATTCATTCCGGCGATGGCCGCAAAGATCGCCGCCGCCAAGTCCCTGATCGGTGACAGGCCGATCGAGCTGCAGGTCGATGGCGGCGTGACGCTGGAAACAGCACCCATTGTCGGCAAGGCTGGCGCCAATGTGCTCGTCGCCGGTTCGGCGATCTTCAAGGCGGGATCGCCCGAAGCCTATCGCAGCGAGATCGCCGCATTGCGGGCAGCAGCCGAAGCCGGCCGCGTATGACGGCACTCTCCGCGATCGCCCGCTGACCATGGAACGCCTGCGCGCCGCAAAGCCACCGCTGCTGGATGTCCTTGCGGGCGCCCTGCTCTGGGGCCTGATGATGACGGCCTCGGCGACCGCGGCGCTTTATCTGCGCAACCGCTTCGAAACCAGCCATCTTGCCGAACTCGCGCAGCTCTATTTCTTCGGCGGCCTGTTCGCCTGGCCGTTCATGCTGCCGCTGGCCCGCTTCTTCRCTTGGCAGCGCCCGATCGAGACCCGTTTCGCCGCCTTTTTCGCCTGCCTGACGATTGGCACGATCCTGATGACGGCGTTTCTGTTTTCAATGGATTACCGCATCTTCTATTCGCGCTGGCATGCGCCCTTCGGCAGCGTCATCTGGATTTTCGAGTTCATCTTCACCGGCGCCAATGCCGTCTACCAGTTCTCGGTACTCGGTGTCCGGCTGTTCCTGCCCTTCGGCCTGATCTGCCTGCTCGCCACCAGTTTCGCGCTGGCGAAACGCATGCGTTGAGATTGCCGCCCGTCTTTGCTACAGGGGCGCCAGCAAGTTTTGTCTACCAACGAAAGCAGTGAGCCATGATCCCGCGTTACTCCCGCCCAGAGATGGTCGCCATCTGGTCGCCCGAAACCAAGTTCCGCATCTGGTTCGAGATCGAAGCCTTCGCCTGCGATGCGCTCGCCGAACTCGGTGTCATCCCCAAGGACGCGGCAAAGACCATCTGGGAAAAGGGCAACGCGGCGGTGTTCGATGTTGCGCGCATCGACGAGATCGAAGCTGTCACCAAGCACGACGTCATTGCCTTCCTGACCCATCTGGCGGAGTTCGTCGGCCCTGACAGCCGTTTCGTGCATCAGGGCATGACGTCGTCCGACGTGCTGGACACCACTTTCAACGTCCAGCTCGTCCGTGCTGCCGACATCCTGTTGGCCGGTGTCGATCGCGTGCTCGCCGCCCTGAAAACCCGCGCTTTTGAGCACAAGGACACCGTCCGCATCGGCCGCAGCCACGGCATTCATGCCGAGCCGACGACCATGGGCCTGACGCTTGCCCGCTTCTATGCCGAGATGGACCGCAACCGCGCCCGCCTCGTCGCCGCCCGTGCCGAAATCGCCACCGGCGCAATCTCGGGTGCCGTCGGCACCTTCGCCAATATCGACCCGCGCGTCGAAGAGCATGTCTGCGCTAAGCTCGGCCTGACGCCGGAGCCTGTCTCGACGCAGGTCATCCCGCGCGACCGCCACGCGATGTTCTTCGCCACGCTCGGCGTCATCGCTTCGTCGATCGAAAACATCGCCATCGAATTCCGCCACATGCAGCGCACCGAAGTTCTGGAAGCCGAAGAGTTTTTCTCGCCCGGCCAGAAGGGCTCGTCGGCCATGCCGCACAAGCGCAACCCGGTCCTGACCGAAAACCTGACAGGCCTCTCGCGTCTCGTACGCATGTCGGTCGTTCCGGCGATGGAAAACGTGGCCCTCTGGCATGAGCGCGATATCAGCCACTCGAGCGTCGAACGCGCCATCGGCCCGGATACGACGATCACCCTGGACTTTGCCCTCAACCGCCTTGCCGGCGTCGTCGAGAAGCTGGTGATCTATCCTGAGAATATGGAGAAGAACCTCAACAAGTTCCGCGGACTTGTTCACTCGCAGCGCGTTCTGCTTGCCCTCACGCAAGCCGGCGTCTCCCGCGAGGACGCTTACCGCCTGGTACAGCGCAACGCCATGAAGGTCTGGGAACAGGGCAAAGACTTCCTCGAAGAGCTGCTCGCCGACCAGGAGGTGCGCGCCGCGCTCTCCGAAGAGCAGATCCGCGAGAAGTTCGACCTTGGCTATCACACCAAGCATGTCGACACGATCTTCAAGCGCGTCTTCGGCTGATACCGTCCATCGGCATCGCAAACGGCGCCTCAGGGCGCCGTTTTTGTCTTCTGCTTGCGGCTCTTGGCGGCTGCCGGCTTGCGCCCGGCCGCCTTTGCAGACGCTGATCTCTTGACGGCAACACTGGCCTTCTTGGCAACAGTAGCGGCCTGCTGCCGCTTCGGGCCCTTGCCGCTCCTGTCTTCATCGGCAAGCTTAACTTCCCCACCATCCTCCTGCGCGTCGCGCCGGCCCTTGGCGGCCTTGGCAACCAGCCGGTCGAGATGCTTCAGATCGTCCTCGTCGAGGTTCTCGATCCCGATGAAGCGGTTCTCGGCATGGCTGGTCAGGATGATCTCGTCGAGCTTCGCCTGGATCGCCCGCGTATCGCGCGTCTGGGCGTTCTGCAGCACGAAAACCATCAGGAAGGTGACGATGGTGGTGCCGGTGTTGATCACCAGCTGCCAGGTCTCCGAATAATCGAAAACCGGGCCAAGCCCGGCCCAGACAAGAACGGAGATGACGGCAAGAACGAAGGTGACGGGCGCGCCCGCCAACTCGGAGATCTTCGTCGCGAAATGCGCAAAGAGTTTTTTGGCACCTTCCATGCGCTGCCTCCCTCAAAGATATCGCAAGACAACTCGGAGGAAGGCCGCAAAGTTCCGGTGGCGCCCGAACCGGCCAGATCAGGCCGGCGCAACGAGCTTTCTATAGAGATGCCAGCTCGCATGTCCGAGGATCGGCATCACGAGCGCCAGTCCGGCAAACAGCGGAATGCTGCCGATGACGAGCAGCACCGCAATGATGAGCCCCCAGAAGAACACCGGCACCGGATTGGCCGCCGTTGCCCGGATCGAAGCACCCATGGCAGCCACCAGACCGACATCGCGGTCGAGCAGCATAGGGAACGTCACGACCGTCGTCGCCAGCACGACGATGGCAAAGACGAGCCCGAGCGCGTTGCCCCAGAGCATCAGCTGCATGCCTTCGGGTGTTCCGAAGATCTGCGCCGAGAATGTCTCGACCGAGCGCGGGAAGACGTCGCCGAAAAGATTGCTGTAGAGCGTCTGTGCTGCAACCAGCCAGACGACGAAGAAGGCGAAGAGCAGCAGCCCGCCCGCAATGATCGAGGGCAGCGCCGGAGAATGGCGGACGTCGAGCGCATGGGTCCAGGACGTATCGAGCCCGGTTTCGCGGCGGCGGCTGATCTCATAAAGGCCGATCGCCGCGATCGGGCCGATCAGCGCGAAGCCCGAAATCAGCGGGAAGATCATCGGCAGCAGGTTGGCGCTCGATGTCGCGACGGCCAGAAACACACCGGCGACCGGATACATCAGGCACAGGAAGACATAGTGAGACGGCTTTTCGCGAAAATCGTCCAATCCGCGCTTCAGCGCGTCGAAGACGTCTGCAATGCTGATCTTGTTGATGGCGGGATGCGCATAGGCTTCGCCTGCTCCCGTCATGACATGGAATGCCGTCATGGCTTTCTCCTCCGTGAGCCGTACACCGGCGGCGGAAAAAGCATCGGCTTTGAGGCGGCCGACACGAAATCCGCAACCGGCAATCGCCAAACCATAACAAATTTTGCCGCCTTTGTCCCGCCTTCCCTTGACAGACGGGTCAAGCTTTCTCACATCGGCGGCATTATGAAAGTTTCAGACGCAGATATCCTCATCGTCCCCGGTTACACCAATTCCGGCCCCGATCACTGGCAGAGCCGCTGGGAAGCCAAGCTCAGCACGGCGCGCCGTGTCGAACAGGCGGAATGGTCGAAGCCAGTTCGCGACGATTGGGCTGCCCGGATCGCCGAGGAGGTCAACGCCTCCACGCGCCCGGTGGTGCTCGTCGCCCACTCGCTCGGCATCCCCTCGGTGATCCATGCGATCCCGCAGTTCAAGAACAAGGTGGCTGGCGCGTTTCTGGTCGCTCCCCCGGATGTCGCCAATCCGGATATCCGCCCGAAGCACCTGATGACATTCGGCCCCTATCCGCGCGATCCGCTGCCGTTCCCGACACTCACCGTCGCCAGCCGCAACGATCCGTTCGGTACCTACGAGCATGCCGACGATATCGCCGCCAGCTGGGGTTCGATGCTGATCGATGCTGGCGAGTCCGGACATATCAACACCGAGTCCGGTCACGGTCCATGGCCGGAGGGCACGATGGTCTTTGCGCAGTTTCTGTCAAAACTGAAGCCCTGACCACGCGGCACCCCTGAGTTTTAATAGATATTTCAGTGAACGCTACGATAATGCGCCGAGGCGAATGAATCGAGTGCGCGCATTTGAAGCGATCCAGACAAGACCATCCGGCAACCGTAGAGCTGAAGCCCGCCAAGCCGGCGGACAAGCGGCGGCTCGAAGTGCGCGATACGCCGGATCTGGCAGAACGCGAAAGCCGCTGGAACTACGCCCTGATCGGCTCGGGGCTCGGCGTCTGGGATCATAACCATCGCAACGGCACGAAATACTATTCCGAGACCTGGAAAGAAATCCGCGGCATGGGCCCGGATGAAGAAGCCAACGGCGACTATGAGGAGTGGCTGGCCCTCCTCCACCCCGATGACCGCGACTTCGTGATAAAGGCGATCGAGCGGCAGATTGCCGGCGACCCGGAATACCAGGTGTTCGAGTATCGCGAGCGGCACAAGGACGGGCATTGGGTCTGGATCGAATGCCGCGGCGCCTGCGTCGAGTGGGATGAGGACGGCAATCCTGCCCGCATCGTCGGCACCGACACCGATATCACCGCCCGCAAGCGCGCCGAGGAGATGCTGGAGCATCTCTCCCGCCGTCTCGATCTGGCGCTCGACATCACCCGAATCGGCGTCTTCGAAGCTGATCTCGAGGCCGGCACCGTCGAATGGGACGACCGGCTTCTGACCATGTACGGCCTCGAAGGCACGGCCCGCATGCAACCCGGCGAAGCCTGGGAACAGATGCTGCATCCCGATGACCGGACCGCGGCACTTGCCAAGCTGGACGAAAGCCTCGACAAGGACCAGGGCCTCTTGCACGAGTTCCGCATCATCAGGACCGACGGACTCGAGCGCGTCATTCGGGCCCGCTCCGCTTTCTTCGTCGATGCCGAAGGCAAGCGGAAGCTGATCGGCGCCAATTGGGACGTCACGGAAGAGGTCAAGCTCCGCAACGACCTGCAGAATGCCAAGAACCTCGCCGAAGCGCGCAACCAGGAACTTGAAGCCGCCAAGGAGAGCATCGAGCATCTCGCTCTCCACGACTATCTGACCGGCCTGCCGAACCGTCGCTATCTCGACCGCACGCTCGAAGAACGCGCCGAAGAATGCCGCAAGGGCGGGCTGACGCTTGCCGTGCTGCATATCGATCTCGACCGCTTCAAGCAGATCAACGACACGCTCGGCCATCGCGCCGGCGACGCAATGCTGAAACATGCCGCCAAGGTGCTGAAGGACTGCGTCCGCTCGACGGATTTCGTTGCCCGCATCGGCGGCGACGAGTTCGTCGTCCTCTGCGCCGTCGAAAGCGGCACCAAGAAGCTGTCGAACATGGCCGCCCGCATCATCCGCGAACTCTCCAAGCCGATCCGCTACGAAGGCCATGAATGCCGCTTCGGCGCCAGCATCGGCATAGCCGCCGACAGCGGCGCCGATCTGGACGCCAAGCAGCTTCTGCTGAACGCCGATATCGCCCTCTACCGCGCCAAGGGTGCGGGCCGGAACCGCCACGAATTCTTCTCCAAGGACGCGCGCCGCAGCATCATTGCCGCCAAACGCCTGGCCGACGAAATCCTGCAGGGCCTTGAGCGCCACGAATTCGTCCCCGTCTACCAGCTGCAGTTCCATGCCCGCACACTCGAAGTCGCCGGCGTCGAGACCTTGGCGCGGTGGCAGCATCCCGAACACGGACTGATGGCGCCTGACCGCTTCCTGAAGATCGCCGAGGATCTCGACGTCGTCTCGACGATCGACGGGCTCATTCTCGAACATGCCCTCGCCGACCGCGCCGTTTGGGCAAAGGACGGATTCCTTGCGCCGAAAATCTCGGTCAACGTCTCGTCCAGCCGTCTCAACGATCCGGCGCTCGGCAAGAAGCTACGCGCCCTCAAGGTTGCTCCAGGCACGCTCTCCTTCGAATTGCTGGAATCGATCTCGCTCGATGACTGCGACGACGCCGTGATCGCCAACCTCCGGCATTTCCGCAGGCTCGGCATCGATATCGAGATCGACGATTTCGGAACCGGTCACGCCTCGATCGTCAGCCTTCTGAAGCTCAGCCCGCGGACGCTGAAAATCGACCGCGAGCTGATCCGCATGCTGCCGCAATCGGCCGAGCAGCGCAAACTCGTGCGCTCGATCATCGATATCGGCCGTTCGCTGAATATCCTGGTGACGGCCGAAGGCGTCGAGACCATGGATCACGTCCGCATTCTCGCCGATCTCGGCTGTGACGTGCTGCAGGGCTACGCGCTTGCCCGGCCAATGCCCGCAACGCAAATTCCGGCCTATGTCCAGGCAGCAAGCTGGCGCCATCAGGAAGGCGGAGCGCGGGCGCTACAAAGCGGCCTCAGCCGCGAGATCAAGCGCAACGCCACCAAATAAGCCTGCATAACCGGCCGGTCCCACGGCTTTGATTTCCAACAGTCATCAAAATTCTGTAGGCTGATATCCGCAATATCTTCGATTCTCTCAGACCGCATCCCTATATCTTGGGAATCCGGGGAAGGAGTTACTGGCGCATTGTGAAAGTGACTCTTTTCCTTTATGGGGACGCCACGAGATCGATCCACTGCGCTATCCCAAGAGCGCCAAGACAGAGAAAAGCTTAAAATGAACCGTCGCCGCCGTATCTACGAGGGCAAGGCCAAGATTCTATATGAGGGACCGGAACCGGGTACGTTGATCCAGTTCTTCAAGGATGACGCCACCGCCTTCAACAAGAAGAAACACGAAGTTATCGACGGCAAGGGCGTTCTCAACAACCGCATTTGCGAGTTCATCTTCAACCATCTGAACAAGATCGGCATCCCGACGCATTTCATTCGCCGCCTCAACATGCGCGAGCAGTTGATCCGCGAAGTCGAGATGATCCCGCTCGAGATCGTCGTGCGCAACGTTGCGGCCGGTTCGCTGGCCAAGCGCCTCGGCATCGAGGAGGGCGTCGTCCTTCCACGCTCGATCATCGAATTCTATTACAAGTCCGATGCGCTCGATGACCCGATGGTTTCGGAAGAGCACATCACCGCGTTTGGCTGGGCCAACCCCGCTGAACTCGACGACATCATGGCGCTTGCCATCCGCGTCAACGACTTCATGACCGGCCTCTTCCTTGGCGTCGGCATCCAGCTCGTCGATTTCAAGATCGAGTGCGGCCGCCTCTTCGAAGGCGACATGATGCGCATCATCCTCGCCGACGAAATCTCGCCGGACAGCTGCCGTCTGTGGGACATTGAAACGCAGGAAAAGATGGACAAGGACCGCTTCCGCCGCGATATGGGCGGCTTGCTGGAAGCCTATTCCGAAGTCGCACGGCGCCTCGGCATCATCAATGAAAACGAGCCCGTGCGCGGCACCGGGCCTGTATTGGTCAAGTAAGTCAGGGAAGACAGGCAAGTGATCAAAGCTCGTGTAACCGTCACGCTCAAGAATGGCGTTCTCGACCCGCAGGGCAAGGCAATCGAAGGCGCTCTTGGCGGCCTTGGATTCGCTGGTATCGGCAATGTCCGCCAGGGCAAGGTGTTCGACCTGCAGCTCGAAGGTGCGGACAAGGCCAAGGCCGAATCCGACCTCAAGGCGATGTGCGAAAAACTCCTCGCCAACACCGTTATCGAGAATTATACTATTTCTCTCGACTGAAGGTTGCGGAGAATGCGCGATGGCTGATGTTACTCAGGAATTCATGTATGAGCTTCTGAAGAAGCTCAGCCAGCGCTTCGACAAAGTCGATCATGCCATTAGCGAACTTCGCACGGATAATATGACGTTGCGAAACCAGCTGCACGTAATTCAAGGTGACGTGAACAATCTGCGCGCCACCTTCGGCCACGTCGAGAACCGTCTCGATCGCATTGAAAATCGCCTAGAACTTCGAGAACTCGCAGAAGCACAAGCAAGGTTTGAACCGCACCCATGAAGTCCGCCGTCGTTCAGCTCCCTGGTCTCAATCGCGATCGTGACATGATCGCAGCGCTCACCAAGATCTCCGGTCACGCCCCGGTAACGGTGTGGCAGACGGAAACGCAGGTTCCGGATGTCGATCTGATCGTCATCCCGGGCGGCTTCTCCTACGGCGATTACCTGCGCTGCGGCGCCATTGCTGCCCGCATGCCGGTCATGCAGGCGATCATCGAGAAGGCCAAGCAGGGCACCAAGGTTCTGGGCGTCTGCAACGGCTTCCAGATCCTCGTCGAGGCAGGCCTCCTGCCCGGCGCGCTGATGCGCAACGCCTCGCTGAAATTCGTCTGCCGCGAAGTCAAGCTTGAGGTCGTCAACGCCGATACCGACTTCAGCCGCGCCTATGCCAAGGGCCAGATCATCCGCTCGCCGGTTGCGCATCACGACGGCAACTATTTCGCCGACGCTGAGACGCTGGCGAAGATCGAAGGCAACGGCCAGGTGGTCTTCCGCTACGCCGAGGGAACGAACCCGAACGGCTCGATCAACGATATCGCTGGCGTGGTGAACGAGAGCGGCAATGTTCTCGGCATGATGCCGCATCCGGAAAACCTGATCGAAGCAGCTCATGGCGGCTCCGACGGGCGCGGTCTCTTCGCTTCGGCGCTCGACGTAATCGCCGCTTAACCTTCGCCGGATATCAGGTGGATCTAAACCACCACGGGAGACCACCGATGCGCATTGCGACCACCTTCACGGCTGCCGCCGCTCTTGCTGTCATCGGAATGCTGACTGCGTCCTGCCAGTCCAAGGCGCCTCCCGTCAGCGCAAACCGAGACGCGCTCTCCACGATGGAACGCGTTGCCGTCGGCGCCAATAATTGCTGGTTCAAGTCGGGCGATGCATCCTTCGCGACCTACCGCCTGGCACCGGAACTCAATTCCTTTTCCGGCCGCCCGCGCATCCTGGTCGTACACAAGAACAGCCCGGCTGGGTTGCCGCATCTGGTAGTGCAGGCGGAAGGCAATCCCGCGAAGCTCCAGGCCTTCGGCCCGATGATGTCGCAGCCGGTCTCTGCCCGCATTGCCGCCGACGTCAATCGCTGGTCATCGGGCAGCAAAGCCTGCAGCTGATCAGTCCCAGAAGGTCGATTTTCCGACTTCTCGCGCAGCATCGGATTGCGATAGACCGATATCCTTGAGCTGATCGGCCGTGAGTTCGTGCAGGGCACGTCTTCCCTCGCGCTTCTCGTGCCAGACGAGAAATCCATTCCACATGCGCTGCAGCCAAGATTGACCGGTCGTCTCGACCCGGGGAACGATCACGTGCGGACCATCGATCGACACAATCGGCACAATATCACCATTGATCTGCTGTACTATCGACATCGCCGCTCTCCTGTCATCTTGCTTGGCGGTAATGTCTCATAATATTGACAGAACAACGGTGACAATCTATTCATTGTCACCATGACAAATTGGCTCCCTGATCTCTCTCGCGGCTCCGGTCCGGTCTATATGCGGCTGGCTGATAGCATCGAATCCGCCATTGCCAGCGGCGCCCTGCCCGCCGGCGGCAAGCTTCCGCCACAGCGCAATCTCGCCTACGATATCGGGGTGACAATCGGCACAATCGGCCGGGCCTACGCCTTGGTGCATGAACGCGGACTGGTTGCCGGAGAAGTGGGGCGCGGGACCTACGTTCTCGACCGCACGCAGGTGGCGCCCAACGAACAGGCCGATCCGCTGACGCTATCGCTTGGCGGTACGCGTGCCATCGATGCGCCGCCAAACAAGATCCGCTTCGACACGACAGCGGCGCCGGACCTTGGCCAGGGCAAGATCGTTGGCGGCATTCTCGGCGAGATCGGCGAACAGCACATGGCCGAGGTCTCGTCCTACTCGCGGCATTTCCCAACCAACTGGTTCACTGCCGGACGCCTATGGCTTGCGCGCAACGGCTGGACGCCGGATGCCGAAAACATCGTGCCGACGCTTGGCGTCCATGCTGCCGCGATAGCCGTGATCTCCGCGATGTCTGCGCCCGGTGACAAGATCGTTTTCGAGAACCTGAGCTACACGCAAGTCAGCCGCAGCGCCCGCATTCTTGGCCGCCGCACCATCATCGTCGATTCCGACGAGCATGGCGTCATCCCCGACGATTTCGAACGTGTCTGCCATCAACAGCACCCGAAGATCGCCTTCCTGATGCCGACTGCCCATAATCCGACGCTCGCAACCATGCCTGCCGCGCGCCGTGTTGCCATCGCCGACATTGCCCGCCGCCACGGTGTCTGGCTGATCGAGGACGATCTCTATGGCGGCATGACCGGAGACGATGCACCGTTGCTGGCCTCACTGGCGCCCGAGCGCACCTTCCTCGTCAACGGCTTGTCGAAGTCGGTCGCAGCCGGGGTTCGCGGCGGCTGGGTCGCCTGCCCGCCGCATTTCGCCCAGCGTATCAAGGTCACCCACAAGATGATAACCGGCGGCCTGCCCTTCATTCTGGCGGAGACCGCGGCCCGTCTTGTCGAGAGCGGCGAAGCGGAGCGTATTCGCGCCGCCTGCGTCAAGGAGCTGGCATCGCGCCAGGCCGTTGTCAGGGAACACCTCGGCGGCTTCGACTTCGTGTCGCATCCGCATGTGCCTTTCCTCTGGCTGAAGCTTCCGGAACCCTGGCTCTCGGGCACATTCAAGAATGCCGCCTATCAGGAAGGCGTCCTTGTTGATGACGAGGACGAGTTCAAGGCGGCCCGCTCGGAGCGCGTGTTCCACCGTGTCCGCGTTGCCTTCTCATCGCCGGGCGGCAGCGCCGAGCTTGCCAAGGGAATGATGATCCTCCGCCGCCTGCTGGAAAGCGGCGTCTCGTCCTATGACAGCGAAGTGTGACCTGTTGCATTTTCGCGCCAGCGCAATGCCGAACCCTGTCATATTTTAGGGGCCTCTTTACCGGCGCCTCACGCTGAGTTCCAATCGGTCATCAGCCGTTGCTGTGATTCGATGGGCGCGAGGGACAGCCTATGGACGCTTGTATCCGTAAAGTGGCGTTGCGTTTCCTGTCAGCATCTGCAGCCGCCATTCTCATTGCCGGATCAGCGAGCCTCCCCGCCCATGCGCAGGATCAGATATTCGACGAACTGCGCTTCGGCGCCTCGGCCTCCATCCAGGGCGGCAGCGAACATGAGGACGGCGTCTTCCCTGAATTGACGCTGTTCTTCGATCCGTTCGGCCACGACGAGGCCACCGGCCTGCAGAAACTGGCCCGCCCGCGCATCCATTTGGGAACGTCGATCGGTACATCCGGATCGGCAACACAGGTCTTCACCGGCTTTTCCTGGACCGCCGACTTTTCGGAAAAGGTCTTCGCCGAAGCGGGTTTCGGCGGCGTCATCCACACGGGTGAACTGGATGAGAACGACGACGGCCCGGCGCTTGGCTGCCGTGTGCTGTTTCACGAATATATCGGCGCCGGCTACCGTTTCGACAATCACTGGAATGTCATGGCCCAGATCGCCCACTCCTCGCATGCCAATCTCTGCGACGGCCCGAACAACGGCATGACGCGCGCCGGCCTGCAGCTGGGCTACAAATTCTAGGCATCTGCCGCTTCGAAAGGCGCTCGGTCCGGTCTTTGTTGACGGTGGGCATTTTCCTGTCGCGCGCCGCGCCAACTTGGGTTAAAGACACCCCAAAACGCGCAACGGCAGGGACTTTCGAGAGCTCATGACCATATCCAATACCCGCCCGATCACCCCCGAACTCATCGCCAGCCACGGCCTGAAGCCGGATGAATATCAGCGGATTCTGGATCTGATCGGCCGCGAGCCGACCTTCACCGAGCTCGGCATCTTTTCGGCCATGTGGAACGAGCACTGCTCCTACAAGTCTTCGAAGAAATGGCTGCGTACGCTGCCGACCAAGGGACCGCGCGTCATCCAGGGTCCGGGCGAAAATGCCGGTGTCGTCGATATCGATGACGGCGACTGCGTCGTCTTCAAGATGGAGAGCCACAACCACCCGTCCTACATCGAGCCCTACCAGGGTGCGGCGACCGGCGTCGGTGGCATTCTGCGCGACGTCTTCACCATGGGCGCCCGCCCGATCGCGGCGATGAACGCGCTGCGCTTCGGAGAGCCGAGCCATCCGAAGACCCGCCACCTCGTCTCCGGCGTCGTCGCCGGTGTCGGCGGCTACGGCAATTCCTTTGGCGTCCCGACTGTCGGCGGTGAAGTCGAATTCGATGCCCGCTACAACGGCAACATCCTCGTCAACGCTTTCGCCGCGGGCCTCGCCAAGTCGAACGCCATCTTCCTGTCGGAAGCCAAGGGCGTCGGCCTGCCCGTCGTCTATCTCGGCGCCAAGACCGGGCGCGATGGCGTTGGTGGTGCGACCATGGCATCGGCCGAATTCGACGAGTCGATCGAAGAAAAGCGCCCGACCGTTCAGGTCGGCGACCCCTTCACCGAAAAGTGCCTGCTGGAAGCCTGCCTTGAGCTGATGAAGACCGGCGCCGTCATCGCCATCCAGGACATGGGTGCCGCCGGCCTCACCTGCTCTGCCGTCGAAATGGGCGCCAAGGGCGATCTCGGCATCCTGCTCGATCTCGACACGGTTCCCGTCCGCGAAGAGCAGATGACCGCCTATGAAATGATGCTGTCTGAAAGCCAGGAGCGCATGCTCATGGTTCTCGAACCGTCGAAGGAAGAGGTCGCCAAGGCGATCTTCGTCAAGTGGGGCCTCGATTTCGCCATCGTCGGCAAGACCACCGACGACCTGCGCTTCCGTTGCGTCCACCAGGGTGAGGAAGTCGCGAACCTGCCGATCAAGGATCTCGGCGACCAGGCTCCGGAATATGACCGCCCGTGGCGCGAGTCGGGCAAGCGCGCGCCGCTGCCGGCCGAGCTCGTGGCTGCGCCCGCCGATTACAATAAGGCCCTGCTCGACCTCGTCGGTTCCGCCAATCAGTCCAGCCGCCGCTGGGTCTACGAGCAGTATGACACGCTTATCCAGGGCAACTCGCTGCAGCTGCCGGGCGGCGACGCCGGTGTCGTCCGCGTCGAGGGCCATCCGACCAAGGCGCTCGCCTTCTCCTCGGACGTCACGCCGCGCTATGTCGAGGCCGACCCGTTCGAAGGCGGCAAGCAGGCCGTCGCCGAATGCTGGCGCAACATCACCGCCACCGGCGCCGAGCCGCTGGCTGCGACCGATAACCTGAACTTCGGCAATCCGGAAAAGCCCGAAATCATGGGCCAGCTGGTCGAATCCATCAAGGGCATCGGTGAAGCCTGCCGCGCACTCGATTTTCCGATCGTCTCGGGCAACGTCTCGCTTTATAACGAAACCAACGGCGTCGCCATTCTGCCGACCCCGACCATCGCTGGCGTTGGCCTGCTGCCCGACTGGAAGTCGATGGCCCGTATCGGCAGCGCCGCCGAAGGCGACCAGCTGATCCTGATCGGCACCGACGGCAGCCATCTCGGCTCTTCGATCTACCTGCGCGACATCATCGGCAGCACCGATGGTCCGGCGCCTGAAGTCGATCTCTTTGCAGAGCGCCGCAACGGCGACTTCGTCCGCTCCGCGATCCGCAACGGCCAGGTTTCCGCCTGCCACGATATTTCGTCTGGCGGCCTGGCACTGGCGCTTGCCGAAATGGCAATGTCGTCGGGCAAGGGCCTCAATGTCACGCTGTCAGAGGGCAAGGGTGCCGCCCATGCCCTGCTCTTCGGCGAAGACCAGGCCCGCTATGTGATCGCGGTCAAGGCCGATGTCGCAAACTTCGTTTGTGCTAATGCCGAAGGTGCCGGCATACCGTTCCGCCGCCTTGGTTCTGTTTCCGGTGAGAACCTTGTTATCGACGATCTGATCTCGCTGCCCATTCAGCAATTGCGCAATGCCCATGAATCGTGGTTCCCTGAATTCATGGACGGCGGCAACGCGCTTGCCGCTGCCGAATGATGCGCAAGGAGTAAATCGATCATGCCCATGAAACCCGGCGACATCGAAGACATGATCAAGTCCGGGATCCCCGGTRCCAAGGTGACGATCCGTGATCTGGCGGGTGACGGCGACCACTACGCTGCCGAAGTCGTTGCTGAAGCCTTCCGCGGCAAGAGCCGCGTGCAGCAGCACCAGATGGTCTACGAGGCGCTGAAAGGCAATATGGGTGGCATCTTGCATGCCCTGGCGCTTCAGACCTCGGCGCCGGAATAAGACAGATGGATGCCCGGCCAAGCCGGGCATTTTCTTTTTCGGCCCCTTCCGCGCCCTAGCGCAATTTTAATCGTCTGCCGTCCATAATTCCCCCGCACACGAGAGCGGCGGATATTGGCATGACTTCTGGTTTCCCGGGCATTGCAGCTGAGGCAGAGAGTAGCGACCGTTCTTCTTCCTGGCTGAGAGTATTTGCGATCATCGCGCCGCTCAGCCTGATCATCGCCCTCCTGGATCTGGCCGACGGTCAGGCGTTTCTCGGCGATATCGACGACAAGATGCGGGAACTTCAGATCCGTCATCTTTTCCTCGGTGGCGGACACTGGTTTGATCTCGGTCTGCCGGTGATCGCAACGCCGGAGCCCTACACATCGCCCTGGTCGCGGCTGATCGACCTCCCCTTTGTGACGATTGCCTATCTGCTCTCGCCGGCATTAGGACCGGAGCACGCGCTCCAGATCGCATTCCATATCTGGCCGCCAGTGATGCTCGTCGGGTTCAGCGCTCTGACGGCCATGTTCTTCTCCCGGCAGATGCGCAGCGGCGTCGTCATCAGCTATCCGATCCTCGTCGTCAGTATCGTTTTTATGACCTATGCGATCTGGGAGTTCGTTCCCACGCGCATAGACCATCACAACATGCAGATCCTGGGCTTGCTGATGATCGGTGTCGGCCTGGAGCGCTGGAGCCGAGGCGGTGGAATTCTGATGGGCATCGGGACGATGATCTGCATCATCGTCGGCCTTGAGGGTCTGCCGCTGATCGCCGTCGCATTCCTGGGGCTGGTGGGCTGCTTCATCTTTCAGATCGCCGAATCCCGGGATGTTCTTCTCGGCGCGGCAGCCACGATCCTGCTGTTGACGTTGCCCGCAGCCTTCGCATTCATCGGACCTGCGGCAATACGATCGACACAATGCGATTCCTTCTCAGCTCCCTATATCGTTCTGGCGCTCGGCTGCTCATCGATCTTGCTGATCGGCGGTTTAGTGCTGCATCGGCAGACAGCACCGATCAAGATTGCTGCCCTTACAGCAATGGGCGGCGCATTCTTGGGCGTGACCGCCTACATCTTCCCGAGATGTCTATCCGGCCCCTACTGGATGATCGATCCGCTGTCGCGTCACGACTGGCTTGACCGCGTTCCGCAGGAATTCAGTTTTATCTACTATTTCCAGCATCCGCAGTTCACGATCCTGATGATGCTTGGCGTACTCGTGTGTATCGCCATTGCGGCACTACCGGCCATTCTTCAAGCCGCCCGGCGAGGAAATGCCGGTCTTGTCATCGTCTTTGCAATTGCCGTCGCCAGTCTCGCGATAACACTGCTGCAGACCCGAAACATCAGATTTACCTTCGCCTTCGTACCGCTTTTTCTGCCGTACGCACTGCAAATAGTGACCGCTCCCGAGAGCTTTGGGCCAAACGGCAAGGAGGCTCAGCGCCTCGTCGGCGCCGCTTTGGCATCGGTCATCGCGATCGCGCTGTTACTCCGTCTGGTTTTCCCGCCCCAGGAACAGAGCTACGACGCGATCGACTACATGGCCTACAGCGAGTGTGAGGGCCAGGATTTCTCGGTTCTGTCATCTGTCGCGCCGGGCAAGATCGCCGTTCCGGCCGGGCTTTCGCTTCCGCTCGCGTTCGCCTTGCCTCCGGGTTTCTCGGTCGCAGCGCTTCCATTTCACCGTGCGTCGCCCGGGATGAAGCGCATGTTCGAACTTTTCACGTCGGCAGACAGCGAAATCCGAAGAGAAGCAGCCGCTCCTTTTGATTATGTCGCCGTCTGTGCGTTTCCGCTACCGGTCGACGCCAGCCAAGCGCCGGTCTATGCTGCGCTTGCGCAAGGCGGCTCCTGGCCGGGACTGATCCAGATCAACAATCCATCGGCATCGGATTTCAAGTTGTTCCGCATCGATCACCAACTTTTCCGTTAGCTGATCTCTGCTAGCCCCGACTTCAACGCCCCATCAGCCATCACCGTTCCCGCCAGCGGCCCAGAAGTCAGCAGCGTGAAATCGAAGGACGCCTGCAAATCAGGGCCAAGCACGTATTGCCGGTGCACCCGCAGGAAATCGAGCTTGATCTTCTTGTAGTGCTCGGGCGTCAGCATCTGTTTGACGCGGATGAACAGCATCTTTGCCTGCGGCGCATCACCGTGACCGGAAACGGCGACGACCGGAACCTTGTAGAAATGGATCGCGTCCGTCAGACACTGAACGTCGAGCCAGAAGACCGCGGGATTTCGGGCAATGGCGCCGACGCGCGACCGCAACAGGGTGGCAGACTTCAGCAACGCACATTGCAGCACCGCGGAGCCAAGCGAGGCAAAAACGACGCGCTTGCCATGGAGCAGACCCGGCTCGCGCTCGAGCAGCATCCCGAGAACATGCGCAGCCACGCTTGAGCCCATGCTGTGCGATGAGATGACATATTCGTCCGCCTCTTCCGCAAGAGCCGCACGCGCGGCCAGAGCACAGCGCTCCAGAAAGTCCTGGAATTGCGGCCTGTTCATGTGCCCGAGCCCGACGGCCATCTCCCAATCGGCAAACAGGTGCAGCGTATGGAACCGTTCCGTGAACGGCAGAAACACGAAGGCAAAGAAGATGCCGGCAAGCGGCAGACTCCAGACCAGATGCCATGCGGCAAAACCGGCGCCAACGGGCAGAAGCGCGATGGCGGCAGTCAGCAGCATGCCGAGCATCATCAGCAGAAAGGGAAAGATGAAGAACAGGCCGAAACGCCAGGCGTGGCGGAAATAGCCGGTCATTGCGCCATCGGCGATAATCCTCGCTGCCGCGGCAAATCCATCCGCCATCCGCCGCGCCAAAGGCTTATTGCGAAGCGACTGGACGAGTTCGTCGTGGTCGAAGATGTGGATCGTGTTTTCGGTCTGCCAAGCCGGCGCATTGGCATGAACGGTAAAGCGCAGAGGATAATCGGATGTTTCGGCGTCTCCCGTCTCGACCGCGTAATTCCAGGCCGCAGCACTCTGCTTGGCGGAGCGCTCGTAGCGCGCCCGCTGCGCGCGTCCATCCAGAGGCTCGAAGCCCGGGAAATGCAGGACCACCCGCTTCCTGATCAGTTCCATCACTATCTTTCCGGCAAGCCCCCATGGCGCCATCGGCCGCCGCCTTGCACGCCAAATAAGGCGGAAAAAGCACGAACGGACGCGAACTCCGCTTGCTAACCTAAAACATCCGGAATTCAATAGCCGGGGAACCGGTTTGTGTCGCAGGGGGCATTGGATGGCAGATCTTATCAAAGAACTTGTCAACGGCGTGGTCGAAAGCGTTCTCAAGGAGATCCTGAAGAAGACCAGCGGAAGCAACACGACGAAGCGCACGAAACGTCAGACGCGCTCGGCAACCACTGGCCGGTTCAAAAAGGCTGCCACCCCGCGCAAGACCACCAAGAAACAGGTCAGCAAGCGCCGCACCGCAGCCGTCCGCACCAAGCAGCGCAGCCGCTGAAGACAGCGGCGTAACGAAAGCGCAACAGCGTTACCTAGCATGCTTACGATTGGTCTTTTTTTGGCATTGACTGCTGGAATTTGATCGGGCGCATGCTATCTAAAGCAAACGATTGAAACGGTGGGCCTTTAACCCGCCTGTTGAAAGGATTAGGTCCCATGAGCGGCATCAACGAATTCATCGCCAACGAAATCAAGACCAACGACGTCGTCCTTTTCATGAAGGGCACGCCGCAGTTTCCCCAGTGTGGTTTCTCCGGCCAGGTCGTCCAGATTCTCGATTACATCGGCGTCGACTACAAGGGCATCAACGTGCTCGCCGATTCGGAAATCCGCCAGGGCATCAAGGATTACTCCAACTGGCCGACGATCCCTCAGCTTTACGTGAAGGGTGAGTTCATCGGCGGCTGCGACATCGTCCGGGAAATGTTCCAGGCGGGCGAATTGCAGCAGCATCTGCAGGAAAACGGCGTCGCGGTTCGCGCCGCCTCCTGACCGGGCACCGGGCGTCCGTCCGGTTTCCAAACCTGATTTGATTTGAGTCCGAGGCGCTGTGCTGAACAGCGCCTTGGCCTGTTTATGGGAATTTCTAAAGTGACGGACACCTCTCCCACCGTTGCCGCGGGTCGAACACCTATGGGCAAGCGAGAGTTCATCTTTCTGGCTGCCTTCATGATGGCGGTCAATTCTCTCGCCATCGACGTCATGCTTCCCGCCCTCCAGCAGATCGGCGCCAATCTCGGGGTCGAAAGCGAGAACCACCGGCAGTTCGTCGTCTCCGCCTATCTCTTCGGCTTTGGTCTGGCGCAGTTGTTCTTCGGCCCGATATCGGACCGTTTCGGCCGCCGCAAACCGCTCTTCGTCGGCCTCGTCATCTATATCTGTTCCGCCTTCGGCATTGCACTGATCCCGTCCTTCGGCGGTCTGCTGGTGCTGCGTTTCATCCAGGGCATCGGTGCTGCGGCCACCCGCGTCATCACCATATCGATCGTCCGCGACATCTATGGCGGCCGCCAGATGGCCGAAGTGATGTCGCTGATCTCGATGACCTTCATGATCGTGCCGGTGATCGCGCCGGGCACCGGCCAGCTCGTCATGCTGTTTTCCACCTGGCACATGATCTTCGTCTTCATCGGCACGATGGCGACGCTGATCCTGATCTGGGCCTATAACCGCCTGTCAGAAACGCTGGCGCCCGCCAATGTGCGTCCGTTCACCGCAAAGTCTGTTATCGGCGGCTTCAAGCTGGTGCTCACCAATCGCAGCGCGCTTTGCTACACGCTGGCAACCACCGTCGTCTTCGGCGCGCTGTTCGGCTTCATCAATTCGGCGCAGCAGGTCTATGTCGGCATCTATGATCTCGGGGTCTACTTCCCGTTCGCCTTTGCCGGCGTTGCGATCTTCATGTCGTTCTCATCGTTCCTGAATTCACGGCTCGTCGGCCGTTTCGGCATGCGGCGGCTGTCGCATGCCTCGCTCGTCGGCTTCATCATCGTCAACACCATCTGGCTGCTGGTGCAGCTTTATGGTCCGCAGCCAACGCCCTTCCCGGTCTTCATCTGTCTGTTCGGGCTGGCGATGTTCCAGTTCGGCTGGATCGGCTCGAACTTCAATTCGCTGGCAATGGAGCCGCTCGGCCATGTCGCTGGTACAGCATCATCGGTTCTCGGCTTCACCAGCACCATCGGCGGTGCAGCTATCGGTGCGGCCATCGGCCAGGCCTTCAACGGCACGGCGCTGCCGATGGTCATCGGCTATTTCACTGTCGCCTTCATCGGTCTCGGCTTCGTGCTGATCGCTGAAAAGGGACGGCTTTTCCAGCCTCACAATCCGGCCGTCTAGGCGGCCGGATAGCATTTTCTTTGGGGGACTTCATCATGGCGGCGGATCACACGGCGCATATCGAAAACCAGGGCTCGGCCCGCATCGGCATGGGCTTTGCCGAATTCGTCATCACCATCGCGATCATGACCGCGAGCGTTGCAATGGCGATCGACAGCATGCTGCCGGCATTGCCGGCCATCGGCCATTCGCTTAACGTCACCAACACCAACGACGCCCAGCTGGTCATCGCCGTGTTCTTCTTCGGCTTCGGTGTGTCGCAGATCCTGTTCGGCAGCCTCTGTGATGCCTTCGGCCGCCGCAACATCCTGCTTGGCGGTCTCGCCGTCTACGTGCTTGCGATGTTCGGCGCGGCCGCGACCTCGAGCTTCGAAATGCTGCTCGTCATGCGTTTCGTCCAGGGCATTGGCGGCGCAGCGGTGCGCATCACCAGCATGGCGATCGTCCGCGACTGCTTCGGTGGCCGCGAAATGGCCCGCGTGATGTCCTTCGTGATGATCGTCTTCATGATCGTGCCGATCGTCGCCCCGTCGGTCGGCCAGCTGATCATCAGCTATGCCAACTGGCATTGGATCTTTATACTGCTCGGTCTCGTCGGCTCGATCCTTTTCATATGGGCAGCCGCCCGGCTGAAGGAATCACTGCCGCGCGAGGAGCGCATACCGCTCTCGTTTGCCGCCGTCGGCAATGGCTTCAAGACCGTTTTGACCAACCGCATTACCTGCGGCTACATGATCGGTCTCACGATGTTCACCGGCGTCATCAGCGCCTATGTCATCTCCGTCCAGCAGGTATTCGGCGAGGTCTATGGCCTCGGCGACTGGCTGCCGATCGCCTTTGCGGCGACCGCCGGTGGCATCGCCGTCGCCAACTTTGCCAACGGCTTTTTCGTCCGCACCTTCGGCATGCGCCGCATTTCCCATGCAGCGGTGCTTCTCTTTACCGTCATCTCAGCCTTCGGCTTCGTCGTGGCGCTCGGGGGCACAGTCAATTTCGCGCTCGACTACACCCTCTTCACGGTGCTGCTGATGCTGTTTGCGGTGATCGCCACCAATTTCACGGCAATCAGCCTTGAGCCGATGGGCAATCTGGCCGGCACAGCAACCGCGATCACCGGCTTCGTATCGACGACTTTCGGCGCCCTTCTCGGCGGCGGCGTCGGCCAGCTATTCAATGGCACAGTCCAGCCGCTCTTCGCGGGCTTTGCCGTCTTCGGTGCGATCAGCGTTGCCGCAACGCTCTGGGCCGAAAAAGGCAAGCTCTTCACCCATCCCGGCGACAGCCCGCAGCTCGATCCCGGTGCTGCCCACTTCTAATAAAAAAAGCCCGCCGGATTGGCGGGCTTTTTTGATTGCGGCACTGATGGCGAAGCTTATCGCTTGCCCATCGGCTTGCGGCTCTTGTCGCCCTTTACCGACGATGTCTTCGCATCGTAGGCCTGACCGAAATTCGTGCCGCCGAGATGGCCGCCGCCGCTGGTGTTGGCAACCTGGCGTTCGGCTCTGCGAAGAAGCAAGTCTGCATTTGTCTTTTTCATCATGGCTCTCAATATTGGATCAATGAAAAAAGGCTGGGCGAAAACCCAGCCTCCCGATCGTCTGAAGACCAGTGCCAGTACATCCGTGGTCAAAGGTCGAAGACGGTAGTGTTATGCAGTCGCGAGGTTCTCGGCAGCATTCTTGCCGCTGCGATTGTCGCGCACGACGTCGAAAGTGATCTTCTGACCTTCAACGAGGTTGCTCATGCCCGACCGTTCGACGGCCGAAATATGAACGAAGATGTCAGGCGAGCCGTCGCTCGGCTGAATGAAGCCGAAGCCCTTGGCGGAATTGAAAAACTTGACGATTCCATTGTTCATGACGATTTCCTTTCAATCGCGTTGAGATTACCGCCCGGCGCACGCCGTCGGTGTGTGATCGATTTGAGAGGAAAGATTAGCTCGGGCGCTCGAAGCGCAAAAACGAAGCTCAACAGGCAAGTTCGATGCGCAGGTATATAGACCTCAATTGTGCTCGCATAAAGGCAGAGCGTGATTTGGCGAAAACTATTGCGTGTGGAGCGCCAAAATCACCCAATGAGGTGCGCTTCTGTAGCGGCCACCAGAAATTTCTTCCGGGCCTCGCCGGCATCCGCCAAACCATTGAAGGCGTCGAGACAGGTAACCTCCGCACGATACAGTGCAGGTCCTTCCTTCAACGGCCACTCCGTCACCATCAGGCGGTAGGCGTCATGAACAGTCTTGACGACTCGGTAACGCCCACCGAGCCTGATACGCACTGGAGAAAATGCAGGGATGCTCTTCATGACATCAACCTCACGCAAAACATGCGACTCAACGAATCACCTTGCGAGTCGTTCCGGACCAACGCGCGCCCATGCCAATCACGGTTCAAGACCGCTTCGGCATGGGATTGATGACGTTTCGTTCATCTGGCGTTCATATTCCTTGCTGCCATCGCTCTTTGGGGTTACTCTTTAAGGGCAACGTTGGAGCAAGAGATGATCAAGACCACCGTCGCGGCGTCCGTATTTGCCGCTTATGCGTTTGCGATGTTCGCAATCGCCTCCCTTCCACAGAACCTGCCGGCAGTGCCGGTCGACCAAATCACCACGAGTTCGACGAACTGACCAAACGAAAAACCCGCTCGATAAGCGGGGCCGTTTCGTGATCAAAATGCTTGGGAGGACATATGCTTTCCCTCCTATATATCGAGCATGGATCGAGGCTTTCGGCCTCGCCACCTAAACGGTGAAAACTTCTCTCCGCAACAACTCCCAGGACGCCTTGTCCGGCGCGATCAGCAATCCGCCATCGACATGATGCGGCAGATAAGGCGTGCCGTCGAAACGCGCCGCATGGGCTCCGGCTTCCTGAGAGATAAGCGTCCCTGCCAGATGATCCCACGGCATCAGCTTGTTGTACGAGAGATAGTGCACGTGCCCGGATGCAAAGGCGCGATATTCATGCGCGGCGCAGCGGTAGTTGGCCAGAAAGCGCACCTTCGCCAGATTTCCGAGAATTTCGGCGCGCTTTTCCTTGGCGAAGAAGCCGGTCGAAGCCATGCCGACCATCTGATCGAGCGCGACCGGCTCAGCAACAGACAAGCGCTCGGTCTCGCCGTCAGGGCGCTTCAGCCAGGCGCCGCCACCCTTCTCCGCCAGAACCCAATCGTCACCCATCGGATCGTAGATAATCCCCGCAACGGTTTCGCCCCTCGACACGACCGATGCCATGACGCCGAAAGCCGGAATGCCGGACGCGAAATTGAACGTGCCGTCGACCGGATCGACGATGATCGCGAGATCCGCGCCTTCAATTCGCTCGAGCAGTGCCGGATCGGCAGCGACCGATTCCTCACCAACGAACAAGGCGTTCGGCCAGAGTTTGGCTGCCTCGGCCTTGATCATCCGCTCGGCCTGCTCATCGGCCTCCGTTACCAGATCGGTCGCCTCACTCTTGGCGCGCACGTCGCCGGCGCTAAGCCTGCGGAAACGCGGCAATATTTCGGCCTTCGCCGCCCGCCGAAGAAGATCGGAAAGCGTCGTGATATCAATTGTCGAGGTCATGATAAGTCCCTGTTTGAGCGTTCCGCCCAGTTACTCGCTCTTCGGTGACGGTTCCGTGACCATCAGGCTCGAAAAATCGAAGAGCTTCGGATCGAGAAGATGCGACGGGTTCACATGGGAGAGTGCGCGCAGCATCGTGTCCTTGCGGCCAGGCATCCGCCGTTCGATATCGGCAAGCATGTCCTTCATCGCATTGCGCTGCAGACCGTCCTGCGAGCCGCAGAGATCGCAGGGAATGATCGGGAACTGCATCGCCGCCGCAAACTTCGCCATGTCATCCTCGGCGCAATAGGCAAGCGGCCGGAGAACCATCAGGTTACCTTCGTCGTTGAGCAGCTTCGCCGGCATCGATGCCAGCCGCCCGCCGTGGAAGAAGTTCATGAAGAAGGTCTCGAGAATATCCTCGCGGTGGTGGCCGAGAACCAGCGCATCGCAGCCCTCTTCCTTGGCAATACGGTAAAGATTGCCGCGGCGCAGGCGCGAACAGAGCGAACAGTAGGTGGCCCCCTCCGGCACCTTCTCCTTCACGATCGAATAGGTATCGCGATATTCGATCCGGTGCTTGACGCCGATGCTCTTCAGATATTCCGGCAGAATGTGTTTCGGGAAGTTCGGCTGGCCCTGGTCGAGATTGCAGGCGATCAGTTCGACGGGCAGCAGTCCGCGCCATTGCAAGTCGAGCAGCAGCGCCAATAGGCCGTAGCTGTCCTTGCCGCCGGAAACGCCGATCAGCCAGCGCTTCTGGCCCTTGAGCATATCGAAATCGTCGAAGGCCTGGCGCATCTGGCGCAGCAGGCGCTTGCGTAGCTTGTTGAACGAAACGGAACGCGGCGCATCGGCAAACAGCGCATGGCCGATCCCGCCTTCGTCGGCGGTTTCATCGAGTGCATCGGCAATGTTGGCTGCGATATTCATCGTTTCTTCCAGATGGTCAGGACTTTGCCTTTAGCAGAAAGCGGCCGGCAGACACAGCATCAATCGCCGAAAATGGACCAGCCGGTGCGCGCCGCCAGCATCTCCAGCGCCACGGCGCCGAGCTGCGAGTTGCCGACCTTGTTCAGCCCCGGGGACCAGACGGCGATCGAAGCGACACCCGGCGCCACCGCAAAGATCCCGCCGCCGACACCGCTCTTGCCAGGCAGGCCGACATGATAGGCGAAGTCGCCGGATCCATCATAGTGGCCGCACATCAGCATCATCGCGTTGATACGCCGCGCCCGCTTCGGCGAAACCACCGAATGGCCGGTCACCGGATTGCTGCCGCGCGCCGCCAGGAACAGGCCGGCACGGGCGAGCTGCTCGCAGGTCATCGACAGCGCGCATTGATGGAAATAGACGCCGAGCACATGCTCGACCGGATGATCGATATTCTTGTAGGCGCGCATGAAATTGGCGAGCGCGAAATTGCGGTAACCGGTCTGCGTTTCCGAGCGTGCCACTTTCTCGTCGATCGTCACCGATTCGTCGTCGGCGAGATAACGGACGAAGCGCAGCAGCTCGCCGATCGCCTCGCGCGGCGCATGTCCCGCCATGACGACATCGGTAACGGCGATGGCGCCGGCATTGATGAAGGGATTGCGCGGGATACCGCCCTCATGCTCCAGCTGGACGATGGAATTGAAGGCCGAACCTGATGGCTCGCGGCCGACGCGCTTCCACAGGCTCTCGCCCACCTTGCCGAGCGCCAGCGTCAGCATGAAAACCTTGGAAATGCTCTGGATGGAGAAGGGCACGGCGGCATCGCCGACGCTGTAGACCTTACCATCGACGGTGGAGATCGTCATCCCGAACTGGTTCGGATCGATCTTGGCCAGCTCCGGAATGTAATCCGCAACCTTGCCCTCGCCGATCCGCGGCGTCAGTTCTTTGTAGATGCTGTCGAGGACTGCCTGCAAATCCACCATGACTTCTCTCCAGAGAACAAAAAAGCCGCCCTGGAGGCGGCTTTTCCGTATGCGAAAACGCCTCGCGTTGATTAACGCGAATAGAATTCGACCACCAGATGCGGCTCCATGACGACCGCGTACGGCACGTCGGAGAGCGTCGGGACGCGAGCGAAGGTCGCAACCATCTTGTTGTGATCAACTTCGATGTAGTCAGGAACGTCACGCTCAGCGAGAGAGACGGATTCCAGAACCGTTACGAGCTGCTTCGACTTCTGACGAACTTCGATGACGTCGCCGGCCTTGCAACGGTAAGAACCGATGTTGACGCGGACGCCGTTCACAGTCACGTGGCCGTGGTTGACGAACTGACGTGCAGCGAAGACGGTCGGAACGAACTTGGCGCGATAAACGATCGCATCCAGGCGCGATTCCAGAAGACCGATGAGGTTTTCGGAAGTGTCGCCCTTGCGGCGGTCGGCTTCAGCGAAGATTGCGCGGAACTGCTTCTCACGCAGGTCACCGTAGTAACCCTTCAGCTTCTGCTTGGCGCGCAGCTGCACACCGAAGTCCGAAAGCTTGCCCTTGCGGCGCTGACCGTGCTGGCCCGGGCCGTATTCGCGGCGATTCACCGGGGACTTAGGACGGCCCCAGATGTTTTCGCCCATACGGCGGTCAATTTTGTACTTAGACGATTCGCGCTTGCTCATCGTATTTCCTTTCAGAGTGTTAGAACGGTCTGTTGTCAGATCGCTCGAAGGAAACACGCCCTCCTTTGGCCCCTTTTGGGAGGCCCGACAGGATTTTCCGGTTACGCGAACTGGAAAGATCCACGGGACATGTCAAATGAAACACGGGACATTGCTGCCCCGTGCTGGCGCGGTCTTTAGGGATAAGTCACGGGATTGTCAAACGGAATTTGGCTCCGCCGCGTCTGCGCCAGCCGCCTCGATCGAACCGGCAAGCTTGCGCAGCAGACCGGCAAGCGCCCTCCGCTCACCCTCGTCGAGCACATCCAGATGACGGAGCTCGCGGGCCATGTCTTCGCGAAACGCCGCCTCGGCACGCGCCACACCTTCGGCCGTCAGCGCCACCTCGAAGCTGCGCTTGTCCTGTTCCGACCGCCGCCGCTCGATCAGTCCCGCCTTTTCCAGCCTGTCCAGCCTGTGCGTCAGCCCCCCGGACGAGATCATCAGCAAACGATAGAGATCGGTGGGGATCATCCGGTAGGGCGGCCCTGCCCTGCGGATCGTCGAAATCACATCGAACTCGCCGCGATCGAGACCGAACTCCGCGAAGGTCGCCTCGATCGACGGCCGCACAAGATTGGAGAGCCGGTAGATGCGCCCGAGAATGCTCATCGGCATCGTATCGAGATCGGGCAGTTCCTCGGCCCAAAGCGCGCGCAGCCGGTCAACGTGGTCTTCCGTCGTCATCAACAGCTCCAATTTATCTTGACGAGAAGATAAATTGGGTTATCTTCTCACTAAGATACTTAGATAGCGAAGTCCGGCGCACGATCCAAGGAGGAAATCATGTTCCACATCATCCCGCGCGAAGATCAGAACCAGTTCCCCAATCGCACCATCCTCTTTGAAGGCGGAAATTTCGGCGCACCCGTCTCGGTCTTCCTGATCGACAGCGAACCCGGCCAGGGGCCGGCACTCCACACTCACCCCTACACGGAAATGTGGATCGTCCGCTCCGGCAAGGCGCGCTTCACGGTCGGCAACGAAACGCTCGACCCCAATCCCGGCGACATCGTCGTCGTCAACCCCGAGACGCCGCACCGCTTCAAGAATATCGGCACGACGCGGCTCGAGCTCACCTGCATCCATGCAAGCCCCGAGATCATTCAGACTTGGGTCTGAGCAAGATTATTCCGCGGCACTCTTCAGTGCATCATCGTCTGGTGCATCCGCCGAGCCTGGTGCTGTTTCGGCCTGAAGGTCGGGGAATGCGACGATGCGCTTGCCGGTGAAGTCGGTGTGGACGACGATCAGGCCCTGCTCCTCGAAATAACCGAGAAGACGGCGGGCACGGCGGGCGGAGTGGGTAC
This sequence comes from Rhizobium sp. 10N427, assembly GCF_056394605.1. NCBI lineage: Bacteria > Pseudomonadati > Pseudomonadota > Alphaproteobacteria > Hyphomicrobiales > Rhizobiaceae > Rhizobium > Rhizobium sp. 10N427. Next base: position 133,690 of record NZ_JBFTID010000007.1, on the reverse strand, counting down.
CGTAGGCGCGGGCGATCCGTGCATCCGACGGGCATTGTTCGCCGCCGATTGCGGCCTTCGCCATCATCAGGAACACGCCCTGCAGGTCGTCGGTGACGCCGTTTGAAAGCGAGAGCGCCGTCGCCCAGGCTTCGCCAGCCGCCATGTCCGCATCGACGCCGGAGCGCGACACCGCAACGCGGCGGCGGAATTCCGGCAGCGGCATCGGCGGGCCCGGCACGCGGCGCATTCGCAGACGCACCAGGAACTCTTGGTAGAGCACAGAATCCGTGCGGAAACCCGAGGCCGGATCGTCGAGAATTTCGGCAAGGACCGCCGACAGGCGCTCTTCGCGCTCGTCTGCCGAGAGCTCCGGCTGGCTGCTGCGCGGCTCGGATGGTGCCGGCGTCGCTGCTGGTGCCGAGCGAGCCAGTTCGGCAAGAATATCGGTGGTCGGGCGTGGTGCGGGCAGAGCGCGGCGAACGAGCGGCCGCTGAAACTCTTCGGGATCCGGTGTGAAGATCAGGTCTTCGACGTCCTGCGGAGCATCCGGCAGCGGCATCAGCTTCGGGCTCGACGAGCGCGCCGACGTCTCGACATTGCCGATCTGGATCGGCAGCGGGCGGCGCGACAATGCCGGACCGAGCGCCACGAAGTTTCCGCGCTTCAGGTCGCGGAACATTTCCGCCTGGCGCCGGTCCATGCCGAGAAGATCGGCGGCCCGGGCCATGTCGATATCGAGGAAGGTGCGGCCCATCAGGAAGTTGGAGGCTTCGGCGGCAACATTCTTGGCAAGCTTTGCCAGACGCTGCGTGGCGATGACACCGGCCAGGCCGCGCTTACGGCCACGGCACATCAGGTTGGTCATCGCGCCCAGCGACATCTTGCGCGCATCTTCCGAGACATCGCCACCGACTGACGGTGCAAACATCTGCGCCTCGTCGACGACAACGAGAACCGGATACCAATATTCGCGGTCGGCATCGAACATGCCGTTGAGGAAGGCGGCCGCAGCGCGCATCTGCTGCTCGATATCGAGCCCTTCCAGGGTCAGGACGCAGGAGACGCGGTGCTGGCGGATTCGGTTGGCGATACCGGCAAGCTCGGCTTCGGTGCGCTCGCCATCGACGACGATATGGCCGAACCGGTCGCTCAGCGTCACGAAGTCGCCTTCGGGATCGATGATCACCTGCTGAACCCATTGAGCAGACTGCTCCAGCAGCCGCCGCAGCAGATGTGATTTTCCGGAACCGGAATTGCCCTGCACCAGCAGACGCGTTGCCAGCAGCTCCTCGATATCGAGTGTCGCCGGGCTGCTGCCGGACGCCGTTCCCATATCGATGCCAACCTGCAAGTCGAATTCCTTTTAATATCTGTCCGCCGTCTCTAGCAGATTCGCCGCTGTCTTTGTTACCCGTCTCTGATGGAAACCCACAGAAAGACTGCAGGCTTCAGACAGCCTCGGGTTCGACAAGACGGCTCTGAGCATCGCCGCTGCGCGGTTTTAGCATCCGGGTGAAGATCAAGCTGACGGAAAGCGGCACGATCAGCACCGCAAGCCCTGCCCTCAGTCCCCAATATTCGCCGATGAAGCCGATGATCGGCGGGCCGATCAGGAAGCCGAGCAGTGCGACGAAGGAGAGGATCGCAAGGCTTGCGGCCGCCGGCCGGTCGGTTAGCGCAGCCGCCGATGTGACCGCAAGCGGAAAGCCGACCGAGACGCCGACGCCAACAGCCGCAAATCCGATCAGCGCCAAGGGAGCTACCGGTGCCAGCAGGATGATCGCCATCCCGGCAAGCGAAGCGGTGCCGCACGCCCGTGCGATCGCTACCGCGCCGAAGCGGCCTTTCAGATAGTCGCCGCTGAACCGCCCGGCGGCCACCATGCATGCGAAGACCGAGTAGCCCAGCCCCATCTGCGCTCCCTCGGAACCGAAAACATCACGAAGATAGACCGCCGACCAATCGGCGATCGCTCCCTCGGTCATGGTCACGCCGAAGACGAAGGCACAGACGCCGAGCAGCGCTAGTCCCGGAAGCTTGAAGCCACTTTTCACCGCAGTCTCCGCATGGTGACTTTCCGGCAGTTTCGGCAATCGGGTGCTGACGATGAGCGCGATCGGCAGCACGATCACCGATATCGCCAGGATCGACCAATGCGGCGCAGTGCCGATGGCGATCGCGCCAACGCCGAGCAGACTGCCGAACATGATGCCGAGGCTCCAGAAGCCATGCGACCGGCTCATGATGATCAGCCCGGTGACTTTCTCCGTCAGGTCCGCCTCGACATTCATGCCGAGCTCGACGGTCGACAACGCAACGCCGAGGATCAAAAGCGAGAAGAACAGCAATGTGACGGTCGGCGCAAAGGCCGGCAGCGAGACAACGGCGAGGAAAAAGACAAAGCCATAGATAATCGCCGCCCGTCCGCCGATGCGCGAGACGACGCGCCCTGCAAAGGAGAGCGTCAGCAGCGTTCCGACAGGCAGGCCAAGCAGGGCAATCGCCAGATCGGCGGTGCCGAGCTGCAGTTTCGCCTGAATGTCGGGAATACGCGGCAGCCAAGCGCCGAAGGCGATCGGCTGCAGGAAAAAGATCAGCATGACAAGTCGTTGAAGCGGCACGGCGCATTCCTTCATTCTCAGGCACGGAAGGTGCCGCACCTGATTCCCCGGCAGCGAGTCTGCGTCATCACCAGAGCGAAAGAAAGCGTTGAAACGCCTTAGCGGGTGCTGAGACCGAAGCCCTGCATCAGCCGTGTCGTTGCAAAATCCGGGTTGCCCGACGTGAAGACCGCAAAATCGAAATTGTCGGGATGAACCGCATCGGCCACTTCCGGTACGAGGCTGCGGGCACGGCGCGCAATCGCCTCGGCCGGATCCAGCCAGTCCACGGGCCACGGCGCTAGTCGCCGGAAAAGATTGGCCATGAACGGATAATGCGTGCAGGCGAGCACGACGATATCAGTCTTGCGCCCGTCCTTCTCGACGAAACACTGCTCGATCTCGCTCATCACCGCGGCGTCCGATACGGTCTCGCCGCGGATATAGGCCTCGGCCATCCGCGCCAGATTTTCCGATCCGACCAGACGGACATGGCATTGCTGCGCGAAGGACTGGATCAGGTCGCGCGTATAGGCGCGCTTGACGGTACCAGGCGTTGCCAGCACCGAAACCAGCCCGGAACGTGTCCGCTCGGCCGCCGGTTTGATCGCAGGCACCGTTCCGACGAAGGTCATCTGCGGAAACGCAGCGCGCAGATCGGCGCCGACAAGCGTGAAGGCCGTATTGCAGGCGATGATGCAGACTTCGGGGTCATGCTCTTCGAGCAGCCTGGCAAACAGGCTGACGACACGCTCCTTCAGCGCCTGCTCTTCCCAGCCGCCATAGGGAAAGCCGGCGTCGTCAGCGATATAGATGAAGCCGCGCTCCGGCATCAGCACGCGCGCTTCGCGCAGCACGGTCAGCCCGCCGATACCGGAATCGAAAACCAGGACCGGTTTCAGCTCATTCCCCGCTGCTGTCATCTTTCGGCCGTTCCTTGGTCTTTTCGGGAGCCCGGCTGCCGCGTGGATATTGCCGCGAGAACCGGTCGAGGGAGGAGATCACGCCGCGCAGCACGCTGATTTCCTGCTCGGTGAAGGCGCGGCGCGACAGGACTGCGCGCAGATTGTCCACCATTTTGGGCTTTTTCGCGGGCGGGTGGAAATAATTGCGCGCATCAAGCGCCTCCTCCAACTGGTCGAAGAAGCCGAACAGCTGCTCCTTGGTCGATGGCGTCTGCTCCATGGCCTGGAAGCGCACCTCGCCCAGATCGTCCATCCCGGACTTCATCCACTCGTAGGACATCAAAAGCACCGCCTGGGCGATGTTGAGCGAGGCGAACGCTGGATTGACCGGAAAGGTGACGATCTCGTCCGCCAGCGCCACTTCCTCGTTGCTGAGGCCCCAGCGTTCGCGGCCGAAGAGAATGCCGACGCCCTCCCCGGCGCGAAATCTCGTCCGCAGCGTCTCGGCGGCTACCACGGGCGAGCGTACCGGCTTGAAACCGTCCCGCTCGCGCGCCGTCGTCGCATAGACGAAGTTGAGGTCGGCGATCGCCTCCTCCAGCGTGTCGTAGACCTTCGTGCCGGCGATGACGTGATCGGCCTTCGACGCCGTCGCCTGCGCCCTCTCGTTCGGCCAGCCGTCGCGCGGGTTGACGAGCCGCAGCTCCGCAAGGCCGAAATTGGCCATGGCGCGCGCCACCATGCCGATATTTTCGCCCATCTGCGGTTCGACCAGAATGATCGCCGGTCCTTCGGTCAGAAGTTCCCGCTCGCTGTTTGTGCCTGCCATGAATGCCGTCCTTGCTTTCGAGCCGGAATAGCCTTGCGCGCGGCAAACGGCAAGACTTATGCGGCCGGATAGAGCCGGTCGAGGACGCCGCCGACCATCTCAACGCCGAGCCTCGCGCCGCTCATCGAGATCGGCAGATGCCGTGCGGCGGAAGCTGCCGACTGGCGCTCGACGAAGAAACACTCCGAACCGCGCGGCGCCACCGCCGAGAGCCGCGTCCGCGCAGCCGCCAGCGCCGCGCTCACCTTTTCACGCTCCGCATCGCTCAGACCCTCGCCATAAGAGCTGGCGACGATCCTGGCCCAATAGGTGCCCGACAGAAAGATCGCCAGCGTCTGCCGGATCCGGCCGGGACGTGTCACCACCGACCAGGCCGACCCGAGAGGCCGTGCAGCGACGGTGACATCGCGATAGGCACCATCGAGCGTCTGAGAAAGCGAGATGAGCTCGTAGCGCGGCTTGCCGTCGAGGATCGCCGAGAGCAGCGCATCGAGCGCGTCGAACCATTTCTGAAGTGCGGCATCCAGTGCGCCGCGGGTGCGCGCCGGGAAAACCAGGAAGGCGACCGCCGTCCCGGCCAGCGTCCCGATCAACGTCTCCTCGATGCGCAGCGCCAGCAGATCGACAGTCAACGCACCGGTCATCCCGTAAACGAGACAGAGTACGATCGACACGAAGAAGGTCATCGTCGCATAGGAAATCTGCAGGAAGTAGAAGGCCAGGAAGATGCAGACGACCGCGACGGGGATGGCGATCGCGTCATGGCCGGTCAGCAGCGTCGCAAGCCCGAGGCCCACGACGATGCCGAACAGCGTGCCGAGCGACCTCTGCAGCGCCTTCATCGCCGTGTCGCCGCGGGAATTTGTATTGGTGAAGACCAGAAACGAGGCGAGCACCGCCCAGAACCATCGTTCGCGCGACAGCATCAGCCCGAAGCTCATGGCCAGCGCGGCAGCGAGCGTGATCTGCAAGGCGGATTTGATCAAAGGATTGGCGAAGGAAAAGTCGATCGCCGCAGCGGTCGGCTCGTCATCGGCGGGCTCCACACCGGCGAATGCGGTCATCTGCGCCTGCGCGATTGTCTCCACGAGGTGACGTCTGGCGTCACCGAGCCAGAAAAGCGCCCGCCTGGTCTCGGCTGCCGGGTCGGACGATGTGTCATCCTGTTGAGCAAGGCTTCCTTGCTTGCCTTCGATGACGGCGTGAACGAGCGCGAAATCCGGCAGGCTCTGCTGGCTGAGCACGATGGCGCTTTCCGCGGCGAGATGCAGATCGAAAAGACGGATCGCCAGTTCGGCTGCCGGATCGCCACCCTTGTCGAAGACGCCGCCGGCCGGCCGTGGAATGAAGCTCTCCGTCATCAGCACCACTTCCTTCAGCCGATCTTCCAGCTGGCGCAGTTCCTGCCGGTCGTGCTCCCCGACCTGTCCGTCCGAAGCAAGCGCTGCCAGCTTGAAGAGGATCTGGTTGACCCTGCCCCGCACGCTTTCCAGCGATCGCAACAGATCGCGCCGCCAGTTGTCAGGCAGCAGCATCGCACGGACGACATGTCCGGTCAGCGCCGAAACAACGGGACCGACCGCGATCAGCGGCAATTCGCCGATGTCAGGGTGGAAATAGGCCCCCATGAAATAGGAGGTGAAGGCGAACATGCCGATGGCAAACCCGCGCGGCCCAAAGACGCGCGCCGAGGCCGCAAGGCAGATGACCACCAGAAAGACCAGATCGGTCAGCACCCGATGATCTTCCAGCGCCGCGGCGATTGCCACGACGGCAAGACTGGCCAGGCATCCGAGCAGCCGCGTGATCAGCTGCCGCGAATTGCCCTTGTCGCGCACGGCGACGCCCCCCTCGATCGACAGCACGATGCCGAGACCATAGGAGGCGGTCGGTAGCGGCACAGCAAAGAGATGGATCGCAAACAGGATCGCAAAGGAGATGACGATCGTCAGCGTCACCCGCGATGCCATGCGAAAGCGCGACAGCGCCGGGTCGTTGGCAAGCAGCCAGTCACGAAGATCGAAGCCCGAAAACAACCGATGAGCCCTCATCCGGCGCAGTCACGAAACATGCCCTCTCCGGACATACCGCCAAACGGGGCAAAATCAAACGCCGGGCCAGCCCTCACTGGCCCTTGGCGATCTCGTCCATCGTCGCCTTCAGCGAACTGGTGGCCTTGGTCTCGGGATCCTCGAGCATAATGTCGTCGATGACGGCCTTGCCGCCTTCCGTCGCCATCTCGAAGCGCACGGTGGAAACCGCCTGTGCCTCTTCGCCCTCGCCGCATGCCATCTTGCGGAACGACGCCACGACCTCATCCTGACCATCGGCGGCTTTCTGCGGCGTCAGCTTCAGATCTTCCAGCGGGCAGGCATCCTGGCCGTTGACGATGACGTCGTAATCGAAGGGTGAAATGCCGTCGTCCACGGCGGGATGCTTTGCCGCCTCGCGGTACTTGGCGGCGAAATCCTTGCTGTAGCGCGTGTCGAGTTTGCCGGGGTCGAAGATGTCGACCCATTCGATATCGTCGCCTGACCAGTTGTTGACCGTGGCGTCCATGACCTCCTGAACCGGCGCCGGGATTTCGGCAGCTTTTGCAAGGGTCGGAAGACCGGCGAATACGGTAAGCAGCAAGGCAATCGTCTTCATGATGAAATGTCCGTTAACGAAGCAATTGCCGCGGACACTAATCAAATCCGCGGACTTGGCAATGGCCCCAAAATGCTCTTTCCGGGGTGCTTGCGGCTTTGCGTTCCAAGCACACAATGCTATAGCGCTCGGGATTTCAAAAATCACCCGCCACGGGACCCAGTCCCCACCAGCTTACGAGGCAGATACATGAAAAAGATCAAGGTCGCTAACCCCGTCGCCGATCTCGACGGCGATGAAATGACGCGTATCATCTGGCAGCTTATCAAGGACAAGCTGATCCATCCGTATCTCGACCTCGATATCGATTACTTCGACCTTTCTGTCGAAAACCGCGACGCCACCAACGACCAAGTGACCGTAGACGCCGCCAACGCCATCAAGAAGCACGGCGTCGGCATCAAGTGCGCGACGATCACGCCGGACGAAGACCGCGTCAAGGAATTCAATCTCAAGCAGATGTGGAAGAGCCCGAACGGCACGATCCGCAACATCCTCGGCGGCGTGATCTTCCGCGAGCCGATCATCTGCCAGAACGTTCCGCGCCTCGTCCCGGGCTGGACCAAGCCGATCGTCGTCGGCCGTCACGCTTTCGGCGACCAGTACAAGGCGACCGATTTCAAATTCCCGGGCAAGGGTAAGCTCTCGATCAAGTTCGTCGGTGAAGACGGCGCAGTCATCGAGAAGGACGTTTTCGACGCTCCCGGCGCCGGCGTGGCCATGGCGATGTACAACCTCGACGAGTCGATCCGCGAATTCGCCCGCGCCTCGATGAACTACGGCATCATGCGCGGCTGGCCGGTCTACCTGTCGACTAAGAACACCATCCTGAAGGCCTATGACGGCCGCTTCAAGGACATCTTCGAGGAAGTCTACCAGGCCGAATTCAAGGCCAAGTTCGTCGAGCTCGGCATCACCTATGAACACCGCCTGATCGACGACATGGTCGCCTCGGCGCTGAAGTGGTCCGGCGGCTACGTCTGGGCCTGCAAGAACTATGACGGCGACGTCCAGTCCGACACGGTCGCACAGGGCTTCGGCTCGCTCGGCCTGATGACTTCCGTCCTGCTCTCGCCGGATGGCCGCACGGTCGAAGCGGAAGCCGCGCACGGCACGGTGACCCGCCATTACCGCCAGCACCAGAAGGGCCAGGAAACCTCGACGAACTCGATCGCCTCGATCTTCGCCTGGACCCGCGGCCTCGCACACCGCGCCAAGCTCGACGACAATGCCGAACTTGCAAAGTTCGCGGCAACGCTCGAAAAGGTCTGCGTCGACACCGTCGAGGCTGGCTTCATGACCAAGGACCTGGCGCTGCTCATCGGCCCGGATCAGCCATGGCTGTCGACGACTGCCTTCCTCGACAAGATCGACGAGAACCTCAAGAAGGCCATGGGCGCCTGAGGCGGCCAGAACCAGAGAACGGCAGAACGGCGGGATCTTCCCGCCGTTTTCATTTCAACAACAAGGGAACAGCACATGACGACGATCCGCCTGCTTGAGCCATCCGACCGCTCGCAATGGGAGCCCTTGTGGAAGGGCTATCAGACCTTTTACGAAGTCGTCATTCCGCCTGAGACCACTGAACTGACCTGGGCGCGCTTCCACGCTGCAAACGAGCCGATGCATGCCTTCGGCGCTTTCGATGACGACGGCAAGCTGAAGGGCATCGTCCACACCATCTTCCACCGCTCCACCTGGCTGCCGAAATGGACCTGCTACCTGCAGGATCTCTATGTCGAGGCAGACCAGCGCGGTCTTGGAACCGGTGCCGCACTGATCGAGCGCGTTGCCGATCTCGCCCGCGAACAGGGCGCCGGCCGCCTCTACTGGATGACGCACGAGACCAACGAACGCGCCCGCCGCCTCTATGATCAGATCGCCGAACGCTCCGGCTTCATCCAGTACCGAAAGCAGCTCTGACTGCTGACAGAAATTGGCAGCAGCCTCCGCTAGACATTGCCGCGTCGCTGGCCTGCGCCAGATATCAGCAATCGATGAGGAGACAATGATGACCGAAGAGCTGGTGTTCTACACAAACCCGATGTCGCGCGGCCGGATCGCCCGCTGGATGCTGGAGGAAACAGGCGTTCCCTACCGCACGGAGATCAAGACCTTCGACGGTACGATGAAGGGAACGGACTATCTCTCGATCAATCCGATGGGCAAGGTTCCTGCAATCCGCCACCGCGGCACCATCATCACCGAATGCGCCGCGATCTGCGCCTATCTGGCCGATACCTTTCCGGAGAAGGAGCTGGCGCCGCGCGCTAAAGAGCGCGGCTCCTATTACCGCTGGATGTTCTTCGCCGCCGGTCCGCTGGAGTCGGCGGTCACCAATCGCGCGCTCGGTTTCGTCACGCCTGCCGAGAAGGCCCGAATGGCCGGATATGGCAGCTTCGGCGACGTCATGGACACGCTCGAAAAGGCCGTGACCAACAACCCCTATATCGCCGGCGACCGCTTTACGGCCGCCGATGTCTATGTCGGCTCGCATATCGGATGGGGCCTGAATTTCGGCTCGCTCGAGCAGCGGCCAGCCTTTGCCGACTATCTCGGCCGGGTCGCCAACCGCGACGCCTACCGCCGGGCGAACGCGCTGGATGACGAAGCGATGCAGGACATGCAGCTCAATGCCCACTCACACTAGCGGCATGTAGATATCCGTCAGCAGCCCGGTCGGCGCCGTGTCGCGCGGGTTGTTCAGATATTCCTCGAACATCAGCCCGTCGCGCAGCTGCCGGCCGGAAACCGGCAGCCATTCGGCATAGAGCCACTGATAGGCCTTGTGCATGTCCGCATACGGCCCCTTGTGGCGCAGCACCGCATACTCGCCGCCGCTGAGAGACTGCCGGACGAAAGGCGGCTCGGCGGCGATGGTCTCATCAGCGCTGACGCAGGCAACCGACCGCAGTCTTTCAGCCGGAACAATATCGGGATCGTCGAAATAGATACCGATCATCCGCATGGCGGGTGACGCCAGCCCGCGGGCATAAAGCGTTCCGAACAGCGTCTCGAACGCCTTGCTGATCTGCATGTAGGAACCGGTATGCGGCACGCCGATCAATTCGATCGGCTCGATGGTTTTCAACGTCACGTCAAACATGGCTGTCGCCTTTCCTGAAATCGAGGGTTCGAAGACTGTGTGGCTTCCCTCTTTCCGGTAGCGCGCCGGCGGCATGCCGTAGACCGATTTGAAGATGCGGTTGAAAGACTGGAGATTGGGATAGCCCGATCGCTTGGCAATCTCGCTGATATCAAGATCTGTACGGACGATATCGCCCGCCGCGCGATGCAGCCGCAGCCGCTTGACGGTCGCCGCCAGCGTCTCGCCGTAGATCGCCCGGTAGATCCTGTGCCAGTGATAGCTCGACATGCAGGCGATATCGGCCAGCCGCTCCATATCCAGCTCCTCGTCGAGGTGGTCGTGGATATAGGCCGAAACCCGCCTCAGACGGTTTTCATAGAGAGACCAAGCCGTTTGCCCGTTCATGTCAGACCTCATGCAAATCGATCACCCGCAGACAACCATAGTCCAGTTTGACAAATCCTGCGGAGTTCAGGCGCAAAACAAAAAAGGCGGAGACCGAAGCCTCCGCCTTTCACTATCACCATCCGGTGACGATCAGCCGGCGAGCGCTGCCGCAACGGCTTCGATCGCCTCGTCGGCCTTCGATCCGTCCGGACCGCCGGCCTGGGCCATATCGGGACGGCCGCCGCCGCCCTTGCCGCCGAGTGCTGCAGAAGCGATGCGCACCAGATCGACGGCGCTGAAGCGGCCGACGAGATCTTCGGTAACGGCAACCACGGCGCTGGCCTTGCCGTCGTCGGAAACGCCGATCAGCGTCACGACGCCGGAGCCGAGACTGGCCTTGCCGTCGTCGGCAATGCCCTTCAAATCCTTCGGATCGACGCCGGTAATGGCCTTGCCAAGGAACTTGACGCCGGCGATCTCGCGGGCTGCATCATCGGCGGAACCGCCCTGGCCGCCGCCCATGGCGAGCTTGCGCTTGGCATCGGCCAGTTCGCGTTCCAGCTTGCGGCGCTCGTCCATCAACGCTTCGACGCGCGAAACCACATCGCCTGCCTGCACCTTGAGAGCCGAGGCCAGCGTCTTCACGCGGTCGTCCTGTTCCGCCAGATAGACACGGGCCGCTTCACCGGTGACTGCTTCGAGACGGCGCACGCCGGAGCTGACGGCACTGTCGCCGAGAATGCGCACCAGCCCGATGTCACCGGTCGCAGACACATGCGTGCCGCCGCAGAGCTCGATCGAATAAGGCTTGCCGGTCTTGGCGCCATGCAGGCCCTGGCCCATGGCCACCACACGCACTTCGTCACCGTACTTCTCGCCGAACAGCGCCATTGCGCCCTCGGCACGGGCATCATCGACGCTCATCAGACGCGTCGTGACAGGCGAATTCTGCAGAATGATTTCGTTGGCCATATCCTCGACCACCTTCAGCTCTTCTGAAGACATCGGCTTCGGATGCGACACGTCGAAGCGCAGACGATCCGGCGTCACCAGCGAGCCCTTCTGGGCAACGTGGTGGCCGAGCACCTCGCGCAGCGCCTCATGCAGCAGATGCGTTGCCGAATGGTTGGCGCGGATCTGCGAGCGGCGGGCGTGATCGACGGTCATCGCAACCGCATCGCCGGTCTTGATCGTGCCTTCGACGACGGTGCCGATATGAACGAACAGCCCCTCGCCGCGCTTCTGCGTATCGGTGATCTCGATCCTGGCGTTATCGGAAGAGATGATGCCGGCATCACCCACCTGACCGCCGGACTCGCCGTAGAACGGCGTCTGGTTGACGACGATCTGCACCTTGTCGCCGCTGACGGCCTGGGGAGCAGAGGCGCCATCCTTGACGATCGCCTGGACAACGCCTTCGGCGCTTTCCGTGGCATAGCCGAGGAATTCGGTCACCCCATGCGCCTCGCGCAGCTCGAACCAGATGGTTTCGGTCGCCTTGTCGCCGGAGCCGGCCCAGTGCGAACGGGCCTCCGCCTTCTGGCGCTCCATGGCATCGGTGAAGCCCGCGAGATCGACGTTGATCTCGCGGGCGCGCAGGGCATCCTGGGTCAGGTCGAGCGGGAATCCGTAGGTGTCGTAGAGCTTGAAGGCGGTCTCGCCGTCGAGCATGTCGCCCTTGCCGAGCGTGGTCGTGGCTTCCGACAGCAGCGACAGGCCGCGCTTCAGCGTCGTGCGGAACTTGGTTTCCTCGAGCTTCAGCGTTTCGGTGATCAGCGCTTCGGCGCGCACCAGCTCCGGATAGGCGCGGCCCATCTGCTGGATCAGCGCCGGCAGCAGCTTCCACATCAGTGGTTCGCGGGCGCCAAGCAACTCGGCATGGCGCATGGCGCGGCGCATGATGCGGCGAAGCACGTAGCCGCGGCCTTCAGCGGACGGCAGCACGCCGTCGGCGATCAGGAAGGCGGACGAGCGCAGATGATCCGCGATGACCCGGTGGCTGGCGCGCTGGTCGCCTTCAGCCTTGACGCCGGTCGCCTCTTCGGACGCCTCGATCAGCGCGCGGAACAGGTCGATATCGTAATTGTCATGCTTGCCCTGCAGCAGCGCCGCGACGCGCTCCAGGCCCATGCCGGTGTCGATCGACGGGCGGGGCAGATCGACGCGCTCTTCCTTGGTGATCTGCTCGTACTGCATGAAGACGAGGTTCCAGATCTCGATGAAGCGGTCGCCGTCTTCCTCCGGCGAGCCGGGAGGGCCGCCCCAGATATGATCGCCGTGATCGTAGAAGATTTCCGAGCACGGACCGCAGGGACCGGTATCGCCCATCGCCCAGAAATTGTCGCTGGTCGGAATGCGGATGATCCGGTCTTCGGAGAGACCGGCGATCTTCCTCCAGAGACCGAAGGCTTCGTCGTCGGTGTGATAGACGGTGACCAGCAGGCGCTTCGCATCGATGCCGAATTCCTTGGTGATCAGGTTCCAGGCAAGTTCGATCGCCCGTTCCTTGAAATAATCGCCGAAGGAGAAGTTGCCGAGCATCTCGAAGAAGGTATGGTGGCGCGCGGTGTAACCGACATTGTCGAGGTCGTTATGCTTGCCGCCGGCGCGCACGCATTTCTGCGCCGTCGTCGCCGTCGAATAAGGGCGCTTTTCAAGACCGGTGAAGACGTTCTTGAACTGCACCATGCCGGCATTGGTGAACATCAGCGTCGGGTCGTTGCGCGGCACGAGCGGGCTCGACGGAACGACTTCGTGGCCGTTGGTCTTGAAATAGTCGAGGAAGGTCGACCGGATATCATTCACACCGCTCATGCTATGCCCTTCAATGCTGCCCACGGCAGGTCAAATCTTAAATCCAGTGGCTTTTATCGTCCGCATTAACCACTGTCCAGCAGGCAAACCCGCCTGCAAAACGAAACGGCCGCATTCCTTGCGAAATGCGGCCGTTTCGAACTCATAACTGCGCTGACGATCAGGGTTCGCCGTCACCATCGCCGTCATTGGCATCGGGACCGCCGTTCTGCAGCTTCTCTGCAAGCAGGCCGGCATTCTGGCGGATCGAAGTCTCGATCTCGCGCATCGTATCCGGATTGTCGCGCAGGAAAATCTTGGCGTTCTCACGCCCCTGCCCGAGCCGCTGGCTGTTATAGGAGAACCAGGCACCTGACTTCTCGACGATGCCTGCCTTGACGCCGAGATCGACCAATTCGCCGGTCTTAGATACGCCTTCGCCATACATGATGTCGAATTCGACCTGCTTGAAGGGAGGCGCCATCTTGTTCTTGACGACCTTGACGCGCGTCTGGTTGCCAATCACCTCTTCACGCTCCTTGACCGCGCCGATACGGCGGATGTCGAGGCGAACCGAGGCGTAGAATTTCAACGCGTTGCCGCCCGTCGTGGTTTCCGGAGAACCGAACATCACGCCGATCTTCATGCGGATCTGGTTGATGAAGATGACCATGGTCTTCGACTTCGAGATCGATGCGGTCAGCTTGCGCAATGCCTGGCTCATCAGACGTGCCTGGAGACCCGGCAGGCTGTCGCCCATCTCGCCTTCGATTTCGGCGCGCGGCGTCAGTGCAGCGACCGAGTCGACGACGAGAACATCGACGGCACCGGAACGAACCAGCGTATCGGTGATTTCTAGCGCCTGCTCCCCGGTATCCGGCTGCGAGATCAGGAGGTTGTGCAGATCGACGCCGAGCTTGCGGGCATAGACCGGGTCGAGCGCATGTTCCGCATCGACGAAGGCACAGATGCCGCCCTTCTTCTGGGCTTCTGCAATGGTCTGCAGCGCCAATGTCGTCTTGCCGGAGCTTTCCGGTCCATAAATCTCGATGATGCGGCCCTTGGGAAGACCGCCAATGCCGAGTGCGATATCCAGTCCGAGAGAGCCCGTCGAAACAGTCTCGATCTCGACCACGCTCTCATTCGAGCCGAGCTTCATGATAGAGCCCTTGCCGAACGACCGCTCGATCTGAGAGAGTGCCGCTTCAAGTGCCTTGCTTTTGTCCACCGATTTGTCCTCTACAAGCCGCAATGTATTCTGTGACATTCGATCCACCTTTAGGTTATTGAAGCCGCTCTAGCAATGTTGCCGCCGATGCCGATTTTGTACGTGATTTGTTCTCATTACGCAAGTGGCGTCCAAATGATTGAAACGAAAAGGTAAATCAGTACGTGTTCTACATTTGTTTTATTGATGCGGCGCAAGGGCTTAGCAGCGTGACGCGGCCTGACGGCGAGCTGCAGCGGATGGCTCGATTCGGCGAAATCGCCCCCTCTGGAGCTCGCGCATGAAGCGCAAGATTCTCGTGCTCGGCGGCGCCCATATCGACCGGCGCGGACGGATATCCGGCGAGACGGCGCCGGGCTCAAGCAACCCGGGATCCTGGTTCGAGGAAGCCGGCGGCGGCGGCTTCAACGCGGCGCGCAATCTCGCCCGCCTCGGCTTCGACGTGACGATGATTTCGCCGCGCGGCGGTGATCCGACCGGCGAGATGGTGAAGGAGGCTGCCTACGCAGCCGGCGTCAACGACCGCCCTTTCGTCTTCCTCGACCGCAAGACGCCGAGCTACACCGCGATCATCGAGCGAGACGGCAATCTCGTCATCGCGCTCGCCGATATGGACCTCTACCGCTATTTCTCACCCCGCCGTCTCGCCATCCGCGCGGTGCGCGAAGCCTTTGCCGCCAACGATCTCATCCTCTTCGACGCCAATCTGCCGGAAGATACGATCGCGGCAATCGTCACCCGGGCAAACGGCCTCGGAAAACCGGTGGCGGCGATTGCCATCTCGCCAGCCAAGGTGATCAAGCTGAAGGCCTGTGCCGAGGGCATCGACTTCCTGTTCCTCAACGAGGCGGAAGCCACGGCTCTCGCCGGAGCGCGCCCTGATGATGCGGCAGACTGGGTGTCGCTGCTCGGTGACACCGGGTTGAAGGGCGGCGTCGTCACCCGCGGACAGCGCGAACTGATCGCCTTTGCCGGCAAGCAGTCGATCGCGCTGCAGCCGCCGGCCGTCGACAGCGTGGCCGACGTCACGGGCGCCGGGGATTCGCTTGCCGCAGGCGTGCTGTCGGCATTCATGCACGGCTTGCCGCTGGAGGAAGCCGTGCGTCATGGCGCTGCGGCAGCAGCGGTCACCGTCCAATCGCCGCTTGCCGTCAGTGAAAAACTGACACCGGAGCTCCTCCGCGACACGCTGGCCCTTGTTCCGGCCGCCAGAATTCTGCATTGAAGCGCGCTTATCGATGAACTGGAAACGACAATGACGAAACCGATCTCCCCTCTGCTGCCGATCTCCTATTCGAAGGAAGTTGCCGCCGCCAAGCAGCGCGGCGCACCGCTAGTCGCGCTGGAATCGACCATCATTACTCATGGCATGCCCTATCCGGGCAATATCGAGATGGCCCGCAGCGTCGAGGCGATCATCCGCGAACAGGGCGCCATTCCGGCGACCATCGCGGTCATGCACGGCGTCCTGCATATCGGCCTCGAACCGGAAGAGCTTGAAAGGCTCGCCAAGGAAAAGGACGTGATGAAGGTGTCGCGCGCCGACCTCGCCTTCTCGATCGCCGAGCGCCGCACCGGCGCCACGACGGTTGCGGCGACGATGATTGCGGCAGCGCGTGCCGGCATCAAGGTCTTCGCCACCGGCGGCATCGGCGGCGTGCATCGCGGCGCCGAAGAGAGCTTCGACATTTCGGCCGACCTGCAGGAGCTCGCCCGCACCGGCGTCATCGTCGTCTGCGCCGGCGCCAAGGCGATCCTTGATATCCCCAAGACGCTGGAAGTGCTGGAAACCTCGGGCGTTCCCGTCGTCACCTATGAGAACGAAGAATTCCCAGCCTTCTGGTCGCGCAAGTCAGGCCTCAAGAGCCCGCTGACACTGAACAGCCCGGCGGCGATCGCCAATTTCCAGACGACCCGCGAGCAGCTCGGCATCGACGGCGGCATGCTGATCGCCAATCCGGTTCCGGAAGCCGACGAGATTCCGCGCGAGGAGATGGAAATCTACATCGAGCGCGCGCTCGACAGCGCCGAGCGCGACGAAATCACCGGCAAGGCGGTCACGCCCTACCTGCTCAGCACCATCTTCGACCTGACCGACGGCCAGAGCCTGAAGACCAATATTGCGCTGGTAGAAAACAACGCGCGCCTGGCAGCCGAAATCGCCGTGGCGCTGGACGCCTGAATGAATTGAAAATCCGGGAGGCGGAAACGCCTCCCGTCATTTGCTGTCGAGCGTTTCCTTGACGACGACGGCCAGCTGCTTCAGCGAGAACGGCTTCGGCAGGAAGCCGAATTTCGAGCCCTCCGGCAAATTGCGCGCAAACGCATCCTCGGCATAACCGGACACAAAGACAAACTTCATATCCGGGTATGTCTTGCGCAACTCGCGCAGCAGGCTCGGCCCATCCATCTCCGGCATGACGACATCGGAAACGACGATATCCACCTTGCCGTCGAGCTCTTCCAGAATATCCAGCGCCTCGATGCCCGATCCGGCCTCGTGAACAGTATAGCCGCGGGTCTCCAGCATGCGCTTGCCGCCGCGGCGTACCGCCTCCTCATCCTCGACCAGCAGAATGACGGCGTTGCCGGTCAGGTCTTCCGGCTGTTCCGGCTGCACCGCGACAGGCATCTGCACCACATTGCTGGCAACAGCACCGTCCGCGCTCCCCTCGGCAGCTATGACCGGCTCGACGATATGGCGCGGCAGGAACACCCGGAAGGTGGTTCCCTTGCCGACTTCCGATTCTGGCTGGATATAGCCGCCGGATTGCTTGACGATGCCATAGACCATCGCCAGCCCGAGACCGGTACCCTTGCCCACTTCCTTTGTGGTGAAGAACGGCTCGAAAATCTTGTCCATGATCTCGGGCGCGATACCGGTACCGGTATCCTTGACCTCGACCAGAACCATGTCTTCGTTCGGCATGTAGGAATAGTTGAAAGCCGCGACTTCATCCGCCGTCACGTTGCGTGTCCGCACCGTCAACTTGCCGCCTTCGGGCATCGCGTCGCGGGCGTTGACGCAGAGGTTGATCAGCACCTGTTCGAACTGAGAGAGGTCGGTTTTGACGGGCCAGAGATCACGGCCATATTCGACATCGAGCTTGACGTTGGTGCCCGACAGCAACCGGTCGACCAGCATGCGGAGATCGCCGACGACATCGGTCAGATTGAGCACTGAAGGCCGCATCGTCTGCTTGCGCGAGAAGGCCAGCAGCTGGCGCACCAGCACCGCCGCGCGGTTGGCGTTGCGCTTGATTTCCATCAGATCGGCGAAGCTCGCATCGGCCGGCCTCGCCTGCAGCAGCAGGTGGTCGGAGGATAGCAGGATCGCCGTCAGCACGTTGTTGAAGTCATGTGCGATGCCGCCCGCCAGGGTGCCGACAGCGTTCATCTTCTGCGTCTGCGCCATCTGCGCCTCAAGCGCCTTCTGCTCGGTCACCTCGACGGCATAGACGATCGCCGCCTCTTCCGGCGCCTCATCGCTCTGGTCGATGACGGCATTGATGTAGAAGCGGAAATGGCGTGCATCGTCGTCAGGCGTGCGGGAATCGATCGGCGGAATGTCGCCCTGCCGGTCCTTGGCGGCGTCGAGCGCGCCCTGCAGCCGTTCGCGGTCGCTTTGCTGGACGATCGCTTCGAGCCGTGCGCCATTGTCGACGTCATCGCGGGACACGAGGCCGGAGAACAGCTTCAGGAACGGCGCATTGGTACGCAGGATCCGGCCTTCGCCATCGACGGAGGCGATCGCCATCGGCGTATTGTTGAAGAAGCGGGTAAAGCGCATGACCGCGGCCGAGGCGGATTGCTCGTTCTCGGTGCCCGGCTCGCGCCGCAGCACGATTGTCCGGCTTTCGCCCGGCGCACCGTCGCGCATCGACGTGACGCTATGGACGATCTGCACCGGCAGGCTCTGGCCGTTCGACTTCTTCAGATCGAGATCCAGCGTATCGGTCTTTTTCAGGCCCGGCTCGGCCTGGACAGACTGGATCAATGCCAGCCCCTCGCCTGCCACCACGTCGCCGATGGTCATCGAGCCCGGTATGAATTTCGTCAGGTCGAGACCAAGCCATTCGGCCAGCGTCGCGTTGAGATAGAAAATCTCGCCCTTGCGCCCGGCGGAAAAGAAGCCGGCCGGTGCATGGTCGAGATAGTCGATGGCGTTCTGCAATTCCTTGAAGAAGCGCTCCTGATCGTCGCGCTCCGAAGTGATGTCGCTGATCTGCCAGATATGCAGCGGCTTGCTGCCGCTCTCCTCGGTCTTCAGCGTACGCGCCTTCAGGCGGTACCAGTGCGCCCCGGAACCATTCGGCGATGGTCCGAGCGCCCGCAGCAGCCGGAACTCTTCCTGCCCCTCACGGCCCTCGCGCAGCCCGTTCGACAGACGGTAGAGCGCCTCATTGGACTCGCGGTGACGCGACAGCAGCGCTTCCAGCGTCTGCACCTCGGTTGCCTTGCGCGCGCCGGTCAGCTTTCCATAGGCGCCGTTGGCATAGATGATCCGGCCCTTGTCATCAGTAATCAGCGAACCATCCGGGTGACTGTTGAGAAACGAGCGGGCCAGGCTGTCGGACTGGCGCTGGGGCATCACTTCTATGAAGCCGATCACCGAAGACACCAGAAAGAAGATGCCGACCATCGCCAGCACGCCGAGAACGCCGAGCACCATCTCGTTGTCGAGCGAACTCTTGAACACCACGAAGGCGGCGGCCGCCGCAATCAGCACCAGCGCCAGGAGGAGGATGCGGATAGCCGTGCCGGAACGTCCTCCTCGATCCACGATCGGGGAATTGTAGTCGTCAGCCTGACGCGGTGTCGTCATCTAGTCCTCGCATGCGCCGATCCGGCATGGTGCTTTGTCACCGGAAGACAAAGCAGGAATCAGGCGTTCGTTCCTTCTTAGCAATTTGTAGGCCTTGCAAAAACAGTGCCGTACCGCCGGAACGCTTGAATTCACAAGGAACAGCGCCAGTTTCGCAAGCCATCGGGCTTCTGAGGCGATCTTCTCGCACGGGCGTGACTGGACAAGCACACAGCCTATTGCCTAAGGAACTGAAAAGCCTTCATGATGCGGCCTGCGTATAGGGGAGTTTGAGATCATGTTTGACAGCGTAGTGAGCGACTATGGCAGCCGTTTCCTCCTAGCAGCAGGCGGCGTCGGCCTTGGCCTGGTCGTCCTGATCGGCGTACTCTGGCTGATGCGCAACCGCGCACCCTCGCCTTTCGTGCGCGGCGGCAAGAACCGCCAGCCGCGTCTGCAGGTTCTGGACGCCGCTGCCGTCGACACCCGCCGCCGCCTCGTACTGGTGCGCCGCGACGACGTCGAGCACCTGATCATGATCGGCGGCCCCAGCGATATCGTCATCGAAAGCCGCATCCTGCCTGAGGGCGCCGAACAGGCGAAACCGTCGTCTGAGCTCCGCCCGGCGCCGGTTGCACCACCGGCAGCTCCCGTAATCGAACGGCGCCCGGCCGTGGCCGAACGCCCTGCACTCCGCGCGGTTCCCGAACAGCGGCCGGAGCCCCGGGTTGAACCGAAGCCGGAACCAGTAGCGATCTTCGAAGAGGAAGAGGCCGAGCTCTACATCCCTGCCCCTGCCCCTGCCCCTGCGCCTGCGCCCGCTCCGGCACCTTTCATCGAGCCGCGCCGCCCGCAACCCATCGCACCCGCCGCCGCAGCACCCGCCTTCGCTCCGGCTCCCGCTCCGGCCATCACCGTTCCTCCGGTCATTGCCGCGGCAGAAAACCGTGTCCCGCCGACGATCACCATCCGCCCGATGGAGCAGCCGCAACCGGCACCGTCGCTCGAAACCACCAATGCCGCCGATATCCTGGATGCCGCTCGCGCCCGCGTCCTGCCGCAAAAGGCGCGTATCGAACCCGAAGTGCTGACGCCGCCGGCACAAAGCCTTCCGACGGTTTCGGAGGGCCATCCGGTGGTGACCGCCGACGCGGGAGCGCCGCCACAGCAGCCGAAAGGCGATTTTCAGCGCATTCTCGAAGAAGAGATGAACACCACGCTGGCCGCCGAACGCGTCGTCCAGCCGGTGCAATCCATTCAGAGCGCGCCGATCCGCACCATTGCGCCGCAGCCGGTCAACCTGCAGCGCCGTGACCCGGAAGCACCGCCGGTCACCGGCGCCGATGCCGAGTTGCAGAAGGAAGTGGCGCGCATCTTCGGCGAGATGAGCGTCAACCGAGACAAATAGCCGGTCAGCCAGACCGCCAAAACGAAAAAGGCACCGCAATGCGGTACCTTTTATTTTATGCCTGCTCCCAGGACGCTTATTCGTCGCGGTAAACCTTCTCGCGGCGCTCGTGGCGTTCCTGCGCTTCGATCGACAGTGTCGCGATCGGGCGGGCGTCGAGGCGCTTAAGGCCGATCGGCTCGCCGGTTTCCTCGCAGTAGCCGTAAGTGCCTTCCTCGATCCGCTGCAGGGCAGCATCGATCTTGGAGATCAGTTTTCTCTGACGGTCGCGCGCCCGAAGTTCGATGGCGCGGTCTGTTTCGGAAGATGCCCGATCCGCGAGGTCGGGGTGGTTGGCGCTTTCTTCAGCGAGATGATCCAGTGTCTCGCGCGCTTCTCTAAGGATGTCATTTCGCCATGCGACCAGCTTCGTGCGGAAGTATGCTCGCTGGTTTACGTTCATGAACTCCTCGTCTTCCGAGGGAACGTAGCTGCTAAGATCGATCTTCTCACTCAACGCGATTCTCCTGAAGAACATCTCATGTGGCGGGCTGTATATCTCATGCGCCAATATCGATTCAAGCCAAATACGACATGTAAACAGATTTTTAAATCTGTCATATTTTTAGGCTAACAGTCTATTTTCTCAGCACTATTCCAGATTCGCTTTCTCACCCCGCCTTCAACAAGCCGTGTAGGCCCAGCGCTTTTGCACCACCACGGCACGTCACCGGTTGACGCCGGCAATACCCGGCGGCTACTGAAAAGGCTCCTTCGCACGTGGATTTTTCTATGGCCGCAACCTTGCATACGCCTTCGCGAATCTACCTGTTGCGGCATGCCGAAGCCGCCTGGGCGCAGCCCGGAGAACGCGATTTCGACCGCGCCCTGAGCGAAAAGGGATACGGCGATGCCGAGATCCTCGCCGACCGCGCAGCGGACAAGGGCTACCGTCCGGACATTATCCTGAGCTCAACGGCGAAGCGCTGCCGCCAGACGGCCGATGCTGTTCACCGCGCCATGGGGCTATCGCTGGAGCTGCGCTATATCGACGAACTCTATAACGCTGCCCCAAATGTCTATCTCGAGCTCCTCGATACGCAGGAAAGCAATGCGGTGATGCTGGTCGGCCATAATCCGACGATCGAGCAGACGCTGGAGGCGCTGATCGGCCACGAACAGCTGCTGCGCGCCCTGCCCGGCGGCTTTCCCGCCGGCGGCCTTGCGGTTCTGGATTTCGACGCAGCGGCCGCCGCCTGGAAGCTGCGTGAATTTCTGAGCGGCTGACGCGGTTGCATGCCGGTTCTTTTTCCGGCGGCCTCGCCATCCTATATGCTTGAGCAATGACAACCGGGACACCGCCTTGCCGCCAAGCTTGACCTCCTTCGCTGACGATGCCCGCATCGCACTCGATAACCTCACCGACCGCGCCACGGGTCTGGTCAATCCGACCGTCCGTCTCGGCGTCACCGGTCTATCCCGTTCCGGCAAGACGGTCTTCATCTCCTCCCTGGTCCATAACCTCCTGCATGGCGGCCGCCTGCCGCTGTTCGAACCGGTGCAATCGGGCCGCGTTTCGGCGATACGCCTCGAAGAGCAGCCTGATGACGGCGTTCCGCGCTTTCAGTACGAAGATCACATCCGCGCGCTGGTGAAGGATCGCGTCTGGCCGGATTCCACCCGCGCCATCTCAGAACTGCGGGTCACCATCGACTATCAGAGCGCCAGCGGCTGGAACCGCATGTTTTCGCCAGGGCGCCTGTCGATCGATATCGTCGACTATCCGGGCGAATGGCTGCTCGACCTGCCGCTGCTCGCCAAGGATTTCCGGACTTTCAGCGAGGATACCCTGGCGCTCGCCCGCACCGGCATCCGCGCCGAACTCTCGAAGACCTGGCTCGAGCTGACACAGGCAGCCGATCTTCACGCGGCGGCCGATGAGATGCAGGCCCGAGACCTCGCAACGTCCTTTGCCGCCTATCTGAAGGCCTGCAAGGCCGACGAACGTTCGCTCTCGACGTTGCCACCCGGCCGTTTCCTCCTGCCGGGCGATCTCGACGGCTCACCGGCACTGACCTTCGCGCCGCTGCTCCCGCCGCCCGAAGGCCGGGCCGAAAAGGGCTCGCTCTGGGCGATGATGGAGCGGCGCTACGAGGCCTACAAATCGGTCGTCGTCAAACCGTTCTTCCGCGAGCACTTTGCCCGTCTCGACCGCCAGATCGTGCTTGTCGATGCGCTGCAGGCAATCAACCGCGGCCCCGAAGCCGTGCAGGATCTCGAACGGGCGTTGACAGACGTGCTGGCCTGCTTCCGCCCGGGAACCAACTCGCTCCTCTCCTCGCTTCTCGGCCGCCGTATTGACCGGGTGCTGGTCGCCGCCACCAAGGCCGACCACCTGCATCACGAAAGCCACGACCGGCTGGACGCCCTGACGCGGCGCCTCGTCGAACGCGCCGTCCACCGCATCGGCATGGCCGGCGCGGGCATCGACGTCATGGCGCTTGCCTCGGTGCGCGCCACCCGCGAGGCGACCGTCAGGCGCGACGGACACGACCTGCCTGTGATCGTCGGCACGCCGATCGATGGCGAGACGATCGGCGGCGAGCGTTTCGACGGCATCCGCAAGACCGCTATCTTCCCCGGAGACCTGCCCGAGAACCCCGAAAGCCTGTTCGCAGCCATTGAATCCAATGCGGGAGATATCCACCTCCCGGATGTCAACGTCGTCCGCTTCAGGCCACCGCAGCTCGAGGAAACCGGTGGCGGCATCAAGCTCTCGGTGCCGCATATCCGCCTCGACCGCGCCATGCAGTTCCTGTTTGGAGACCGCCTCGCATGAGCAAGTCCAATCCAGAAAATGCCGCTGGCAATACGCGCAAACCTGCAGCCTTTGTTTACGAAGACGAGCCTCGCGCGCTGGAAACCGCCGTGCCGGTGCAGCGCCGCAAGCCGTCCAGCTTCGAGGCCGACGTCGTCCTGACACCGGATGAGGATGATCCCTTCATCAACCCCGACAAGGATGCTGCGCCGCTTCCGGTCGCAATGCCGCGCAGACGCCGCACATCCTTCGCGAAAATCGCCGGAGCGGCGTTCGGCGTGCTTTTGTCGCTCGCCTTCGGTCTCTGGACCGACAGCCTGATCCGCGACCTCTTTTCCCGCGCCGACTGGCTGGGCTACGCCGCCCTTACCGCGCTTGCGATCGGCATCCTTGCCGTGATCGGTATCGTCATCCGCGAGACCGCGGGCATGATGCGGCTCGCCGCCGTCCAGACGATCAAGGCCGAGGCCGAGGCGGCCATTCTGGAAACCAGGCCGGCCAAGGCGCGCAGTCTCGTCAACCGGCTGGCGGCAATGCTTTCGGCAAAGCCCGAGACAGCCAAGGGCCGCGCCACGCTGAAGGCCTCCGAAAACGACATCATCGACGCCCCGCATCTGGTGGCGCTTGCCGAACGCGAGCTGCTCGGACCGCTCGACCGTCAGGCGCGTGCATTGATCGTCAATTCCTCGAAGCGCGTCTCGATCGTCACCGCTGTCAGCCCGCGCGCCATCGTTGACCTGCTCTACGTGCTGTATGAGGCATCGCGGCTGATCCGCGCCATGGCGGAGCTCTATGGCGGGCGGCCGGGCACGCTCGGCATGGTCAGGCTGATGCGCGACGTCCTTGCCCATCTCGCGGTGACCGGCTCGATCGCCGTTGGCGACAGTCTGGTGCAGCAGGTTCTCGGCCATGGACTGGCGTCGAAGCTGTCAGCGCGCCTTGGCGAAGGTGTCATCAACGGCCTGATGACCGCCCGCATCGGAATCGCCGCCATGGATCTCTGCCGCCCGCTGGCATTTCACGCCCTGAAGCGGCCGGGAATCAGCGATTTCATCGGCGATCTCACGCCTTCGATATCGGGCCGCGACCAGCAGAAGTGATCCCCAAGGGTTTTTCTCAGCCACGTCGCCTGACGCAACGGAAGCAATCAGGAAACCTATATTTTTCATAGGCGTAGCTACCCAGGTTGAAGGCTGTCCAGACGCCGAAAATGCTGGTCTTCCAGAGCCTTTCGCCATCCCGGAAACCAACCATTAACCATTATTCGGCAAAACTCCAAGGCAGTAGCGGGTAGGTGTGCCAAGGAAAATCCATGTATTTGCGCAAGCTTCTTTTCGTCTGCGGCCTGGCCGCCGTGGCTCTGTCGCCGATGGCTGACGTCACTCCTGCAGCAACCGCTGCGACACGCGATAAGGCCTTCTTCGAATCGGTGGCCGGATCCTGGCGTGGACCGGGCGAAATCGTCGCCGGCAAATACAAGGGCACGAAGTTCACCTGCAACCTGGTCGGTTCCTCGGTTACAGATGGCACCGGTATAAAGCTTGACGGCTCCTGCCGCGTCGGCGTCTTCAAACAGCCGATGACCGCGACGATCACCCAGTCGGGCAGCAGCTACAAGGGACAGTTCCTGGATGGCGCCGCCGGCAAGGGTCTGGACGTTGTATCCGGTACCGTTACCCCGGATACCGTCGTCGTTGGTCTCAACCGCTCGAAGCTGAATGGCGCGATGATTGCCCGCATCCGCGATGACAAGACGATGAACGTCACCGTCTCGGTCAAGGTCGAAGACCGCATGATCCCGGTGATCGGCCTCACCCTCACCCGTCAGCTGGACGAGATGACGGTCGGCTCGGTCCAGTAAGACAGATCATCCTCAGGACACACCCAGGCGGCGGATTTTCCGCCGCTTTTCGTTTCAAGGCTTCCGCCACCACTCGAAGCTGGCATCAGCGATTTCGATGCCCTGCACATCGGCAGTAGCGAGCCAATCCCGAACCGTCCGCCCCTTCACCAGAAGATCTCCCGCGAAATCAGCAAGCGGCATCAGCACGAAGCCGCGATCCGTCATGCGTGGATGCGGTAGCTCCAGCCGCGGCGCTTCCTGCTCGACACCTTCGTAGGTCAGGACGTCAATATCCAGCGTGCGCGGCCCCCAGCGCTCGATCCGCTCGCGCTTCATCTCCCGCTCGATCTCAAGACAGACATCAAGCAGTGCCTCCGGCGCCAGAGACGTCTCGACTCCTGCGCAGGCATTGAAGAAGAAGGATTGATCGGTCTTGCCCCAGGGCGGCGTCCGGTAAAGCCTGGACACCGCTATCACCCGGCAATCGTCCCGCATATCGAGGTGCTGCAATGCCGAGGCCATAGAGCGCACGGGATCGCCGATATTGCCGCCGAGACCGAGCGTGGCCGCCTTGAAAGGATCAGTGTGCAAAGTGTTCGACGCTCACCTGAACGAAATCAAGCACGCCTGGAACCGGCGCACTCGGCTTGCGCACCGTGATCTTCGCCCGGGTGATCTGGTGAAAGCGCTCACAGAGCCCCTTGGCGATATCGAGCGCCAGCGCCTCGATCAGATAGCGCCGCTTGCCGACGACGATCTCCTCGATGACAGTGAAGGCGATACCGTAATTGACGGTATCCTCGATCGAGTCGCTTTCCAGCGCCTTGCCGGCAGTCACGTCGAGTTCGGCATCGACGAAGAAGCGCTGTCCGAGGAACTCTTCCTCGTCATGCACGCCATGGCGCGCGAAGAACGCACAGTTCTGCATCAGGATCGTATATTTCATAGTCATTGGCCCCGGCGTCCTTCGTAATTTCGGCGTGCCGCCAGCATAGCATCGGCAACAGCCAGCGCATCCCTGTTGATTGCGACATTGTGGACCCGGAAAACCGCAGCCCCCGCCAATCTGAGCAGCGCGCTGCTGGCCGCCGTCGCCGCATCGCGATCCGCGGCATCCCGGCCGGTCACAGCGCCGATGAAGCGCTTGCGCGAGGTCCCAGCGAGCAACGGAAAGCCGAAGCGCGACAGCTCCGCAAACCGCGCCATCAACTCGAAATTCTCGTCCGCCGTTTCCTTGGCGAAACCGAAGCCTGGATCGAGAACGATCTGCTCGTTGGCAATCCCGGCCTCGCTTGCCAGTGCCAGCGACCGCTCCAGGAACACTGCCTGGTCGGCGACCATATCGGGCAGCTTCTCGCGCTCGCGGCCCGTATGCATGATGCACACGCCGGCATTCGCCTTCGCAACAACGCCGGGCATCGCCAGATCCTTCTGCAGCCCGAACACGTCGTTGACGATATGGGCGCCTGCTTGGATGGCGAGCCTTGCGGTCTCCGCCCGGTAGGTATCGACAGAAATCAGCACCTCGGTCTTGCCGCGCAGCGCCTCGATGACGGGTAGCACGCGCCGCTGCTCCTCGGCCGCATCGACCTTGGCAGCACCCGGCCGCGTCGACTCGCCGCCGATGTCGATGATCTCAGCACCTTCGGCCACCGCCGCCAGCGCGTGCGCGACGGCCGCATCGGCGTGATCGTACTTCCCGCCATCGGAAAACGAGTCCGGCGTCACGTTGACGATCGCCATGATCACGCTCGTTGCGCCGAGCGCCAACTCGCGGTCATGGGCGACCCGCCATCGGCTGACCTGAAGCTCACTCACCGGCGTTTATCCTATTGATAATAAAAAATCCTGCGCCTATTGCGCTCGCGGTGGCTATGCCCCAAGCTCCGCCAAACTTCAACATGGGTCACCGTCTAGAATGCCTTCCGCATCGCCGAATATGCGTCTTCTCCTTGCTTTTTCCATGACGATTGCCCTTTGCACCTCAGCGTCGGCCGAAGTGGTCGCCACGAAGAGCTATTCCTATTTCGACATCCGCGGCAAAACCGCCGACGAGCTCGACCAGCAGCTCAGCACACGCGGCCCGACGGCCAACGGTTCATCCGCCCGCCACCCCGGCGCCACCAAGATCCGCTTCGGCGGAGAAGCCACCTATGTCCAGCACGACGGACGCTGCAAGGTCGGCAGCGCCAAGGTCACCGTCCATACTCAGATCATCCTGCCGCGCTGGCGTAACCGCAAGGGCGCGACGAAGGACCTGTCGATGATCTGGGATGCGCTATCGAGCGATATCAAGCGCCACGAAGAGCGCCACGCCGAAATCGCCAGAACACAGGCACGCGCCATGGAGCGCGGCATTCTTGCGCTTCCCGCACAGCGCAACTGCGAGGCAATGCAGGAGTTGGTATCGGAAGAATCCACTCGCGGAATAGACGAGCACGACCGCCTTCAGGCGCGCTTCGACAAGGTCGAGGCGGTCAATTTCCAGAATCGGATGATGCGACTGCTCAACAACCGACTCAAATCATCCGGCGGCAAAAACTAGCGCATTTGCGGGCAAGATACGACGCAAGATCGTTAGCTGCACAACGAAACCTGTGCGAAACTTGCGTCCTCCCCAGCCTCTCAATGGTGAAAATTAGCGATAGGCGACTCAACTGAGGCGCGCTAATATGAACACATTCGAAAGTTCAGGACTGAACTACCTGATCTTTCCGTCGCTGGGTTCTCCTGGCGCGTTCCAAGCCGCGGACGGTCCTCCCTCGTCCGATGGTTATGCGCCCGCCTCGCCTCGCTCGTCATCCGGCGCGCGAGGCTTTTTTTGGCGAGATCAGGCCTGGCGTTCCGGTACGTGAACCGTCAGTCCATCCAGCACAGCCTTCATGCGGATCTGACAGGAGAGGCGCGAAGTCGGGCGGACGTCGAAGGCGAAGTCCAGCATGTCTTCTTCCATCGCTTCGGGCGGACCGACGCGTTCGACCCATTCTTCGTCGATATAGACATGACAGGTAGCGCAGGCGCAGGCGCCGCCGCATTCGGCTTCGATGCCCGGGACGGAATTGCGCACGGCATTTTCCATGACGGTGGAACCCTGATCGACGTCAAGGTCAAAGCGCGTGCCGTCGAAGGCGACAATGGTCAGTTTGGGCATTGTGATTTCCGGTAACCGTATTGAGGGAGGATCAGAATTTTTCTTCCAACAAATCTGCGAGGCAGTCAACATCGACAGCCCCGGCAGTGTCATCCCACACTTAAAAGCGACAGGCTTGCTTGATTGCGGCATGCCGGTGGTCACAAAAAGACCCGCTGCTCATCGGAAACAGACATGCCTGTTCCGGAATGATGCAGCGGGTCCAGCTTTGCGACTGATGCCTGGCTCTTAACGGCTCAGCTTCAGGATGAAATTCTCGGCCTCGACGACAGCAGCACCGACGGCTGCCATCGATGCAGCGTCACCGGCATTGAACTCAAGCGTTTCGGCCGTCTCCGACACCCGGAAAGCACCGACAGCGCTTGCGGCGCCCTTCAGCCGGTGCGCGGCTGCGACGATCTTCTGCGCCTCTCCGGAGGCGATCTCTCCGAGACACGCGCGTGCCTGGCGCGCGAACATCTGGAGGACCTCGATTTCGAGGGCCTTGTCGCCCATCGTCTGCTTTGCAAGATGCACCAGGTCGATCGGACGGACCTTGGAGGGGCACGGCCCCTTCGAATTATCCGGCGCTTCGAACGCGATACTGACTGCTGCCATGTGCCAAACTCCCGTCTTTATCCCCGCGGTTGAACTCTACAGTGCGGCTGGAGAGTGGCGATCGCGTTAAATTCCGGCACATTGAGGGCGGGATTCTGGCGCTATGGTTAATATCCGTTAAACATCGCTAAATTATTGGTTTTTCAACAGGCTCTGCCGTTAAATCATGTTAACAACCCATTAACGGAAGGTGATTAGCAAGCCTTCGTTAATTGTCTACGAAGCCCGGATGTGTCACTACGATACTGGTACAGTGGGTTTGTGCTACGCGCCTTTGCGGGCCAAGTGGATAATGGTAATGTTTTGATACCGTCCGTTTGAAAAAGCGGCTATCCACTCTGAAATGACATGCTTATCCGTCCGTCGTCTTGGATGGGAAGGTCAGAGGCAAAAGGTTGACGTCCGGACGCGGCGATGTCCGGACCAGCGGCTGAACCGGCTGAGATGTAACGAGGCGTAACGGAATGGCGAACA
This sequence comes from Rhizobium sp. 10N427, assembly GCF_056394605.1. Taxonomy (NCBI): domain Bacteria; kingdom Pseudomonadati; phylum Pseudomonadota; class Alphaproteobacteria; order Hyphomicrobiales; family Rhizobiaceae; genus Rhizobium; species Rhizobium sp. 10N427. The sequence continues at coordinate 104,155 of NZ_JBFTID010000007.1, read as the reverse complement.
ACAAGTACAACGAGTCGATCGAGGACAAAGCGTTCAAGGCATTGGACGAGGCGCTCCAGATCGATTTCAGCCAGCAGAAAGCGCCGTCTCGCAGCGGCAAAACGCCCGACGCCCCGGAGGCCAATGTGTCTGAGAACCCATCTGCGCGTAATCAGCAGGACCAGGACGACAGCCAGCGCCGCCGCGGCCGCTCAAAGGGTGCAGAGCATCAGGCACCCCGCGCTCCGGCCTTTGCCCCGGCAAACGATGCCAACCGCAACACGCCCGCTTCGCTTCTGAAGTCGCTCGACGGCAGCTCGACGCGCGTCGCCGTGCGCAACGCCACCCTGTTTTCGCTGATCTGGATTGTCGGCGGCATCGGTCTGATGTCCCTGCTCTATTCGCCGCAGATCTGGCAGATCCGTTCGGTCGCCGATCTGGTCGGCCTGCCTGGCGTGATCGCCGGCATCGTCGGCATCATCATACCTGTTCTGCTGTTCTACGCTTTCGCGATCATGATTTCGCGTGCCCAGGACATGCGCAACGCCGCCCGCTCCATGGCCGAAGTGGCGCTGCGCCTCTCCGAACCGGAAACGATCGCCTCCGAGCGCATCATGACCGTCGGTCAGGCCGTACGCCGCGAAGTCTCCGCCATGAACGAAGGCATCGAGCGTACCATTGCGCGCGCCTCCGAGCTGGAAACCCTCGTCCATTCTGAAGTGAACGCGCTTGAGCGCAGCTACGCCGATAACGAACTGCGCGTGCGCGGTCTCGTCCACGAACTCGGCTCCGAACGCGAAGCGATCGTCAATCACGCCGAGCGCATTCGCAGCTCGATCGTTGGCGTTCACGACCAGCTGAAGGAAGACCTGTCGCTGGCGACGGAAGAAATCGCCGTCCGCCTGTCGACCTCAGGCGAAGCCTTCGCCTCGATGATCGACACGCGCGCTGCGACGCTCACCGAAAAGTCGGAAGCCGCCATCCAGTCGCTCGGCTCGCTGCTGGCCGCCAAGACCGATTCCCTGCTGCAGACCCTGACCTCGTCGGGCTTTGCGCTAGCCCATGAATTCGACACCCGCCTGGACACGCTGACTTCGAGCCTCAGCGAACGCGGCGAGCACCTGCTCAGCCAGTTCGAGACGCGCGCTTCCACCATGGACAGCAGCGCCGAGAAGTTGAACGCCGCGCTCAACGACCGCGCCCGCCAGCTGAACGAAATCCTGATTGCCCGCACCCGCGAGATCAACGAGACGCTGACCGGCAGCGAACGCGAGATCACCGGCTCGCTGGATGGCGTGCTTGCCAAGCTCAACAGCGCTCTTGACGAGCGTGGCCAGAGCTTCCGCCAGAGCCTGCAGTCCAGCGCCGACGACGCGATCATGGATCTCGACCTGCGTTCGGGCTTCTTCGAAGAGCGCCTGCAGAGCACGGTCGCGCAGATGTCCACAGCTTTCGACGAACGCGTCGCAGAATTCGCCACCGCTTTCGACAAGCGCGCGGGTTCTCTCGACACCAAGCTGATGGAAAGTCTCGCCCGCATCAACGAAACGCTGGCTGGCGGTTCGGAATCGCTGGATGGCATCCTGACCTCGAGCATCGAGCGTCTCGGCGCATCGCTGACCGACCAGTCCTTCGCGCTGGCAACGGCATTCGGCACCGGCCAGGAAGTTCTCGAAAGCTCGCTCGGCAGCAAGGTCGATGAGATTTCCGAAGCGCTGGCCGCCCGCACCAAGGAAATCAACCAGACGCTGAAGAGCGCCTCTGGTGAAGTCAACGAAGCGCTGGCAGCAGGCATGGCCGATTTCCACGGCAGCCTCGCAGGCCGCACCAGTGAATTCTCCGCAGCGCTGCAGGGCGCTACCGGCGAGATCACCAACGCGCTGGCCACCGGCACGTCCGAACTGCATGCCGGCCTTGCCGACCGCACAGCAGCCCTGTCGTCTGCCCTCCACAACGCCACCGGCGAAATCTCGTTGGCACTGGCAGCAGGCACTTCGGAACTGCATAACAATCTTCAGGCCCGCTCGACCGAATTCCGCGACACGCTGCTGTCGACGACATCGGAACTGACGGCAGCGGTCTCCTCGGGTACCGAGCAGATTACCTCGGCCTTCGGCCGCGCCGACGACCTGAACACTGTCATCTCCGAGCGCGCCGCAGCGATCACCACGGCCCTGGATTCCGCCCATGAACGCATCGACAGCGCCATGGCCGAACGCGCCAACGCTCTGGAAAGCACGCTGTCAGGTCACCACGACCGTGTCGCTGACGCTCTCGACGAACGCACAATGGCACTTGCCATCTCGCTCGACTCCGCTCAGGAGCGCTTTGAGAACACCATGTCCGAACGCAGCAATGCGCTCGTCGATGCTATGGCAGGTCATCATGACCGTCTGTCGGACTCGCTCGACGAGAAGACGATGGCAATGGCGATTTCGCTGGATGACAGCCAGAGCCGCTTCGACAGCGCCCTGGAGGCCCGCGCCAATGCGATGCTGGATACAGTTGCCGGCGCCGAAGCCCGCGTTGCCGGTGCCTTCGCCGACAAGTCGGAAGCCATCCGCAGCGCCTACATCGACAGCCAGGAACGCCTCGAACGCTCGCTGAGCGACCACGCGGCCGCACTGCACTCTTCCCTGTCGAGCAACAGCGACCGTATCGAGACCGTCACCGGCGATGCAGCCGCGCGCCTGCAGACGCTCACCGGCGAAGCGGCCGATCGTATCGAGGCCGTTACCGGTGATGCCGCTGCCCGCATGCAGTCGCTGACGGGAGAAGCTGCCGATCGCATCGAAGCCGTCACCGGCGATGCTGCGCAGCGCCTGCGGACATTGACCGGCGAAGCCGCCGACCGCATCGAGGGTGGCCTGGCATCGGCGCATGACCGCATCCGCTCGACGCTCGAAGACCGCACCAACGCCATCAGCCTGGCGCTCGGCGAAGCCCATGCGCAGATCAGCGATACGCTGTCGGAGCAGGCAACGACGATCAGCGCCTCTGTCGCCGCCAGCGCCAGCATGCTGGAAATGTCGCTCGAAGATCACGAAGCCTCGCTGCGCCAGACGATCGACAACAGCTCCCGCGCACTCGACGAGCGTCTGCGCGAAGGCGCCGGCCAGATCGCCGAGCGCTTCCAAGGTGCTGCGGCCGAGATTTCCCGTACGGCCGAAACCTTCTCGACCCATCTCGACCATTCCGTCGGCGGCATGACCGAACGCTTTGCCGAAACCGGCTCGCGTGTCGAGGCCGGCCTGACGGCGCTCGAAAACCGCATCCGCGACGGCGTCGGCGGCGTTGCCGAACAGGTGGATTCAGCCGGTGCACGTCTCTCCGAAACGCTCTCCGACAGCATCAACCAGCTGCGCGAACTCGGCGATGATGCGGCCTTCCGCGTCACCACGGTTCTCGAAAGCACCAGCGACACGCTGACCGGCGCGATCGACGATCGCACCGCCAACCTCGCTTCGACGCTTGAAGAGCGCGCTCGCAGCCTTTCGTCCTCGATCGAGGCGCAGGCCTCCAGCCTCGCTGCGAGCCTCGATGGCCGCGCATCGCAGATGAACGCCTCGCTTGCGGCGAGCTCCGCAAGCCTGACGACAGCACTCGATGAGCGCACCACGCATCTCTCCTCCGCGCTCGATGAGCGCACCGCCCGCCTCGCCTCGTCCCTCGATGATCGCACGGCGAGCCTGACCTCTTCGCTCGATGAGCGCACGGCGACGCTTTCGTCGTCGATCGACGAGCGCACCGCCAATCTCGGCGACACCATGGACCGCGGCGGTGAACGTCTCGGCGAACGCCTGTCCACCATGGACCGGGCGCTGACCATGGGTCTCGACGCCGTCAACCAGACAATCGAAGGCAAGGCTGCCGGCCTCGCCTCGACGCTGCGCAACGCCGTTGCCGATGCCGCACAGGGCATGGATGCCGAAGCACAGCGCACCGCCGACCTGATGGGCCGCACTGGCCAGCAGTTCACGGAAACGCTGGACAACAAGACCGGCGAGTTCGCCCGCTCCATGGACGAGCGTTCCGAGCAGATCGTCGGCCGCGTTTCCGAGGCGCAGAACCGCCTCGCAGGCCAGGCCGCTGCGGTCGCCCAGACCTTCTCCGAAGCCGGCAACGCCATCGTCAACAAGGTTGCCGAAGCCGAGACCCTGGTCAGCGGCCAGGTCAACGCCATCTCGCAGGCTCTCTCCGACGCCCAGTCGTCGCTCGAGACCCGCGGCGACGCCATCCGCACGACGATCACCAGCGCCAGCGAAGGCATCGCCAGCACCATGTCGAATGTCGACCGTGCGCTCGAAGCCCGCAGCACGGCGATCCGCACCGGTCTCGAAGATCGTGCCCGCGAAATCGACGCGTCGCTGACCGATGTCGAGAAGGCTCTCGAAGCCCGCGGCACCTCGATCCGTGCAACGCTCGACGAGCGCACCCGCGAACTGAACTCGATGCTGGCCGGCCGCTCCTCGGAGCTCTCGCGCCTCATCGACGAGACCGCCCGCCCGATGATCGAGCGCTATGCCGAAACCGGCCACGAAGCCGCTGCCCGCATCGCCGCTGCTGCCGAGCAGAGCGCCGATCGCCTGCGTGCCGAAAATGCCGCTCTCGCCAACGCCATTGCCGCTCGCACGGAAAGCGCCTCGACGGCCGTCAACGCCATCGAGACCAGCCTGCTTGCCAACGTCAATTCGCTGATCGAGCGCCTCTCTGATAACAGCGCCTCGATGGCCCTGATGATGAACCGCGCCGCCCAGGATCTGACCGATGTCGACGGCCGCCTCGGCGATACGACCTCGCGCTTCACGGACTCGGCTGCCAAGGCTGCCGAAATGGTCTCCGCCTCCACCCGCCTTCTCGAAGGCAAGGTCGATCGCCTGTCGGATATCTCAGGACAGACGCTCGCCCAGGTCGGCTCGATCATCGGCCGCTTCGACGAACACTCCAAGGTTCTGACGCAGGCCTCCGGTCTGCTGGGTGCCGCCCAGTCGAACCTCGTTTCGACCCTCGAAGAGCGCGAAGGCGCTCTCCAGAGCCTGTCGATCGGTCTCGTGCAGCGTTCGGAAGAAATCGAAAAGACGATGCGTGCGCTTGGCACCATGGTCGAAGGCGCCTTCGAGCGCGCCGAACAGCGCTCCAATCAGGTCAGCGGAAATCTGCGCCAGAGCGTGCAGTCTTCCTTCGCCGATATCGGCCGCGTGCTCTCCGACACCGAGAAGCGTGCCGAAGAAGCCGCCGAGGCCATGCGCAGCTCGATCGTCAAGGCCGGCGAAGAAGCCAATGCCACGATCGACGGCACCTTCGGCAATGCCGAACGCCGCTCCAGCGAGCTTGCCAACCGTCTCCGCGGCGGCCTGACGGCTTCCCTTTCAGATGTTGAACGCATGCTCGGCGAAGCAGGCCGCGCCTCGGATGGCGCTGCCCAGCAGCTGCGTGAATCGCTGCGCGAAGCCGTTGACGAGGCGGTTGCCCGCTTCTCGGGTGCGACGGAAGAAATCCGCCGCTCGGCTGGCGATATCCGCAAGGAACTCGACATGACCCGCAGCGAGCTGAAGCGCGGTGCCTTCGATCTTCCAGAGGAAGCCAAGGAAAGCGCTGCCGCCATGCGCCGCGCCGTCGCCGAACAGATCAAGGCGCTGCAGGATATCTCGCATATCGTCGGCCGCTCGGTGCAGCAGTTCGAAGTCTCCGAACCGGCGCCGCGCGCCGCCCAACCGGCCCCGGCTCCCGCGCCGCGCCAGGCTCCGCCGGCACCTGCTCCGTCCCCTGTTGCAGCGCCCGTCGTTGCTGCACAGCCGGCCCCGCAGCCTGTGGCTGCTCCGGCACCCCGTCCGCAGATCGAAGATGGCTTCGCACTTCGCGGCACCATCGCTCCGGCACCGGCGGCAGCGCCGCAGCGTGCTGCTCCCGTTGCGCCCGCACCCGTAGCTGCTACGCCTGCCCGCCAGGAATCCGGTGGCTGGATCAGCGATCTGCTGCGTGGCGCCTCGCGTGACGAGGATACCGAGGAAGCACCTGCCCGTTCGGCAGCACCGCGCGCCGAAGCAGCCGCTCCGGCACAGCAGCGCGCCGCCGACAGCCGCAATCCGCGTCACGTCGTCGAATCCTTGAACTCGCTCTCGGTCGATATCGCCCGCGCCATCGATCATGACGCCTCGGTCGATCTCTGGCGCCGTTACCAGCGCGGCGAGCGCGACGTCTTCACGCGCCGCCTCTACACGCTGAAGGGCCAGCAGACCTTCGATGAGATCAAGCGCAAGTATGACCGCGAGCCGGAATTCCGCACCGCCGTCGATCGCTACATCGCCGACTTCGAAAAGCTGCTTGCGGACGTTGCCCGCAGCGACCGCGACCGGACGATCACCCAGTCCTATCTGACGTCCGATACCGGCAAGGTCTACACCATGCTGGCCCACGCCGCGGGCCGCCTGACCTAACGGAAGAAAACTCGGACTTCGCTACGCAAAGGGCCGCTTCATCAGCGGCCCTTTTTTCATTCGGCATGAAGCGCCTCACGGCAAAGTGAGACAAACGGCCGCCGCAAATCCGGGCTTATAAGCAAGACACGCTTGTCATAATGCCGTAGATTTGCTCAATCCGGTGGCCAGACAACGTCACTCCGTCACGACCCTATTCAGGTTGCCAACGCGCTGCCGCCGTTTTTGAAGAGACCACATTCGATGCCAAAGACCATGCCGCTGCTTCTCTCCGCAGCGTTCTCCGCCTCCCTGTTCCTCGGCCTCTCCTCGACATCCTCGGCCGGACAGGCGAGTTTCCTGATCGACGCGCAGACGGGCCAGGTGCTGGCAAGTGCCAATCAGGACGAGCTGAACTACCCGGCGTCGCTGACCAAGATGATGACGCTCTACCTGGCATTCGAAGCCATGCATGCCGGCCGCCTCGGCTGGGATCAGAAGCTCACGATGTCCGAGAATGCCGAGAGCAAGGAGCCCTTCAAGCTCGCCGTCGGCGCCGGCCGCAAGGTTACGGTGCGCGAAGCCGTCGAGGGCATCATCGTTCTCTCGGCGAATGATGCGGCGGTGGCGATCGCCGAACAGCTCGGCGGTTCGGAAGATGCCTTCGGCAAGCTGATGACCGCCAAGGCCCACCAGCTCGGCATGACCAACACCACCTTCAAGAACCCGTCCGGCCTGCCCGATCCGGAACAGATGACGACGGCGCGCGACATGGCGACGCTCGGCGCCGCGCTGATCCGCGACTATCCGGAAGAGTTCAAGATGTTCTCGATGCGCGGCTTCCAGTTCCGCGGCATGAAGCTGCGCGGCCACAACAATGTCATGTATCGCTATCAGGGCGCCGATGGCATCAAGACCGGCTATACGGATGCATCCGGCTATAACGTCGTGACCTCGGTCAACAAGGACGGCCGCCATGTCGTCGGCGTTGTCATGGGCGAAAAGACCGCAGCGATCCGCGACGACAAGATGGTCGCCATGCTGGACGCTGCATTGATCGGCGCTCCCGCCGCGGCGACAGCCTCGGCCGATCCGGCGGCAGCCACCGCCGCCGTTCCCGCGAACTGATCGCTAGGCCGGCTGCTTCACATCGGCAGCCGCGAAATGTGCGAGTTGGTCCGCATGGGCCTTCGCGAAAGCCGGCCGCGCCGTCGCGCGCTGGACATAGGCGCGGCAGGCCGGAAAGGCCGCCAACCCGTCGAAACGATCGACGAGGCGCAGCACATCCGCCATCAGGATATCGGCAACGGAAAACTGCCCGGCCAGCCATTCGCGCGCGGCAAGCACCGGCTCCATATGCTTCAGTCTGGCCTTCAGGAAGGAATCCAGGTTTTTCCAGGCCGGCGTATCGCCATCCTGCCCGGAGAAGATCATGATCGTCCAGGGCAGGCTTGCCGCCTCGACGGAATTGAGCGCCGCAAACAGCCACTCCAGCGCCGCGCTGCGGCCCTTCGCGTCACCGGGCATCAGCGCTTCGCTCTTGCTGCCGAGATGCAGCAGGATCGCGCCACTTTCGAAGATCGAGAGATCGCCATCGGTCAGCCACGGCACCTGGCCGAATGGCTGATGCGCGAAATGCTGCGCATCGCGCTTTGCAAAGGGGATGCCCGCGACGCGGTAGGGCAATCCCGCCTCCTCCAGCGCCCAGCGCACGCGGATATCGCGCACGTAGCCGCGCGGAAGATCGGGAACCCAGTCGAAGGTGGTGAGGACGAGGCCGGTCATTGTCTGTCTCCTTGCTATCTCCTTAGCAAAGGACGTCCCGGCACGTCATGTTCCGACACCGGCAGGTGATTTTTCTCGCTCGCCCGCCGATATCCGATGTCAGATGGACTGCAGCGTCCAGTCGACGATCTCGGTTGTTACTGCCGAGAAGGACCGGTCGAGCGACTTAATCATGCCCTCGGCTGCACCTCCAGCCGGAGCAGCAGCCCGGAACACCTTCTGGGCGCGCACCGTGCCGTTGCGATCGTTGAGGATCTTCGCGGAGATCTCGACCACCGCCTGGCTGCCCTTGCTGCTGTCGATCTCAAAGGCGCGAATATCGGTCACGACCTGATAGTCAATCGCCAGTCCCTGGCCGGGCTTGCCGACGCCGCCGAACTTGCCGGAATTCTCATAGGCCTCGACCAGCTTCGACTGCACCATGCGTGGCAGCTTGTCGCTCCATTGCGAGCGGGCCAGATACTGGATCTCGGACGGTGATACGCGAACGACGATCTGCTCGCTGTTCAGCGCTGCCAGCGCCGTTGGCTCCGGCACCAGGATCTGGCTGCGCTTGGCGGCCGGACCGGCACCGCTGCCGACGGCCGCAGACAGATCGTAGGTGTCGTTCTTGGCGCCCGTGCCGCAACCGGCAAGGGTCAGCGCCACCAGCGGCAGCGTGAAGGCTGCTCTCGCCAGCAATGAACGGCGCGCCAACAGATGCGATACGGCCATATTATGCTTCCCCTGCTTTTCTCTTATCGAAATCAACGGCGCGAGCGGCCGTCGGTCTGCTTCACCGTATCGCCACCGAAGATCAGGCGCTGCGGGTTTCTGTCGAAATTGCTGATCGCGTCGTTGAGGTTCTGCACCGTGTTGCGCGTATCGTTGACCAGCGACTGCACGTCGCGCAGCCCGCCGCTCGAGAACTTCTGCAGATTGTCGGCGATCGGCCCGATACGGGCATTCAGATTGTCGGCGACCTTCTTGAAGGATTCCAGCGTGTCGCGTGCTTCGGCAAACAGCGACTGCGAATTGTCGGTGCCGAGCAGCGCGTCGAGCTTGATCAGGATGCCGTCGACGCGCGTCGAAGCCGAGTTCAGCTTATTCGCCATCTGCGAGACGTCCTGGATCGTCTGGTTGATGTCCTTCTGATGCGACGAGACGGTATTGGCCACATCGCGGATCGAAGCGACGGCAACGCGCGCGTCCTTGGTCGCCTGCGAGATATCGTCGACCGAGCCCTTCAGCTTCTGCGGGTCGATCTGCGCCACCAGCGTATCGACGCGATCAAGTGCCGACTGCGCCTTCTTGCCGACATCGTTGAAGGTCGTTGCAGTCTGGTCGAACTTGTCGATCGCTCCCTTCAGACCGCCAGATGCGTCGGCAATGTCCTTGCTGACCTTCTCGGCATTGGCGAGGATCGTATCGATCTTCTTGGCATCGACGGCCTTCACCAGCGCCTCGACGGCAGCCAATGTCGAATCCACCTTGCCGGAAACGTTGCGAACCGTCTCGGAAAGTTGCCCGACGCTCTGCAGGAAGCTGTCGATATTGCCGGAGTTCTTGGCGAGCGCATCGGAGAAGGTCTCGGCATTCTGCAGCGTCTTGGTCAGCGGCCCGCGCGCATCCTGCACGAAGCCCTGAACCTGGCCGACGGCGTCATTGGCGCGGTCGAGGATCTTGTCGGCAGTGGCGAGCAGGTTGGTCACGCTCGACTGGTCGGCGACGATCACCGCCCGCTTGCCTGAATCGATCGACTTCTGGAGAATGTTCTCTTCACCCACCTTGCCGCCCGACATTTCGATATAGGCAGCACCGGTCAGACCCTGGATTTCAAGGATCGCCTTGGTGGACGGGTAGATCGGCGCATCGACGCGCACCTCGGTGAAGGCCAGTGAATATTGCGGATCGTCGGCATCGATCGACAGCGACTTCACCGATCCCACCTGAATACCGTTGAAGCGCACCGGCGAACCGACGCTGAGACCGTTTGCCGATCCCGGAATACGCACGACAAGCTCGGCCATCGGGCCGCTGCGGCCATATTCCGCCATCCAGTAGACGAAGCCGAACGCCGCTGCGATCACCAGAACGGTGAAGATGCCGACAATCGTATAGTTCGCTTTGGTTTCCATCGTCTCCGGTCACTTCCCGCGGCTGTCGTGACTGCCCGCGCGCGAGGCGCCGGCAGTCTCTTCCTGCGGCACGATCGAGCGTGCGCGCTTGCCCTTGAAATAGGACTGAACCCACGGATCATCGTAGGCCAGCATATCGTCGATCGTCCCTTCCACCATTACCCGCTTCTTTCCAAGCACGGCAATACGGTCGCAGACGGAAAACAGGCTGTCGAGATCGTGGGTCACCATGTAGACGGTGAGACCCAGCGTATCGCGCAGCCTGGCAATGAGATCGTCGAATTCGGCGGCACCGATCGGATCGAGACCCGATGTCGGCTCGTCGAGAAAAACGAGGTCCGGATCAAGCGCCAAGGCACGGGCAAGCGCCGCGCGCTTGATCATGCCGCCAGAGAGTTCGGACGGATACTTGTCGGCCGCGTCGGCAGCCAGACCCACCAGCTTGATCTTCAGATGCGCCAGCTCGTCCATCAATGACTTCGGCAGATCCAGATATTCGCGCATCGGAACCTGGATGTTCTCCTTGACCGTCAGCGACGAGAACAGCGCACCCTGCTGGAAGAGAACGCCGAGGCGCATGTCGAGCGAATTGCGCTCGCTCTCGTTCAGCTCGTCGAAATTCTGCCCGAGGATCTCGATCGAGCCGGAACGGCGCGGCAAGAGACGCAGGATCGTGCGCATCAGCACCGACTTGCCGGTACCGGAGGCGCCGACGAAGCCGAGGATCTCGCCGCGGTAGATATCGAGGTTCAGCTTGTCGAGCACGATCTTCGAGCCGAATCCGACCGTGACATCGCGTGCCGAAAGCACGATGTCCCGCTCCTTTTCTCCGCCCGTTTCCGTCTGTTGCTCGTTCACGCTCAAACCCTAGAAATTAATGGCCGCATAGAAGATGGCGAAAAGCCCGTCCATGAGGATGACAACGAAAATCGCCTTAACGACCGCAGCCGTCACATGCTGGCCCAGCGATTCGGCACTGCCGCCGACCTTAAGCCCTTCGACGGCGGCGACAATGCCGATAACCAGCGCCATGAACGGCGCCTTGATCATCCCGGCAAGCACGGTGGACAGCGTCACCGCCTCGTGGAGGCGCGACGTGAAGGTGGCGAAGGTGATGCCGGAATAGGCCCAGGTAACAGTCGCGGCGCCAAGAAGCGACGCGAAATTGGCGAGCACGGTCAGCAGTGGCAGCGCAACGGTCAGCGCCACCAGACGCGGAAAGATCAGCACGCCGACCGGATTGAGGCCCATGACCTTCAGCGCATCGACCTCTTCGCGCATCTTCATTGAGCCGATTTCGGCGGTGATCGCGCTGCCCGAGCGGCCGGCGATCATGATCGCCGTCAGGAGCACGCCGATTTCACGAAGCTGCAGAATGCCGACGAGATCGACCACGAAGACCTCGGCGCCGAAATAGCGAAGCTGGAAAGCGCCCTGCTGTGCGATGATCGCGCCGATCAGGAACGACATAAGCAGGATGATCGGCACGGCCCGAACACCCATATGATCGATCTGGTTGACGATCGAGGCCGGCGAAACGCCGCTGCCGCGGCCAAACTTCATCTGCGCGCCGCGCACCGCGGAGCCGAGGATGTACATCGCTGCCGCAAAATTATCCCACAGATCGTAGGCCATCTTGCCGATAGGCGCAAAAATCCTCTCGGCGAGCGATCGCTTCTTCGCTGGTTCCGCTTCCTGCTTTTCCGGCCGCTGCGAGAATTCCTCGATCATCTCGTCGATGTGCTGGTTGGTGCCCTCGAAATGCACCTGGCGGCCGGCGGCCTCCTCTTCGAGCTTCAGCCGCACCAGCAGCCAGACACCGGCAGTATCGATATCGGTGACATCGGAAAGATCGAGCGTCAGATCGCCGTTACCGCGAGACAGCGCTTCGAAATCCTTGAGAACGGTGTGGATGTTGCCGCTGCGCCAATTGCCTTCGAGACGCACCAATCGCCCGGAGCCGTTGGCTTGGTCGTCCACGTGGAGTGAGGCGGCTTTGCTGGGCTCGGGCTTCAAAATGCTTGTGTCTTTCAGGGCTTGCGGCGACATTGCCGACTCGCGAAGCATTGCTCACGCCCGGCGGGTTAATATACCCAAGACCCGCAGAATTTCCATGCTTTCAGGATTGCAAATATGCCACGGTCCCTCGAAATCCAAATGAATTCATTCCCGATCGCGGGCACTTTCACGATATCGCGCGGCGCAAAGACCTCCGCGGAGGTGATCAGCGTCACGCTGAGGGAAAATGGCAGAATCGGTTGGGGCGAATGCGTGCCCTATCGACGCTACGGCGAGACGATGGAAAGTGTCGAGGCACAGATCGAAGCGGCACGGCCGTTGATCGAGGCCGGTATTTCAAGAGATGACCTGCAGTCGGCGATGGCGCCCGGTGCTGCCCGCAACGCCGTCGATTGCGCCCTTTGGGATCTGGAGGCCAAGCTGACCGGTGCCACCGTCGCGGCCAACATCGGCCTTGCGGCGGCAAAGCCGCTGACGACCGCGTATACGATATCGCTCGGCGAGCCCGAGGTGATGGCGGCACAGGCACGGGAACATGCCGGACGCACGCTGCTGAAAGTCAAGGTCGGCACCGGCGATGACGAAAGCCGCATCCGCGCTGTTCGCGCCGCAGCCCCGAACAGCATGATCGTCCTCGACGCGAATGAAGGCTGGCCCGAAGCGGCTCTGGAGCACCATCTGCGGATCTCCGCTGAAATGAATATCGCGCTCGTCGAACAGCCACTACCGGCCGGCAAGGACGAGATGCTCGCGGTGATCAAGCGGCCTGTCATCGTCTGCGCCGACGAGAGCGTCCATCACACTGGCGATCTCGCCAGCCTCCGCGACCGTTACGACGCGATCAACATCAAGCTCGACAAGACCGGCGGCCTGACGGAAGCCTTGGCGATGAAGCGCGAAGCGCAGCGACTGGGCTTCCAGATCATGCTCGGCTGCATGGTCGGCACATCGCTCGCCATGGCGCCGGCGGTGCTGCTGGCGCAGGACGCCGAATTCGTCGATCTCGACGGACCTTTGCTGCTCGCCAGGGATCGCGAGCCCGGCCTGCGCTACGAAGCTTCCCTCGTCTTCCCGCCGGACAAAGAGCTCTGGGGCTGAAGGTAATAGGCGACGAACACCAGCGCCATGCCGATCGCCGCAACCAGCGCCATGACGTAGTAGCTGGCGAGGCCGAGCCAGGCATACAGATAGCCTGAAGCGAGCGTCATCAGGCCCAGGAACATGCCGTTGTAAAAGAAATAGGCGCCCTGCGCCGAGGATTCCTGCGTCGCCTGCACCGAAGCCACGATCCGCCGCTGCACGCCCGTATGCACGAAGGCGTAGGTGCAGGAATGGAAACATTGCAGGAAGAAGAAGCCTGTAAAGTCCCAGTGCATCGGGAACAGGATCCAGCGGCAGATGCACATGGCGCAGCCGAAGCGGATCAGAGTCCAGGCATTGAAGCGGCGGCTGAGATRCTTCGAGACGAAGAACACCAGCACCTCGGAGGCCACGCCGGCACTCCAGAGAATACCGACCTGCGTGCCGGTAAAGCCAAGCTGATGCCAATAGATCGATGCGAAGGCATAGAGCAGCGCGTGGCTGGACTGCTGGATCGCCACGCCCCAGAGCAGCACCAACAGATGCGGCTGACGCAGCGAGCTGCCTGTTGCCTGCTGCAGATCGACAGGCGTATTGCGGCGCCGCGTCGGGCCGATACGCGGACAGTAGATCGCCATCGCCATGGTCATCGCAAAGCCAAAGATCATGACCGGCAGCACCATATCGCCACCCCACAAGCCGATCATTTCGCCGCCGATCATCGTCGAGACGATGAAGGCGATCGATCCCCAGACGCGCATCGATCCGTAATCCAGCCCCCAGCGCCGGACGCCCGAAATGACGATCGATTCGACGATCGGCACATAGGGCGCAAAGGTGGCGCCCTGGACGCTATACACGATCAGCACCGGCCAGAAGCTCGTCGTCCAGTAAAGTGCGATCGCCGTCAGCAGCGACAACCCGCCAGACCATAGGAGCACGTCGGCGCGCTCCTTCATCCGGTCGGCATACATCGCCACAACCGGCGCCACGAGGACGCGCACGACCATCGGCACGGCAAGGATGACGCCGATCTCGTGATCGGTGAATTTGTGAACCGCAAGCCAGACAGGGAAGAATGGAAGCGCGACACCGTTGACGATCAGCGGGGCGCAGTAAGACAGGGCGCTGAGCAGCCGGAAACGCGGCGGAGCCCCCTCATCGACAGAGGCATTCTGGGCGGGAATCATGGTGGACCTGCAGGAAACTGTGCGCTGCCTAACACATCAACCTAGGGGCGACTATGGCGAGAAATAGCCCATTTGAAACGTTTTAAAAAATAAATAGGGCCGTTGCCCGGAGGCAACGGCTAAATGTCTTGCAATATGGCGGGTTGAAAATCAGGCAGCCTGCGGCGCGCGCTCAGGCTGGTGCGTCAGCTTCAAAGTCACCGGCTCGCTGCTGGCGATCGCATTCCAGGTGATCAGTTCGAAAGTGCCGTCCTCATGCTCGGCAATCGCCGTGCAGCTTTCGACCCAGTCGCCGGTATTGATATAGCGCACGCCGTCCATCTCTTCGATGACGGCATGGTGGATGTGACCGCAGATGACGCCGTCGGCACCACATTTGCGGGCCTCGTCGGCCACGACACGCTGGAACTCGCCGATGAAGTTGACGGCATGCTTGACCTGCAGCTTGGCCCAGGCCGAGAACGACCAGTAAGGCATGCCCATGCGGCGACGGATGGCGGCCAGAACGATATTGATGCGGATCGCCATGTCATAGGCCCAGTCGCCGAGATAGGCGAGCAGGCGGGCATTGCGGACGACGACATCGAATTCGTCCCCATGCAGCACCAGATACTTCTTCCCGTCGGCGCCCTCGTGCATCATCCGCTCGGCCACTTCGATGCCGCCGAAATGCATGCCCGGGAAGTCGCGGAGGAATTCGTCGTGATTGCCGGGAATGTAGACGACGCGCGTACCCTTGCGCGCCTGGCGCAGCAGTTTCTGGATGACGTCGTTGCAGACCTGCGGCCAGTACCAGCTGCGCTTCAGGCGCCAGCCATCGACGATATCGCCGACGAGGACGATCGTGTCTGCCTCGTGGTGGCGCAAAAAGTCGATCAGGAAGTCGGCCTTGGCAGCCTTGGAACCGAGATGCACATCGGAAATGAAGAGCGTACGGAAGTGTCGCGTATCCATGTAATCCATCACAGGCATCCTGCCCGTGCCCCATCGTTCATCTGGCCTTCCAAAATCAGACTCGTGTTTCAGGAAGATGACAGCGCGGTTGTTTGACGCATCCCTCGGGCACAAGAGTTTTCCGCTTTCAACCTCAAATTCCCGCTGTCCCGCCGCACCGATTGTTGTATGGAGAAGGCTTCAAACGACATGACTGCGGTATTGGAGAAGGCAATGGATAATCAGGACAAATCCAAGACGGAGAAGAACCTGACAGGTGGAACTCTTGACGAACAGGCGCTGTTCTTCCACCGCTATCCCCGCCCCGGCAAACTCGAAATTCAGGCGACCAAGCCGCTCGGAAACCAGCGCGATCTGGCACTCGCCTATTCGCCCGGTGTCGCCGCGCCGTGTCTCGCGATCCGCGACGATCCGGAGACGGCCGCCGACTATACCTCGCGCGCCAATCTGGTCGCTGTCATCTCCAACGGCACTGCCGTTCTCGGCCTCGGCAACATCGGCCCTCTGGCGTCCAAGCCGGTGATGGAAGGCAAGGCCGTTCTCTTCAAGAAGTTCGCCAATATCGACGTCTTCGATATCGAGGTCGATGCCTCGACCGTCGAGCAGATGGTCTCGACCGTCGCTTCGCTTGAGCCAACCTTCGGCGGCATCAACCTCGAAGATATCAAGGCGCCGGAATGCTTCGAGATCGAACAGCAGCTGCGCGCAAAGATGCGCATTCCCGTCTTCCATGACGACCAGCACGGCACCGCGATCATAGTTGCCGCCGCCATCCTCAACGGCCTGGAATTGGCCGGCAAGTCGATCAGCAACGTCAAGATCGTCACGTCTGGCGCCGGCGCTGCAGCGCTCGCCTGTCTCAATCTGCTCGTCGAACTCGGCGCCAAGCGCGAAAACATCTGGGTCCATGACATCGAAGGCCTCGTCTACGAGGACCGCAACGTGCTGATGGACCAATGGAAAGCCGTCTACGCGCAGAAGAGCGATACCCGCACGCTCGCCGAAAACATCGGCGGCGCCGATGTCTTCCTCGGCCTCTCTGCTGCCGGCGTTCTGAAGCCGGAACTGCTCGAGCAGATGGCCGAAAAGCCGCTGATCATGGCGCTCGCGAACCCGACGCCGGAGATCATGCCGGAACTCGCCCGTGCTGCCCGGCCGGACGCGATGATCTGCACGGGGCGCTCGGACTTCCCGAACCAAGTCAACAACGTTCTCTGCTTCCCCTTCATCTTCCGCGGCGCGCTGGATTGCGGCGCCGAGGAGATCAACGAAGCGATGAAGATGGCAGCCGTCCGCGCCATCGCCGGCCTCGCCCGCGAAGAGCCGTCCGATGTCGCTGCCCGCGCCTATTCCGGCGAAACGCCGATCTTCGGACCGAACTACCTGATCCCTTCGCCCTTCGATCCGCGCCTGATCCTGCGCATCGCGCCTGCCGTCGCCAAGGCCGCGGCCGAGAGCGGCGTCGCACGCCGTCCGATCACCGATTTCGACGCCTATCTCGACCAGCTGAACCGCTTCGTCTTCCGCTCCGGCTTCATCATGAAGCCGATTTTCACGGCCGCCAAGGCTGCCGAAAAGAAGCGGGTGATCTTCTCCGAAGGTGAAGACGAACGCGTGCTCCGCGCCGCTCAGGTTCTCATCGAAGAAGGCATTGCCGAACCGATCCTGATCGGCCGTCCGCAGGTCATCGAGACCCGCTTGCAGCGCTATGGCTTGCGCATCCGCCCGCTTTCCGACTTCGCCGTCATCAACCCGGAAGACGATCCGCGCTTCCGCGAATATGTCGATCTCTATCTGTCCCTCGTCGGCCGCCGGGGCGTCATCCCGGAAGCGGCCCGCACGATCGTGCGCACCAACACCACGGTCATCGGTGCGCTGGCGTTGCGCCGCGGCGAAGCAGACGCGCTGATCTGCGGCCTCGAAGGGCGTTACGAGAAGCACCTGCGCGACGTTCGCCAGATCATCGGCAAGCGCAAGGATGTCCGCGATTTCTCGGCACTCAGCCTGCTGATCTCGCAGCGCGGCGCGACCTTCTTCACCGACACCTACGTGACGTTCAATCCGAGCGCCGAGGAAGTGGCTGAATCAGCCGTTCTGGCTGCCGAGGAAATCAAGCGCTTCGGCATCACGCCGCGCGCCGCCCTCGTCTCGCATTCCAACTTCGGCTCGCGCGAAAGCGAAAGCGCCACGAAAATGCGCGGTGCCCTGCAGCTGATCCGTGATACCGCCCCCGATCTCGAGGTCGACGGTGAAATGCATGGCGAGAGCGCAATCGCGGACGAAATCCGCAAGCGCGTCATGCCGTCCACCACGCTGCATGGCGAAGCCAACCTGCTGGTCTTCCCGAACCTCGATGCGGCCAACATCACGCTCGGTGTCGTCAAGTCGATGACCGACGGCCTGCATGTCGGCCCGATCCTGCTCGGCACGGCCCTTCCGGCCCACATCCTGGCGCCGTCGGTGACCTCGCGCGGCGTCGTCAATATGGCAGCTCTCGCCGTGGTCGAGGCACAGCAGCCGGCGTGATTTGCCGTCGATCGGAAAAATGCGTTAGAATTCCTTCGTTAGCTTGTTAACGGAAGGCAGCTAGACAGAACGGATGCGGCAAATGCTCTGCCGCTTCCGGTTTACTATGCTGCGGGATGATACCGTGAAACGCCGAATCCTGACCCTTGCTCTCTTTCTCGCCGCTGCCGCGCCCGTGGCGGCGCAGACCAGCGCGATCTGCGAAGATTTGCGCGGACGCCTTGCCGACCTGCCGCAGGTGATCGGCAACGGCCCGGAGATCCGCCAATATGCAAGCGCCATAGCCGAACAGAACCTCGAGCTCCGCAAGCTGCGCAACGACCTGCGCAGCAACGGCTGCAGCGTAGACAGCATGGTCGTCATCGGCGGCGAGAATGACCGCTACTGCAGCGACCTGCAGGAATCGGAATCGCGGATGATCGACAACATCCACCACCTCCAGGACCGCCGCAACCAACTGCGGGAGGCCGGCGGCAGCGATGTCAACGAACGCCGCGAACTGATGGCCGCCCTCGACGATAACGGCTGCAACGACGATCCGGGTTATCAGCCGGACGAGCGCGCCTATGTCCCGGCGCCAAGCACCGAAGAACAGGCGATGCGCGGCGATACCTTCATTCCGCTCGGCAACGGCGAGGAAGGCAACACCCAATATGGCGTGCCGCGCGGCGAGATGATGTCGCATGTCAGCACCATGTGCGTACGCAGCTGCGATGGCGGCTTCTTCCCGATCAGCACCAATGCGACTTCGATCGATTTCAGCCGCGACGCCTCGACCTGCTCGAAAATGTGCCCGGGCATCGAGACCGAGCTTTTCTATCAGGACGTCTCCAACACCGACGCGGCCAACATGATCTCGGCCGCGACTGGCGCCCGCTACAGCGCCATGCCAAACGCCTTCGCCTACAAGAACCGGGCGCCCGGCGAGAAATCTTCCTGCACCTGCAATCTGACCGCCTATTACGAACAGATGCGCAAGAACCAGACGGTCAGCGCCCCGCCGCCAAAGGGCTCGATCACGACGATCACCACCAAGCCGCCGGCAACTGCTGCCCCCACACCGGCTGCGCCGCAGGCACAGGTACCCGACCGCCCCTACGACCCCGGAAACAGCAAGGTACGCCAGATAGGCCCGCAATTTCTCGCGGGCGACCAGGGCAGCATCGACCTGAAGAATCCGGCCACCTCAGGCCCGCAGCCGCAGCAGCAACAGCGGAATTAGCGGCGGCCCCAGCCATCGCGGAAGATCAGCTCGTCGAGCGGCAGCCGCTGCCGCCAGCCTTTGACGGCCAGCTCGGGCTCGCTATAGAGCGTATCGACATAGCCGATGCAGAGCCAGGCGACGATCTCGACATGCTCGGGCACGCCGAGAATGTCCTTGAGTTCGCTCTCATGGAAAATGCTGACCCAACCGACGCCGATGCCTTCGGCCCGTGCCGCGAGCCAGAGGTTCTGCACCGCACAGACGGTTGAATAGCTATCCATCCGCGGATTATGCGTGCGCCCCAGCACGACGTCACCGCTGCGTGACGGATCGCAGGTGATGCAGATGCCGAGCGGCGCCTTGAGGATGCCCTCCAGCTTCAGGGAACGGTATGTCGCCTGCCGCTCACCGTCGAACATCCCGGCCGCCTCGCGGTTCGCCCTGTCGAAGGCGTTCCAGACGCGCTGACGCACACCGGCATCTTCGACAACGATAAAATTCCAGGGCTGCATGAAGCCGACCGAGGGCGCGTGGTGTGCGGCCTCAAGCAGCCGCACCAGCACATCGGATGGGATGGGATCAGGCAGAAACTGGTCGCGCACATCGCGCCTGGTCATGATCGCCCGGTAGACGGCGTCGCGCTCGTCAGCGGAAAAGGCGGACGCGCCTTCAAGCGCATCCTTGTTCATGGGCCGCATCGTCAAATCCCCAACAACGCAACCGCCCCGCCGTCCGCGCGGGATCAGTCTATGATGCCAGGCCGGTCTTCTGACTTGGCGTCATCCGCCCGCCGCAGCCTTCCCGGTGTCAACCAGTGGCATGATGCGGCAGGCGTCGGCCTTACAGCGTTGGGCACGTTCCGGGCTTGCACCGGATTCCCGATTCTCCCGCGGCAAGCGGGCACCTGACGAAAGCCTCTTGCCCGCTTTTCAGAGAAGCTTCAAGTGGCCGGGAGATACCGGACATAGGCAAACTCGTCACCATCAGGTGACCAGCAGGGAACATTGATCGTGCCCTGCCCGCCGAACAGCTCGAAAAGCGTCGTCAGATTGCCGCCGTCCATATCCATCAACCGCAGGCGCACATGCAGGTCGCGCGGATGATCGAAGACGTCAGCGTCGTAGGAAAGCAGCAGCACCTTGTCGTTGGTGGGCGCCGGATGGGCAAACCAGTTGCCGTGATTGTCGTGCGTGACCTGCTCCAAACCGGTCCCATCGGGATGAATCCGCCAGATCTGCATCAGCCCGGTGCGGCTGGAATTAAAATAGATCCACTGCCCGTCAAAGGAATAATCCGGCCCGTCATTGCGCCCCTCGCCATGCGTCAGCCGCCGCTCGGCCCCGCCATCGACGGAAATCGTATAGATGTCGAAGAGATCGCCGCGGATGCCGCAATAGGCGAGTTCCTTTCCGTCAGGCGACCAGCCATGCCAATAGGATGGCAGGTTTTCGGTGATCTGTTTTGGCGCGCCGCCTTCCGAGGGCAGCGTATAGATGCAGGATTTGCCGTGCTCGGTCTTGTCGGAAATCACATACTGCTTTCCGTCGGGCGAAATGCCGTGATCGTTGTTGCAGGCAGTGGCAAAGCCGGTGTCGACCTGCTGCAGGCCGCCCTCACCATCCGGTGACAAGCGATACAGAAGGCCATCGCCGTTGAGCAGCAGGTAGCGGCCATCGGGCGAAAAATTCGGCGCCTCGATCAGCTGCTCCGTCTGGAACACGACCCGGCTCTTGGCCGTGCGGATGTTGTAGATCTCGACCGAACTGCGCATGCATGCCTCCCGCATTTGCTGCGGCCCGGCGCTTAGCCGTTCCGCTTCATTCTGATTTGCATGCGGTTTGTGCCATGCATCTGCGTTTCGATAAAGGCGCATCGCTTCAAAAGCGAGCTGAGGTTCGGAGCGCCGAAATGCTGCGCCTTGAACTCCGGATAGACCTGCCGCAACAGCGTTCCGAGTTCGGCGATATCGAGCCAGCCTTCGCCCTGCAGCTTGGCCGCCTGCAGCGCCTGGGTGATATAGGGCCGGATATTTGGAGAAGGCTGCAGCGCAATCACCTTCGGCAGCGCAAAGGTGGAATTCGCCTCACCAACATTCAGTTCGAAGAAATCATCGAAGGACTGCCGCAAAAGCGCCGATGCGTTGGGCGCGCCCAGTCCGATCGCCTGCTTGCCGCGCATGCGGATACGCATCGCCAGATGGCCGACATCGCGGTCGCTGCTGGCGATGCAGAAAAGATCGATCGCCGAACCGGCCAGATATTCCATTGCATCGATGGCAAGCAGGATATCCGCGCCGTTCTTGCTGGAATGGGAGCTGACAGCCGTCTGCAGGCTGAGTGCCTGACGTCCGGCCTCCGCGATCCACGGCTGCGCCGCCTCTTTCGTGAAGTCGCCGTAAGCCCGGCGCTCGATAAGGCGTCCGTATCCGCCGGCGATGCTGATGATCTCTCCCGCACAGCGCGCCGGCAGGTTTTCCGTATCGATGAAGACGGCGACCTTGGTTTCCCGCATGCTCAAACCTCCCGCGTTTCCAAAGCATAGAAACGCGAGAAGAGACTGCCGTCAGCAGCTTTCGGTTGATCGGGTTAACGATCGCTAACCACGATCCCTAAAACGGTTGGTGATCGGATAGCGGCGGTCGCGGCCGAAATTCTTCTTGGTGATCTTCACGCCTGGCGCCGACTGGCGGCGCTTGTATTCGGCGAGATAGAGCAGATGCTCGATCCGGTGCACCGTCGCGACATCGTGGCCGCGCGCGACGATCTCGTCGACGCCCATTTCCTTCTCGACGAGACATTCGAGAATGTCGTCGAGAACCGGATAAGGCGGCAGCGAATCCTGGTCGGTCTGGTCGGGCCGCAGTTCGGCGGAGGGCGCCTTGTCGATGATGTTCTGCGGGATCACCACGCCTGATGGTCCAAGCGCATCCGGCGGCACATGCGCATTGCGCCAGCGCGAGATCGCATAGACCTGCATCTTGTAGAGGTCCTTGATCGGATTGAAGCCGCCGTTCATGTCGCCGTAAAGCGTCGCATAGCCGACCGACATTTCCGACTTGTTGCCCGTCGTGACGACCATCGAGCCGAACTTGTTGGAGATCGCCATCAGGATCGTGCCGCGGGCGCGGCTCTGCAGGTTTTCTTCGGTGATACCGCTATCGGTGCCTTCGAAGAGGTCCGAGAGCGCCGAGGTAAAGCCTGTCACCGGCGCCTCGATCGGCACGATGTCGTAGCGGCAGCCGAGCGCCTTGGCGCATTCGGCAGCGTCCTTCAGCGAATCCTCGGACGTGTAGCGGTAGGGCAGCATGACGGTGCGCACCCGCTCCTCGCCCAGCGCATCGACGGCGATTGCCGCGCAGATCGCCGAGTCGATGCCGCCGGAGAGGCCAAGCACGACATTCTTGAAGCCGTTCTTGTTGACGTAGTCGCGGAAGCCAAGCAGGCAGGCGCGGTAATCGGCCTCTTCCTTCTCCGGAATATGCGACATCGGCCCTTCGCTGCAACGCCAGCCGTTGTCGCCGCGCTTCCAGGTGGTGACGGCAAGCGCCGGTTCGAACTGGCTCATCTGGAAGGCCAGCGACTTGTCGCCGTTGAAGGCAAAGCTCGCGCCGTCGAAGACCAGTTCGTCCTGGCCGCCGAGCTGGTTGGCGAAGATCAGCGGCAGGCCCGTTTCGATCACCTGCCGCAGTGCCACCTGATGGCGCACGTCCACCTTGCCGCGATAATAGGGCGAGCCATTCGGCACCAGCAGGATTTCGGCGCCGCTTTCGGCCAGCGTCTCGCAGACGCCGAGATCGTTCCAGATCTCCTCGCAGATCGGCACGCCGATCCTGACGCCACGGAAATTCACCGGCCCCGGCATCGAGCCTTCGGCAAAGACGCGTTTCTCGTCGAATTCGCCGTAATTCGGCAGATCGATCTTGTCCCGGAACACCAGGATCTTGCCGCCATCGAGCACCGCGACGGAATTGTGCCGCCCGGTTTCGCCCTGCCGCGGGAAGCCGACGATCAGGCCCGGTCCGCCATCCGCGGTATCGGCTGCGAGGTCCTCGATAGCCTTCAGGCAGGCCTTGAGGAATGCCGGTTTCAGCACCAGATCCTCGGGCGGATAGCCGGAAATGAACAGCTCGGTCAAAAGCAGCAGATCCGCGCCCTGACGGGCCGCATCTGCACGTGCCTCGCGGGCTTTGGCAAGATTTCCAGCAACATCGCCGACCGTTGGGTTGAGTTGGCCGACGGCAATCCGGAGCGTGTTCAAGGGAGCGTTTTCCTGTGTCATGTCATCTATTTAGCGCGCGCGCGTTCGCCCCGCAACGTGTCCTGCCATGAAAAGCCGCCGGGTCTGCTCAGACGAAAATTCAAATCTTCGGGAAAAGCAAGGAAACATTAACGGTTCATCTAGCGTTCATGGCGGGCATGTGACAGTTCGGTGAAGGTTTTATGACGCCGGGATGACGGCGGGAATGACATTGGAGTCCGCCCTTGATCGCGTTGGTCATGAAGTCCGCGCAGGCCAGAAGAATGGCGCTGCTTTCTGCTGGTCTCGGCGCGAATGTCCGCTCTCCCGCCGCCCGAGCCGCCCTCAGCATCGCATTCACCTTTTCGATGGCACTGCTCAGCGTCATCGCCGTCGAATGGATCGCCCGCAGCACGCTTGCCGATGTCGGCGATTTCCTGACCTCGACGGCCCGCCCCGGCATGACCACCGTTGTCATGCTGACCATCCTGATGCTGACGCTCGATGCCGCCTTCGGCCGCCGTTATCTCTCCGCACTGATCCTCGTTCCGCTTGTCTTGATCCCGGCCTTCGTCTCCAACCAGAAGCAGCACTACCTTTCCGACCCCTTCTATCCCTCGGATATCCTCTTCGGCCGCCAGATCATGGAACTGCTGCCGGTGATGGTGCGCGACCGGCCGTTCACGGCAATCGCGATCGTCGTCGGCCTTGCACTGCTGGCCGCCGGCATGGTGTTCGGCTGGCGCTATGCCTGGCGCACCTTTCCGAAGCTCTCGAACCAGGCGCGCCTGCGCCGCCTTTGCCTCGGCCTGCCGGTGATCGCCGCCTTCGGTTCGCTGATGGACTATTCGCAATATTCCTATATCCGCGACCGTCTGCAGGTCGTGCCGATGATGTGGGACCAGAAGGAAAACTACCGCAGCAACGGCTTCATCCTGGCCTTCATCTTCAATGTGCCGATGGCCGATGTGGCAGCCCCCGCAGGCCTCAACGCCGAAGCGCTCGACGCGATACCGGCCCGCAATTACGGCTATCTCGCCGGTCCGCGTGAAAAGCCCGATGTCATCATGCTGATGAGCGAATCCTTCTGGGATCCGACGCGGCTGAAGAAGCTGAATTTCAGCGCCGACCCGATGCCGACGATCCGCGCCTCGCAGTCCGGCTATGTCTTCTCGCCCGAATTCGGCGGCATGACCGCCAATGTCGAGTTCGAGGCGCTGACAGGCTTCTCCAATGCCTTCCTGCCCTATGGCAGCATTCCCTATCAGCAATATATCCGCCGCGACGTCCCCTCGCTTGCGACCTTCTTCCGCGGCGAAGGCTATACGGCACGCGCACTCCACCCGTTTAGTGGCTGGTTCTGGAACCGCAACGAGGTCTACAAGGATTTCGGCTTCGAGGAGTTCCGCACCGAGGAAACCCTCCCGCCGATGGAAAAGCGCGGCATCTTTGCATCCGACGACTCGCTGATGAAGGAAATCATGCGCGAGGGCGACGGACTGGATAAGCCGTTCTTCTTCTTCGCTGTCACGCTGCAGGGACATGGCCCCTACGAGGCCAACCGCTACGCCCACAACTCGATCGACATCCAGGGCGACATTCCGGAAGCCGACCGCGCAACGCTCGCGACCTATACGCAGGGCGTCAAGGAAGCTGACGACAGCCTGAAGATGCTGATGGACTGGGCCTCGCATCGCGACCGCGAGACGATCATCGTTCTCTGGGGCGACCACCTGCCGCCGCTCGGCAATGTCTACATGAGCGCCGGCTACATGCCGGACCAGGTCGCCACCCGCAAGGCGCCGCTCGATGTGATGAAGCAGCAGCATGAGACGCCGCTGGTGATCTGGTCGAACAAGAAGGGCGTCAAGCAGGATGTCGGGACCATCAGCCCGTCGCTGATCTCCTACAATCTCCTGAAGTTCGCCGGATTCGAGCATCCCTACTACACCGGCTTCCTCGGCCGGGTGCAGAAGAAATACGACATCATCGACCGTTACCAGCTGGCAACCCGCAAGAACGAGGTGACGCCGGACTGGGTGCTCGATCCGAAGAAGCTCGACCCCTTGGTGCGCGATTACCGCTACCTGCAGCACGACGTCATGTTCGGCAAGGCGCAGACGCTCGACCGCTTCTTCCCGCAGCATGTGATGGTCAACGAAGCCAGCTACTGAGCTAAGACACTAATTCGCATTGCATTCAGGCCATCAGCGGGAATACTGGCTCCGACGCGATACAGCATCGGAGCCTCGCATGTATAACCTCCCCAATTTCATCCACACGCATTTCGGCAAGAGTGCCGACGAACTCGGCGACATCGAGAAGCGCGTGCTGCAGAAAGCCCATGAACGGAAGATCATCTCCACCAACGTCAACGCCGTCCTTTCGGCCGAGTCGTCTTTCGGCCAGCGCATTGCCGATGGCATCGCCCGCGTCGGCGGCTCCTGGTCCTTCATCCTGACCTTTCTGGCCTTCCTGGTGATCTGGACTGTCATCAACACCATCATCCTGGCGACCGGCGCCTTCGACCCCTACCCCTTCGTCTTCCTCAATCTCATCCTCTCGATGCTTGCCGCCATCCAGGCACCGATCATCATGATGTCGCAGAACCGTCAGGCCGAGCGCGACCGGCTGGAGGCAGCCAAGGATTACGAGGTGAACCTGAAGGCCGAACTGGAAGTGCTGGCGCTGCACCAGAAAATCGACATGCGCGTGCTGACCGAGCTGACCTCTTTGCGCGAGGACGTCGCAAGGCTCAGTGCCGCGCTCGACGCCAAACGCATCTAGGCACTTTCGGGATATTGCGGCAGGCCGTCGTTGATCTCGTAGAAATCGGCCTTGTCGGCGCAGTAGATATGGTAGCCGATGGACAGCCCGCTCGGCTGATCGAAGGCACCGGCAAGGATCGAGACCGTGTCAGCGCCGGTGCGCTGCCAGAACAGCCCCGATCCGCAATTGCGGCAGAAGCCGCGCTCTGCCGCATCGCTCGACTGATACCAGTGCAAAGCCTCCCGGCCGGCAATGACGAGCCCGTCAAGCGGGACGTCGGTTGAGGTAAAATAAAGCCCCGTCTGCCGCCGGCACTGCGAGCAATGGCATGCAACAACGGGCCCCGGCTTGCCAGTGCCCCGAAACCGCACGGCGCCACAGGCGCATCCCCCAGCATAGTCTCCGCTCATTGCCGCCGTCTCCATTTGAACTCCTGCGGAAACTGACGGCAGACGGTGAAGGCGTCAAATCCAATATGTTGATGGAAAAGCTCAGTGTTTTTGATGGTTTGAAAGACCGCCCCGCACTAGTCGAGTCAGGCCCTCCCAGGCCGAAAGCCATCGGGAGTTGCATGGAAAGACGGGAGAGCCTTCCCGAAATAGGTCATCTTGCCGCACCAAAACACACGCATTACTTTTATTAGCTAATCCAAAATTAATAGTTTCAGGCCTATACAGAACGCAGCTTACAAAGCTCGCATGAGGCGCAGTATGACAGTGTTTCGCCGTTTCCGTTCGAACGACAAGGGAGCCGCCGCGATTGAATTTGCGATCATCGCTCCGCTGTTCCTGCTCGTGATGTTGACGCTGATCGCCTACGCGATCTACCTGACCGCGGCCCATTCCGTCCAGCAGATCACCGCCGACGCCGCCCGCACGGCCGTCGCCGGCATTTCCGCCAAGGAGCGCGAAACGCTGGTCGACAATTTCATCACCGCCTCGACGATCAATCATCCTTTGCTGCAGAAGGACAAGATCCACGTTACGGTGACCACGGATCCCGGCAACGTCAACCAGTTCACGGTGACGACGGAGTATGATTCCGCCAATCTACCTATATGGAATTTATACACTTTTCCGCTTCCGGACCATACCATCAAGCGCTTCGCGACGATCCGGATGGGAGGCATCTGAATGACATTGAATGCCTTCAGGCTTGCCCGTGACAAGCGCGGCAACATTGCCATCAGTGCCGCTCTCTGCGCGCCCCTTATCATCTACTCCCTTGGCCTCGGGGTCGACTACGGCATGCTGACGCTGCAGCAGCGCCGGCTGCAGCAGATGAGCGACATAGGCGCCATCGCCGCTGCGTCAGACATCAACCGTGCCGCCGAACAAATTCTTGCCAATTTCACAGAGAACGGGATCAACGTGGCGGTGCTTACCGAGAACGGTTACCTGACCGGCAAGGGATCACTACCGAAGGGCTCGGATACGTCACAATTCCAGGCTGTCGTCAGCTATTCGCTGGGCGCCTATCTCGCCGACGAGACCGTTGCCCCCGATCAGCGCTTCGTATCCGGAAAGCAGCCCTACGATGCCGTAAAAGTTGCAGTATCGCAGAAGGGTGAATTGGCCTTCGCCAATATCTTCGCCAGTGCCCCGACACTGAGTGCCACCGGTACCGCGTCGGCCGCAAAAGTCGCAGCCTTTTCCGTCGGCTCGCGTCTGGCAAGCGTCAACGACGGCGTGCTGAACGCCCTGCTCAGCGCCCTCCTCGGCACCACTGTCTCGCTGAAAGCGGTCGATTACGAAGGCCTTGCTTCGACCGACATCAACCTGCTCTCCTATCTCGATCTCCTGGCGACCAATCTCAACGCCAACGCCGCCACCTATGACGAGTTGCTGGCGACCGATATCTCCTATCCGCGCCTGCTGAACACGCTTGGCAAGACGCCCGGCCTGCCGGCGGCAGTCAACAAGACGATCACCGCGCTGGAGAAGGGTCTCGGCTCCACCCAGCTCAAGGTGAAGCTTGAAGACATCCTCAATCTCGGCTCCACCGGCGAACGCGCCATCGGCAGCGGTTCGCATCTGCAGGTCGATGCCACGGCGATGGAGCTGATCTCGGCGACCGCTCTGGCCGCCAACCAGAAGAAGCAGGTAGCGGCCAACGTCAACAGCACCGTTCCCGGTCTGCTGAACGTCAAGCTCAGCGTCGCCGTCGGCGAGCGGCCGGTCGGCTATGCGGCGACAGCTGTGGGCTCTGCAGGTTCCGCCGTCCGCACCCCGCAAATCCGTCTGGCGATCGAAACCAGCGTGCCGGGTCTCGGCTTGCTCGGCGGCCTAAAACTTCGCGTGCCGCTCTATGTCGAGGTGGCCTATGCGGAGGCCAGGCTTTCGAACATCACCTGCCTTGGCGGCGGCGCCAAGAATACCAGCGTCGGCGTCGAAGCCGTGCCTGGTGTTGCCGAGATCGCGCTCGGCGATGTCGATACGACGGCATTCGCGAATTTCGGCAGCAAGCCACGCGTCAATCGCGCCACGCTTCTCGATGTCTTCGGACTTCTGAAAGCAAGCGCCATGGCCGACGTCAATGTCACCAACCTCGACAAGAGCAAGCTGACCTTCCAGCCAGCCGACATCGCGGCAAAGACGGTCAAGAACATTTCGACGAAGGATAGCCTGACCTCAACGGTTCAGAGCCTGCTCGGCAACACCGATATCGAGGTGCAGCTGCTGACCCTGACGCTCGGCACACCCAAAGCGGTGACCGCGGCCGTGGCACAGACCCTGACGGGGCTGACAAAGCCGCTCGACGAGCTGCTTTACAACACGCTGATGATGCTCGGCATCAAGATCGGCGAAGCCGATATCCGCGTCACCGATGCGCGCTGCCAGCAATCGGTTCTCGTCCAATAAAAAAGCCCCGCATCGCGGGGCTTTTCCAATTCAGATCATTTGCACTCAGGCGCTGACGGCCAGACGCTTCTCGTCGCGGCCGCCCTTCATGCGCTCGGCAAGCAGGAAGGCAAGCTCGAGGGCCTGGTCGGCATTGAGACGCGGGTCGCAATGCGTGTGGTAGCGGTCGGACAGCGAGTCCGCCGTCACGGCGCGGGCGCCACCGGTGCATTCCGTGACGTCCTTGCCGGTCATCTCGATATGGATGCCGCCCGGATGCGTGCCTTCGGCGCGATGGATCTGGAAGAAGCTCTCGACCTCCGACAGGATCCGTTCGAACGGACGCGTCTTGTAGTGGTTGAGCGTGATCGTGTTGCCATGCATGGGATCACAGGACCAAACGACCTTCTTGCCTTCCTTCTCGACGGCGCGGATCAGCTTCGGCAGGCTGTCGGCAACCTTGTCGTGGCCGAAGCGGCAGATCAGCGTCAGGCGGCCGGCTTCGTTGGCCGGGTTCAGCGCATCGATCAGCTCGATCAGGTTGTCGGGCGTCAGCGACGGGCCACACTTCAGACCGATCGGGTTCTTGATGCCGCGGAAATATTCCACATGCGCATGGTCGAGCTGACGTGTGCGGTCGCCGATCCAGAGCATATGGCCCGACGTCGCATACCAGTCGCCCGAAGTCGAATCGACGCGGGTCAGCGCTTCCTCGTAGCCGAGAAGCAGCGCTTCGTGGCTGGTGAAGAAATCCGTCTCGCGCAGGCTCGGCTGGTTCTCGGCAGTGATACCGATCGCCTTCATGAAGTCCATGGTTTCGGAGATACGGTCAGCCAACTTGCGGTAACGATCCGCCTGCGGGCTGTCCTTGATGAAGCCGAGCATCCACTTGTGAACGTTTTCGAGGTTGGCATAGCCACCCATCGCGAAGGCGCGCAGCAGGTTCAGCGTTGCCGCCGACTGACGGTACGCATCGAGCTGGCGCTCCGGGTTCGGAATGCGGGCTTCTTCCGTGAATTCGATACCGTTGATGACATCACCGCGGTAGCTCGGCAGCGACACGCCGTTCATCGTCTCGATGTTCGACGAACGCGGCTTGGCGAACTGACCGGCGATGCGGCCAACCTTGACGACAGGAAGCTGCGCGCCATAGGTCAGAACCACGGCCATCTGCAGGAAGGCGCGGAAGAAGTCGCGGATATTGTCAGCGCCATGTTCGGCGAAGCTTTCGGCGCAGTCGCCACCCTGAAGCAGGAATGCGTCGCCATTGGCAACGCTGGCGAGCTGCTTCTTGAGGCGGCGTGCCTCACCGGCAAAAACCAGCGGCGGATAAGTGGCAAGCGTGGCTTCCGTTGCCGCTAAAGCGGCCTGGTCCGGATATTCCGGAACCTGCTGGATCGGTTTTTGCCGCCAACTGTTCGGGGTCCAAGTCTGTGCCATCTTACTCACCTTTGCTACACCGGATAACGCCGGGCATCGTCCTTGAAGAATAACGGCGGCTTATAAACCTTTAGGCCCGGCTTGCCTAGCGGCGTTTCGGACACTTTCAAGGGCAAAAGGCGACGTTTTTCCTGCATATAAAGGAACGCTGCGCCCGCACTTCAATCCCCGCCATTAAGACAAACTATACCACGTCGTTTTGCTGACGATTTAGCTTTCGCTGTTACAACACCCTTCAATATTAATGGGCCGCACTGGTGCCTTTCCTGAAAATGCAGGCAAGCGGCCGAGACAGGGATTTCGACGCCGATGACCATGCGCCGTTTGCTCGCCGACCGTTCCGGAAACTTCGGTTTGCTGACTGCCCTGCTCGCCGTGCCGCTGATCGGTTCGGCCGGCATGGCCATCGATTTCGGCCATGCGATGAGTCTGCGGACACAGCTTTATGCTGCGGCAGACGCCGCAGCTGTCGGCTCCATCTCGCAGCAGTCCAGCGCGGTCACGCAGGCGATGACGAGTGGCGATGGCCCGCTTTCGACCGGCCTGGCGGATGCGCGCAGCATCTTCCTTGCCCAGATGCAGGGAGAACTGAAGGCAAGCGACGTCAGCCTCGACGTTCAGGTCAACAAGGTCGCCAATCAGCTGAATTCCCAGGTGTCGTTCAGCGCCAGCATTCCGACGACCTTCATGCAGATCTTCGGCCGGAACAGCATCCAGATCGACGGCACGGCAAATGCCGTCTTCCAGACCGCCGCCTTCATGAATTTCTACATCCTGCTCGACAACACGCCGTCCATGGGCGTCGGCGCGACGCCGACCGATGTCGCGACAATGGAAAAAAAGACGTCGGATACCTGTGCCTTCGCGTGCCACGTCGTTTCTGACGCCGGCGTCGAAGACCCGAACAGCTATTACAATCTCGCCAAGAAGAACAACGTCACCCTGCGCATCGACGTCGTGCGCCAGGCGACGCAGCAGCTGACGCAGACAGCGAAAGTCCAGCGCGTCACCGATAACCAGTTCGCCATGGGCGTCTATACCTTCGGCAAACGCGCGCAGGATGCCAACCTGACGACGATTTCCGACCCGATCACTGATCTCGACAAGGTGGCGAATTACACGAATGCCGTCGATCTGATGTCGATCCCTTTTCAGGGATACAACAACGACCAGCAGACCAGCTTCGACAACGCCCTGACACAGATGAAGACGATCATCGGCAACCAAGGTGACGGCAACAGCCAGACCCAGCCGCAGAAGATCCTGTTCTTCGTATCGGATGGTGTCGGCGACAGCTACAAGCCGTCAACCTGCACCAAGGCGACGACAGGCGGACGCTGCCAGGAGCCGATCGACACATCCTTCTGCAAGCCGCTGAAGGACAAGGGCATCAAGATTGCCGTACTCTATACGACCTACCTGCCGCTGCCCAACAACAGCTGGTACAACAGCTGGATCAAGCCCTTCCAGAGCCAGATCCCGACCAAGATGGCAGAATGCGCCTCTCCCGGCCTCTATTTCGAGGTAACGCCGACCGACGGTATCGCTCAGGCGATGAATGCCCTGTTCCTGAAGGTCATTCGTATGCCGCGCATCACCAGCTGACGATCAGACCTTCTGGCCGTCGACGATGCGATAGCTCGGCGCATACATGGTGACGAGTTCTTCGGCGGCGGTCGGATGGACTGCCATCGTGCGATCGAAATCGTCCTTGGTGCAGCCGGCCTTCAGTGTGATGCCCAGAATCTGCGCCATCTCGCCTGCGTCATGCCCCAGGATATGGGCGCCCACGACCTTGCGGCTGGCAGCATCGACGATCAGCTTCATCAGCATCTTCTCGCCACGGCCCGACAGCGTTGCCTTCAGCGGCCGGAACTGGGCGCG
Organism: Rhizobium sp. 10N427; assembly: GCF_056394605.1. Classification (NCBI taxonomy): domain Bacteria; kingdom Pseudomonadati; phylum Pseudomonadota; class Alphaproteobacteria; order Hyphomicrobiales; family Rhizobiaceae; genus Rhizobium; species Rhizobium sp. 10N427. Next base: position 71,716 of record NZ_JBFTID010000007.1, on the reverse strand, counting down.
ATAGACCTCGATCTCGCGGTATTTCTTCGCAGCCGCTTCTTCCGTCAAACCGACAGTGCCGATCTCCGGCTGCGAGAACACCGCCGTGGCGATCAGATCGTGATCCGGTTTGGTCGGGTTGTTCTTGTACTCGGTCTCGATGAAGCACATCGCTTCGTGGATGGCGACCGGCGTCAGCTGTACCTTGTCGGTGACATCGCCGAGCGCGTAGATGTTATCGACGCTGGTGCGTGAATAATCGTCGACGACGATCGCGCCCCGCTCGTTGGTCTTCACGCCGGCCGCTTCAAGGCCAAGACCCTCGGTATTAGGATCACGGCCAAGCGCCAGCATCACCACGCCGGCATTCAGCGTACCGTTGTTCTTGGTCTCGACCACAAGGCCATCGGCGCCCTTGGAAACCTTCTCGATCACATCGTGGCAGAGAATGCGGATTCCCTTGGCCGTCATCGCCTCGTGCAGGCCGCGGCGCAGATCATGGTCGAAGCGCGAGAGGATCTCCGCGCCGCGATAGATCAGCGTCGTCTCGACACCGAGGCCATGGAAGACATTGGCGAACTCGACGGCAATATAGCCGCCGCCGGCAATGACGATCGATTTCGGCAGCACTTCAAGATCGAAGGCTTCGTTGGACGAGATGCAGAGCTCGTGGCCGGGAAGCGCTGCATGCGCATTCGGCTTGCCGCCCGTGGCGATCACGATCGTCTTGGCCGTCACCGTCTTGCCGGTGTTGATGAGCCGAATGGTATGATTGTCGACAAGCTCGGCGCGGGTCTCCAGAATCTCCGCGTTGGCGGTGGAAAGTCCCTTCTTGTAGAGCCCTTCCAGCCGTGAGATCTCGGCATCCTTGGCCGCGATCAGCTTCTTCCAGTCGAAGCTGGTTTCACCAACGGTCCAGCCGAAGCCGGCCGCGTCCTCGAAATGCTCATGATACTGCGAAGCATAGACAAACAGCTTCTTCGGCACACAGCCGCGGATGACACAGGTGCCGCCGTAACGATATTCCTCTGCGATCGCCACCTTCTTGCCGAGCGAAGCCGCCACGCGCGCGCTTCTTACGCCTCCCGAACCGCCACCAATGACGAAGAGGTCGTAATCATATGCAGACATGAGGAAATGCTCCGGTTGGGAATCGGGAGGAAAGGCTGACAAAGCATATAGTATCGGTGGCCACGAAAACAAAAGCCCGGCGCGAGCCGGGCTTTCGTCATCGTAATCGTGAAACCGCTTATTGCGGGGTCTGCAGGTTGAGGGCCGGAGCAGCCGGAGCCTTGGCAGGTGCCTTTGCCGGAGCCTTGGCGGGCGCCTGCGCCGGAGCGGCAGAAGCATCGGCCGGTGCTGCCGGCGTGTCGAGCTGAACCGGCTCGACCTTGATGATCTTGCCAAGTTCGTCGCTGGCGTTCTTCTGCAGGTCGCGGGCGATACCCTGAGCCCAGATATCGGCCGCACGGTTGGTCTCGCGCGAAGCGATCGGGCCGTCCTTGAGCAGCTTCTTGCCGACGTCGGAGCCGTAGAAATCGGCGATCGCCTTCAGCTCTTCAACGGTGAAAGCCTTGGCATAGTTGGTCGCAGCTTCCTTTTCGAGGTCAGCGCGGCGCGGCGCCAGGGCGAGAGCGGTCGCATCGACCGTCTGCGAAATCTGGTCTTCGTAGTTCGGCGAATCCTGGATCAGGCCGGCCTTGAGGCGCTCTGCCAGACCCGGCAGGATGTTGTCGAACTGAGCGGTGGCGCCGATCGCAGCGATTGCCGCGCGTGCTGCCTTCAGCTGCTCTTCCGTGACTTCCTGAGCCTTGACGGCAGTACCGAAAGCGAAGCTGGAGAGAATTACGGTCGCAGCGGCGATGCGGCCAAGACCTGCAAATGTCTTCATGAGTTCAATGCTCCTGTTATCTGTTCGCTTGCAGCGTGCGGGCACCGGATGGACCAGCAATGATCGCAAGTGCCGCCATATTGAGAAAAAGCCCGTGTTCAACGACACCGGGTATTGAATTCAGCTCGCTCGAAAGCGCCTCTGCATCAGGAATGCGGCCAAATGATGCATCGATAATGTGGTGGCCGCCATCCGTGGTAAAATCTCCGTCACCCGATCGGCGGATCGCAAGACTGCCGCTGAGGCCAAGCTTCGCGGCGACCTTCTCGATCGTAATCCGGGTCGAAACCAGACCGAACGGATTGACTTCGATCGGCAGCGGAAACTGGCCGAGCGTCTCGACCAACTTGCTTTCGTCTGCAATGACGATCATCCGTCCGGATGCTGCGGCGACGATCTTTTCACGCAGTAACGCACCGCCGCCACCCTTGATCAGACGCAGGGCGCCATCCACCTCGTCGGCGCCATCGATGGTCAGATCGAGTTCCGGCAATTCATCGAGCGATTTCAGGGGTACGCCAAGTTCGACGCAAAGCCGCGCCGTGCGTTCGGATGTCGGAACGCCTTCGATCTTGAAGCCGCCTGCGACCTTCTCCGCCAGCAGCCGCACGAACTCTTCAGCCGTGCTCCCCGTGCCGATACCGAGGCGCATGCCGCTCTCCACATGGGTCAGCGCAACCGCGGCAGCCTTGATCTTCATCTCGCGGGCATCCATGCGCCGCTTACTCCGATTGTTTCGTTGGATGTGCTGTTAACACGGCTCGCATGCCAAACGAAAGCCAAAATAACCGAAGCAAACTGAAAAGCAAAAGCATCGCGGCGGGTCCGAAACAGCCTAGTCTTGACGTTGCTTTTTGACCGCCCTTCGCCTACTCCGGACCGACCCGTTTTCATGAAGAGGCAACAGACCTTGACCCCTGCCCTTGTCGTATTCGATCTCGATGGCACGCTTCTCGATACCCATTCCGATCTCATCGAGAGCCTCAATCACTCGATCGGCTCGATCGGCCTCGAGCCGGTCAGCTATGACAACCTGACCCATCTCGTCGGTCACGGCGCCAAGGTGATGATCGAGCGCGCCTGCAAGCTGCGCGGTCACCCGCTGACCGAAAGCGAGGCGCCGGTCCTGCTGGAGCGCTTCATCGCGCATTATACCGAAACGATGCCCGGCCAGACCAAGCCCTATCCGGGCCTAGTTGCCGCGATGGACAACCTGAAGACCAGCGGCTTCAAGCTGGCAGTCTGCACCAACAAGCTGGAATCGCTGGCGCGCACGCTGCTCGAAAAGCTTGAGCTGACCCACTATTTCGAGGTGATCACCGGCGGCGATACCTTTCCGGTCCGCAAGCCCGACGCCCGCCATCTCCTCGGTACGATAGAAAAGGCCGGCGGCACCCCTGAGCGGAGCATCATGGTCGGCGACAGTTTTAACGATATCGCCGTTGCCAAGAACGCCTCGGTCGCCTCTATCGGCGTCCCATTCGGCTATTCCGACGTGCCGATCGCGAGCCTGGAACCCACCCGCATCATCCAGCATTTCGATGAACTGACGCCCGATTTCGCCAACGCGCTGATCCGCGATTATGCGGCGGGCAACAAGGCCGTACAGACCGCCTGAGCCTGCCAGCATGGCAAACAAAAAAAGGCGGCCACGCGGGCCGCCTTTTTCATGACTGTCAGCACGCTCAGATCTGAGCGCCGCGCGCCTTGCTGGTGATGTCGAAGGCCTTCATCGTGTAGGTATCGCGATCATAGACGTCGTTGAAATATTCAACATTGCCGTCCTTGTTCGGCCAGGCCGTGAAGTAGGCGATATAGATCGGGATCCGCTGCGGCACCGAAACAGCCTTGTTCTGGCCAGTGGCGATCTGCTTGGCGACATCGTCGACCGTCGTGTTCAGCACGGCAGCCGCCATCGCCCGCGGATCCGCAAGGCGCACACAGCCATGGCTCAACGCGCGCATATCGCGCTTGAAGAAGCTGCGCTGCGGCGTGTCGTGCATGTAGATCGCATGCGAGTTCGGGAACAGGATTTTTAGTTCGCCGAGCGCATTGTCACCGCTCGGTGGCTGGCGCACGGAAACGTTGGCGGTCGAACCGTACCAGTCGACGCTGGAAGACGGAACAGCACGTCCGTTGACGGCCACTTCATAGCCCATGCGGTCGAGATAGTTCGGGTCGGCGCGCAGCTTCGGCAGCATCTCGTTGATGATGATCGACTGCGGCACGCCCCAGAACGGATTGAACTCGACGGTTTGGATCTCATCTTCGAAGAAATTGGTCTGATGCGTCGGCTGGCCGACGACCACGCGCATCGACAGCTGTTCCTTGTTGTCGTTGTGGTAATAGACCATGAAGGCAGGCTGGTTGATCATCACGTAACGCGAGCCGAGATCTTCCGGCAGCCAGCGGGCCTGCTCCATCGCGACGACGAGCTTGTTGATCTTCGCGGTGTTGCTATCGCCGCCGGTCATGACGCGGACGGTTGCCTGACCGATGACGCCATCAGGCTTCAGGCCATGCTCCTTCTGGAAGTCCTCGACCAGCGACACGACCTCGGGCGAATAGTCCGAACCGCCGGTATAGGCAGCCAGCATCGCAGCATGCTGGGTCTTGAGCGCTTCCGAACCATGCTTGCCAACCGCCTTGACGATATTGGCGATCTCCGGCGAGCTGTCGCCCGGACGCAGCAGGCCGTTGAGCGAGATGGTGATCTGCTCCTGGTCGCCGCCTTCGGCCTTCAGCTTGGCAAGCTCCTTCTTCAAAATATCGAATTCGCGCCCATCCGGGCTGCGGCTCGCGAGATAAGAGCCGACATCCGGGCTCATGCGCGCAAGCTTCAGCACCGGATCGAGATTGACGACCTTGCGCTTGAAATCGTGGTAACCCGACAGCTTGTTTGGATCGATACGGCCGCGCACCGTGTCCTGAACATAGGCCAGAACCTTCGACGACAGCTCAAGTTCGAACTGCGTCAGCGCGTGGTCGCGAACGGTCGAGTCCGGATTGGCGGCATCGGCAGCCGGAAGATCGACGGCGTAGTCTGCCGGATCGAGACCGACGGAACCGGCGCTTGCCAGGAAGCTCATGGCTGCCTTGGCGCGATCGTTCACTTCCGTGCCGCTGACCCAGACGAGCGGGTTCTTGGTGTCGCCGTAATAGGATTCGAGCGACTTCGCGACATTGCCGTCGGCGCGAACCTTGGCATCGGCGAGATAACGGCGCTGAACGCCGGACTGGTCGCCCGACGTTGCCGACGCATCGACGACGGCCCCGGTTACGACCGGGTCTGCAAACTTCGCCGTGTTCACCAGACGCATCGGGTCCGGCTTATACGTATAATAGGTCGGTGACGTCACCTTCGGCAGCGGCGCGTCGACGGGGGCCTGCATGGCCGGCATCTGCGCGGGATTGGAAGGATCGATGATGGTGCTCTGGGTGCGCGGCCGGTCACCGCGGATCATGTCCATCAGCGTATAGGCATGCGCGGGCGCAGCAAGTGCCGCAAAGCCGCAGGAAAGTGCCAGTGCGGAAACCGCACCCTTGAAAAACGATGTCATGCTTTTTCCAGTCCCAGTGTCATGCTGTCTTGGCGTGGGCCCGAGCCCATTCGAGATTTCTACCGCCTGGCTCACTGCTCCATTGGCAGAATCCAGCCTGCGCCGCCAGCGCCGGACGACTCAACTTTGCGTGACGTGATCCTTCGCGGCGGCGCTCCGCAGTTCACACAAAATTATGAAATTATTGGTTAATTTTTTACCCAATTTCGCGCCGCCGCCAAAGCCCGTTTTTCAGCTGTTCCGCATAAAATTCCGGCCGTGTCCCAAATACCACTCCAACCGGGCCTAAAACATGAAAATCACTCTCATATTTTAAGCCGCGAGACGGTTTTCTTGGCGGCGCTCCGGGCCTATAAGACGCCATCCTGACGACAGCAGAGGAAGGCACTGCGATGAGCACGACCCGTACCGAAACAGACACCTTTGGCCCGATCGAAGTCGCCAGCGACCGCTATTGGGGCGCACAGGCCCAGCGCTCGCTCGGCAACTTCAAGATCGGCTGGGAAAAGCAGCCGCTGTCGATCGTCCGCGCACTCGGTATCGTCAAGCAGGCGGCCGCGCGCGTCAATGTCGAACTCGGCCAGCTCGACCCTGAGATCGGCAAGGCGATTTCCGTGGCAGCGCAGGAGGTCATCGACGGCAAGCTCAACGACCACTTCCCGCTCGTCGTCTGGCAGACGGGCTCCGGCACGCAGTCGAACATGAATGCCAACGAAGTGATCTCCAACCGCGCTATCGAAATGCTGGGTGGCGTGATGGGCTCGAAGAAGCCTGTTCACCCGAACGATCACGTCAATATGAGTCAGTCGTCGAATGACACCTATCCGACGGCGATGCATATCGCCTGCGCCGAGCAGCTCGCTCATCACCTGCTGCCCGCCCTCAAGCATCTGCACGCAGCGCTCGACATGAAGGTGGTCGAGTTCAATCACATCATCAAGATCGGCCGCACGCATACGCAGGACGCCACGCCGTTGACGCTGGGACAGGAATTTTCGGGCTATGCCGCACAGGTGGGTTCGGCGATCAAGCGGATCGAGATGACGCTTCCCGGCCTCTGCGAGCTCGCACAAGGCGGCACGGCCGTGGGCACCGGCCTCAATGCGCCGGTCGGCTTTGCCGAAGCGGTTGCCGAGGAGATCGCCAAGATCACCGATATACCATTCGTAACGGCGCCCAACAAGTTCGAGGCGCTGGCATCGCATGACAGCATGGTCTTCAGCCATGGCGCCATCAATGCCGCAGCAGCAGCGCTCTTCAAGATTGCCAACGACATCCGCCTCCTCGGCTCCGGCCCGCGCGCCGGTCTCGGCGAACTGGCGCTGCCGGAAAACGAACCCGGCTCGTCAATCATGCCAGGCAAGGTCAATCCGACCCAGTGCGAAGCGATGACCCAGGTCTGCGCCCAGGTCTTCGGCAACAATGCCGCCCTCACCTTCGCCGGCAGCCAAGGCCATTTCGAACTCAACGTCTACAATCCGATGATGGCCTACAACTTCCTGCAATCGGTCCAGCTGCTTGGCGATGCCGCGATCTCCTTTACCGACAATTGCGTCGTCGGCATCGAAGCCCGCGAAGACAACATCAAGGCAGGCCTTGAGCGATCGCTGATGCTGGTCACCGCCCTTGCCCCGACGATCGGCTATGACAACGCCGCCAAGATCGCCAAGACGGCTCACAAGAACGGCACGACCTTGAAGGAAGAAGCGCTCGCCAGCGGGCTGGTAACGTCGGAACAGTATGATTCGGTGGTCCGGCCGGAGCAGATGATCGGACCGAAGTAAGGCCGAGCAAGCAAAGCCTGTTGAACAAGAAAGGCTCGCGGAGGTCACTTCGCGAGCCTTTCGCCGTTTTTCCCGGCATAAACGGGCCTTGGGTTTGCCCGGGGCGAACCTCTAGCGCCGCTCCATGACGGACGTATAAAAACGCCACGACTTCGAAAAATAAGATTAATATTCGAATATCTAAATGTAATTACAATATATTATAAAATATAAACTCAACATCAGCATTCATTATAATTATGTAATATATTACCTATAGTTCAGTATATTACTGTACGTTGGCGTTTATATATACATACGCGTGACAAATACGCAACATCGATACTTTACCACCCGTTGTGACAAACTTGTAATTTTGACGTTTCGTTCGCCCTGTACCCACCGCCTCGAAGTTGGGGGCATGCCACCTTCTTCTCAAAAACAAGGGCCGGGAAAGGGAATGCCGTTGGCAAAAAATCCCAGCCCAATCGAAACTTTGAATTGGAGGTTATCCATGAACATCAAGAGCCTTCTCCTTGGCTCCGCTGCAGCTCTCGCAGCAGTTTCCGGCGCTCACGCCGCAGACGCCATCGTCGCTGCAGAACCGGAAGCCGTCGAATACGTTCGCGTCTGCGACGCTTACGGCACCGGCTACTTCTACATCCCGGGCACCGAAACCTGCCTGAAGATCAACGGCTACATCCGTTTCGACGTCAACTTCGCGTTTGGCGACGGCACCGACAATCCGGCCACCGGCAAGGGCGGCGAAGACTGGAACGTCCGTACCCGCGGTCAGGTTCAGTTCACTGCCAAGAGCGACACCGAATACGGCCCGCTCACCGGCGTTATCGTTTACCAGGCCAACTATCGTGGCCCGGCAAGCAAGGACGGCGCTCTGAGCCCAAGCGGCGCTCAGAACGCAACCGTTCTCGACACCGCCTACATCGACATCGCTGGCCTGCGCGTCGGTAAGTTCGTCAACTGGTGGGATAACGACTTCTCGGGCGAATTCGACATCACCAACTCCGGCACCACGAGCTTCAACACGGCCCGTTACCAGTACGAAGCCAACGGCTTCTACGCTGGCGTCGCGCTCGAAGAACTCGGCGGTAACGGCTTCGCTTGGGAAACTGGCGGCAACGACCTCGGTATCGACGCTGCAATCGGCGGCAAGGCCGGCAGCTTCACATATGAAGTTCTCGCTGGCTACGACGTCGATGCCGATAACTTCGCCGTTCGCGGCAAGATCGGCGCCGACATCGGTCCCGGCACGCTCGGCATCGCAGCGATCTGGGCTGATGGTCCTAGCGCCTACTTCACCAAGGGCGAATGGACTGTTGCAGCCCAGTACGCCATCAAGGCGACCGACAAGTTCACGATCACCCCTGGCTTCCAGTACACCGGCAATGTCGATGTTACCGGCCTGGCTGGCGAGCAGGAATTTGACGGTGGTAGCGAGTGGCGCGCAGGCGTAACGCTCGACTATCAGGTCGTTCAGAATCTGGCAGCGAAGCTCGCAGTCACCTACGTCGATCACGACTCTGACACCTCTACGGTTGGCGCAAGCTACACCGGCGTTACGGGCTTCTTCCGCCTGCAGCGTGCATTCTAATCTGATCTGACTCCTTTGGATCGAGGCCCGTCCGGCTCTGCCGGGCGGGCTTTTTGCCGCGGCGGAACCAAGACCCTTCTCCAGCGCATTGCATTTCGCCGCGCCCGGATTTAGATCGCTTCCAAACTAGCCCATTCGAAAGGTTTCCAATGGCTGACGATCTCTTCCCGCTCGGCAAAGACACGACGCAATACCGCAAGATCAGCAGCGACTACGTCTCGGTCGACAGCTTCAAGGGTCAGGAGATCCTGGCGGTCGAGCCAGAGGGTATCCGGCTGCTGGCCGAGACCGCCTTTGCCGACATCAACCACCTGCTCCGCCCCGGCCATCTGAAGCAGCTCGCCTCGATCCTCGATGATCCCGAGGCCACCGACAACGACCGTTTCGTTGCCTATGATCTGCTGAAGAATGCCAATATCGCCGCCGGCGGCGTGTTGCCGATGTGCCAGGATACCGGCACCGCCATCATCATGGGCAAGAAGGGCCGCCGCGTCTGGACTGAAGGCGGCGATACCGCGGCGCTCTCCAGGGGCGTTCTCGACGCTTATGAAAAGAAGAACCTGCGCTATTCGCAGCTGGCGCCCATCAAGATGTTCGAGGAAAAGAACACCAAGAACAACCTGCCGGCCCAGATCGATATTTATGAAGAAGGCACCGACAGCTACGACTTCCTGTTCGTCGCCAAGGGCGGCGGCTCCGCCAACAAGACCTTCCTCTACCAGGGCACGCCATCGCTGCTGACGCATGACCGCATGATCGACTTCCTCAAGGAGAAGATCCTGACGCTGGGTACGGCAGCCTGTCCCCCCTACCATCTGGCGATCGTCATCGGCGGCACCTCGGCCGAGATGAACCTGAAGACGGTCAAGCTCGCCTCGACCCGCTATCTCGACGACCTGCCGACCGAAGGCTCGGAAAGCGGCCACGCCTTCCGCGATATCGAGATGGAGAAGGAAATCCACAAGCTGACGCAGCAGATGGGCGTCGGCGCCCAGTTCGGCGGCAAGTATTTCTGTCATGACGTGCGCGTCATCCGCCTGCCCCGCCACGGCGCCTCGCTGCCGATCGGCCTCGGCGTTTCCTGTTCCGCCGACCGTCAGGCCAAGGGCAAGATCACCCGCGACGGTATCTTCGTCGAACAGCTCGAGACCGACCCCTCGAAATACATGCCGGAGATCGACGAAACGAAGCTGTCGGAATCGATGGTCCGTATCGACCTCAACCAGCCGATGGCCGGCATTCTCGCCGAGCTTTCCAAGCATCCGGTCAAGACCCGCCTGTCGCTGACTGGCACCATCATTGTTGCCCGCGACCTTGCGCATGCGAAAATCCGCGAACGCCTGGAAAATGGCGAAGGCATGCCTGACTATATGAAGAACCACCCCGTCTATTACGCCGGTCCGGCCAAGACACCGGCAGGCTATGCCTCCGGCTCCTTTGGTCCGACGACCGCGGGCCGCATGGACAGCTATGTCGACCAGTTCCAGTCCTTCGGCGGTTCGATGGTGATGCTTGCCAAGGGCAACCGCTCGCGCGCCGTGCGCGAAGCCTGCAAGAAGCATCAGGGATTCTATCTCGGCTCGATCGGTGGCCCGGCCGCCCGTCTGGCACAGGACTGCATCAAGAAGGTCGAGGTTCTCGAATATCCCGAACTCGGCATGGAAGCCGTTTGGAAGATCGAGGTCGAGGACTTCCCCGCTTTCATCGTCATCGACGACAAGGGCAACGACTTCTTCCAGGAACTCAATCTCGGCTGATGCCGGGACTACACGCATTAGCTTCCGGAGCGTTCAAAATAGCTTCGGAAGCAATGATCTTGATATCTCTCTGACGGCAGGGCAAAGCCGCGTTCACAAAAGACGGACGCCGTCGCCGCCACCGTCAATGAAATAAGAACACGCTTATGCAAATTTTTTCAGAGATTTTCCGGGAAACTTTCAACCGGCCACAGCCGGAAGACAGCCTCAGGTGTGAGCATCCCTCAGATTCCTGAGTTTTTTCAATGCTATAGTATTTCTGGAATATACAACCAGAATAATCACATGTAATCGTTGGTATATATCGTCTTAATTGTTTCCCAACGAATTTAAGCTAACCAATAGAAGATTGCTTTTCTAATTCCTTGAGGAGTATGCCGGATGAATACGGCTGCAGCGCAGAAAGCGCAGATCCCGGATGTCGCAGGCCAGATCACTTTTGCCATGCGTTCTATGGGCGTCGCGCCGATCCCGCGCAATTACGAACTCTTCTACGAAGCCTATATCGGTTCCAATCCGGCCCTGACGCGCGATCTCGCGGCACTCGGCGGACAGGCGACGCAGGAAGAACTCGACGAGCTCGGCTCGCAATACTTCACCCACTCTCCCGCCCGCGTCTTCGACGATGTCCATTCCCGCATCGCCGCCGAACTTGAGGGACTGCTCAGGGTGCTGCGCCAGGAGCAGACCTCTCTCGAGAGCTACAACAAGCTGCTCGGCGAAACCTACCGCCGTATCAACACCAAGAACACCACCAGTGTCGATCTCCTCGAAAACGCCATCACCCTGCTGACCCAGGCAACCGGCGACACCATGGCCCACGGCGAACGTACCGTCGAGAATGTCGCTCAGCGCTCGCAGGAAATGGATGAGGTCCGCAAGGAACTCGACGAGTACAAGCGCATCGCCAACACCGACTCGCTGACCCGCCTGTCCAACCGCCGCGCCTTCGACGACCGGCTCGCCGCTGTCTTCGACAACGTCGCCCTGAAGCCTGTGACCGCTCTGGTGCTGGCCGATATCGACAACTTCAAGAAGATCAACGACACCTACGGCCACCCGGTCGGCGACAAGATCCTTGCCACAGTTGCCTCGGTCATCCGAGCCAATGTCCGCCGCGATATCTTCGTGGCGCGCACGGGCGGCGAAGAATTTGCCCTGATCATCGACGGCAACACGCAGGAAGAAGTCATGGGCATGGCCGAGCGGATCCGCCGCACCCTTGAAGCGACACCGTTCAAGAACTCCCGCACACGGATCAACTATGGCCCGGTCACGGTTTCCATGGGTGTCTGCATGGCATCCCATGCCGACGACGCGGGAGAGCTCTATTACAAGACCGATATCGCCCTCTACGGCGCCAAGCACGCCGGCCGCAACTGCAGCGTCCTCTATGAGGATGGCATGCAGAAGGACTTCACCAAGAGCTGGCTGATCTACAAGGCCTGACCATCACCATCCGGTGACGCGCTACCACATCGTCTTCGCAGCGCGTCCCGCCCATTCGCGATCATAGGTTTCGTAGTCGAAATCGCCTGCTGCCGCCTTCAGCATCATGCCCGGTGTCGGCAGCTTTGCCGGATCGGCGAAGGTTTCCGGGTTCCAGATCTGCGAGCGCATCAGCGCCCTGGCGCACTGGAAATAGACTTCATCGACAGTGATCACCACGACAGTCCGCGGATGCTTGCCGTCCATCTCGAAGCTTTCGAGCAGGCTCTCGTCATCAGAGACCACGCCGCGGCCATTGACCCGCATTGTCGTATTCGATCCGGGCACCAGAAACATCAGCGCCAATCGCGGATCGCGAACGATATTTGAAAGCGAATCGACGCGATTGTTGCCGCGCCAGTCCGGAAGATGGAGGGTCTTCTCGTCGACGATCCTGACGACGCCGCCAATGTCGCCGCGCGGTGAGCAATCAAGCCCCTCGGGTCCGACCGTTGCGAGTGCCACAAACGGCGAGGCCTCGATCATCTGCCGGTAGAGCGGCGTCAGCACCTTGGTGACCTTGGCAACCGAAGCCTGCGTCAACCCGCCAGCATAGATCTCGCCGAGCTCTTCCACAGTCCTGATGATTTTCATGATCGCCTGCCATCCTGATTCACGGCTTTCATTAGCCGCCTAAGATGACGCTACAATGACGCGCGCCGCACCGGAAGCTCGAAAAGAGAAGCGATCTCGGCATCGCTCTTGCCGGGCGCGGCATCAAGAAACGACTTGATCTCCTGCAGCACAGGTTCGGCGCCGATGATCCGGCGGTGGCCGAAGCTGTTGGCCCAGAACAGCCTGACATTCTCTCCTGACGCCGCATAGCGCCGCGCATGATAGGCGTTTACTTCCTTGTCGTCTTCGGCATGGACGGCAAGAACCGGCACTGCGAGACGGCCAGCCGAAGTGCCGACATCGAAATCGGCGAGCTTGCGGCCGGTTACGCGCTGAACCTTGCGCTCCAAGGCCGCCTGCGCCTGCTTGCCAAGGCCGATCATCCGGCCGAAATCATGAAACAGCCAGGCCATCTCGCTTGGCGAGCCGATGGTGACGATCTTTTCCGCTTCCAGTTTTTGGATCTGCGGCAAGATGCGGGTCGCCGATACCATCAAAGCGGCGCCACCGAAGGAATGGCCAATCGCGGCGTCGAATCGGCCGAAGCGATCCTGGGCTGCCGCGATCGCCTCCACCGCCATCCCCATATGCAGCGAGCGTCCGCCGGAGATCCCATGTCCCGGGAAATCGAGCGCGATGACCTCGGCACCGTCCTTGGCCAGCATTGCGATCAGATCGGCCATATAGGCCATGCCCGATCCCCAGCCGTGGGTTACGAGATAGCGCTCACGCTGCCCTCTCGCCCCGCCATTGATCCTGTAGGCTCCCGCACGCCGGCCGTTTGCAAGCCGGATCGCGATGCGCTCGGCATCTTTCAGCCACAAGGATCCAGCGGCATGTGTGGCCTTGGCCATTGCTCCCTTCGGGCGAAGCGAGGGCGTACGGCAGAACAGGCGGAAGGCCGCCTCGCCGGCCAGATCGGGCGAAAGAGCCTGCAGCGCGCGAAATCCGAAGCGGGTGACCGCAAGCGCGAAGTTTGCCATAGTGGGAATCCAATAATGTTCAACACTGAACAATAAAGTACAACGATGAACAAAAATCAATCCCTTCCCTGGGATCATCCGCGTTTTCGCAGCTGGATCGCCGTTGCCCGCGCCTGCCAGCTGATGCAGCAATCGCTCGGCCGCTCGCTGGCCGGGCTCGATATCAAGACACCGCATCTCGATATCCTGATCAATCTCTACCGCTTCGAAGGCCTGACGCAGCAGGATCTGGCCCGCAAGCTGCTGGTCGGCCGCTCCAACATGAGCATGCTGCTGCCGCAGATGGAAAAGCGCGGCCTGATCGAGCGGCGCGGCGACGAGCGCGACAAGCGGGTGCTGCGGCTCTATTTGACGGAAGACGGCCGCGCGCTGACGGAAAAGGCCATGGTGATCCAGACCGACCTGATCGACCGCATGCTTTCGGATGAGCCGCTGGAGCAATGCATGGCCATGGCCGGCTCAATGGAGCGCATCATCGCATTGCTGCAGCAGGACCTGAAGGACGACGACTGAGCGCTAGTGCAGCGTCGGCGCGGGCGCCGCCGAACCCAGCGACCGGTACTCCCAGACCGCGACGATGACGAGCACCAGTGCAGCCAGTATCCCCATCACGTAAATCTCGACGGCTGGCGAAAGAAACGCCAGCAGGATCAGAAGGATAATGCCTGCCAGATGCGAGAGTGGCGCCCGTCCGCTGACGGCACCCTTGAACCAGAGATTTCCCGCCAGGAACAACCCGGCGCCGCCAAGCACGGCAGCGGCAATGCCGATATCGCCAACCTCATGCGGATGCGAGAAAATGAATTCCACTGCCACCGCATCGACGATGATGCCTGCCAGAATCGGGATATGCGCATAGGTGAACGCCTGGCGCGCCAGACTTCCTGGCGTCTCCTCATGTTCGATCCGATGCGCGGCCCGCTCATGGCCGAAACGGAAATAGAGCCACCACATGGCAACGGTCGATGCAAAGCTGGTGACCAGAACGAGGCCGGTCATCGGCGAGAACGGCATTTCGGAGAATGTGCGGCCCGAGACGAGAACGGCCTCGCCGAGGCAGATGATGATGAACAGAGCGCAGCGCTCAGCCATATGCGCACCGGAAACATCCCAGTCGGCGGTGGTCGATTTGCCAAGACCCGGCACGAAGAAACCAGACGCAGGACCGGCATATTCGATGGCGAGCGCAATCACCCAGGCGATCAGTCTTGCCTCATGCTCGAGCAGTCCACCGGCGATCCAGAACACACCCGATACCGCCAGCCAGATGCTGATACGCGTGAAATTCAGATAGTTGGAATGGCTGGAATGCCGCACCGCATAGACGGTGAAAAGCGAGCGCCCCACCTGCATCAGCACATAGGCGCCGGCAAACAACAGCCCCTTGTCGCCGAAGGCTTCGGGGATCGACGAGGAGAGAACGAGGCCGAGCAGCATCAGGACGATCAGCATCGCCCGCACCGGCATTTTATCGGGGTCCAGCCAGTTGGTCACCCAAGCCGTGAAGATCCAGACCCACCAGACCGCAAATGTCATCAGCGCCGCTTCGGCGGCACCGAGCGGTGTGTAGTGAGCGGCAAGCGCGTGTGAGAGCTGCGAAATCGAGAAGACGAAGACAAGGTCGAAGAACAATTCCAGAAAGGTGACCTTGCTGCCGCCCGGGCTGCCCTTCGCCCGGAGCCAGTTTCTCATCGCAGTTCCCGCCATCCATGCCCCCTATGGCTGTTGTCAATCAGCGCGGCTGTTCCGCCACGTCCCGGCTCATGCCTTTGTCGGCCAGTTCCTTTTCGTAATTCGCAAACAGCTCGACACCCCGTTCGCCGAGCTCCCGCAGATAGGTCCAGGTGAAGATGCCGGTGTCGTGCATGTCGTCGAAGCCGATGCGCACCGCATAGTTTCCGGTCGGCGTCATGGCGATGATGGCCACGTTGCGCTTGCCGGGAACGGTCAACTTCTGCCCGGGACCATGCCCCTGCACTTCCGCCGAAGGCGACAGTACACGCAGCATTTCGGCCGAGAGATCGAAGCTCTGACCGTCGTTGAACGTCACGGCAAGACGCTGCCGGTCTTTCGAAACCCTGAGTTCGGTGGGCCAGATGTCGCTCATTGCTGCACTCCGTTCGCATTCGTTGAGTAGGCATTGAGGCGTTTTCTGGCAAGCTCAATCTACCGTGTGCCTGTACCGTTTACCTTGACGGCACAGTCACATATGACCACATTAACATGATTGCGGAGGTATTGGTGAACAGCAATGTCGGCACGATAGGAAGCGCTGCACCGCTCGTGGCGGATGCAAGCCCGATGATCGACCCGTTCGGACGGGCCGTCAGCTATCTGCGCGTGTCCGTCACCGACCGCTGTGATTTCCGCTGCACCTATTGCATGGCTGAAAACATGACCTTCCTTCCAAAGAAGGATCTGCTTTCGCTCGAAGAACTGAACCGGCTCTGTTCCGCCTTCATCGCCAAGGGCGTCCGCAAGATCCGACTGACGGGCGGCGAGCCGCTGGTGCGCAAGAACATCATGTTTTTGATCCGCGAGCTCGGAAAGCAGGTCGGCACCGGCCTTGAGGAGCTGACGCTGACCACCAACGGCTCCCAGCTCGCCCGTCATGCCGAGGAGCTCTACGATTGCGGCGTACGGCGCATCAATGTCTCGCTCGATACGCTCAACCCGGACAAATTCCACAAGATCACCCGATGGGGCGACCTGGAAAAGGTCATGCAGGGCATCGATGCGGCGCAGAAGGCCGGTCTGAAGATCAAGCTCAACGCCGTCGCGCTGAAGGATTTCAACGAGCATGAGATCCCCGGCATGCTGCGCTTCGCCCATGGCCGCGGCATGGACCTGACGGTGATCGAGACGATGCCGATGGGCGAAATCGATGCGGATCGCACCGACCAGTATTTGCCGCTTTCGGAGCTGCGCGCTTCGCTGGAAAAGCAGTTTACGCTGACCGATATCGGCTACCAGACGGGCGGCCCGGCGCGCTATGTGACCGTCGGCGAAACCGGCGGCCGCCTCGGATTCATCACGCCGATGACCCATAATTTCTGCGAGAGCTGCAATCGCGTGCGGCTGACCTGCACCGGCACGCTCTACATGTGCCTCGGGCAAAACGATGCCGCCGACCTGCGCTCTGCGTTACGCGCCACCGAAGATGACGGTCTGCTCTATGCAGCGATCGACGAAGCCATCACCCGCAAGCCCAAGGGCCACGATTTCATCATCGACCGCACGCATAAAAAACCCGCCGTCGCACGCCACATGAGCGTCACCGGCGGGTGACTTCCTGGAATTTGCGCTAGCCGCCTGCGCTACGCCGCCCCCGCGGGATCGCCGATCGGCAGCAATGCCGGATTCGGCGGCGTCGGGTCGTTGGGGTTCTTGTTGTCGGCCGGATCCTGAGCCGGCGTCAGCGGTGGCTTCTCCTGAACACGATCCGGTATCCCGGGTGTGGGCGTCGGCCCGCGGGGCGTTTCGGCCGGGTTTGGAATTTCGGTCGGCATTATGATCTCCCTGGATTTTCGAAAGCCGCGGACATGCCGCTTTCACTCATAAGGGAAACGTTACCGCTCTGCTTTTGTTCAATAGCCCTGTCTTGGCGGCGGCCGCTCGCCGATTGTGCACTGCGCCATCGATTTATGCAGACTGTGACTTGCAATCGATTTCATTCCCGCTTCTTCCCCTCTAAAAGGGCCTCAGCATTATCGGGAATCTCTTAGCATGCCGCGGTCTCGCAATACCCAGGGCGCCATTTTCATGAGCATGGCCATGGCCGGTTTTTCGGCCAGCGACGCCCTCTCGAAATCGGTGATCGGTGACATGAATGCCGGGCAGATCATGTTCATCCGCGGCCTATTCACGAGTGTCCTTGTTTATCTGATAGCCCGCAAGATGGGCGCCCTGCGCTCCTGGACTATCATTCTGAAGCCGATCATCATCCTGCGCGTCATCTGCGAGATGCTGGCCGCCGTCACCTACATCACGGCGCTCGGAATGATGCCGATCGCCAATGCCTCAGCGATCCTGCAATCGCTGCCGCTGGTGGTCACTTTCGGCGCCGCGCTGTTCTTCAACGAGCCGGTCGGCTGGCGCCGCTGGTCGGCGATCCTCGTCGGCCTGATCGGGGTGATGATCATCATCCGCCCCGGCCCGGAAGGTTTTACGCCGGCAGCCCTGCTCTGCGTTGCGAGCGTTTTGACAACAGCCGGACGCGATCTCGCGACACGCTCGATCGATCCGGAAATTCCGTCGCTGATGGTGACTGTCGTCACCGCGATTTCGGTCGCCTTCTTCGGCGCCCTCTTGATGCCGCCGCTTGGCGGCTGGCACCCGACGACGTGGACAGCGCTGTCCCATCTGCTGCTGGCCTCCGTTCTTGTGCTGATCGGATACCAGTCGGTGATCACGGCCATGCGGACCGGCGAAGTCTCCCTCGTGGCGCCCTTCCGCTACACGAGCCTGATCTTTTCCGGCCTTCTCGGCTTCCTGTTCTTCTCCGAACTGCCGGATGCCTGGACACTGACGGGTGCAGCGATCGTCATCGCCTCCGGCCTCTATACGTTCTATCGTGAGGCCAAACGCCGCGTTGCACCGCTGGCGCAGGAATCCGAACCGAGAAGCCCAGTCTGAGATCCACCATGGCCGATTTCCCGCCGCAGAAGACCAATATCCCGGGCGTCATCCTAGCCGGTGGACGCTCCTCGCGCATGGGCTCCGACAAGGCCTCGGCCCATCTCGGCGGCCGCACGCTACTGGACCACGCGATATCGCGGCTCTCGCCTCAAGTCTCGTCGGTTGCCGTCAACGCCGGCAGCGAAGCGCAATGCGGCCTTGCCTTCATTCCGGATATCATCCCCGGCAAGGCCGGACCGATGGCAGGCATCCACGCAGCCATGGCCTATGCGGCGAAGCTCAAAGGCGTCAGCCACGTCGTTACCATCTCGATCGACAGCCCGTTCTTCCCGGCCGAACTGGTGGCAGATTTCATCGGTGCGCTCGGTCACCCGGAAAGGATCGCGATCGCCGCATCGGAAGGCCGCAGCCACCCTGTCTTCGGCCTGTGGCCGGTCGCGCTCGCGGCAGACCTGGAATCCTGGATCGCCACCGACGAAAAGCGCCGCGTCCGCGACTTCCTGTTACGTCATGACGTCGCGGAAGTTCAATTTCCGCTCCGCCCGACTCGTGCCGCTATGCTCGATCCCTTTTTCAACATCAACACCCCTGACGATCTCATCGAGGCCGAGCGCTGGCTGCAGGCGCTGCCATCATGAGCGGCCCGCGGGTCTTCGGCATCGCCGGCTGGAAGAACTCCGGCAAAACCGGGCTTGCCGTGCGCCTCGTCGAGGAGTTTACCCGCCGCGGCTATCGCATCTCGACGATCAAGCACGCCCATCATGACTTCGACATCGACAAGGTTGGCGCCGACAGCTACCGCCACCGGCAGGCCGGCGCCCATGAGGTGACGATCGTCTCCGGCACGCGCTATGCTATCATGCACGAGCTGCGCGGCGAACCTGAGCCCGCCTTCGAAGAGATACTGGCTCGCCTCGCCCCTTGCGACCTGGTGCTGATCGAAGGCTACAAGCACGAAAAGATCCCGAAGATCGAGGCCCGCCGCCTGCAGGCCGCCAAGCGCGAGCCGCTGGCGCCCACCGATCCCTATATCTGCGCCATCGCCGCCGACCATCCGGTCACGGATACGGCCCTGCCGCGCTTCGACCTCGACGACACGCTGGCGATCGCCGATTTCATCGCCGCAACCCTCGGCCTTCCCGCCTTTCAGCCATAGAAAAAGCCGCCGGTCGCCCGGCGGCTCTTATTTCGATATCGGCCCGCCTCAGTTGTTGGAGGCGACCGGACGCACCAGCGGCGTGACGCGGCGGATGGTGACGCGGCGGTTTTCCTGGTTCGGACCGGCCGTGTTGACCTTCAGGTAACGCTCACCATAGCCCTGCGTCGCCATGTTTTCAGGCGGGATGCCATAGACATCCGACAGCACGTTGGCGACCGATTCCGCACGCTGGTCCGAGAGAACCAGATTGCTCTGATCGGAGCCGACGGCATCCGTGTGACCTTCGATCAGGAAGGTCTCGCTCGGATCCTTCTGCAGCACCTCGTTCAGCGCATCCGCGACCTTGCGCAGGCTGCGCGCCTGGCTCATCGGGATTTCGGCACTGCCGGTGGCGAAGGTGATGGTATCGAGGTCGATACGGCGCACCTTGTCGCGGATACGAGCCGAATACTTCACTTCGTTCAGCGAATAGACTCGCTCGACCGGCTCGACCGGTGGCTCGCGCAGGAAGTCGTAATAGTCACGATCCGGATCGCTGCTGGTGTCGATGATGTAGTCGCGGACCGGGATCCGCAGACGCATCGGCGGCAGATCGGCACCCGGATCTTCGAAATAGTCCTGATCCGGATTGTCGTAGAGCTCCGGCGAGTAATAGAGGACATACTCACGGCCGCGGCTATCGACACGCGAACGCTGGATGATGTCGCCATAGCGGTTGCGGATCGTCACGATGCGATAGCCGTCCGGGCGGTCGATCGTTTCGCGATAGCGGTCACGCGGCAGCTGCTCATACATCGGCCGTTCGCCATCGCGGATGAAGCGGCGGTCGTCGTCGCTGCGCACCACGATATTGTTGTTGATCTGCAGCAGAACGCGGTTGTCGTCGCCGACACGTCCTTCGACCTGCGCGCCGTCAGGACGCTGGAACTGTGGACGGCGGTCGAGCCGGCGGCCTTCCTCGGCGGTAACGGCTTCGATCTTGACCGGCGGACGGGCTTCGCCGCCAGCTGCGCGCTGTGCATCGGCATCCGACTTCGGCACGAAGACCGGCTGCTGCTCGTCCGCACGCTGCTTGTCGCGCTGGCGGCGGCCATCACGGCCACCCGAACGATCGGCATCCTTGTCGCTATCGAGAACGGCCGCACCATTCTCGACCGGCAGAACCACCGTCTCAGTGCTCTTGCTTGGATCGGCAGCGATCTGCTTGCGGCGCTCAAGCTCCTGCGGCGTCACCTTTTCAGGTGCCGGGATTGCCTGCTCGGCCACCGGCTGCTGACCGTTCACGGCGGGCTGTTCGGCGGCATTGGCACCAGGTTGCTGGCCGGGAGCCGGCTGCTGCTCACCCTGCTGCGGCTGGCCTTCGGCTGCAGGCTTCTGCGCCTGGCCGGGTTCTGCCGGAACCGGCGGCTTTGCCGGTACCGGCGATTCGGCCGGTACGGGTGCCTGATCGGGGGCTGGCGATTCCGTCGGCACAGGCGTCTTGCCTTCGGCAGGCTGCTCGGCCTGCTGGGCATTCTTCTTGCCAGGCTTTGCGGCAGGCTCTTGCTGCTGCTCGCCTTCGGTCGCCTGCTGCTTCTTGTCGCCCTTGCGCGGACGCTGCTGCTCGGGCTGTGCCTCTTCGGTTACTGCAGGCTTCGCTTCACCGGCCTGCGGCTTGGCCTCTTCTGTCTGCGGCTTGGCCTCGTCGGCCTTTGGCTTTGCCTTTTCTACTTCCGGCTTCGCCTGCTCTACCTGAGGCTGGGCTTCATTCTGTGCCGGAGCGGCCTCCTGCTGTGCAGGCTGCTGGTCGCGCTTGCGGCGCGGCTTCTCGGCTGGCTGTTCGGTCGGTTCGGCCTGCGGAGCTGCCTGCTCCTGCTGCTGAGCTTCGGGAGCCGCGTCGCGCTTCTTGCGGCGTGGCTGTTCCTGGTTTTCAGCTGGCTGTGCCTGCTCGGCCTGAGGGGCAGCCTGTTCCGGCTCGGGGGCTGCTTCCCGCTTCTTGCGGCGCGGCTGCTGCTCTTCCGATGGCTGAGCCTGTTCTGCCTGCGGGGCTGCTTCCTCGGCCTGCGGCGCGGCCTCGCGCTGCTTGCGGCTCGGCGCCTCCTGCTGCTGCTCGGCCTGCGGAGCGGCCTCCTGCTGCTGCTGCTGTTCGGCCTCCGGCTGCTTGTGGCGCTTCTTCAGCAATTCCTCTTCCGAAGGCGCATCCTGGGCAAGCTCATACGAGCCGCTGATCGCCTGGGGCGACTGCGCCGCGCCGGTGCCGCCGAGCGCTGACGCATGCACCGGCGTGACGGCCAGTGTCAGCGAAAGCAGCGGAAAGGCAGCGCTGGCGAACAATCTCGATTTCATTCCCATAGGGTTTCCTCGTTCCTTATTGGCTTTTCAGAGTGCTTGTTGCGCGCACTCCGCATGTTGAGTCGGGACCGAAATTTCCGAGGCCCGGATTTGTTCCATGCGTTTTTTAGGAACACCTCCATTAACCCGCTATGAACACCTCGGTCCGCCTCCGTTCATCTTCGCCATAGTTTGCGACGCAACAAAGGCGCGCGGATTCCAGTTGCAATTTGCGGCAAAAAGGTTTGATTATCGCGTCAAGGCGGCGCTCATGCCCGCCGCATTCTGGCCGCTGGCGGATAAAAAGAAGACGCAGCGGTCGCCAACAGAGAGGATCTCTATGCGTATCTCCAATCTCCTCGCCGCAGCGTCGCTTGCAGCGTTGTCCCTCTTCGCCGGCTCGGCAATGGCCGATGGCGAGAAGCTCGTGATCGGTACCGATTCCACCTACCCGCCTTTCGAATTCGTCGACGCCAGCGGCGAGATCAAGGGCTTCGACATCGACATCGCCAAGGCTCTCTGCGCTGAAATGAAGGCTGAATGCTCCTTCGTCAGCAACGACTGGGACGGCATCATCCCGGCTCTCCAGGCCAAGAAGTTCGACATGATCGTTTCGTCCATGTCGATCACGCCGGAGCGCTCGAAGCTCGTCGACTTCACCAACAAGTACTACAACACCCCGCCGGCAATCGCCGTGCCGAAGGATTCGACGATCACCGATGTCGCCGGCCTGAAGGGCAAGACGATCGGCGCACAGACCTCGACCACCCACGCCAACTATGCTGAAAAGCATCTGGCCGACACCGAGCTGAAACTCTACCCGACTGCCGACGAGTACAAGCTCGACGTTTCGAACGGCCGTATCGACGCCGTTATCGACGACGTCGTCGTTCTCTCGCAGTGGGTCAAGTCTGACGCCGGCGCTTGCTGCAAAATCCTGACCACGCTTCCCGTCGACAAGGAAATCAACGGCATCGGCGCCGGTATCGCCGTCCGCCAGGGTGACCCGCTGAAGGACAAGCTGAACACGGCGATCGCCGCGATCCGCGCCAACGGCAAGTACAAGGAAATTCAGGACAAGTACTTCGATTTCAACGTTTACGGCGATTGAGAAAAACTGTAACTGACCTGTAAAGATGATGGCGGAAGGCTTGCTCTTCCGCCATTTTTGTCTGACAACATACTAAAGATCAAAACGGCATAAGCCGTGAGGGGAAAAGTGGATGGGCGGATTGTTTTCCGCGCTGGGCTCGCTCTGGGCCTGGATAGGGTATGTTTTCGATCCGCTATGCGGACCTGCCGGTCTTTTCACCTGGTTCGGCCAGTCGACGATCCTCGCCTGCGGCGATACCGGCTGGGGCGATGAAATCGCCGTCGGCTTGAAGACCACCGTCGCTGTCGCGCTGCTGACGCTGCCCGTCGGTCTGGTGATCGGCTTTCTGGTGGCGCTCGGCCAGCAGTCGGAAGAGAAGTCCGTACGGCTCGCCGCCGGCATTTACACCACGATCTTCCGCGGCCTGCCCGAGCTGCTGACGCTGTTCATCATCTATTACGGCATGCAGATCCTGATCCAGTCGGTGCTCGCCTCCTTCGGCTATGACGAGCGGATCGAGATCAACGCCTTCGTCGCCGGCATGATCGCCCTTTCCGTCGTCTTCTCGGCCTATTGCTCCGAAGTACTTCTCTCGGCCTTCCGCGCTATTCCGAAGGGTCAGTACGAAGCAGGCGATGCGCTCGGCTTCCACCGCGGCCGCACCCTGCGGCTGATCGTTCTGCCGCAGCTGATCCGCATTGCGCTTCCCGGCATGACCAATCTCTGGATGATCCTGCTGAAGGATACGTCGTACGTCTCGATCATCGGGCTCGCCGATATCCTGCGCCAGACCGCCGTTGCCGTGCGCGTCACCAAGCAGGCCTTCTTCTTCTATCTTCTCGCCTGCATCATCTATCTGGTCCTTGCAGTCATCTCCTCCTACGGCCTCAGCTATATCGAACGCTGGGCCAAGCGCTCGGAGGTTCGCCGGTGAGCGTCGCAGAAACCCTCATTCCGCCGCAGCCTGCGCCGAAGCATATCGCCAAGCCGCTCTCGGCGGCGCGCATCACCGGCACGATTCTCGTTCTCATCTGGCTGGCACTCGCCGCGACCTTGATTTACATGGTCATCGCCGGCTGGGATCCGGACAAGTTCACGCGCTACGGGCCGCGCTACCTGCATGGCCTGATGACGACGATCATCCTGGTGGCGATTTCCGTCGTCTGCGGCGCCGTCCTGTCGCTGCCGCTGGCCTTCGCCAGAATGTCGAAGAACCGGATCCTCAGCACCTTTGCCTATTGCTACGTCTACGTCTTTCGGGGCACGCCGCTGCTGGCGCAGCTCTTCCTCATCTATTACGGCCTCGGCGGCTTCCGTCCGCAGCTTGAGTCCGTCGGCCTCTGGTGGTTCTTCCGCGATGCCTGGTATTGCGGCCTGTTCTCGATGACCATCAACACGGCCGCCTATCAGGCCGAGATCCTGCGCGGCGCCCTCGAAAGCGTGCCGAAGGGCCAGCATGAGGCAGCGGATTCGCTCGGCGTGTCCAAGGCAGTATCCTTCCGCAAGATCATCCTGCCACAGGCGCTGATCGTCGCACTCCGCCCCTACGGCAACGAAATCATCCTACTGATCAAGGGCTCAGCGGTCGTGGCTATCATCACCGTGCTGGACCTGATGGGCGAGACCCGTTACGCCTTCTCGCGCACCTTCGATTACCAGACCTATCTCTGGGCTGCGATCTTCTATCTGACGATGGTGGAAGCGCTGCGCCATTTCTGGAACTGGATCGAGCGCCGCCTGACCCGACATCTGATCCGCTGACAGCTTTAGCAGCACTCGCGATGCGATGCTGCCAAACTATTGAAATCAAACAAAAATGAATGGTTCTTTTGCCCGCTTGGTGTCAATCTTCGGTTAACCACGCCGTGTTTCCATTTTAACTGCCGCTAATAGGCGGGAGTGGGAACGAAAGCGAGACTGACATGACAAAGGACATGGAAAAACAGCTCCAGGGTTACGGCCTGACGACGGCCCAGATCCTCTATCGCATGCCGGATCATCCGGCGATCCTGCAGACCTATCTCTGGCAGGAATACGACCTCGCCCCGGATTTTCCGGAGATGCGCGGCTTCCTGAAGTTCTGGCAGGAAAAGCTCGACGGCCCGCTGCACTCCGTCCGCTACATCCACCGCAAGCTGATCTCGGCGACCGAATGGCGCGCGCTGCGCGGCGAATTCATCATTCACTGAGCGGCCCGCCGCGTTCCATCACCGTCACGCTTGCCATTGCCAAAGCCGCCTCGCCGCCTTAGAGGCATCCATAAAGCGAAAAGGTGGACCGGCAATGGCAGAGAAGATCGACGAAGACGCACTGGCAGAAGCCTATAACCGCGCGCTCGCCCTCGAAAAGGCAGGTGACGTCGATGCGGCCGTCAAGGCTTACGAAGACGTGCTTGCAATCGATCCCGACGACCACGGCGGTGCGGCTGTCCGTATCGCCTCCATGGGCCGCGGCGAAACGCCGGCAAAGGCGCCGGACGCCTATGTCGAGACCCTGTTCGACCAGCATGCCGAAGTCTTCGAAGACGTGCTCGTCGAGCAGCTCGGCTACCATGTGCCGATGATGGTGCGCCAGCGCCTGCAGGAGCTCAAGCTCGGCCCCTTCAAGCGCCTGCTCGACCTCGGCTGCGGCACCGGACTGACCGGCGGCACACTGCGCGATCTCTGCGAAGACATGACCGGCATCGATCTCTCCGAAAACATGGTCGAGATCGCCCATGAAAAGGATCTCTACGAGACGCTGTTCGTCGCCGAGGCCGAGGATTTTCTCGAAGACAACGACGAAGACGCCTTCGACCTGATCACCGCCACCGACGTTCTGCCCTATCTCGGCGCCCTCGAGCCGCTGTTCTTCGGCGCTGCCGAAAACCTCGCGCCGCGTGGCCTCTTCATCTTCTCCTCGGAAAGCCTGCCCGCCGCCGACACCCGCCCCTACGCCGTCGGCCCGCACCAGCGCTTCCTCCACGCCGACACCTATATCCGCGACCGCCTGACGGCGACCGGCTTCGAATTGGTCGAGATGACCGAGATCAACGTGCGCATGCAGGAAGGCGAGCCGAGCCCGGGTCATCTGGTGATTGCGCGGCTGGCTGGGTGATCGTCCAAGATCAGTCGCAACTTAGGCGTTTATGACGTTGGTGGACGGCAGGCTTTAAACGACGGAAGCTCCTCCTGGGATGGGGGAATGTCCATGTTCGAAGACTTGTATGCGGTTTGGGAAAAAGCCGGCGTCCTCGGCGTTTTAGATTCGGTATGGCAATCGATTGCGACGATGAGCTGGGCGGCGCTTCTTCTGGCGCTTTTCGTTCCCGTACTTCTGATCTATTGCCGGAATGAAATACGAGTTCGCCGGCTGCGGCTCATAGCCGATTTCGTGCTCTCCTATCCGACGACGCGTGACAAGCGATCGGCCACATCCTCGGCAGGGCTTGAACCAGCAAGCAATCCGTCGCTTGAGCTGGTCACGGCGAAATACCTGGCCGATCTCGGTGACCCCGACTACAAACTCTCTCGCTCGAACTCCATGGAACTCGTCGAAGAGATCGAGCGGCGCATCCGGTCTTCTCGAATTTTCGGGAACCTCGGTGACTATAGACTGCTCGCCGCCTCGGCAGGCTTTGCTGTCCTCTGCTATTTTGGCTTCCTGAACCTGTTCAGCGTCGTAACCAACGGTTTCGAGATCCTGACGGCTTCCGGTGGCCGCGTATGCAGCATCGCCGCAGGTGCAACCACTTGCTGCCCGGAAGGCAGCGTCAACAGCCAGCTTCAAATAGTTGGATCACTCGCCTTTGCTGGGGCCTTCATTGCAGCATCTCGCCAGTTCGTCCGCAGTCTCGCCGTCTTCGACCTTTCTGCCTACACCTTCCTTTGGCAGACGGTCGAAATCTTCGCCTCGGTCATCATCGTGATCTTCCTCTACGAAGCGTTCGAAGACCCTTCAAAAGCGATTGAAGCGATCGTCGCAGGCGGAGACGCGGCGGCACGTCAGTGTGACGAAGTGCCTTGGATTTGGATGGCGCTGGCGCCGCTTCTTGGATTACTGCCGCAGAGCGCAACAAAGTTTCTGCTGTTGAAGATGCAGTCACTCGTGGCTTGGGTCAAAATGGACGATGACCGCTTCAACGCGGTAACACGCCTGACGCCGCTGGATGTAATTGATGGCATCGATTACTCGACGCGTTTCAGGCTTGAAGAGTGCGGCATCTACGATGTCCAGAACCTCGCGACCTACAATCCGATCATGCTGCATGTCGAGTCACCCTACGGGATCTATCAGACAATCGATTGGGTCGGACAAGCGCAGCTTTGTAACATCCTTGGCCTCGACAAATTCCTGCTGTTGAAACAGATGAACATCCGAACCGTTTTTGACCTTGAGAGGTCGCTGGATTTCTGGAGCATCGACGAGCGTCGATGGCGACCGTTCGAAGGACCGGACGAGTTCGATAAGATTTATGCCGGTGTCCTCTTTGCTGCGACAAACGCAATGCGGAAAATCGGCGAGGTGAGCGGCATTCAGCCACTCGTCAGCAGACAACCCAAAGCCGACTTACCTCCAGTGATCGAAGCCGTAGGCATAGATGCCTACTGCATCTGGGCATGCGAAGTTATCACCGCCGATCCGGCGACCACAAAGCGTTGCATCGAACACTTGATGGGCTGGATTGCCGACGATCTCCATGTCAGACGCTTGCGGCGTATTTGGCAGGAAATGTCGGATGACCTCGGAGAGCGTTCCAAGCGCATGGATACCTCATTCGTTCTTCGCCCTCCCGCGCCGGAGCCCGCTCAATAGTTACCCAATCAGCAAACTATCCCTTGCCACAACCACCCCATCCTGATACTTAGCCAATCAGCAAAGTTTTATCCCAGCTGAACGGCCGCCTCATGTCGCTCGTGCTTTACGGACATCCRCTCGCCTCCTTCTGCCACAAGGTACTGATCGCGCTTTACGAGAACGGTACGCCCTTCGAAGACCGGCTAGTCGATTTCTCGGACGAAAGTTCGCGGGCGGATCTCTTCCGCTACTGGCCGGTCGGCAAGATGCCGATCCTCAGGGATGAGGCGCGTGACAGCACCATTCCCGAAACCAGCATCATCATCGAATATCTCGACCGGCACTATCCCGGCGAAGCGCATCTGATCCCGGTTGATCCGGACCGCGCCCTGCAGGTCCGCCTGTGGGATCGCTTCTTCGATCTCTATGTCCAGACGCCGATGCAGAAGATCGTCGCAGACACGATGCGCGCCGCCGATGTAAAGGATCCGCAGGGCGTCGCCGACGCCCGCGGCACGCTTGAGATGGCCTATGACATGATCGAGCGGCAGCTGGCGGGCAATCTCTGGATATCAGGCGATGCCTTTACCATGGCCGATTGTGCCGCCGCCCCGGCGCTCTTCTATAGCGAGACACTAGTGCCCTTCGGAGCGGAACGGCCGAAACTCGCCGGCTATTATCGCCGGCTCGTCGAGCGCCCCTCCTTTTCCCGGGTTCTGAAGGAATCCCTGCCCTATTTCAAATTCTATCCCTACAAGCACCAGCTGCCCGAGACGATCCGCAAGGCTATGCCTGCCGAATGATCATCGAAGCCGCCACACTCGACCGGATGTTCCACGCGCTCTCGGATCGCAGCCGCCGCGGCATGATCGATCGCCTCGGCCGCGGCCCGGCATCGGTCACGGAACTTGCCGAACCCCTGACGATGGCATTGCCAACGGTCCTGAAACATCTGAACGTGCTGGAAGACAGCGGCCTTGTTCAATCTGAAAAGACCGGCCGCGTCCGCACCTACCATCTGCGGCAGGAGCAGCTGGCAGAACTCGAGCGCTGGATCGGCGAGCGCAAGGCCGGGTGGAACGCTGCCTTCGACCGCCTGAACCAGTTTCTTGCCGAAGAGGAAACGACACCGTGACCCGGCCATCCGCGACACACACGACCTTCACCATCGAGCGCCAGCTGAAGGCCAGACCAGAACGCGCCTTTCGTGCCTGGGCCAATCCGGCCTCGAAGCAGACCTGGTTTGCCTGCCATGACGGCTGGGCGACGATTGAATACCGGCTGGATTTTCGCGCCGGCGGCAGCGAGCGCAACCACACCAGCGATGGCGAAGGATTGCTGCATGCCTATGACGCTCACTATCTCGATGTCGTCGAGAATGCCCGCATCGTCTATGCCTACGAGATGAAGCTCGGCGAGACCCGCATCTCCGCGTCCCTTGCCACCGTCACTTTCGAGCCGTCAGCGGCGGGCACCCGCATGCTGTTTACCGAGCAGGTGGTGTTCCTCGACGGCTATTCCGATGATGGCCTGCGCCGCCAGGGCACGGAAATCGGCCTCGACAATTTCGAGGCCTTCCTGGATCGCGAGGCAAGCGGCACGCATTGACGCCTTCAGCGGCCGGTGCCCAGAATGGCGCCGAGCAGCTTGCCTTCGAGTTCGGCGAGCTCCGGATTGCCATGACGGCGCGGATGGGGATAGGGAACCGCTACGTCAAGCGCGATCCGTCCCTCTTCCAGAACGATCACCCGGTCGGCCAGATGCACGGCTTCACTGACGTCATGCGTCACCAGCACGGTGGTAAAGCCGAGTTCGCGCCAGACGCGGTTGATCAGTTCCTGCATGCTGATGCGGGTCAGCGCATCGAGCGCGCCGAGCGGCTCGTCCAGCGCCAGAACACCAGGCTTGCTCACCAGCGCGCGCGCCAATGCCACGCGCTGACGCTGCCCGCCGGATAGCCGCGAAGGCCATTCCTTCGCCTTCTCCGCCAGCTGAACTTCGGACAGCACGGCCGCGGATTCTGCAAGTGCCCGCCGCTTGTCGATGCCGTCGCCAAGGCCGACCACAACATTCTCGACAACGCTCAGCCACGGCAGAAGCCGCGGCTCCTGGAAGACGATGCGAGCGTTCGGCTGGCTTTCCTCGCCATTGCCGCTTTCGAAGCGGATGCTGCCCGCCGTCGGCTGGTCGAGGCCCAGCAGCACGCGCAGCAGCGTGCTCTTGCCGCAACCGCTCTTGCCAATGACGGCGATGAACTGACCGGCCGGGATATGCAGGTTGATGCCCCGCAGCACGCGGTTGCCGTCAAAGCTCTTCTCGAGCCCCGTCAGGGTGATCGCGGCAGCAGTCCCCGGCGCGATCCGGGCGGCGTCGATGTCTGCCTCGTATTCGGCCTCGACAGGCTCGCGGAAGCGTTCATGGCTGATCGCGGTCATCGTCTCGCTCCTACTTCTGATAGATCGGGTTCCAGGTGAGCGTGCGCCGCTCCAGAGCCCGCGCCACGACATCGGCGAGCTTGCCGAGCACAGCGTAGATGACAAGCGCCAGCACCACGACATCCGTCATCATGAATTCGCGGGCATTGTTGGCCATATGGCCGATACCTGAGGAGGCAGCGATCGATTCCGAAACGATCAGCGTCAGCCACATGATGCCCAGCGCATAACGCAGGCCGACGAAGATCGAAGGCAGCGCGCCCGGAAAGATAACCTTCCGGAACAGCGTCCAGTTGCCCATCCCATAGACCCTGCCCATCTCGATCAGGTCGCGATCGACATTGCGAACGCCATGATAGGTGTTGAGATAGACGGGGAAGAGCACGCCGAGAGCCGTCAGGAACAGCTTCGACTCTTCGCCGATGCCGAACCACAGGATGACAAGCGGGATCATCGCCAGATGCGGGATGGTACGCAGCATCTGCAGCGTCGTGTCGGTCAGCTGCTCGGAGAGTTTCGATACGCCATTGGCGATGCCAAGCAGGAAGCCGATCGAGCCACCAACCAGCAGGCCGGCAAAGGCGCGCCCGGCGCTGACCAGCACGTCATGCGGCAGCTGGCCCGAGGTCGTGGTCGACCAGAAGGCGACGGTGACATCGGCGGGAGACGGCATGATGCGCGAGGAGATTAGCCCTGCCGACGACGCGATCTGCCAGCAGATGACGATTGTCACCGGCAAGAGATACGGCAGCAGCGCGGAGCCATTAGGCAGCCGCGGCAGCGCCCGGCCCTTCCGGCTTGTCTGCCTTGCGGCGACGCGTGCGAGCGGCGTTTCGAATACCGACATGCTCTTCTCCTCGCTTAACTGTCTTAGGAGCCCGACACGACCTTCAGGTTGCCGCCATGGCTGCCGCCGCCGAAGACCTGCTTCGAGCCGAAATCGTTGCGGAGACCGTGACGCTGCTCGCTCTGGCCAAGGCCGAGTTCGGGGAACAGCAGCTCGGCGACACGGTAGGCTTCTTCGAGATGCGGATAACCGGAGCCGATCACCGTCTCGATGCCGAGCTCCTGATATTCGCGAAGCCGCGCGGCAACCGTCTTCGGCGAGCCGACGAGCGCCGTTCCGGCACCGGCGCGCACCAAGCCGACACCGGCCCAGAGGTTCGGAGAAACCTCCAGATTGTCACGGCGGCCGTTATGAAGCGCTGCCATGCGAGCTTGGCCGACGGAGTCGGATTCCTTTGCGAAGCGCGCCTGCGCTTCCTCGATCGTCGCATCGTCGAGCTTGGAAATCAGCCGGTCGGCAGCGGCCCATGCCTCCTCGTCCGTCTCACGGACGATGAAATGCAGGCGGATACCGAAGCTGACTTCGCGGCCCACCTTCGCCGCAGCCGCACGCACGCGCTCGATCTTCTCGCCAACTTGTGCCGGCGGTTCGCCCCAGGTCAGATATTTATCGACGCGGCCGACCGCAAAATCGATGCCGGCATCGGAGGAGCCGCCGAAATAGAGCGGCGGGCGCGGGTTCTGGTAGGATGGGAAGCCGAGGCGCGCATTGGTCGCCTTGATATGCTTGCCGTCGATGCTCGCCACGCCCTTTTCGAGAAGCTCTTCCCAAACGTCGAAGAATTCGTTGGCATGGTCATAACGCTCGTCATGCGGCAGAAAGATGCCGTCACCCGCCAATTCTGCCGGGCTGCCGCCAACGACGATGTTCAGGAGAACGCGGCCGTTAGATACCCGGTCAAGCGTCGTCGCCAGACGCGCGTAGTAGGCCGGCGACGCCGTTCCGGGACGGATCGCCACCAGGAATTTCAGCTTCTCGGTATGCTGCGAAAGAGCCGCCGCCGTGACGAAAGATTCCTCGCAGGCAACGCCCGTCGGCAGCAGTACACCGGAAAAGCCAAGACGGTCGGCCGCCTGGGCGATCTGCGTCATGTAGCCGATTTCAGGCGCGCGCGTCTGGTCGGACGAACCGAGATAGGCGCCGTCACCTGAGGTCGGGATGAACCAGAGAAAATCGATTGGTTTGGAAGTCATGAAATTTACCTCTCTTCAAAAAACGGATCAGCTGGCCTTCGGGCGCCAGACGATGTCGCCCGTCGTCAATTTCTTCGGCACGATGCCCAGCTCGTAGAACTCGTCGGCCAATGCCTGCTGATAGGCAGCCGCGCCATCGGTGATCGTCGTCACTGCACCGAGATCGGCGCCGGGACGGCTGAGCGTCACCCGGGTCACCTCGGCAGGCACTCCGGTGATCTCGGAAAGCTCCTTGGCCGTCTCGTCGAGCTTGCCCTGCGCCGACTTGCCGACCTTGGCGAGTTCGTCGATGACATCGACGATCACCTGGCCGTTGTTGTCGGTGAAATCCTGGTTCGCCAGGAAGAAGCTGTAGGAATCGACGAGGCCTTCAGCCGTCGTCAGTATCCGCGTATCCGGATCGGCCTCCGCGATCGCCAGATAGGGATCCCAGATCGACCAGGCGTCGATGCTGCCATTCTTGAAGGCGGCGGCCGCGTCCGGCGGCGATAGATCCAGCGCCTGCACGTCCTCGACCTTGAGTCCGCCCTTGCGCAGCGCCTTGACGGCGACGTTATGAGCGCTCGATCCGCGCTTGAAGGCGAGCTTCTTGCCCTTCAGATCCTCAAGCGTCCGGATCGGTGAATCCTTGTGCACCAGGATCGCGGAACCGGCCGGGCTGCCGCGATAGGTGCCGACATAATAGAGATGGCCACCGGCTGCCTGGGCAAACAGCGGCGGAACGTCACCGGTGGCGCCGAAATCCAGGGCACCGGCGCCAAGCGCCTCCAGCAACGGCGGTCCGGACGTGAATTCCGACCAGCTGACAGTGATCCCCTTGTCGGCAAGCCGCGCTTCCAGCGCCCCGCGGCGCTTGGCGAGCGCCAGCACGCCATTCTTCTGCCAGCCGATGCGAAACTCCGTTGCTGCTGCGGCACGCGCCGGCTTGATGGACGGAAGCACGGCTACAGCGGCGGCCGCACCAAGGAGACCGAGGGTCTGACGGCGTGAGATCATGGCTTTCCCCTTTTCGGCGGCAGTGCAGACGGCGTGCCTGCGCGTTGTGATGGCTGATAATGAGAAACTCTATAAATTAGATCGACATTTATATTTGTGAGTTTTGTCCCAACGGAAACTTTCCTCACCTCAAACCGGCGGTCCCGCAGAATTTTATTCCCCGGCAGCCGGCAGCGGGCCGTACCGCGCTTGCCCGTGATGACTTTTCAGCAACGGCGGTTTCCGCTAAGCATGCCCCCACATCACGAAAAGGATCTGGCATATGGCAAAAGTCGCTTTCATCGGTCTCGGCGTCATGGGTTTCCCGATGGCGGGTCATCTGAAAACGAAAGGCGGCCACGACGTCACGGTCTATAACCGTACTGCCGCCAAGGCCGCCGATTGGGTCGCCAAGTTCGGTGGCGCCTCCGCACCAACCCCGGCCGAAGCTGTCGCCGGTGCCGATTTCGTCTTCACCTGCGTCGGCAACGACGACGATCTTCGCTCGGTGACCACGGGCAAGGGCGGCGTTTTCGAAGGCATGAAGAAGGGTGCGATCCTGATCGACAACACGACAGCCAGCGCCGAAGTCGCCCGCGAACTCGATGAAGCTGCCAAGGCCAAAGGCTGCGACTTCATCGACGCCCCGGTTTCCGGCGGCCAGGCCGGCGCCGAAAACGGCGTGCTCACCGTCATGTGCGGCGGCGACGAAGCCGTTTTCGAAAAGGCCAAGCCCGTCATCGATGCCTATGCCCGCATGGTCGGCCTGATGGGACCAGCCGGTTCCGGCCAGTTGACGAAGATGATCAACCAGATCTGCATCGCCGGCGTCGTTCAGGGTCTCGCCGAAGGCATCCATTTCGGCAAGCGCGCCGGCCTCGACATCGAGAAGGTTGTCGATGTCATCTCCAAGGGTGCTGCGGGCTCCTGGCAGATGGAAAACCGCCACAAGACGATGAACCAGGGCAAATACGATTTCGGCTTCGCCATCGACTGGATGCGCAAGGATCTCGACATCGTGCTGACCGAGGCCCGCCGCAACGGCGCCAAGCTGCCCGTCACCGCGCTGGTCGACCAGTTCTATGGCGACGTTCAGGCCATAGGCGGCAATCGCTGGGATACGTCCTCGCTGCTCTCCCGCCTGGAAAAATGATCGGGGCCTCTTCCGGCGCAGCGGAGTTGATCACGCTGCGCCGGACCTGCCGCGCGCAGGCGCTAAAACTGGCTCGCCGCCCTTCGGATAATTCCGGCAAGACGGCGAGATCGATCGGCAAGGATGCAAAGCGCGAGCTGACGAGCGATGCTGTCATCGCCCGCCTGAAATAACTCAGTCCTCGTTGGACTTGGCGCTGTCGAGCAGCATGTAGTCGAGCGGCAGCTGCGTCGAATACTTGATCTGTTCCATCGCGAAGGCCGAGGAGACGTCGCGGATTTCGATCTTGGCGATCATCCGCTTGTAGAAGGCGTCGTAGGCGGCAATGTCAGGCACCACGACACGCAGCAGATAATCGACATCGCCGCTCATCCGGTAGAACTCGACCACCTCGGGGAATTCCACCACGACCTCGGAAAAGCGCTTCAGCCATTCGATCGAATGCGTCGCCGTGCGGATCGAGACGAAAACCGTGACCTTTGTGTTGACCTTCTCGGGGTCGAGGATGGCAACACGGCGCTTGATGACGCCATCTTCTTCCATCTTCTGGATACGGCGCCAGCAAGGCGTTGTCGAAAGGCCGACCTTCTTGGCGAGATCAGCGACCGCCAGGGTCGAATCTTCTTGCAGCAGGCGCAGTATCTTACGGTCGAGACGGTCCATATGCGAAAGCCCTTTCGAATTATATTCTCTGTATATCGCGATTCCGGCGCAGGAAAAGAATTTTGTTTCAGTTTGTAAGCAGTTTAATTCTACTGCGAAGAACTGGAAGCAACTCTTCCTCGAACCATGGATTGCGCTTCAGCCAGCCGCTGTTGCGCCAGCTCGGATGCGGCAGCGGCAAGACCGCGGGTGACCGGTTCGAAAACAGCGTCTCGCGCCACGCCTTGACCGTGTCGGTCATATTGCCCTTGGCCGCACCGCCCATATGCCAGTTCTGCGCATATTGCCCGACCGTCAGGATCAGTTCGATCTGAGGCATCAGATCCATCACCTGCTTTCGCCATTGAGGCGCACATTCGCGCCGCGGCGGCAGATCGCTACCCTTCTCGTCATATCCCGGGAAACATAAGCCCATCGGCACGATCGCAAAACGGCTTGCATCGTAGAAGGCCTCGCGGCCGACCTGCAGCCAGTCGCGCAGGCGATCGCCCGAGGCATCGTTGAACGGAATGCCGCTTTCATGGACGCGAAGGCCAGGCGCCTGCCCCGCAATCAGCACGCGCGCGGTTTGCGACAGGATGACAACAGGACGCGGCTCGTGCGGCAGAGGTTTCGACGGATCAAGCGGCGCATCCCGGCAGATGCGGCAGGCAGCAATCTCGCCCTGCAACGTCTCGATCGTCATTCCCATCCGACCGCCTGCCCGATCATCCTGACGATGCCGCCGGAATGCAGTCTCTCGTCATCGCGAAAGTCCCGCGGCCGCTCGAATGTCCCTGCCCAGAGACCCGAGCGTCTGGCGCGGGCCTCGTCCTCCTGCCGCCGGTAATCGCCATAGGAAACCGCCATGCCGGTTCGAACCATCTCGCGATTGATGTCGATGGTGCCGCTCCGGCAGATCACCAACAACCGTTGATATTGGTCGCGCTCGGTCCCGCCGCATTGCGTGTCAGTGCCGGCGACCAGCCGCTGCAGCGCATCCCGGGCCTCCCTGCCGCATGCCCACGGCCTGCCGTTCCGCTCGCAGCTTTGCACGAGCTCCGGCGCATCGATGCCTTTCAGCCGCATGCGTTCGCCGCCGATCGCCAGACTATCGCCATCTGCCGCATGAAACGCGCCGCTATGCACCGTTTCCGGCTGATCGTTGAGCTTGGCCGCGATCAGCCAGATCAGCGCCAGCATGGCAAAGGCAGTCACGCCGTCGCGTATCGTCCTGAAGCCGCGCGTCACGCTTCCGCCTCCTTCAAAAACAAATCCTTGAGAGAAATGGCAAACACCTTCTTAAGATTTGCCGGTTACGGTGGAAACACCCGCGGATCAAGTATTCAAGTGCAAATGAGTAACGGCGTCAGCACATCGACCGATAAGATTATCGTCGACAAGTCCCGCAGTCACCGCAACAAGCCCGTTTCCAAGGCTGTTCGGCAGACACGCGAGCGCTTGCAGTCCGGCCATTCCTCGACCGCAGCTTTCGACCGCGACGTCCTGCGCATGTATATGACGGCCTTCACGCAGGGTGCCGCCCTGATGCCGCTCTTCGTAATCATCATCGCCGCTCTCGGCATCTATTTCACCGGCGACACACAGATCTTCTTCTGGGCGGTCGCAACGCTGGTCGCCTATGCCGCCAACGTCTATCTCGTCCGCCGCGCCCGCAAACAGGAAATGACGGCAGAATCCGCCCGGAAATGGCGCCGCGCGCTGCTCGCCGGCCAGTTGCCGATCGGACTTGCCTGGGCCTTTTTCGCCTTCCAGAGCTGCCCTGCCTGCGAACCCTCCAGCTTCATTCTCTACAAGGGTGCGACGCTGCTGATCGCCTTGTCGGTGACGGCAATGTCGAATTTCATGCTGGCGCCATCGGTGCTCGTCACCTTTACGCCTGCGATCATAGCGCTCGCCACCAAGGCCGGGATTTCCCGCGACGTCCTCGAACTCAGCCTCACGGCACTCTTCACCACCACCGTTATCTTCTTCAGCTATATCAGCGACCGTCTGTTCAAGCAGAATCTGCGCATCCTCTCCTTCCAGTCGGAAAAAGACGACCTGATTGCCGAGCTCGAAGTTGCCAAGTCGATGTCGGACGAAGCGCGCCGCCGCGCCGAGGAAGCGAACCTTGCCAAGTCCCGCTTCCTCGCCTCGATGTCGCATGAGCTGCGCACGCCGCTGAACGCCATCCTCGGCTTTTCCGAAGTCATGTCGTCGGAGGTGATGGGCCCGCTCAACAACCCCACCTACAAGGAATATACCGGCGACATCCACCGCTCCGGCCAACATCTGCTGAACCTGATCAACGAGATCCTCGACCTCTCCCGCATCGAGGCCGGAAAATACGAGCTCAGCGAAGAGGCGATCTCGCTGCTCGATATTTCCGAAGATTGCATCGGCATGGTGCAGCTGCGCGCCAGCGGCAAGAACATCACCATCAGCCAGCAGTTCGAGCCAGAGCTTCCCTCTGTCTGGGCCGACGAGAAATCGATGCGCCAGGTGGTTCTCAACCTTCTTTCTAACGCCGTGAAATTCACGCCCCAGGGCGGCGAGATCCACGTCAAGGTCGGCTGGACGGCGGGTGGCGGCCAATATATCTCGATCAAGGACAACGGCCCCGGCATTCCCGAAGAGGAAATCCCGATCGTGCTTTCTGCCTTCGGTCAGGGCTCGATCGCCATCAAGAGCGCAGAACAGGGCACCGGCCTCGGCCTGCCGATCGTCCAGGCGATCCTCGCCAAGCACGACGGCCAGTTTGTGCTGAAATCGAAACTCCGCGAAGGCACCGAAGTCATTGCCATCCTGCCCGGCAAGCGCGTCCTGCAGAGCCTTCCTGCCGTCGAGGAAGCGCACGCAGTCTCCCGTAAGCGCAAGAGCTTCGCCTAAGGTCAGCCCGCGAGTAACGCCAGGAACGCGGGATCATCGCGGAAGTCTCCCAGGTCGTTGTCGATACTATCCAGCCGCGTCAGATTTCTCAGATTTTCCTTGTAGGATGGGTCGAGCAGGATCGCCTGCTTTGCCGCACTCAGCACCGCCTTCTTCGTCTTCGCCAACTCTTCCGGAGCAGCCTCGCCGACGCGCAGTGCGCGATGCTTCTGCCCGTAGGCCGCGGCCATCAAGAACCAGAACTGGGCGATCTTCGAGGCCGGTGTGCTCGCAAGCTTGGTGCCGATCGCGATCGCCTGTTCATAGCCGCCGGGCTGGTAAAGCAGGTCGAAAATGATCTCGATCCCCTGATTGACGGACAGACGGTCACTGCTCGTCAGGTAGGATAGGAAGGCGTCTCGATCCTCGACAGGCACGCTATCGACGATCTGCTTTGTCGTCTGCTCGCCGAGCTTCTGCTCACCGGGATCCTTATCCAGCAGGATTTCCACCTGTTGGAACAGCGGCGACAGATAGATCCTCGTGTAGAGGTAAAAGAAGATGAAGCCGGCGATCAGCCCGAAGACAAGCAGGAAAGGCGACGAGACGGTGACAGCATTGAGTAGCGGCGCATTGGCTCCGGCGAAGAGGCCACTGGCCTGCTTGTCGATAAAATCGGCAAATGAATTCAGATGCGAGGGCAGACTCGCCACCTGCGTCAGCCCGACGCCGACCAGCATCGTTGTCAGCCATTCCGAAATTCGCTCCAGGTTGGTATTCGACGCCAGCAGCCTCTCGCGCCGCGGCGACTTCAAGCCTTCCGCGCCGGCCTTCACATCCGCAGTTGGAACGGCAGGTGCCTCTTTCGTCATGATACGCGGCACGGAAAACAGAAATCCCATGACACCGCCGACGGCGGCGGAGGCAGCAACGATAAGCCCGCCGATGCCGATCGCCGACGAGACGCCGCCCTGTTGCGACAGCCATAAGAAGAGAAAGGTCAGGCCAAGCGCGGCCAGCCCCATATAGCCAAGGTCTCTGGCCTTCTCGCCGCCTTCAACCTGGTGAACCGCATTCGCCTGAAGATGTGCCAATCGTCGCCCCCGTGTGCACCTGTCGCGCAAAACGAAAACAACCTAAACGTACAATTATTATTTACACAACCTTAATATTTAGGGGTCGGTCTGAATATCATCCGAAGACGATGGCGATCAGATGCTTGCCGACGGTCAACAGCAGGTAGAGCCCGCAGGCGCCGAGCATGCAGAGCACGGCGAAGGAGCCGAGGTCCTTGGCATGCTTGCCGACCATCGAGATTTCAGGCGAAATGCGGTCGATGACCTCTTCGATCGCCGTGTTGAGTGCCTCGACGGCAAACAGTGCCAGCAGCAGGATCACCGCGATCACCAGCTCGGAAAGCGTGGCGCCGACAGCGATCAGCAGGATCAGCGAAACGGCGCCGAACAGCAGTTCCTGCCGGAAAGCAGATTCCTTGATCAGGCGCTGAAATCCCGCCCAGGAATAGCTCGCAGCGGCAAAGAAGTGGCTGACACCGGTCAGCTTTCGAACGGCAGGTTTTTCCAAGGCGTCCTCGTCTTGCGGTCGGGGACGGCGTCCTGCGCCGTCCATCAGTGAAAATGCGAATACCGTTTCCCGGTCCGCGCCGCAAGCGTCCGTCATCAACCTGTCACAAAGCTGAACGCGAGGCGCCCAATCAATGCTTGTTGGTGACACCTGCCTGCGCGAAGGTCGCCATGCCGGAATGGCAGGCGGCAGCCGCCTTGACGATACCGGCCGCCAGAGCAGCACCCGTGCCCTCGCCGAGCCGCATGCCAAGCGCCAGAAGCGGCGTCTTGCCGAGCATCTCGATGGCCCGGAGATGGCCGGGCTCGCCAGAGACATGGCCGATCAGGCAGTGGTCGAGCGCCGAGGGATTGGCCGCCTGCAGGATAGCACCGGCAGCCGTCGCCACATAGCCGTCGATCAGGACGGGGATCTTCTCGACACGGGCCGCCAGGATCGCGCCGGCCATCGCGGCGATTTCGCGGCCGCCGAGACGGCGCATGATCTCCAGCGGATCGTCGAGATGATCGCGGTGCAGCTCGACGGCGCGCTCGACGGCCGCCACCTTGCGCTCCAGCATCTCGCCTTCCGAACCCGTACCGGGACCGACCCAGTCGCGTGCCGAACCGCCGTAAAGGGCGTAGTTGATCGCTGCCGCAATCGTCGTGTTGCCGATACCCATCTCGCCGATGCAGAGGAGGTCCGTACCGCCGGCAATCGCCTCCATGCCGAAGGCCATGGTGGCGGCACAGTCGCGCTCGGAGAGAGCTGCTTCCTGGGTGATGTCACCGGTCGGGTAATCGAGCGCCAGGTCGAACACCTTGAGGCCGAGATCGTAAGCGACGCAGATCTGGTTGATCGCAGCACCGCCAGCGGCAAAGTTCTCGACCATCTGCTGCGTGACGGATGGCGGGAACGGCGTAATCCCCTGACGGGCAACGCCGTGGTTACCGGCAAAGATCGCCACCAGCGGCCGGTTGACGGCAGGTGCCCTGCCCGTCCATGCCGCCAGCCAGAAGGCGATTTCTTCCAGGCGACCGAGAGCGCCCGGCGGCTTTGTCAGCTGCGCGTCGCGTTCACGCGCTGCGACCAGCGCCCTGGCATCCGGTCCCGGCAGCTCGCGCAGCAGCGCGCGGAAATCGTCGAACGGCAGGCCTGAAACGCTCATGGATGGGGATTCCTTGTCTTCTTGCTCTTTCCCGGCGATCCGGGGCCAACTTGTCTTTTCGCAGCAAATCGGCTTCTTTCGTCGCGACTCTCTTAAAGCCAGCGGCAGAGGCGAACAACTCCAAAAGCGCCGCAGCTTCCATGCATGAAGTGGGGACATAATCATCAAGGCCTATGCGATCGATACCGCCCGCGCCGTCGCGTTCCTGAGCCGTATTCCCATGCCTGCTTTCGTCTTTGCAGACGACGACGGCAAGCTCGCCCGGACCGCCCGCGCCTTCCCGCTGGCCGGCCTGCTGATCGGCATTATTCCTGCTGCGATTTTCCTGATGATGCTGGGCCTGCGCGCCGACCGGCTGATGTCGGCGCTGGTGGCGATCGCAGCGCTCACCGTCGTCACCGGCGCGCTGCACGAGGATGGCCTGGCGGATGCCGCCGACGGCGTCGGCGGCGGACGTGACCGCGACCATGCGCTCGTCATCATGAAGGATAGCCGCATCGGCAGCTACGGCGCCATTGCGCTGATCCTCTCGATCGCGCTCCGCGCTGCCGCACTCGCCGCCATCGCCCGCGAAGCATCGGCCTTCGAGGCCGCGCTCGCCATCCCGGCCGCCGCCTGCCTCGGCCGCGCCGCGCTCGTCTGGCACTGGCATCGCCTGCCGCCGGCGAAGACGGACGGTGTTGCCGCCTCCGCTGGCAAGCCCGGCGAAGGTGCGATGCATATGGCGCTGGTCTCGGGATGCCTGCTCGCCGCCTTCATCATCTGGCCGGCACTCGGTCTGCTGCCGCTTGTCTGCAGCCTGCTGGCCTCCGGAATCTCGGTCCTCGCAGTGACCCTCTATATCCGCCGAAAACTCGGCGGCCATACCGGCGACACGCTCGGCGCCGCCGAACAGATTTCCGAGATCGCCGCGCTCTGCGCCCTTGCCATGGCCTTGTGAAACAACGATATATCCTTCATGCAAACACCCTGCATCCATGTATGCGCCATCGATCCTGCAACCGGTTTTTGCACGGGTTGCGGCCGCACGATCGAGGAAATCGGCGCGTGGATGCGCTATTCCGATGCCGAACGCGCCAGCCTGATGGCGATTCTGCCCGCCAGGCTCTTCGAAGGCGCGGCGCACGCGGAGAGTAGCCGGCAAAGCATCGATACGGGGCGGCCTGCATGAGCCGTCTGACGATCTTCCTGCTGATCCTCGGCATCGGCCTCGCCATCCTCGTGTTCAACAACGGCAACGATCGCATCATGGGCATGGAGACCGACGATTTCGGGCGCATGGTCTATCTTCTGCCGATCGCGCTGATGCTCTCGGCCGGCATCTGGGCGAGCCGCCGCAATATCGGCGAAACGATGCGCAACTTGATGATCTGGCTTGTCATCATCCTGGCGCTCGCCACCGTCTATCTCTACCGACAGGATCTGCTTGGCGTCGGCAACCGGCTATTGGCCGGGCTCGTACCCGGCCGCGCCGTCGTCGTCACCACCAGCGAAGGCGGCAGCGAGATCATCCTGCACAAGCTGCTGAACGGCCATTTCGAGGCCGACGTCTCGGTCAACGGCCAGACCATCCAGATGCTGGTCGACACAGGCGCCAGCATGGTCGCGCTCTCGCATGCCGACGCCGAACGCATCGGCATCATCCCCGAAAACCTCGACTACTCGATGACCGTCATGACCGCCAACGGCCGCACCCGCGCTGCCCCCGTGACTCTCGACCGCGTCGCCATCGGCCCGATCGTCCGCACCGGCGTCGCCGCCAGCGTCGCCGAAGACGGCAAGCTCGACCAGAGCCTGCTCGGCATGAGCTTCCTGGAAACGCTGGGCTCGATGCAGATGCAGACAGACGAACTGCGCCTGCGGGATTAAGGGCTTGCTATTTGCACTGTAACGGGTTGGTTTCGTGCTGCTTTCAATCTCAGCGGCAGCGCCAAAGAGAAACGAAGGCGCAGGCCCTCAGCTCAACTGGAAGCCGAGAGCCAGAGGAAGCCTGAGCTTCCGTTGGTGTGGCTGTCGCTTGTCTTCGAATGATTGTAGCTGACAGCAAATGCCAGCGAACACATCGCAACCATGAACGCGACGGCGAATAAAATGTGAAGTCTGATCATAATCGGCGTCCGTATTCTAATGGCGGTAGAATATCGAAGCCCACCAGGTGGCGGGCCAGGAACGGAAACGCTAGCGATCCCCTCGCTTCGCAGGGCTTATTAAGCACACTATCGATAAGCTTGTCGCGTGACGAAGGCGTGACATGGGGCGATTTCCACACCTCTATCGCGATTTACGCCACCATAGGTGAAATATTCCCTGCCAGCATCAGACATTGCACAGCCATGCATTGCAAAATGGCTCATGACGGGACAGCAGGGCGGCGACTGAAAATCAGCGGCAGAAGCCCCAGATAAACGGCAGCACCAAGCACCCAGACAAGTCCCGGAAAGACGTCCCGTGAGGCGAAATAGATGGTGCTGATCGCCAGCGGCCCGGCGATCGAGGCGAGGCTGACCATGCTTGCCAAAAGGCCCTGGACCCTTCCCTGCGCCTCCGCATCGACATTCGCCGTGACGAGCGATTGCAGCGCCGGCGCGCCGATGCCGCCCAGGCAAAACAACGGCATCAGGAAAAACACCATCCACCCCTCGCTCAGAAACGCGATCGTCACATAGGCGATACTGTCGGCGATGACGCCAATCAGCACTGCGCGCCGCTCTCCCCAGCGTTCGCTGACCGGTCCGGCCACGAAAGCCTGTACCACCGCATGGAAGAATCCGAAGGCGGCCAGCGAAATGCCGACCATCATCGCCGACCAGGAAAACTTGTCCTGGCCATAGAGAACCCACACGGTGCCGCCGACTTCCCCGATGAAAGCCAGCAGGAAATAAGCCGCCATCAGCGTCAGCAGCGGCTTGAAACTGAACAACCATTTGAAATGCGTGAAGGGCGACAGCGGTTGCCCCTCCTCTCCCTCGCCGCGCTTGCGGGTTTCCGGCAGCAGGAAAATCGCCACGGCAAAGTTCAGAGCGTTCAGCACCGCGGCGGCAATGAACGGCAGGCGAACGGAATATTCGCCAAGGATCCCGCCGATCGCGGGCCCGGCAATGAAGCCGACACCGAAGCAGGCACTCAGCTGTGCAAAACGGCGGGCTCGCTCATGTTCTTCGGTTACATCCGTGATGCAGGCCGCCGCAACGGCATTGCTCGCGCCGGTAAGGCCGGCAATCGCACGGCCGAGAAACAGCATCCAGAGTGCCGGAGCCAAGGCCATAAACACGTAGTCGATCGCAGCACCCGCAAGCGAGACGAGCAGAACGGGCTTGCGTCCGAACCGGTCGGACAGCGACCCCAACACGGGCGAAAACAGAAATTGCATCAGCGCATAAAGCGCCAGAAAGGCGCCGAAACGCCATCCGAGATTGTCCGTATGGCCGACATCGCGCAGAAGACGCGGAAAAATCGGCAAAGTCAGGCCGATCCCCGCCGCGTCCAGAACCACGGTGGCATAGACGACGCTGAGCGCTTTCTTCATATCGTTCACCAAATTTATCAGTGATAAGTTACTTATCGCTGATAAGGTGAAAACGCAACCAGGATTGCCAACGAGATGAAGATCGACCGCCAGCGTATCGTCGATGAGGCGCTTCTGCTTTTGAACGAAGCGGGATTGGACGCGCTCTCCACCCGCGCGCTGGCCGAGCGCCTCGGCATCCGCCAGCCAGCACTTTACTGGCATTTCAAGGGAAAGCGCGCGCTGATCGACGCGATGAATGCCGAGATTCTGAGACGCGGGCATACGCATGCGGCACCAAAACCCGGAGACGTGTGGAGCGCCTATCTGCTCGCCAACTGCCGCAGCTTTCGCAACGCGCTGCTTGCCTATCGTGATGGCGGGCGCGTGCATGCAGGAACGGAGGCCGACCCGCAGGATCTTGCAAAGGTCGAGACTCAGATCGGCCTGCTCGTGGATGCCGGGATGACGCCGGAGACCGCGATGGAGCTTCTCGTCGCCCTCGGGCGCTATACGCTCGGCTGCGTGATCGAAGAGCAGGCGGAGCCGCAGCCCAACACGAA
Source organism: Rhizobium sp. 10N427 (assembly GCF_056394605.1). NCBI lineage: Bacteria > Pseudomonadati > Pseudomonadota > Alphaproteobacteria > Hyphomicrobiales > Rhizobiaceae > Rhizobium > Rhizobium sp. 10N427. Next base: position 27,177 of record NZ_JBFTID010000007.1, on the reverse strand, counting down.
GCAGCTTGACGAGGCAGCCGTCAATTATCCGCTGACGAGCCGCGCCGTTCTGCACTACCGCGACAGCGGCCCTGGGATGTTTTTCGAGGCCGGTGTCACCCTGATGATCGAGGCCGCGGCGATGCGCCTGGCAAAGCGACAGGCTTGATCCGGCGTCAGTTTCTCAGCCGGTAACCGGTCCTGAACATCCAGCCGAGTGTGCCAAGGCAGATCGCCAGGAACAGCGTGATCATCCCGAGGCTGATCAGCGGATTGACGTCGGCGATCCCGTAGAAGCTCCAGCGGAAACCGCTGACAAGATAGAGCACCGGATTGAAATGGCTGACCGCCTGCCAGAAGGGCGGCAGCATGTTGATCGAATAGAAGCTGCCGCCGAGAAAGGTTAGCGGCGGGACCACCAGCATCGGGATCAGGTTCAACTGCTCGAAATTGCCGGCCCAGATACCGATCATGAAGCCGAACAGGCTGAAGGTGATCGCCGTCAGCAGGAAGAACAGCATCATCATGAAGGGATGCTCGATCCTCACTTCGACGAAGGCATTGGCCGTCAGCAGGATGATCAGCCCGATCAGCAATCCCTTGGTGGCCGCCGCCCCGACATAACCGAGCAGGATTTCCGTCATCGCAACAGGCGCCGACAGCACCTCGTAGATCGTCCCGGTGAATTTCGGAAAGTAGATGCCGAAGGAACCGTTGCTGATGCACTGGCCGAGCAGCGTCAGCATGATCAGGCCGGGCGTTATGAAAGCGCCGTAGGAGACACCTTCTACCGTCTGGATGCGCGAACCGACGGCGGCGCCGAAGACGATGAAATAGAGCGAGGTCGAGATGACAGGCGAGACGACGCTCTGCAGCAGCGTGCGGCGCGTGCGCGCCATCTCGAAGAAGTAGATGGATTTGACGGCTTCGATATTCATTTGGCGCCTCCCACGAGTGCCACGAAGATATCCTCGAGCGAGCTTTGCCGCGTCGAGAGATCCTTGAAATGGATGTTGTCTGCCGAAAGCCGGGTCAGAAGCGCCGCGATGCTTTCCTGCTCGTTATGCGCATCGAAATTGTAGACCAGCCGCGCGCCGCCCTGTTCCAGCGACAGGCCGTTTCCGGCAAAATGCTCCGGCAGCTTTTCAAGCGGCTCGGTGAGTTCGAGGATCAGCTGCTTGCGGCCGAGCTTGGCCATCAGCGCCGCCTTGTCTTCGACGAGCAGCAGCTTGCCACCGTTGATGACGCCGACACGATCGGCGATCTCTTCGGCCTCTTCGATATAGTGGGTCGTCAGAATGATCGTGACGCCCGAGGCGCGCAGCTGCTCGACGACGCGCCACATGTCCTTGCGCAGCGTCACATCGACACCGGCCGTCGGCTCGTCGAGGAAGAGGATTTCCGGCTCGTGGCTCAGCGCCTTGGCGATCAGCACGCGCCGCTTCATGCCGCCGGAAAGCTGCCGCAGCGTGTTGTCCTTCTTGTCCCAGAGAGACAGGTCGCGCAGCACCTTCTCGATATGCGCCGGATTCGGCTTCTTGCCGTGCAAGCCGCGTGAGAAGCTCACCGTGTTCCAGACGGTCTCGAACTGGTCGGTCGTCAGCTCCTGCGGCACAAGGCCGATCATCGTCCGCGTCGCGCGGAAATTCTTGACCACGTCGTTGCCGCCGACGAGCACCTCGCCGCCGCTCGGATTGACGATGCCGCAGACGATCGAGATCATCGTCGTCTTGCCTGCGCCATTGGGGCCGAGCAGCGCCAGGATTTCGCCCTTCTCGACATCGAGATCGATGCCCTTCAGCGCTTCAAATCCATTGGCATAATGCTTGGTGAGATTGCGGATCGAAATGATGGGTGTCATGCGGCTTTTGGATGTTTCCTCTTACTGGGCCGCTATATAGCCCCTTTGTGACACTTTGACATCCCGTACCCCGTGAACACACTATTCAGCGGGCAAGCCATAGTGGCGCGAAGAAAAGCGGCCAGCGGAAAATCGTCTTTCCATCGCCCTTGTCATCAACCGGTGATCTTCGCGGAGGATAACCGCCACAGAGGCAAGCAACGGTTTCCGCCCCGCCGCCCATCCCTTTGCGGAACCGTCAACGGGCGCTCGTTACGCCCATATTTCCGCTGCCTCTATTTGTAGAGAAATGCCGCCGTAAGCACGAACACTTTTAGAACCCGGTCGATTTCCCCTGAAGACCGGTCAGTCTGAGCCGGCGTTTCGCCGGCTTTCTTTTTGAGCGCTCACCACTGTCCGTTGAGGCCGCAGCCGAAGGGCGGCAGCGTCTTGCCTTCGAAACGGCTCTTCAGCATGCCGCAGCCGATCTCGCGGATGGGTCCCGGCATCATCGTGTTTAGACCGATGCCGACCTCGTCGAAGGGGTCGCTCGCATAGGCGACATAGACATACCAGCGCCCGCCGAAAACGGCGGCTGCGGCAATCACCACCACAAGAAAAAGCATGACGAAATTCGGGCGCCTGCGGTCTGCCATCTCTGCTCTCCTCTTCCAGGAGTGCCCGTCAGATCAGATTCCCCGGCATGCGCCAAGAAGGCACGCTAGCTGCAATAGACCCGGCCGCTTTTGCGGTCTCTCAGATCGAAGTGGAAGTGATTCCAGTGTTCGGGGTTGCTGCCGGGGCCAAGCACGGTGTTGAAATACTTGCAGCTGTCGCTGCGCACCGCCTTGAGCAGACGGCCCTCACGGAAGGAGAACAGCCCCTTCTTGCGGATATCGATCTCGTGACCGTTCTTCAGCACGAACTTGCCGACATCGATCGCATTGCCATGCGCATGCTCCGACATCGGATTGTATTTCTGGCGGCTGTTGTTCATGCGCCGGCAGGAATAACCGCCGAGCGGCTCGATCGTCTTGATGCCCGACCAGTAGCGAAAGCGTGCCGACGGCGCGAGCTCGTTCTTCACCCATTTGGCGAAGGCGAGCGTCACCTGGCAGTTCAGCGTCACRGCCGGCCGGACGCCGATATTGCCGGAAAGCCCCTGCAAGGAGATCGGGTAAGGCACCTGGCAGGCAGGACCATTGGAGATCGCCGGCTTGTCAGTGAAAACCACGCCCATGCGCTTCAGTTCGCGGCGGCAGGAAAGCTCCGAGGCCGGCATCACGCTCGGATCAGCGGGCATGGCCGGCGTGCTCATCATAGGATCGTTCGGCCTCAGCATCGCCACTTCCTGGCTCTCGTTCTCTTCGGGAACGCGCTGCGGGGCAACGACTGCGCTGCCGTCATTCCAGGCGGCGGCCTGGTTCATCTCGGCCTGTGCGGCCGGGCGCGGCATGTGGCGCTGGTTGGTCTGAACAGGCGCATCGGTGCCGATGCCATCGACCACGGGCTCGGCCGTCTCGCCTTCGGCGATCTGCTGCTGTTGCTCCTGGGCAAGGCCGACGACCGGTTCGGCGCCGAGTTCGGAATCCATGTTGACGCCGCCCTCGGGAACCGAAAGCTGGCGCGTGCCACCCCAGTTGCCGGGCTCATTCTGAGAGCGCGGCACCTGTTGCTGGGCAAGCGCCTCGTCACTGTCGATCATCGGCAGCTTGCCGCCGGGCGCCGGAGCGGCATCGCTGGCGGAACGTCCCTCGCCCGCAAGGTTTGGCGTATCGAGGTAATCGACCGATCCGCCGGCGCGCGAAACGGGCGCCGAAGCGGGATAGGATTGCGCCGTTTCCATCGGCGCCATGCGCATGGCGGACTGTCTTGGCGGAGAAATGGAGCTGACTTTGGTGCCGCGATCGACATTGGCAGGCGGCACGAGGCCGTCACTGATGGAACAAGTCGTAAGCGCCGTGGAAACCAGCGTGGTCAGCACGATACGCCGCAGAAGAGAGACAGACACAATACCCTCCATCGCCCCGCAGCCCTGCTTGCAACCTGAAGAATTCCAATCAAATTTAAATAAAACTCGTGAAGGAAAGCTTACCCCTGGTGGAAAAGGCGGTTTCCCGCCTTTTCCGGATGCTCTCAGGCCGCCCGGTTATAGGCGCGCGGCGCCGCCCGCTGGCTCTGGCCGAGGCGGAAGTTGGAGAGCAGCGTGCGCAGCTGGTTGCTCTCGGCAGCCAGCGTCTGGCTGGCTGCGGTCGTCTCCTCGACCATCGCAGCGTTCTGCTGCGTCATCTGATCCATGTGATTGACCGAGGTGTTGATCTCCTGCAGCCCGGTTGCCTGCTCGCGCGCCGCCGTGGCGATCGAATTCACGTGGTCATTGACCTTGTTGACCAGCGCCTCGATTTCCACCAGCGCATCGCCCGTCGAGCGGACAAGGGAAACGCCGTTGCCGACTTCCGCAGCCGAGTTGCTGATCAGTGTCTTGATCTCCTTGGCGGCGTTTGCGGAGCGCTGCGCCAGCTCGCGGACCTCCTGCGCAACGACGGCAAAGCCGCGGCCGGCCTCGCCCGCACGCGCCGCCTCGACGCCTGCATTGAGCGCCAGAAGGTTGGTCTGGAAGGCGATCTCGTCGATGACGCCGATGATCTGGCCGATACGGCTGGACGAATCCTCGATCCGGCTCATCGCCGCAACGGCATTGCGGACGATCTCGCCCGACTTGCCGGCGCTGGTCTTGGTCTCGGACACCATCTCGCGCGCTTCCGTCGCCCGCTCGGAGGCTGTGCGGACGGTCGCCGTGATCTCGTCGAGCGCCGCTGCCGTCTCTTCCAGAGCGGCCGCTTGCTGCTCGGTGCGCTTCGAAAGATTGTTGGTCGCTTCGCTGATATTGGCGGCGCTGTCGTTGACGATATGGCTCGATTCCGAAATCGCCTGGATGACGCTGCTAAGCGCACCGGCAGCCGCATTGAAATCCGAACGCAGCTTGGCATATTCCTCGCCGAGATCGCCGACCGTGACCGTCAGATCACCGGCGGCAAGACGCTCGAGGCCCTGGCCAAGCGTCATCATCGCGTGGTTCTGGCGTTCGGCGGAGCTACGCATCCGCTGCTCGCTGCTGCGGCGCTCACCATCCAGCTCGCGCTGACGGGAATCCTCGCGTGATCGCATCTCGCTACGCTCGATCATCGAGTCCCGCAGGACAAGCAGCGCCTTGGCCATGTGGCCGATCTCGTCACGGCGTTCGCTGTCAACCACTGCGGCAGTGGAGTCGTCGGCAGCAATGGCATGCATCGCAGCACCGATCCGCGCAACCGGACCGGTAACACTGCGAACGATCGCATAGGCAATGAGCAGGGTGACGATAGCGCCCGCACCACAGAGCAGCGCGGCCCAGAGTGCGTTCTGGCGGTAAAGCGCGGCAAGGTCGTCGCCATAGACGCCGGTGCCGACAACCCAGCCCCAGGGCTCGAAGCCGGCGACATGCGAGTATTTCAGAACAGGCTGCTCGGCGCCCGGCTTGGGCCAGTAGTAATCGACGAAGCCCTGGCCATGGGCCTTGACCGTATTGACGAACTCAACAAACAGGAACTTGCCGTTCGGATCCTTGTTCTGCGACAGGTCGGTGCCATTAAGCTCCGGCTTGATCGGATGCATCACCATCGTCGGGTGCATGTCGTTGATCCAAAAGTAGCCGCTGTCGCCATAGCGCATGGAAGCGATGACGTCCTTGACGGCAGTCTGCGCCTGCTCGCGCGTCAGCGTGCCGTCCTGCTCCATCTTGTAGTATTTCTTCATGATGTTGATGGCCGTCGCATCCATCTGGGCCAGACCGGCTTTCCGCTCGGCCTCAAGCTCCGAGTAGGAATAGTTCAGGAAGAACGCCATCACGCCGACGAAAATCGCCAGTGTAAGCCCGACAAGCCCGTACAGACGGGTCGAAATCTTTGTATTGCGCACGAAGTCCCCTCGCATTCACGCACTGATGATCAACGCAAATTCTGCAGGGCATGTCTTACCGGCCAGTGAAGCATTATTAGCTCGACTTCACATAACGTAACGGAAACAACCTCCCTGAACCGCCACGCAAGAGATAAATATATGAATTCTATTATATTTAAGCTCAGCGATTTTTTTGCGGGCTACCAAGAATAAAAATTGCCCAGTCAGCCATCGGAGACACACGGAGCACTATTCCAGCCGTGGGATCCCAAGATCTTACGATACCGCGCCTCCCCCATTTTGAGTATTTCGCTCGCCATCCTAACGCGTCTTGGCGGACACGAAGGGATTGGGGTTCGCGTCTGGGGTCGCGAGCCCCTTTTAACCACGAGGGGGGAGCTCCCATGACGGAACGCGCAATCGGTTTTCTGGTAGCCGCCGAGCTTTCGGCGCTCTTCTGGGCCGCACTCTTCTTCACGCTCGGCCGTCTCTGACAAATCCCTCCCTGCATAACCGCCGCATTGCCCTTGCCATCCGGCCGTCAAGCCTGCCATCTTCACTCTCCGTGACATGACAAGGACTTGATGATGAACGACAGCCCGAAGCCGAAAGGTGAACTGACCCTCCGCACGCTCGCCATGCCCGGCGACGCCAATCCGGCGGGGGATATTTTCGGCGGCTGGGTCATGGCGCAGATGGACTTGGCAAGTGGCATCCGCGCCGCCGAGCGCGCCCGCGGCCGCGTCGTCACCGCCGCCGTCAAGGAAATGGCTTTCGAACTGCCGGTCAAGATCGGCGATACTCTCTCCGTCTATACCAACATCGACCGCGTCGGCCGCACCTCGATCACCCTCTGCGTCGAGGCCTGGGCGCACCGATCGCGCTACAACAAGATGGAGAAAGTCACCGCCGGTACCTTCATCATGGTGGCGCTGGACGAGAACGGAGCGCCGATGCCTGTCCCTGCCGAGTGACTTGGCTCTCATCAGGCTCGCAGGAACTGCGAGCCCTTGTCAAAACTCAACCCCGGAAAGATCTTCGCCGTCAGGTCTTCGGCAGTAACGTCGAACTGCCGGTAGAGCATCGCCGCGGCGATCTCCCGAACATCGGCCGTCGGCATCAGATCGCGATCGTCGAGCAATTGGGCATCGCCGATGCCCGGCCATTTACCGAGGATACGTCCGCCATTGATGGCTCCGCCCGCAAGCAGCGCGCAACCGCCCGTTCCATGATCCGTGCCGCCGGAGCCATTCTGCCGCACGGTGCGGCCGAACTCGGTCATCGCAAGGACGACCGTCTTCGACCAGATATCAGCGCCTAGCGTGGTTTTCAGTGTGTTGATCGCTTCCGCCAGATCCTGAACCGGTCGCTTGAACTGCGCGGCTTGCCCGACATGCGTATCCCAGCCGGTGATCGAGAAGCTTGCGATCCGGTAGTCGCCCTTCAGCATGTTGCCAGCAAGTACGGCGACATCGGCGATCTTCTCGCCGCGCTTGCCATCGGGTTCGGCAATCATCGCAGCGCCATTGGCCCGGGTCGCCTCCTCCATCGCCTTGGCAAAGGCGGGGTCCCCGGCATAGAGCCGCATCAGAAACTGCATTTCATCCTTGGCGGTGCTGAGATTGGAATCCGATGCCCACACATCGACATTGTTCGGACCTGAAAGGATCAGCTCCGTCGATGTGTTGACGTCGATCGCCTTGCGCGCATCCGAGCGCGGGATGACGGCAAGCGCCCTGTTGAGCCAGCCGTTTTTTTCTTCGGCCACATGTTCGCCGCCCGATTCCAGCATATCCTGGCCGTCGAAATGGCTGCGCTGGTCGCGATAGGGCGTCGAGACCGCATGGACGAAGGCCAGCTCCTTCGACTTCCACAATGGCAGAAGATCTGCGCCGGCCGGATTGAGGCCGAAATGACCGTCGAGATCGATGAGCCCCTTATCCGGCGTCAGCGCCAGTGTCGGACGCAGCGTTGCAAAACCGGCCTCGCCATAGGGCTGGACCAGATCGAGGCCATCCATGGCGCCGCGCAGCACGATGGTGACGAACCTGTTGTCGCCCGGCATGGCGGCGAAGGTGACGGGCGTGAAAACCGGGGCAGCGGCGAGACAGCAGGCGGAGGCCAGAAAACCACGGCGGGAAAGCAAAAACTCTGTCATGGCCGGTCTCCTTATCGGCGGTTGAATTCGGGTGAGGCAAGAACCAGCGTCAACCCGCTGATCTTGCTCGGCGCCTGCGAAACGACCTGGATTGTCTCGTCGCGCGCCGCATCCCCGAGCGTTGCCTTGAGGAAGTCGCGAGGATCCTCGTCCTTGCCGAATTGCGCCGAAGCCCGCCGGGCCCAGGCGAGCCGCTCGGCAAGCTGGCTTGCGGTGATCCAGGCGCCGAATGTCTCGTCGAAACCTGCGGGGCTCGGCGGCAGCCAGACCGGCTGGCCCATACGGCGTAACGCACCCTGCCCCAAAGCTCTGGCGGTTTGAGACGCCTTGCGCCGCTTGACCGCCTCTTTACCGGCGGGATCGGCAGGCGCCACGTTCTTCATCGCATCCCCGCCAGCCATCGCCGCAGGCGGTGCGGCCATCGCAGTATTGGCATCGCCGTCATCATCCTGATTGGCTTCCATGAAGCTCCCGGCATTCAGCGCCCGCAGCCCGGCAACCACGAAATCGAAAGGCTGGCGCGCCTTCGAGCCCTCGTCGCGCCAGGCGGCCGGATGGTCGAGCATCGCGCCATAGACAGCCGTCAGATCGCCGTCTGCGCGCTTCCAGACATCCGCCATCGCCGAGATCATTTCGGACGGCGGCTGATCGGAGATGAAATGGACGCAAAGCTTGCGGCAGATGTGCTCGGCCGTCTTCGGATACGCCGCGAGGTCATCCAGCATCGCGAGATAGTCCTTGCGCGTTCGCCGTTCACCGCCGTAGGAGATGCCAAGCACGCTATGCTGCCCGGGCTCGGAAAGACGCGGACGAAAGACGGTATCCACATCGTCACGATCCACGGTAAGTCCAGTCAGCACCATGGCGGCGCCCCGCACGTCGGCCTGCGTATAGCCGCTGCCTGCGCCGAGCGTATGGAGCTCCAGCAGTTCGCGCCCGAGATTTTCGTTGAGGCCTTTCCTCTGCCGTATCCCGCCGGGCGAATCCGGCCCCTGAGACTGTGCCTGATCGAGATAGATCAACATCGCCGGATGCTCGGTCGCCGCTCGCAAGAGATCGCGGAACGAGCCGCCGAGATTCGGACGGATCGCCTCGGCCTCGTAGAGCGGCACCATCATCCGCATCGGCAGGCTCTTGTTGGCGCTGGTCGAGAAATGGTTGGTCCAGAACGTCGCCAGCCGCTCGTAAAAACCGTTGGCCGAAAGCACCGGCTGCATCAGTCGCTGATTGGCATCGCGCTGGAACCCGCGCTGCACTTGCCGTTGCAGATCGCGGCGCCGGTCGCGGCGCTCGCCCTCGTCGCCGCCGGCGTTGGCATCCTGACGCATCGCTTTCAGCTGATCCTGCAGCGCCGTCAGCCGCTGGCGGCATGCATCAGCGCCGCCGGCCGGAAAAGACGGCGGGCTCTGCGCCCCGGTCTTCAGCTGGCCGAGAAGCGCCTGGATATCCTGCGGCCCAGACTCGCCGGGCCGGAAGCCGTAACCGAAACGGATAGCCGCCATCGTCTGAAATGACACGCTCATGGCCAATCACCTCATCATCACCTGATGGTGACAAGGTCTCAACCAAATGCGACTGCATTCAGGCAGATTGCAGACATGGACTATTTGTAATTATTGGGTTTTCGGCCCGTTGAACCGACAGACGCAGCAGCATGCTGCTCCAGCTCCTCGATCGGAATATACACATCCGTCTCGCCTGCTTTATGATCGGGATGCGAGACCTTGGCATCGATATCATCGGGCAGAGCCAGCGCCTGCTCCGTGTTCATGATGCCCATCGGTACCTTGCCTTCGGCGGTGGATACGACGACTTCAACGAGTGGTTTGTTCTTCTGCATTATTGATCTCCGGTTCTGGAAACCAACGCAGAACGCCTCCACCCGTTCCCCGCCGGCCGGTCACTCGATGTTACCGGCCGTCATGATGCCACCACCTCCCCGTTGAAAAACGCCGCTCGTTTTGATGTCGCGGTTGTGTCCGGCGCGATAGGGGCTGCGCGTTTGAAACGCAGATCCAGCCAGCCGACAGTCGATGCCAGATCCCAATCCTCTCAGCGAATATATGCGCGTCGTGCGCACGCTTAACCTCTACAAGCTCCAGCTTCTTGCCATCGAGTCCAAGCTTCGCAAGGGTGGCACGCCGGCGCGCAAGAACCTGCTGGAACAGCGCCACGGCGACATTTCGGCCGAGATGGAGGCGTTGCGGGCAGAGGGCGATGACTGGCTGGACAAGCTCCGCCGCCGCGTCCGCTGAATCACGCCTCGGCGATCCGCAGCCGCAGGGTGGCAAGCGACCGCTCAGTCTCGCTGATCTCGTTGCGGACGAGCGCTTCCCGTCTGTGATCCATTCCGCCCCCGGCAAGTGCAGCATCGACAAGCTCCAGGATGCCGGTTGCGTCGACAACCACCCGCGTCGCGATGCGCTGAAGGCCGACCGTCTCGGCCGGCTGGCCATCGTGGCCCGCGGCATCAGGCACTGGACGATCGGCGGCGACGAAACCCGTTTCCTTCAGCAGGCAATTGACGAGCCGTACATCCGGTACCACCCGCACCAGGGCATTGATCTCATCCGCCGAAAAGCACGTCCGGTTGATCAGCCTCGAATGCAGGACGGCATAGGTCATGCCGAGCGCCGCGGCCACCGCCTCGATACCCGGCTTCTTCTCGACGACGAGGACGGTATAGGCGATATCTGCAAACTCGCGGCCGCGCTCTGCCATGGTCCACTCCCTCTATGGGTAAGAGTGTCCATGCAGCAGAAGACAATGGCAAGTGGCAACGTGCCGTTGAAAAGACGGCGCCGATTTGATGGAACTCGCATGCGCGGCCGGTTAGGCAACCGGCGCGCTGCGATCACCACCCCGGTCGCGGCGAAGGCCGCCCGTCCGCTTACGCCGCATCGCGGGCGGCCGCATCCTCATCCGCGGAAGATGAAGGACGCGCCGAGCGCAATGAGCGCAAAGCCGATCGCATGGTTCCAGGTCAGGTTTTCGCCGAGCCAGAAGATCGAGAAGCCGGCGAAAACGATCAGCGTGATCACCTCCTGCATCGTCTTCAGTTGCGCCGTCGAATAGACTTCCGAGCCCATMCGGTTGGCGGGAACGGCGAGGCAATATTCGAAGAAGGCAATGCCCCAGCTGGCAAGAATGGCCAGGAAAATGGCGCTGCTCTTGTGCTTCAGATGCCCGTACCAGGCAAAGGTCATGAAGATGTTGGAGGCAAAAAGCATGATGACCGGCCAGACGGCGGCGGGGCTCAGCGAAAACGGCATATGAGAATCCTTGGAAGGCGTGACTGCTGGCGCCAGCATGTATCCCGAAATTCACGCTCTTCAAGCCCCGCGGAACCCATTGGGCGCATTTGAAGAAAATCGAAGCGCCCCTGCCGCAGGCGCGGAACTTTTGATCCGGGCCGCCGTTCATGGCGAGCGCCGGAAGCGGCCCGCAAACCGCGGAGCCACCTTCAGGACACCACCGTCCTGAAGGAAGAGCAGAGATGCCATCGCCGCAACAATCCGCCCTCAGCCGCCGCTCGCTGGTCGCGCTGGCGACGCTCAATTTCTTTCTTGCCGACGCCCGCGACGGACTGGGGCCATTCCTCGACGGCTTCCTCGCCACGCATGGCTGGTCGCCGATGACGCTCGGCATTGTCGCAACGCTCGGCGGCATCCTTGGGCTGATCGCCACACCGATGTTCGGCGCCTTGGTCGATGCCTCGCCACACAAACGGCTGCTGATCATCATCCCGGTCGTCTTGGTCACCGCCGCCGCACTCTGGACGCTGGCCAGCCCCGGAAACGCCTCCGTCTTCGGCGGCCAGTCGGCAACCGCGATTGTCGGGGCGGTGATCGGCCCAGCGCTGATGGGCCTGACGCTTGGTCTCGTTGGCGAGGCGGCCTTTCCGGATCAGGTGGCGCGCAACGAATTCTGGAACCATGCCGGCAATGTCGTCTCTCTGGCCGGGGTCTATCTCGCCACCCTGCTTTTCGGGCTCAACGGCATCATCTGGCTAATGATTGCGACGGCCGTAGCCACGATTGGCGCCACGCTGGCGATCGATCCGCGCAGCATCGACAACGCCGTCGCGCGCGGTCTGGCCCATGACGACGGCACGCCCGGCCCGTCGGGCTATTCGATCATTGCCAGCTCGCGCGGCCTCATCCTCCTTGCTGTAACGCTGCTGATCTTCCATTTCGGCAATGCGCCGATGAGCCGCCTGATCGCCCAGGATTTTTCGATCCAGCTCGGCACCCCCTTCCGCACGACGGCAATTGTCACCGGCGTCTCTCAACTGTCGATGATCGCCATGGCGCTGGCCGCACCTTTCCTGATCCGGCGCTTCGGCCTCGCGCTCGTCTTCATCATAGCGCTCTGTGCCCTGCCGCTCCGCGGCGCCATCGCCGGAAGCTTCGGCAATTTCGCAGCGATCTATCCGGTGCAGTTCCTCGACGGCGTCGGCGCCGGACTGATCGGCATCGCCACGCCGCTTGCCGCCGAGCGCATCCTCTCCGGCACCGGACGCTTCAACGCCGGCCTCGCCGCCGTCATGACTGTTCAGGGTATCGGCGCATCCCTCAGCAATATCGTTGCCGGCTGGCTGACCAAGGAAGGCGGCTATGCGCTCGCCTACTGGGTCCACGGCGCCGCAGCCATCGCAGCCATCGGGGTGTTCTGGTATGGGCGGCGGGCGATCGTGCCCGAGCGCCCGAAGACCCGGACACCAGCGCCGGCGGTTACCACCGCAGCCCTCTAGATTGCCATATCTGATTGTATTCAATTCGTCTCAAATGACCCGCCGGCTTCGTAATGTATAAGCTCGCCGACTTCGTCTCGTACGCCGCATTGGAAACGGTGCAGAAATCGCTATGCCCGCGGTCAGCAAGAATTCATTAGGAAAGGTAACGGCGAAATTTATCGCCTTCATGATACCGGCCATCGTGCAAACCGGATCATAAAAAGTCGCAGTGGAACGCAATACCTGACCACCGCAAGGAAAGATTAGAAGACGCTGGTTAAGAAAAGACTACAATCGGCGAAAATCGGCGGCGGACGGCTCGCGTCCGCCGCAGCTACTCAGGCCCGGAATGCGCCTTTTGGCGTCTCGGCCTCGGCCGCGCCGAAGCGCACATCCTTCTTCTCGTAACCGAAGCCGGCAAGCAGCGCGACGACGGCGGCGACAATCGCCGCAACGACGAGAAGCGCCGTCGCATAGTCGCCGTTCCAATGGGCGGCCAGGCCCGCCTGCATCGTTGCATTGCCCGAGGCCAGCAGATTGCCTAGCTGGTAGGCAAAGCCGGGGAATGTGCCGCGCACTTCGTCTGGCGACAGTTCGTTGAGATGCACAGGCACTATCCCCCAGGCGCCCTGGACGAAAAACTGCATCAGGAACGCGCCAATCGCCAGCAGCACTGGCCCGGGCGCGTAGACCCATAGCGGTGCCACGGGGATCGCCAGCAGCGCCGCGATGACGATCGCCTTCTTGCGGCCGATCCGCTGCGACAGCGCACCGAAGAACAATCCGCCGCAGATCGCCCCGATATTGTAGACGATGGCGATCGCCCCGGTCGTGTAGCTGTCATAGCCGCGCTGGGTTTCCATGAAGGTCGGATAGATATCCTGCGTGCCGTGGCTGAGGAAATTGAACGCCGTCATCAGCAGCACAGACCAGATGAACAGCGGCACGTTTTCACGCAGGATCGTCAGAAACGGCCTGCGCCCTTCCCGCTGCCTTCGCAGAAAGGCCGGGCTCTCCTCGACGTTACGGCGGATATAGAGCACCAGCAGTGCCGGCAGCGCGCCGACGAAGAACATGCCGCGCCAGCCGATAACCGGAAACAGCAAGAAGAAGACGATCGACGCCAGCAGATAGCCGGACGGATAGCCTGCCTGAAGGATGCCGGAAACGATCCCACGGGATTCGTCTGGCACCGTTTCCATGACGAGTGAGGCGCCGACACCCCATTCCCCACCCATGGCGATGCCGTAGAGTGCCCTCAAGATCAGGAACATCGTCAGCCCGGTCGAAAAGCCGGTCAGGAACTCGAAGATGGAATAGAGCAGCACATCCGCCATCAGGGTGACGCGGCGGCCGAACCGGTCTGCCGCCAGCCCGAAGACCAGAGCACCGACCGCGCGCATCGCCAGCGTGAGGAAGATTGCCGCCGAGACGGCCGGAACGTCGGTGTGAAATTCTTCGGCAATGTGTTTGAGAACGAAGACGAGAATGAAGAAATCGAAGGCATCGAGGGTCCAGCCGAGATAGCTGGCGATCAGCGTATTGCGCTGCTGCGGTGTAAGCGCACGCAGACTTGCCAATGCGGACATCTGTTGTCCTCCATCCGAAAACGGCGGCGAGGCGGGGCAATTCCGGATGCCGTCGGAAAGAGTGCCCTGGAAACGGGCGGGAGCGCTGTTTGAAGACAGCGGATCACAACGTCAGCGCTGCTGACATTGTTCCCCCAAGCTGACTGCGGCATTTTGGCAGGCGTCAGCAGGCCCTAGCGGCCGGCTGGCCGGGATGCGACGAGCGCCGGACGGCTCGGCTTTGCGGGCGTGGAATCGATTGCCTGAACCGGCGCCGGGCGGCCGAGATGATAGCCCTGCGCATAGTCGATCCTGAGCTGGCGCAACAGCGACAGCTGATCCGCCGTCTCCACGCCTTCAACGAGGATCTTCGGTCCACGGTTACGGATTAGCCCGACGATGTCTTCGAGCATCGCCTTGCCGCGCGGCGTGGCGCTGCCATGCAGGAACGAGCGGTCGATCTTGACTGTGTCGAAATCGATGAGGCGCAGCCAGGAGAGGCCTGCAAAACCGGTGCCGAAATCGTCGAGCCAGATCTTGATGCCCAGCGTCTTCAGATCGCTGATGCACTTCAGAACGTCTGCATGCATTTCCATTTCCTGGCCTTCGGTGATTTCGAAGGCAAGGCGGTTGCCGGCAACGCCGGTCTCATAGAGCACGGCGGCAACGCTGGCAGCAAAGCCCGGCATACGCAGCTGGATCGGCGAAACATTGACGCTGGCGATCTGCGCCAGGTTCGGAGCCAAAACCTCGCGGCAAGCCGTCTGGATCACCCAGCGGCCAAGCTCGAGAATCATGCCGGTGCGCTCCGCAATCGGGATGAACAGGCTCGGCGGGATCGAGCTGCCATCCAGCGTCTTCAAACGCATCAGCGCTTCGACAGCATCGCGGCGGCCGGTGCGGATATCCTCGATCGGCTGATAGACCAGCGACAGCAGATCCTGCGCCACGGCGATCCGCAGCAGGGCCGCGATATTCTCGCTCTCGTCGCTGCTGAACGGATCGTTCGGATCGAACAGGCGGGCGCAGTTGCGACCAGCCGCCTTGGCGCTGTAGAGCGCCCGGTCGGCCTCGTGGATGATCTTTTCCAGCTTGCCGCTCTGGTCACGCGTATAGGCCGCGCCAACGCTGACGGTAACGATCGAGGTGCCGTCACGGCGCTCCTCATGGATCAGGCCCATCTGCTCGACCGTATCGCGAATGCATTCGGCCAGATCGGTCACGCGCGCGACCTCGTCGAACTGCGCCAGCACGATGAATTCCTCGCCGCCGTAGCGGCCGATCGACGCGCCATAGGGCTCGATCGCGTCCTTGATGGTGCGCGCAACATGAATGAGGCAGCGGTCGCCTTCCTGGTGACCATAGCCGTCATTGAACTTCTTGAAGAAATCGACATCGACGAGGATGGCGGTGAAGCCGACGCCCTTGCGCTGCCATTCCTTCCAGTAGTCGCGCAGCCGCTGGTCCACGGCCCGGCGGTTTTCGAGACCGGTCAGGTAATCGGTGTTCGACATGCGAAGCAGCGCCTCGCCGCGATCCGTCGCTTCTTTCTGCTGCATCCTGGCTTCAAGCGCATTGAGGAAGACGTGATAGCGCTCGTGGTTCAGCTTCCAGTTCACATAGGAGGTGAAGACGAAGCACGACACGTAGAACATGCCGAAGGCCATGGCGTAGACGCTCGTCGGCCAGAAGAACAGCAGCGAGATCAGGAAGGTCACCAGCACCGCGCTGGAGGCCAGAACCGAAAGGCCGAACCGGAAATTGAAGAACTGGTTGGCGCCCATCATGAAGATGGCGCCGAAGATCATGTAATAGGAAAGGCTGTCGGCATGGACGGTGCGGACGGCCGGAAAGCACCAGATCGCGAAGCCCAGCACCAGCGCCAGCGCACTGGTGCGGTCGAGCCACTGGATGCTTTTCTTCAGATAGACTTCGGCTTCCAGGAACAGCAGCGCGAAGCTGCCGACGCTGACGCGGGCCAGAATCGTGAAGGCGGCAACATCGGGGATCAGCAGCAGGTCGGTGGCGGAAAACAGGATATAGACGATAACAGCGATCCACAGCCCCTGCCGTGTCGCCATCTTTCGTTCAGCTTCCCCCTCGATGCGATAGAGATCCCGCAGTTCGCCCGGCGTCGGCCGCAGCAACTTCGGTTCAAGATCGATCTCTGCCGCATAGGCAATTTCGTGCTTCATGCACTGTTCCACCGCTCCGTACTACGCTTCGCCAGAGCTCTCCGCTGATACTCCGGGCGGAATTGACTGACGCATTCGTGCGGTTCGCTTAGCCCCTTCTGATGAGGAAGCACGGCAACACCGGCAATCTAATACCACCAAAATACAGGGGCTCGATTAAAGCTTGCTAAATGAGCGGCAGACCGGCGCCGTTAATCATGTTTATGGATTTCAATGGTTAATGAAAAGTTTCTCGCTAATATACAATTCAAGGTAACGCCCAAAACGGTACAGGTGTGACCCGGTAATATAACCCCAATTGATTAGAGGACGTATCGCGTGACCCAGCCCAAGATGGATTTCGACGGCCATAGCCTTATTACGCCCAAAGCCATAGCGACCGAGCTCGAAGCGCCGAAGAGCGACCGATTCGAAGAGCATCTGGCCATCAGCAAGGGTGAAGTCGCCCTGCTGCTCGAACTGGCCCGCCAGCAGTTTGCCAAATCCGAAGACCCGACGAAGATTATCGATCGCGTCACGATCTCGCTGCATGAGATGCGCGCTCGCATTCATCCGCGCGTCTGGCAGGAACTGGTGCCGCTGATCCAGAATCACGCCGTCACCAGCTATTTCCTCGAGGATCCACTGACCAAGTGGTCCTGGGACAAGCCGCGCGGTTATTCCGGCGATGCCACCCTGCTCGACTTCATCTACCGCCACGAAAGCGTGATGGATAAGGTCGCGGCCGCCTCCGATCTCGGCAAGGCGCTGTTCGAATATACCAGCACCGCGCCCTCCTCGCAGGCCAACTGGGACCGCCGCGACATCCTCGCCCGCCAGGTCGATGAAGTTGCCGCCGAACGCGGCCCGGGCACGGAAGTGCTCAGCGTCGCCGCCGGTCACCTGCGCGAAGCCGCCTATTCCGAAGCGATGAAGCAGAAGGCGCTGAAGCGCTGGGTCGCTCTCGATCAGGATCCGATCAGCATCGGCACCATTGCCCGTGATTTCCAGGGCACGGCCGTCGAAGCGATCGACGGTTCGGTGCGCGAACTGCTGATGCGCCGCTCCAACCCCGGCACCTTCGACCTCGTCTATGCCTCCGGCCTCTACGACTATCTGGTCGATCGCGTTGCCATCAAGCTCACCCAGCGTTGCCTGGAGATGGTCAAGCCGGGCGGCACCTTCCTGTTCGCCAATTATTCCTACCCGATCCTCGTCGACGGCTATATCGAGACCTTCATGAACTGGGCACTGCTGCTCCGCTCAGAAGCCGACATGTGGAAGATCATCCACGAGGCGACGGCAGGCCAGGATTGCGAATCCAAGGTCTTCTTCGGCAAGAACCGCAACATCGTCTACGGCGTCATCAAGAAGCGCGGCTGAGACATCTGACAAGCATGACAAAGCCGGCCGGGGCGACCCGGCCGGCTTTCCGTTTAGCGCCATTATTCGCCGAATCCGAACGATTCATTCGTTTCCCTTTTGTACCCTTTGCCTCTTCACTTTCGCGCTGACTCTCTCCATATTCCGGCCATGGCTAAACCGACGAAGAAATCCCCCGCCCCGAATGGTTTCGAGGAAGCTCCCCAGTCGTCTTTCACCGGGACGCCCTTCGCGCGCAGCGGGAAGGATCAGCGGGTCCCGCCGG
This sequence comes from Rhizobium sp. 10N427, assembly GCF_056394605.1. Classification (NCBI taxonomy): domain Bacteria; kingdom Pseudomonadati; phylum Pseudomonadota; class Alphaproteobacteria; order Hyphomicrobiales; family Rhizobiaceae; genus Rhizobium; species Rhizobium sp. 10N427. Next base: position 9,136 of record NZ_JBFTID010000007.1, on the reverse strand, counting down.
ATGATGCCGCCCCGCTCGAGGGTTCCGTCGCCGATTGGGTGAAGCAGCTGGAGGCCGATGCGGAGGCATCCTCCGTCGAGACGCAGCGCCAGATCGCTTCGAAAGCCGGCAAGCACCGCAAGAAGGTGGAGATCGCCGCGTCGAAATCGGCGCGCGGCACCTCGATGGGCGGCTCGACCGACCCGAAGACCCGCGCCGCCGCCGGTCTCAATCCCGTCGCCGGCATGGACACGACGCTGGAAGAGGCCGCCTCGCTGCAGGCCGGCACCGCGGTGACCGCCACCGTCGAGGCGCTGTCGGCACTGATTGAATCTGGCAATCCGCTGCACAAGAACGGCAAGATCTGGACACCGCACCGTCCGGCAAGACCCGACAAGTCGGAAGGTGGCATCACCATCCGCATGGACTCCGAATACAGCCCCGCTGGCGACCAGCCGACGGCGATCCGCGACCTCGTCGAGGGACTGGAGAACGGCGACCGCAGCCAGGTGCTGCTCGGCGTCACCGGTTCGGGCAAGACCTTCACCATGGCCAAGGTGATCGAGGCGACGCAGCGCCCGGCCGTCATCCTGGCGCCGAACAAGACGCTGGCCGCCCAGCTCTATTCCGAATTCAAGAACTTCTTCCCGGATAACGCCGTCGAATATTTCGTTTCCTACTACGACTATTACCAGCCGGAAGCCTACGTCCCGCGTTCTGACACCTATATCGAGAAGGAATCGTCGATCAACGAGCAAATCGACCGCATGCGCCACTCGGCGACGCGCTCGCTGCTCGAGCGCGACGACTGCATCATCGTCGCCTCGGTTTCCTGCATCTACGGTATCGGCTCGGTCGAGACCTACACCGCCATGACCTTCCAGATGGCGGTCGGCGACCGCCTCGATCAACGCCAGCTGCTGGCCGACCTCGTCGCCCAGCAATACAAGCGCCGCGACATGGATTTCACCCGCGGCTCGTTCCGCGTCCGCGGCGACACGATCGAAATCTTCCCGGCCCACCTGGAAGACGCGGCCTGGCGCATCTCGATGTTCGGCGACGAGATCGACGCCATCACCGAGTTCGATCCGCTGACCGGCGCCAAGACCGGCGACCTGAAATCGGTGAAGATCTACGCCAACTCGCACTATGTCACCCCGCGCCCGACGCTGAACGGCGCCATCAAGTCGATCAAGGAGGAGCTAAAGCTCCGCCTCGCCGAACTCGAAAAGGCCGGCCGCCTGCTGGAAGCCCAGCGCCTGGAGCAGCGCACCCGCTACGATATCGAGATGCTGGAGGCGACCGGCTCCTGCCAGGGCATCGAGAATTATTCGCGCTACCTGACCGGCCGCGACCCCGGCGATCCGCCGCCGACGCTGTTCGAATATATTCCTGACAACGCCATCGTCTTCATCGACGAAAGCCACGTCACCGTGCCGCAGATCGGCGGCATGTACCGGGGCGACTTCCGGCGCAAGGCGACGCTGGCCGAATACGGCTTCCGCCTGCCCTCCTGCATGGACAACCGTCCCTTGCGCTTCGAGGAATGGGACGCCATGCGCCCCGACACCATCGCCGTCTCGGCGACCCCCGGCGGCTGGGAAATGGAACAGTCCGGCGGCGTCTTCGCCGAACAGGTCATCCGCCCGACCGGCCTGATCGATCCGCCCGTCGAAGTCCGTTCCGCCCGCTCCCAGGTGGACGACGTGCTCGGCGAAATCCGCGAGACCGCCGCCAAGGGCTACCGCACACTCTGCACCGTGCTGACCAAGCGCATGGCCGAGGACCTGACCGAATATCTGCATGAACAGGGCGTGCGCGTCCGCTACATGCACTCCGACATCGACACGCTCGAACGCATCGAGATCATCCGCGATCTTCGTTTGGGTGCTTTCGACGTCCTCGTCGGCATCAACCTCCTGCGCGAAGGCCTCGACATTCCCGAATGCGGCTTCGTCGCCATCCTCGATGCCGACAAGGAAGGCTTCCTGCGCTCCGAAACGTCGCTGGTGCAGACCATCGGCCGTGCCGCGCGTAACGTCGACGGCAAGGTCATCCTCTATGCCGACAACATCACCGGCTCGATGAAGCGGGCGATGGAGGAAACCACCCGCCGCCGTGAAAAGCAGATGGCCTACAATGCCGAACACGGCATCACCCCTGAATCGGTGAAGGCGAAGATCTCCGACATCCTCGACAGCGTCTACGAGCGCGACCACGTCCGCGCCGACATTTCAGGCGTCAACGGCAAGGGCTTCGCCGATGGCGGCAACCTGGTCGGCAACAACCTGCAGGCCCATCTCAACGCGCTCGAAAAATCCATGCGCGACGCCGCCGCCGACCTCGACTTCGAAAAGGCCGCCCGCCTGCGCGACGAAATCAAACGCCTCAAGGCCGCCGAACTCGCCGTTATGGACGACCCGATGGCCCGCGAGGAAGCCAAGTCGATGGAAGCCGGCAGGAAGGATGCTGCGAGGCTGCGGTCTACGGCGTCAGCACCTCAGAATGAGGGCGGCAGCAAGGGAACGAGCGGCCGCCACGAGTCGGTCTCCCCACCCGTGGGGGAGATGGCCGGCAGGCCAGAGGGGGGCGATCTTGCTGCAACCTCCCTCTTCCGCCGCAACGACCTCGACGAAATGACCGTCGGCCGCACCGAAAAACCGGTCAGCGGCAAGCTGCCGGAAAAGCCGGATGCATCAAAGAGCACCAAGCGCTTCTCGCCCCTGCTCGAGGGCCAGCCGGAGCGCACCCCTCATGGTGAGGAGGCCCAAAGGGCCGTCTCGAACCATGACGTCCGCCCGCTGGTGCGCGGCAAGACGGGTGTCGGGAGCTATGAAGATCCTGGCGAACAGAAGCGCAAGAGCCGGACGAAGGGCAAGACCGGGCGGCCGGGGCGGTGAGCTACCAAGGCACCTGCATTCCAATCGATTGATCCGAAAACCCAAAAAATAGACAAGAGTTGCACAGCTGATCCACGCAACATACTCTAAATAGCATTTAGGGGATTCGCATGGATAAACAGAAACACGACTTGTCGCTAATGCGTCTTCACGTAGGCGACGTAATTGGCCTATTTATATATTACCTAATATTATTAATTGCGGCCACGTTATTCCTTCTTTCAAAAATACTAACAAGCACAGAATCAACAGCAATGACGCAATTTGATGCTATCGCTTGCGTGATATCTGCTTCAATTTGTGGCGCAACTATTTTTTATAGCAGAAAGCTTTACAAGGCATCGATAAATAATTCATATGAATTTCTGCCCAACAACGAAATATCTCCCTCAAGAATAGGGACAATATTCTTTTTTATTCTGAGACCCATATTCGGTGCCGTGTTTTCCATGGTCGTCTACGCACTTTGGCGTGCGTCGGTTCACGCCTCCACAGAAGGAGGCGGCACGCCAAGAGAATTCATATTCGTTGTCATCCCAATAGGATTCTTTGCGGGATTCTCGGCCGGTCGCCTAATCGAGCAATTTGAAGATAAGTCGGTAAGCGACCTAATAGGAAAACAGGACCAAAAATGACATCCAAAGCCGAGATTGACAAAAAAATTGTCGAGCTTGAAAAGTTGGCAGCGACTGTTCTTGAGATAAAGCGTAGGTCCAGGCCACGTCGACCAATAGTTATAGAATTTGCTGGCTCGCCAAAAGCCGGAAAATCAACCTGCATTGGATCATTGGACATTTTTTTGCGGCGAAACAACTTTCGCACAAAAATACTTACCGAGCGCGCGAGCGTTTGCCCAATTCCAAACAAGTTTGATCCCATCTTCAACGTCTGGACCGCGTGCGCCGCGCTTAACCAACTCTCCGAAACGCTGGCCACTTCCGCCAAAAAGCTCGATGTTATCATCCTAGATAGAGGTTTCTTCGATGCTCTTTGCTGGTTTGAATGGCAGCGTGAAGAGAAACTGTTGCGCAACGACGATTTCGAACGCTTCACCAACTTCTTCACATCCAACAGATTTCGTATGTCAATCGATTTGGTCCTGATATTCGAAGCGTCTCCAGCGACGTCGAGCGAACGAGAGTATAAAAACCTACTGACCAGAAAGGAGGGAAGCATAATGCGGAACGAGGTCCTGAGCTCTTATCTTTCCTCAATCAAGGAGACAAAGACGAAATACTCATCTTACTTTCGGAACATCACCGAACACAACACAGATAATCAAGATCAAAACGAAGTAAGTTACAATATAACAAAGACAACTCTCAACCTCTTGAAAATTTGGCGGATGAGAAAATTGGATACATTCCGAAAGCAGAAATAGCGAATCTTCCCACCATATTCGACTACAGCGACATCTCTTCTTACGTCGAAGAAAATCTAGCATTTCATGATCGCCATGAGGTTGAGGAAGATAAAACTCTGCTTCAGCTCATTCCAATTGCCGTGATCAAGGAGAAGGGCAAAGACGAATTCCTTGTGGGAACGAAAGCCGTTAGAGCAACCTCGTCCACGTCGCCGGAGAAAGGCAAAACGCTTTGCTATTTCGGTGGCCACGTTCGCGAGGAAGACGCGAATCTTTTGGATTCGGGCAGCAAGCTAGACGTCCTAAAGCAATGTGTGTATCGCGAAGTTAAAGAAGAGATCGGTATTGATTTAGATCCAGATCAACTCAACCCAAAGTGCATATGGGTTCGCGATGGCAGCAAATCAGATCACCACTTAGCTGTTGTTTTCATAATTGAACTGTCGTTGTCCAGGATCAAATTAAGTGTGGATGGCGAAGAATTCGCCCGCTACGAAAAGAAGGGGCGAACGGGTACTGGCGACATAGTATCTGCTTATGAATTAGCTCAATCAAAAATTGACAGTTGGACTTCCAATATTGTCAAGAAAATAGCTAACGTCAATTATCGAGAAAAAGACCCTACTCAGCCCACACTTTTCAAGCCTACGTCGAAGTAGCACTACTTCTACTCCGCAGCCTCACCCCGCCGTTGCCTCTCCGGCTCCTCCACTGCCACCATCACCAACGCCTCCAGCTCGTAACTATACCCCTCAAGCATCTGATACGCATGCTCGATCGCCTCGATCTGGCCCTGCGCCTTCTGGATGGCGTCGGTGATCGATTGGCTGCGGGCACGCAGCATCGAGCCGAGGACGTCGGTTTCGGGGCGGCGGCCGAGGCGGTCGATGTGCTGGCGGACGCGGTTGCGGTGGCGCTCCAGTTCCAGGATGTGGAAGCGGTTCTTGACGATGTCGTCGGAGAGTTTGCGGCGGATGGCAGCGACGGGGTCGAAGCTGCCGGGTTCGCGCTCGTCGAGGATAATGTCGTTGACCAGCTTTTCCAGCATCAGCACGCCCTCGAGATCCTTGGGATCGGCGAGCTGGGGGTCGTAGCCGGTATCGTCATAGACGCGGCGGCGCACCGGGTCCTTCAGCAGATCGTAGGCGGCCTGCAGCTTGCCGAAATGCTCGGCATCGCCGCCGGAATCGGGATGCGCGGTCTTGGCGGCCTTGCGCCAGGCGCTGCGGATCGCAGGCTCTCCGGCATCGCGGTCAATTCCGAGCATAACATAGGGATCGATCAAACCGGCCACCTGTCCTTCCGCATTCCCATTCCTGTCTCCGGCACCCGTCGAAAGCAGCCCGGTGCCGGCCGCCGCAAGGCAGCATTTGCGCCGTCAGCCGCACGCGCGAGAGCGCCTGCCTCTGACCTACGCCCTCGCCCCGATTGCATCAAGTCCCGGCATCCAGCGCCCACATTATTCCGCCGGTCGGGACGAAATTGTGAACAGCGGGCGATTTTCACAGTCGAAACGACGCCCGGCATCCGGATTTTGCCGCTCGCCATGCCGGGATTTGTTCTGTATAGGACCTCGTCCCCGGCGGTTGCGCATCGCGCGCCGTATTCCCATCTGTGATGGGCCATTTGATGGCGGGACCACAGCGAAACAGGATCGAAACGGCATGACGGCGCAGGGCGGCGGCACATCGGTGACGGAAGGCAAGGCTCATTATTCGAATGGCCCGGTGTTTTCCGTGGCACCCATGATCGACTGGACGGAGGCAAGAGAAAATACTTTATAATCAATCGACTTAAATGTTTAGTAGCAATTTCGTAGCGCTACAGCTCAATTCCATCGGACGCTGCTGATTTTTTACACGATCTCCCGGTCTACACCGTACTGCGGACAAACTTGCCCTTTCCCCAGGACAAACCCGAGATCCGTCATCAGCTTGGGAAGCTTCGAGAACGTTAAGCGGAAACCAGGCGGCGTTTCACTGAGGGTAGACCTCGCCGGGCATGATCCGGCGAGGTTTTGAAACGCCATCATCTGAATGGTATAAGGGAGTCTCAAAGCAAGGGAGAGGGTATGAACTGGGCATCTGGAGCCGTTTTGGTCAGCGCGGCGGTTGCGGTCGTCGCATTTTTGCAATGGCGAACGGCCCACCAAAAGGTCATGCTAGATCTGTTCGACCGCCGTTTCTCCGTATTCATGGACGTGAGACTGATTGTTAGCCACGGCGCAGATCGGAGTAAGTTTGATCAAGGGTTGCCGAACGAAATCATCGCTCGTGGGCGTTTTCTCTTTGGAAGAGAGGTCGTCGATATCCTGACCGAAATACATAATCTTTGTACCGAAAGAGATATCGGACGCCTCCAACCTGGCGCACTTGATGGTGCGTTCGCGAGGTTCATCGCGAGCGTTGAGCCATACATGAAGATGGATCAAAAACGAGTCAGAACACCGGCAGAATGGTTTTCTGACCGAAACAAGGAAAGGCTAAGTTTCAGCGACATCGCGCACAGCTGACCGCGCATACCTAAACTGCCAGATCTCGATAATCGCACCTTAATAGTTTTAAGATGCAAAAAGGCTCAGTTCATGGAAATGGTTTTGTTTTATGACGGCGAGCTTCGCCCAAGGCAGCAGATTAATTTGCGCGATGTACATAGAGTGAGAGCCGCACTCGAACCTCAGATACGAAAGGCTTGGGAATATCCTCCGCTCGATGAGTGCAAGTCCTTCTGGAATTTGAGCTCGGATGGTAATGACGTTTCGACCCGGCTAGATATTGGGCATACGCAGTTCATTTCGGTCGTCGCCGCGTCAGCAAGGCTTCATGCCGAACTTGATATCCAACTCTTGCGAGCCCAACCACCTGGATCACTCGTTTCCAACAGTGGCGACATCGACAACCGACTCAAGACACTTCTTGACGCGCTGCGGGTACCATCCCGTGATCAAGCGCAAACGCTACAGGCCGATGGGTGTTTAGCCCCAGGAACCTTCTGCTGCCTGCTTGAGGATGATCACCTCGTGACCAAGATGACGGTGTCGACTGACAGACTCCTCACAGAGCCGATTGGAAGCAAGCGAACCGTCGCAATTATCAGGGCTAGGGTCCGTCTCTCATCTGCCATCTGGGCGAATATTTCACTAGTCTAATTAGGGTCGCAAATTTAACGCCCCCCTTACGGCCAAAGCTTTGAATCTGCTATCCTGAGTTACCGATGACCAATAAACGCAAGTCTCCCGACGCAGGATGCAGAACCGATATGACTTCATTTCCAAGCAAGGCAGTACAGGACGAGTTTTACGCCTTGTATGGGCGGGCATTGGCTCAATGGTCCGTTATCGAGAGTGGTATGGCGTCCAGCTTCGCGCAGCTGATTATGCCGAAGGGCCTTTGGCACACCGGGCTAACGCTTTTTTTTACTCCAAGTGGGTTTCACGGCCGGGCTAAACTTTTCGACGCAGGTTTAACGAACGAGATCGCCACAGACATCCAATTGTTTTTTCGATCGGCAATCTCGATAGCTAAGGATTATGCTGGAACCCGCAACAAGTTAGCCCATGGAAGTATCGTTTGGAGCAGAAAAACCGGCGGCACGTATCAGTTCGTTGTGAAAGAACCCATTGACGTGAAAGTCACGAAAGGAACGGTCAGCTTCACTGACGATTTAACTTCGAATGATCTTGAAGCTATTATTGCTAACTTTGGAGAGCTTGCTTTGATCATCTTTGAGGGAGCGCAAGAAGCTGAAAAACCTGTCCGTGATTTCGCGGTTTTGATGAGTCGGATCAGGGCCCTACCCAAGCAGGCACACACTCCGGCAAGCAATTAATCGTAGAGTGAAAGCCGAGCAACGATCGTGCTCCATGCCGGAGCAGGGCAATTAAGCCCGGCCAATCGCTTGCGGGAAAGTGAGACACGAAGGCCGTCCACGAAAACGCTTTGCTTTTCGCCACGCCTGTCTCACATTTCGGCCGTATGAGCGAAACCAAACAACGCTACCGACCCCTTTATGGCTGGCGCCGAACCCAGATCGATGCGAACGATCCGCCGGACGATAACGACTGGTCCGGATATGACGGCGAGAACTGCATCGGCCGAATCCAGAAGCAGTTGCACGGGCCGATGAAGGGGAAATGGATGTGGAACCTGCTCGCTACCCACGTCCGGCAAAGGATCATGCCGCAATCGGGCTTCATCGACGAAGGCCGGGAGGCTATGCGTCGGGTGGAAGAGCGGTATCATGATCTGATGCGAGCGAATGATCCGACGGGATGCAAAGGATGATGAACAACCCGTCATCACATCTCGGGGTTGTCATCGCTCGTCTGGTGCACATATAGCTTATTTAGCTAGATAGACCTTGGGTTGCGACTGCAGCCATTCGGGCAGACCAGGCAATCAGGAATGCAGATTCTATTTTTATCTTTGGTTGTAGTTTGCTCGATCTACTTTTTGTGTCGCAGACAAGTGGATCCGATCCTCGTAGCATTCGGATCGACTGTTATTTATTTCTCGCCCGGCATTTTGGGGAGCGTCCAAATCGCCAGCGGATACGATTCCAGCGGGGCTACCCTGGTAGAGTACAACAGCAATATCGTTGCCGGAACATATGTCTGCATGATGATTGTCATCGTCGCAGTGAGCGTGTCCGCGATGATCTTGGATCGAGTTCCAGCGAGGAGCGCGCTGCACTTTGCGGGGGACCGATACTTCCCCTATGTTCTCGGTGCGCTCATCATTGTCGCTTCGACGCTTTCGATCCGAACGGTGTCGGAGTTTTACCTATGCACAGACAAGACACTGACGCTCTCGAAGATTGACAACGGGTATTACTGGGCCGCCTATGCCCTGCCTCTGTGCCTCGTCAGCGCGTGCTTGCTCCGCAATTGGATGGT
>NZ_JBFTID010000006.1:0-398262 GCF_056394605.1 Rhizobium sp. 10N427 | reverse complement strand
CCGACACAGCTCTCCGGAAGATCGACGGATGGATTGAAGACTATAATGAAATCCATCCACACTCAGCGCTCAAAATGGCCTCCCCAAGGGAGTTCATCAAAGCATTGTCTCAATAGCTGAGCTGTCCGGCGAAATGGGGGGCACTCCATCTGGGCCATCCGCCATCCGAAGCACCTGCCGATCATAGCTGTTCTCATCGCACTCGAACCCAATCTTCGAGCGCGGTCGCCGCGTTCCTGAATTGAATTAGGGCCAGGCACGGTTTCCTACAAGTTCGGCTGCTAACCAATGTGGCCGCGCCAGGCATTGATGGCATCGCCGTCCTGTATGACTCGCCAGAAGTTGACGATGACTGACAAATGGTTCGGGATATTACTTCAGAGACTGGATGAAGAAAGCATGTGGGACGACACGGCTTTTATTGTCACCACCGACCAATGGGCACGACCTCGGCGAGCGTGGCGGTTATGGCAAGCAGTTTCCGCACTTCGATAGCCACGCCAACATCCCGTTGATGGTCTGGCATCCCCATTTGAAATGCCATGAGGGCAGGATAGAAGCTTTAACGTCGACAGTCGATATCTTCGCTTCGGTCCTGGAGATGGGCGGCGTTACAGGACCAGCCAGGTCACACTTGCGATCATTTGTGCCGCTTCTTGGAGGCGACACTTCAAGCGCACGGGACGCTGTCATCTATGGCACATTCGGACAAGGGATTTGCTGCGGCGACGACCGCCGTCCCTGCCCTTGCCACGGCGACCGATCCGATGGCTGGCATGGAACGCGACATCCGCGACGCTGCTGTGGCATCGGTCCGCGCAGCGTTTACGGGCGACCAGACCAAGGCCACGGAAGCTAGCAATCCAGCCGCCGACGCGATCGCCAAGGCGCAGAACCACGAGCAGCATATAGAGGTGCTGTTTCCCAAGCAAAGCAGCAGGCTACCGAAGCTGCCCAAACGGTCACGACCGCAGTTTCGTCCGGTGCGGTCCTGGGGTTCATCGCCCTCGCAGTGCCGCGGCGGTTCGGTTGGCACCACCCACCTCACCCGCGACGACGACATATACGTCGCCCGTTGCTTGGTCGCAGCCCAATTCGCCGCTATTTCCAGGACAAATGTTTCGCTTTAACCAACTGCGCTTTCAATTTTGCTGTCTCAAGCCCGAGTTGGATGAAGGATCGTGCATGCTTCGAAAGTGCTACATTGTCGTCCCAAAGATTTCTCCAGATTGCAGTCTTCAACGAGAGATCTCTATCCACGATGCTGGTTGAAAAGGACTCGAACGTTACGTAGTCGTCCCAACCGATTGCCACGAGCGCATCGAAAATTGCCGGAAAATCGATGTTGCCTGTCCCAAGATACCCACGATGGCTTTCGCCAATGTGCATGTAGCCGATCTTGTCGGCTGCATTACGAATCGCGAGCCCAACGTCGGCTTCCTCAATGTTCATATGGAATGTGTCGAGATGCAGCAGAACATTCGACGCGCCGGTGTCAGCGATGTACGCCAATCCTTGCGCTGCGGTGTTTAGCATATTGCTTTCGAAGCGATTGACGATTTCCAGGTTCAACGTCACCCCCGACCGGCTGGCACGCTCGGCTACACGAGATAACGTCGTCACGCTTGTGTCCCAGCCCCGCTGTGTTAGCGCCTGTTCCTGTTTTCCATGAGCTGAGCTCAGAATCCCGGCGAGCTTGGATCCACCAAGTTCACTTACGAGTGCGACGGCGCGGTCAAGGATTGCTTCGCCGTTTGCGACGACAGACGGCTCTTCGCTGGATATGTCGCCATCAAGTGGAAGCCCCATGCTGACAGCTACGTCAAGGTCTAGTTCTTTGATGCGAGAAGCCAGCCATTTGACATCAACCTGCTCCGGGTCGAGATACGAGAACTCAACGAGCTTGAAACCCAATTCATGAGAGCGAACGAGCGTCTGCTCCAGCTCGTCTTTAGAGGACCCGGCACTCCAGACAAAAGAATGAACGCCTATTTTAGCCATCGAAACAATTCCTGTTCGTTCATGAATTCGCGACGATCCGCCGATGTCGAGCATCGGCGGATCGTCTGAGGGACGGGTTAGCGGGCTGCTGTCCAGCCCTTGTAGTCCTTGATGTTGTCAGCAGTGATGAGCTGCGGATCGAGAAGTACGGTGTCTTGGGCGGGCTTTTTGCCGTTCAGTACATCGACTGCCATCTTTAGCGAGTCACCGGCCATCGTATACGGATCCTGCGATGCAGATGCTTTGATCATCGAGTTACCGCTTGCGAGCGACTTCTCGATGTCAGGTGCGCCGTCCACGGCGGTGAAGAAGAATTCGTTGCGGTTCAGCTGCTTGGCTGCAAGCTCCGCACCGATAGCTGTCGGGTCGTTGATCGCAAAGACCGCGTCAATCTTGTCGAACCGGGTGAGGAGACCCTGCATGACCGCAAGACCGCCATCGCGTGAGCCCTGAGCGTTCTGATCGTCCGACAGAATTTTAATATCAGGGCTTTTTGCAAGCACGTTCTTGCAGCCCTGGACGCGATCGATGATCGACGAGGAGGCCGGACCATTAATGATTACAACGTCACCCTTGCCCTTGAGCTGATCGACAATATAACCACAAGCCTCTTCACCGGCCTTGATATTGTTGGTCATGACCGTGACATCAGCGCCCGGCGCGGACACGTCGAAGGCGGCGACAATAACGCCGGCTGCCTGGGCCTTCTTGACAGCCGGGGCAATCGCCTTGGCGTCAACAGCGTTCAGCATGATGATGTCAACGCCGGCCGCAACGAAGCTGTCCATCTGCGAAACCTGTTTGTTGAGGTCATAGTCAGCGGAAACCGAGGTGACCTGAACATTTGGATTGATCTCCTTTGCGCGGTCTTCGATACCCTTGATCGTTGCCACGAAGAACGGATTGCCAAGCAGACCGACGGAGATGCCGATCTTTTGGAGATCCTTTGCCGATGCCGGCATCGTAATCGCGGCCGCGATGGCAGTGCCCATGAGCAGTTTAGAGAACAAACGCATACTTTCCTCCATAATGGCGCTCCCTGCGCCCGTGATCCGGTAACCCCGGTCCCTCAAGCCGCACGTCATGTGCGGCTAAGTCCTTTCAGCCTGTAGCGGTCAAGTGCCACGGCAACGATGATGACAAGTCCCTTGATGATGTACTGCCAAATGTCCGAGACACCGACGAGGATGAGGCCGTTGGAGAGCACAGCGATGATCAGTGCTCCGATCAGCGTCCCCCAGATCGACCCGACACCGCCGACAAAGCTGGTTCCGCCGAGGATGACCGCGGCGATGGCATCGAGCTCATAGGCTTGTCCGAGCTGCAGGCCATTTGCGGCATAGAGGCGTGCAGCCGACATAACGCCGCCTACGCCCGACAGCAGGCCTGACATCGAATACACAAAAAGCAGAACTAGCGGAACTTTGATCCCGGTGAGCCGAGCAGCTTCGACATTGCCCCCCACGGCATAAATCCAGGTGCCAAGCACTGTCCGCTTGAGAATGAACCAGGAGATGACGATGGTTGCGAGGGCGATGATCGCCAGCCAGGGAATGCCGAGCAGCGAACCGTTACCGATGAAGTCGAACGGAAGATCGGCGTTGAACACGGTTGTGTCATTGCCGAGAAGGCGCGCAATGCCGCGCATGGCGGTCAGCGACCCGAGCGTCACGATGAACGGTGGAAGCTTGAGAAACGAGATAATGACACCGTTGACGACGCCGCAGGCAAGTCCCACACCGATGGCGGCGGGAATGCCCAGCATACCGATATCGGGCCAAAGCGAAACGATGACGCCGACCATCGCCGACGCCGCCAGGATCGATCCGACGGACAAGTCGATGCCGCCAGTGAGGATGACGAACGTCATACCGGCTGCAAGCACTGTATTGATCGAAGCTTGCTGCGTGACGATGGACAGGTTGTTGACGCTGAGAAACCGTCCGCTCAACAGATGAAAGCCGATCGCCAAGATCACGAGCACCGGCAGCATACCGAGCGCGGTCAATGTCGATCGAAACTTTGCCTTGTTCGCATTCGTCTGTTCAGTGGGTGTTGCGGTCATATTCTCATCCCGTCTTTTTGCTTTTGGTCTCAGGCAACTTTGGATACCGAACCGGTGGAGAAGGCCATGATAGCTTCCTGGCTGATTGGCTGGTCCCGCGTCGCCAAAACCTCTCCAGCGATGCGGCCCTCGCGCATAACGAGGACGCGGTCAGCAATGCCAAGGATTTCAGGCAAGTCGCTGGAGATCACGACGATGGCGATCCCGGTCTGTGCCAGTTCGTCGATGATCCGGTAGATTTCGGATTTGGCACCGACGTCGACACCACGTGTAGGCTCGTCGAAAATAATGACCTTTGGTTTGGTTTCCAACAACCGCGCGATCAGCGCCTTTTGCTGATTGCCGCCGGAAAGCGCTCCGACGTTCACGCTTGCGCTCAGTGTGCGGATCGAAAGCGATTTTATTGCACGAGCAGCACGTTCCTTCGCAGCGGCAAAATTCAAGATGCCTCCGCGGCCAGCATCCTTGCCAATGACACCGATATTGATGTTTTCGGTTATCGTCATGTCAAGGAAAAGGCCGAGACCTTTCCGGTCTTCCGTCAGATAGACAATACCCGCATCCATTGCGTCCCGCGGACCGCCGATTGCGAGTTCAACACCTTCGAGCGTGACCGTGCCTGTCGCCTTGCGATCGGCTCCAAAGATGAGGCGTGCAAGCTCAGTGCGTCCCGAACCGACAAGGCCGGCGATGCCAAGCACTTCGCCTGCCTTCGCGTCGAATGAGCAATCATGCACGCGGCGGCCGTCGCCCAAGCCCTTAACCGACAGAATGGTCTTGGCGGCTTGCTGTGGAGCGCCGTGCTCCTTCTTGTAAAACGAGGATAGGTCCCGGCCCACCATCATGGAAACGAGCTTTTCAGCCGAGAGATTCTCGCGCTCTAGCGTTCCGACATACGCGCTGTCCCGCAGGACGCTGACGCGATCGGCGAGTGCGTAGATTTCTTCCATTCGATGGCTGATATAAATGATGGCGATGCCGCGTGCCTTCAGCCCGCCGATGACTTGGAATAGCCGCTCCGTTTCCCTCGAGGTTAGGGAAGTCGTCGGCTCGTCCATGACAATGATTTTGGCATTCGTCGTCAAAGCACGGGCAATTTCCACCATCTGCCGCTCGCCAAGAGATAGCGTCGCGACGAGTTGAGACGGACCAAAGGAAATACCCAACTGCTTGAGGATCGGCGCAACCTTTGCGCGGGCGGCGGCCTTGTCGACAACGCCGTAGCGAGAGGGCTCGGCCCCAAGAAACATATTTTGGGCAACCGTAAGATTGGGTGCGAGCGAAAGCTCCTGGTAAATGACAGAGATACCGTTGGCCTTGGCCTTGATCGGATCTCCAGCAACGATGGGCTTACCGTCCACCAGAACCGCGCCGCCGGGGTCGGCCGTATACGCGCCGGAAAGCACTTTCATCAACGTCGACTTGCCGGCGCCGTTTTCCCCCATGAGAGCGTGAACCTCACCTGGATATACGGTGAGCGAAACATTCGTCAGCGCCTTCGTGCTTGCGAAGGTCTTGCTGATGTTCCTCATCTCCAGCACAGGCCCAAGAGTTTTGGTGTCGGTTGCGCTCATGCGTGAAGCTCCTTCTTGGGCGTCGCCATATCGGGTCCTTCGATTTCCACCAAAGCGCGCCACGTGTCGGCATAAGCCTCAAGCCCGAAAAGTTGCAGCGGTTCAGCCATCTTCGTCTTGTTTGCGAACGGCTTTTTACTCATCGTTTCGAAGACCAGTGCAGCCGCACCGAACGCGCTGCCTTCGGCAGTCGCGCTGGTGAAAATGGCTTGGGAAGGCCGCAGTTGCGCGAGAAGCCCGGCATACAGACCTGTTTTTACAAGGCCGCCGTCGATAACGATCGGGTTAGTCGACCGGATCAGATCGAGTGAGAAATTGGTCATTAGTGCGACGTAGAGTAGCGCGGCGGCTGCACGTTCTTCACCGTCGATCTCAGGGCCGACAAATCGTCCCTCGCAACCTTGCATCGGGCCGCCAGGTGCAAACGATGGCAGTGCAAATACTCCCTTGGCGATAACCCGGGAGAGCGCATCGATACTCACGCTCCTGTTCCAACCTCCGCTGGCAAGATCATACTCCCTGCCGCCCATGAACCTGATCGTTGGGGTAGGCTTGCCGTCTACAGTGACGTTGGCGAGCATGTCTCGATGTTCATCAAGCGCTTCTAGAGGACAAGCGGAATTGAATATGACCACCCAAGTGCCGGTCGATACCAGCGTGAAATCATCAAAGCCGATAGAGCGGTAGTAATAAAGAGCGGAGTTGCTGTCGTGGACGCCATTGTGGACCACTATTGAGCCGGCAGAGTCGCCTCTTTCAAGAGCGTCCCATTCGCCGAGCGCCGTCCCTGCCCGCTCGAAACTCGGCATTTTTTCTCGCCAGCCTCGACTATCGACCAGACTGCTGAAGTCGTCCTTCAGCGGTGCCCACAGGTGGGAATGGCATCCGACGTAGGAAACTTCGGAGACCATTTTGCTGGAAAACTTCCAGGACCAGAATTGCGGATAAGGCAGGATGGCTTCAACGCGCCGGAAGTCGTCCGGGTTCCTAGCCTCCAACCAAAGCATGTGTCGTCCGTAATTGAACCCAAGGGGCAACCGAGGAGAGTAGGTTTCGTTAAATGGTGGGACTAGCATGTCAATGCGACCTGCAAGCGGCTGTGGAGGTTCTTGCTCATAGTCGAGGATCGGGTGAACGAGACGACCCTGTTCCACGAGTGCAAATGTGCACCCGTGGCCCGAGAACATGACGTGCCCGACGCCATGGTCTTCAATCGCCTTCGATAGCGTTATCTTCATCCAGCTGAAAAGAGCATCGTCATCGAGCACGCGAAGGCCTGCATGCTCGATCCAAAGGGGTTTTGTGCGATCTTCCGACAGCACTGACCCATCCTCCCCGAAAATAAAGAGCTTGGAGTTCGTTTTGCCAAGATCGAATACCGCAACTGATCTCGAAGCCGTCATCACTGTCCTCCGAGAGTGGCGATCATGATCGTGACGCCGGCATCTTCAAGCATCTTCGCTCCGGCGTCGGAAAGTCCATCATCGATAACGATCGTACCAATCCTTGAAAGGGGGAGGACGATGTTGCGTGGCTGGATCGAAAGCTTCCTACTGTCGGCCAGAAGCACGATCTCGTCGGCGCAGCTGCTGAGCTCGCCGATGGCCTTGGTCAGGAGGGGATGCGATTCCAGAAGACCTTCGCTGCCAATGCCTTGCGTACCGAGAAAGAACCGGGAGGCAAAGAAGTCAGGCGCTCCAGCCGACGCGTCATGGACAATGCCAGGTTCGCGGTACAGAACTCCGCCCGCCAGTGTCAGATTGCAGGTGCCGTGCTCGCCAAGGTAGGCCGCGAGCGGCATTGAATTGGTATAGAGCCGGACATTTCGGCGCGCCAACTGCAAGCCGAGTTGATAGCAAGTCGATCCCGCATGGACGATGATCGAGTCGCCGTCACGAACGAGGCTCGCAGCCTTCTCCGCAATCGCCCGCTTGGCATCGACTGCGATGTCCCGGTTCTCATCGTAGGGCCGCGCCGACAACCGTGCCGAAGCTGACGATTCATTCGCCGATATCCCACCATAAACTTTTCGAGCGACGCCGGTCTCATCCAGCTTGTCGATGTCACGGCGGATCGTCGCCGGAGAAACGCCAAGGCGCTCCTGCAAATCTCGGACAGACGCAAACGGCCTCTCGCGAAGTAGCTCCGTGATAAGACGATGTCGATCGGAATCGTTCAATTCAATCCTCCGTGACGCTTCTCCCTCAGCGTCAATGAGGAACAATAATCACAGCGTCGCTTACATCGCAATACCGAAGCTTACATTTCTTCACGGTTGACGACGTTCAATCATATAAATAGGATCACGAAAAAGTTTGCTCAAAAAAGCAGATGCCGGAGCGAGCATGTTTCAACTTGGGAGGAAAGAGACGTGTCAAAAACCGACTTGAGGGGTACAGCGCCTTTCAAATCCTTCCTTCGCTTGTCGCGCGAGATTGGAAATGACATCCTCAAAACCCAAGGCGCGGGCGGGAACACGTCCATCAAGCAGGACGGCGTTATGTGGGTGAAGGCCTCCGGCACGTGGCTCTCCAAAGCCGAAGATCAAGACATAATGGTTCCCGTCGTCGTCGATCCGCTGGTGAGAGCCTTGCGCGATAGCGATCCGCGCGCGGAGAAATCCACCGATTTCATCGTTTCCGAGCTGAACTCCACCGGTTTACGACCATCGATTGAAACGAGTTTCCACGCTGCACTCGGCAGTCCGGTGGTCGCGCACTATCACTGCGTGAACGCGATAGCACTTTCTGTTCTAGAGGATCGCGAAGAAGAACTGAGTGCACGAATGAGCCTTCTCACGGACCTCAAATGGGGCATGATACCCTACCGGCGTCCGGGGACGCCGCTCGCACGCGAAATCGAGAAAGCCGCAGCGTCGAAGCCCGATGTTCTCATCCTTTTCAATCATGGCATAATCGTCTGCGGCGACTCGGTCGAAGACGTGGCGGCGAGAATAAAAAGGGTGACGGATGCTCTGACGTCTGAGCCACGTCAATCTGGTGGGTTGGATATCGAAGCGCTGACGACGATGGCGCAAGGATCGAACTTTCACCCTGCTCAAGACATTAGAAGTCACTCGATCGCTCTGTCGGAGACCAACCGATCGGCCGCGCTTGGCGGCTCCCTCTATCCTGATCACGTGATATTTCTCGGCACCGAAATTGGTGTGCTTGAAGACGGGAAAAGCGCGACGGACTATGAGGCCGCGTTGACACGAGAAGGACGCAATATTCCCAAAATGATCCTGGTTCCCGGTAAGGGCGTCCTGCTCTCCAGCGCCCTTACCGCCGGTGGTGAAGTCATGGCCCGGTGCCTCGCCGAAGTCGTCAGCCGAATTCCGGAGGGCAAAGCCGTGGCCTATCTTTCCAAGAGTGACGAGCATGAGCTCACTCATTGGGAGGCCGAGCAGTATCGCCAAGCACTCGACCGCGGCTCCGTGAGGCAGCCTGCGTGACCAAAAACTCGAGCCAGGCCGTTGCACTCGGCATCGACATCGGCACTTCGGGCGCTCGCGCCTCTGCCATCGACGGAGACGGCAATCAAGTAGCCTTCGCTTCATCACCCTTCAGATCGCCAGACGAACTTCGCCAACCACAGGCATGGTGGATCCGGGTGCAGGAGGCGTTACAAGCCTTAGCCCAGAAGGTGGATTTCACCTCTCTAAAAGGTGTGGCCGTCGATGGCACCTCCGGGACCGTGCTGGCACTCGACGCTTCGAACGAGCCCAACGGATCGGTGCTCATGTACAATGAGCCCTGCCCCGACATTGCGGTGGTTGAGCGGATCGCTGCAAACGCACCACCAGGCGCAACCGCGACCGGTGCGAATTCCGGTCTTGCACGCGCCGTCCACCTTTCGAAAGCTCCGGCTGTCGCAACCGTGGTGCACCAAGCCGACTGGATTTTGATGAAGCTCGGGTGCCCCGGTCGGATCAGCGACGAAAACAACGCGCTCAAGACGGGATACGACCTGGACCGAGAATCTTGGCCGGCTTGGCTTGAGGCCGCCGATATGGATATTTGTAAACTCCCCGCCGTTCATCGTGCAGGCAGGCCAATCGCATCGGTCGAAGGCTATCTGCGCCAGCTTGGAGTACGGGAATCGGCCAAGTTTCACGCGGGAACGACGGACGGGTGCGCGTCATATCTAGCGACAGGCGCGTCAAGTATTGGCGACGCCGTGACTGCCCTTGGCTCTACGATTGTACTCAAACTTGCGTCTGACAAACCGATCAACGCCCCGCAATACGGCATCTATTCCCATCGTGTTGGTGACTTCTGGCTGGTTGGCGGCGCGTCGAATAGCGGTGGCAATGTCTTGCGCGCTATGATTGGAGACGAGCGCCTGGACGAGCTGACACGCACGATCGATCCTGAACGATGGTTGGGTCTGGATTTCTATCCGCTTCTGCGCCCCGGTGAGCGATTTCCTTTCAACGACCCGCACTACTTGCCGCGCCTCACTCCTCGACCCGCTGACGAAGGCATGTTCTTTCAGGCTCTCCTGGAGGGGATGACGGAGATCGAACGGCTCGGTTACGAACGGCTGCGCGAACTCGGTTCTCCTATTTTGGCAAGCCTCAGAACCGTTGGCGGCGGGGCGAAAAATCCGGCTTGGACAAGAATGAGGGAAAAAGCGCTGGGCATCGATATATTGCCAGCCAAGTCAGTCGAAGCCGCGACAGGTACCGCCGCGATGGTTCTATCCCACCTGGACGACGAAAATGCGTGAACCGCTACCGATCACCCTGGAACAGCTATCGGACCGATACGATGTCTTTTTTGTCGACCAGTTCGGAGTACTAAGAGACGACACCGGTCCCTACGAAGGAGCTATCGAGGCGTTGTCTCGATTGGCTACCGCAGGCAAGATGATAGTCATCCTTTCTAATTCGGGAAGAAACGGCGAATACAACTCCGAACGCCTGGTCAAGCTAGGTTTTGCGGCGGACAGCTTCGACTTTTTTGTAACCTCGGGCGATGTCGCTTACGAGGTGCTTTCCTCCCCCGGATCGACGATTGTTCGCGGTTCGACCTGCCTCACGATTTCAAGCGGTGGAGATCGAAATCTTGCCGACCGTCTTGGCCTCGTCTCCACCGAACACGCATTGGATGCTCAGCTCATCATAATTTCGGGCAGCGAGTCTGAGCGCATCGCGATGGATGATTACCGCGAAATGCTGCGTCCCGCTGCTGAGAAACACATTCCCTGCGTTTGTACCAATCCCGACATCCACAAGCTCCACAATGGAGCTACCCTCGCAGGAGCAGGGAGCATAGCCCGGCTTTACGAGGCATTGGGCGGAACGGTGACGTGGCTTGGCAAGCCACATCCCGAGATCTACGAGCATGCTGTACGCATCGCCGGCATTAACGATCGACGCCGCGTTGTCTGCATTGGTGACAGCATCGAGCACGACATCCTCGGCGCGAAAACGTCCGGCTTTGATTCCGCGCTTGTCCGTACCGGAATACTCGCGGAGAACACTGACGAGCAACTGGCGCATTTGTTCAATTCGGTTCGCGCGGAAGCAACCTATATAATGCCGGCTTTTAGGAACCTTGGGACATAGTCGGCAGCTAAGCGCTAATCAGGAGGTGCGAGCGCCTGTCCTGAGCAAAATGTCAGGCGGTTGATGGATCGGCAATTCCATACACCCTTACCGGCGACGCGAGGCCCCTAAGGGAATGCGACCCGAGCTCCACAAATGTTTCGTTCAGGCTAGCTGAATGCACGAAATCGGAAGATAGAAGGACGGGCCGCTCGAGCAATTTCGTAAGCTCCTCTAACCGGGAGGCGACATTGACTGCAGGACCAATCGCTGTGAAATCCAGCCGCTTTCGAGAACCGATGTTCCCATACATGACATCGCCAACGTGAACGCCGATTCCATACCTTAGTGGCGTTTTCCCCCTACCTGCTAGCTTGAGGTTTAAGTCGTCCATGCGCCTGCGACCGTCTTCGATGGATTGCAGGAGGTCTGCGCAGGCGTTCGGATTATCCAGTGGAAAGATAGCAAGGAGTCCGTCGCCCATGAATTTCAAGATTTCGCCGCCTCTGGCTTCTATGGGTTCGCATAAGGCATCGAAATAGCCATTGAGAATTTCGATAACTTCATCGCGCGGCCAAAGATCGGATAGCGCCGTGAAATCGCGGAGGTCGCAAATCATGATCGCGGCGCTCACGGTCTTGCCGCTGCCGCGCGTCGTGGCACCCGCAAGAATTTCGGCGCTCGCATGTGGGCCCACGTAAGTCTCCAACAAGGTGCGAGCCATAGCGTTTTTCATCCGGATTTCGCTGACCAAGGCGAGCGCGGGTAACAGATCCCGCAGGTAGTTCACCTCGTGTTCAGAGAACCCGCCAACTTGCCTGGTCGCGAAAGTTATGACATGGCGTTTGCCCAATGTGTGATCGATCGGCCAAGCGACATAGTCGGTGAACCCTTCTCGACGAAGCTCATCGAAGAGTTGAAACTGGCCCATGCCATCGTCATGCCGGTCGAGGCGTTGCCGAACTTCAGATGCTCCATTGTAAATTTCCGTGGCCGGTCTACGAAGGAACATCTCGGTAGTATCAACGTCGTAGTCGAACGTGTCGATATGGGCGTTTTGTACACCCGGCAGCCACAGGATCCTCGCACCTTGCCACTGCGGGTGCTGGATCCTGAGGTGAAGCGAAGACCTAGCGACCGGAACACCGCCAGCAACCAGACGCTCGCACAAATCGACGAGAAGATTGTCAAGAAATCGCTGGGAATAGGTCTCGTTTACGAGCCAGTCGAGAACAGCACGACGCTCTAAGGGCCATTTTCCGTCGGTCGTGCCTGGTGGGAAATGCGAAATATTGTACACCGAAATTCTCCTAAGACCACATTCTAGGCGCGTCACTTGATCGGGGAAAGAAAATTATGCCGGGTGTTTTGCTTCCGATCCTTTGCATACCAGCGTTGGCGCACGACTTTCGATCGGCAGCGCGCAGCTGCTAAGTTCGATACCGGATCGAGGATGGGGGCGCTGCATTGTTCGTTTGTCGGCGACACGAGCGAAGAAGCGCCGATTTCAACTGACGCGTGGATCTCATGCTGCCGCGCGTCAATAAATCCAGGAAAATAGCGCCGGTGGAGGAGGCGCTAAAAGTGATGCTCGGAATTGAGCATAGGAGTGGACAGGAGGACGAAGACGGACCTGCGTCAAAACCAATAGGTTGGTCTCGGCTCCTGGGCGCCTGCAGCGGTACCGGCTCCCTCGCTTACCGGTGGAGCGGCCGTACCTTGCGTACGGGCCAGCAGCTGCTCTTGCCGTCGTTACACGAGACCGACGCCCCAGCATTTCGGCGTGAATCAATTTCCTAAGAAGATTCCATAAGCCATTGAAAAATGATTCGTTTTGAGTCGGAACGAATCACGCTCGCACGTCTTTGAGTCGCGTATTAGTGATTCGGAGTATGGCGTATGGCATCGGGACATAGAGCGCAGTGGAAGGGCTTTCTCAAGTTCGGCGAAGTAAGCTGTGGCGTCGCCCTTTATACCGCGGCCAGCACGTCAGAGCGCATCACCTTCAATTCCATCAACAAGGTTACGGGCAACCGGGTCAACCGCGTCTTCATCGACAGCGAGACCGAAGAACGTGTCGAGCGGGAAGACCAGACTAAGGGGTTTGAGATTGAAAACGGCCAGTACATCGTCATAGACCCGGAGGAAGTTGCCGCAACGATCCCCGAGAGCAACAAGACGCTGGATGTTCAAGCCTTCATCCCGAGTTCGGAAGTCGATGATATCTATTTCGACAAGCCCTACTATCTGACGCCGGACAAGATGGGCGCTGAGGCCTTCGCGGCCCTCAGAGACGGGATGACGAAGTCGAAGGTCGCCGCTATCGCGAGGGCCGTGCTGTTTCGGCGGATGCGAACCGTCCTCATCCGGCCGCAAGGCAACGGTCTAGTGGCAACCACGCTGAACTACCACTACGAGGTCCGATCTTCCAGGAAGGCATTCGAGGAAATGCCGAAGCTGAACATCGAGGGCGAGATGCTAGCGCTCGCCAAGCACATTATTGGCACAAAGCGGGGCGAGTTCGATCCGGCGTCATTCGAAGACCGCTACGAGGCGGCGCTTGCCGAGCTGGTGAAGGCAAAGATCGAAGGTAAGGYGCTGCCGAAGCGCAAGAGCGTCGAGGTTTCCAAGCCGAGCGACCTGCTTGCCGCCCTACGCAAGAGTGCGGGGCTAATGAAGACCGCCTCTCACAAACCGAAACGCACTGCGGCCAATGCCAATGCTGGCACTGGCAGGCAGCGCGCCGCGCGCGGAGCAGCCGAAAAGGCCGCCTCCTCCAAGGCTGTTCCGCAGCGCAAAGCAAGTTAGGAGCTAGAAAATGGCACTTCGCCCCTACTGGAAAGGGTATTTGAAGCTCTCGCTGGTCACCTGCCCGGTGAACATGACCCCGGCGACCTCGGAGTCGGAAAAGGTGCGATTCCACACGCTAAACAGGCTCACCGGAAACAGGGTAGTCTCGCAATATATCGACTCCGTCACTGGCAAGCCGGTCAAGGACGGGAACGATGCCAAAGGATACGCTCGGGGTGAAAATGATTACGTCATACTCACCGACGAAGACCTTGACGCGGTGGCACTCGAGACCGTCAAGACGATCGACATAGAAAAGTTCGTTCCCGCGGACAGCATAGCTTCCGTCTATCTGGAGAAGCCGCATTACCTTATGCCGGACAATTCGGTGGGCAACGAGGCTTTTGCCGTCATCCGCGACGCAATGAAAGCCGACAAGGTCGTCGGAATATCGAAGCTCGTTATCGGGCGGCGTGAGCGGGCCGTGATCCTCGAGCCCCGGGAAGAAGGCATCGTCCTTTGGTCGTTGCGGTTCGGCGATGAAGTTCGCCCGGAAGAATCCTACTTCGAGGACATCGACAACGAGGCCGATCCCGATTTGATCCCACTCGTTCAGCAACTCATCAAGAAGAAATCCGCGCATTGGTCACCCGACATGGCCAGCGACCCCATACAGGATAGCCTTCTCAAGCTTATTGCCGAGAAGAAGAAAGCGATGAAGCCTTCCAACAAGACGGCAAGGGGCAAGCCGGATGCTTCGGCAAAGTCCAACGTCATCAACATCATGGATGCACTTCGCAAATCAGTTGCGGCAGAATTGAAGTCAGGAAAGGCAAGGTGAGCGATGGACGGCATCCTTGTGACGTCGATCAAGGAGATCGCCGTTGCCCTGCCCGGCAACCAGCATTTTGCGACCGCATCCACGATTTCAGGACTTTTGGGCATTCTGACTTCTGAGAAATGGCCGCGTCGAGTCAACGACATGTCATGGCGGCACGCATTCGCCGCCGGCTTGCGATCGCTACAAGGCGAGCTTGAGCCGGCGCAGGCCCGGAGGGCCTTCGTCGCTGCCGCTTGCGATGCACACCTCAAAGTCCTGCCTGACGACGAACAGCTAATCAGAAATCGGAGGGGTGCGAAGAGGAGACGTTCGCCGGTTAGCTGGAGGCATCCTGAGGTAGGATAGGCAAGGCGGACAATTCTCGCCGTGATGAAAGGCGAACGAAAGGTATCTGACGACCTTTCAGGCGGCAGACACCGAGGAGCGCGATCGCGAGCTGGCCAAGGAACCGCAACGCCGTTTCCGCCTCTTCCACCAAAATCATGTGTCCGACGCCCTTCACCACCTTCAAGGTCAAACCCGGCCGCTTCCAGCTGGCGCGCGGCCGATGTCGAGGCGGTGGGTGGAATTGTTCGGTCCGCTGAGCCAGTAAGAGCGCTGAGGTTCCGTGTTCGGAACGACCCAGATGGCGCGAGTGGCAAGTGTCCGGCGAAGCTCACCAAAGCGCCGATCTTCCACCGGCCAGACGCTACCGCATCGAGCGAAGGCGCCAGCGTTGAAGAGAACTCTTTGCAGCTGCGCTGGCCGAACTAGCACCCCACCCGGCTCAACGATCTTGACCCGATGCGGAGAGCCGCGAGTTCGTAGAAATAGCGATTTTGAGAATCCCTCCAAGGCAAACTTTGAAGCGTTTTATAAGTAATCATAGGAAGGCCGACGACGCCAGCGCCGGAGCTTACGTTGATGTAGAGGCCTGAACGGTTTTCGCGAAAATGTGGAAGGGTTTCGCGAACAACGTCCATGACCCCGAACAAGTTGACGTCGAACTGCTCCTTCGCCCATCAATGCACGATCGTGATTACTCCCACGCCGACCTCTTCCGCGGCTTTGATGAGCGCCCGCCTCGCGAGTTCAGGAGCAACCTCACCGAGCTTAGCGTCTAGACACGCCTTGATCGCGATGACGTAGTCTTCACCGTCCTCGTCAGGCCATAGGTTCAGCAGCACTGTGGCCATGTCGTCGAGCGTCCTGATCTTGTACGCCTCGCGATCCTCCAGCACCAACATCAGCGTCGAAAACTCTTGCGAGCTGTACCGGTTCATGACACTAGCGCTCCATCACCTTTACCCAATGGAAACCGTGCAAGAACCGTTCCCGTTTGGATCGACGCTGGACGAGATCGGTTTTGTGCCGGCGGCGAAACGGTGGTCATTCGCTCCCGCCGCAGTTCGAGCCATCGCAACCGGCCCCCGAAATCCTCCCCATTTGACAGCGAGTGTTGCCACTGCGCTATAGTCGATACGGTGACAGAAAGCTGGGGGAATGACATGGCGACGACCGATTGGCCGAGAGAGCCGTTGACTGCAGAAACGATGCTGGTACTGGATCGCATCCCGTCCGATTGGTGCGCGGAGCGTTCTTGTGACAAGGGCAGCGACGAAGGTCAKGTCACAGCGAAGATGCTGGTCGACTGGTTCGAATTCGGCATCCACGATGAGCGGGAGTTGGCGCGGCTTGTTCGTGATACCGCGATGCTGGACCTCAAGACGCCTGAGCGGCCTTGACGATGAGGGGCTTTTCCCTTTCCTTCATTGCCGATCCCGATCACAACGCTGGCGGGACTTCCCGCACAAGCGCAATCGTCTCAACTCCATACCATGCTGGATAGGATCGCGGGCACTCTGGACGTGTCGAGTATACTATATATGAAGGGAGGCAAGCTGTCGGGTTGCCAGCTCGTGTTCGATGCCATGATCCGCGACTACTCCTATCGACAGGACCGCTTTATCAAAGTTTCCGGAGGTGTCGGCTTCATGCACAACGGCAGCTCCGAACCGCCGCTGAGATAGATCGTGAAGGTGGTCGTCACCGAGGTAGCGCAGGTGAATGGGGAAACTGGCAGCCGACCGCTTCGGCGGCGCGGCCGCCAAGGAGGCATTTCGGAGCGGCAACCCGCTTCCTACGGCCCTTAGGAAATATCCTGAGGCCCATATCCGGATGAGAGACGACTTCAGCAAGCTGATGGCCTCAGGCATGTCAACATTCGACGTGCGAAAACGGGTAGATGCCACGTTGGGCGTCGAGTTTCGAAGGAAGGAACCAATTTGAGCAATCGCGCAAACGCCTCTGCGGACCTTTGTAAGCGGCGCGCTACCTTAGAGGCTCTAGCCCCTGTTTTTTGCCATTCTAAAGGCTGCCTGTCCTGATCTACGTCGCGGACTGAGTAGATGGCAGCATCGAGGACACTGGCATGTCTCCGATGTGAGCGCTTGCGATGCGCGGCTTTTACGGTACCGATGCCCGTTTTCGGGCTGAGAAGGATTAAGCTTCGGGCTCTACGCCATTTCTGGGTCGATCCCTGATATCAGGATCGGGGTAACACAAATAGTTAGAGGTTTTCCCCGATTTTGCCACCCTCACCTTCACGCACCCTGGAGACTGAATGACCCTCGCACGCATTTTAACAGTTGACGACTCTGCTAGCATTCGCCTTACGATCAATGTCACACTTTCCAACGCAGGCTACTCCGTCGTCGAGGCCAGCGACGGCGCTGAAGGTCTAGCCGCAGCGCAACAGGACGTCTTCGACCTGATCATCACCGATCTAAACATGCCCGGCATGGATGGCTTGCAGATGATCGAAGCAATCCGGAAACAGCCAATCGGAGCGGGCGTCCCGATAATCTTCCTGTCGACGGAATCCGATGGCGATGTGAAGGCACAGGCCAAGGCGGCCGGAGCGACGGGGTGGTTGACAAAGCCTTTTGATCCCGAAACCCTGATCAAGATCGTGCGCAAGGTTATCGGTCGTTAGCGGCTAGCCGATTTCATCAAGTACGGAGTTAGCGTGCGACGCGTTCAGGTTTCAGGCCGGGCCAGAACTGCTATGATCTCGCCGATCATCGCTTCGTTGCCTTTGCCATCCGGATGGTAACACCACGCGGTTGCTCGACCGGATGCGGCACGGCGGGAGAACGCTACGAAGGGTTCGTTCGCTGGGATGAAAGCTCCTACGTAGCATCCAACAGGTCTTCCGGGCGCGTCGCCAGGAGTGAGACCTGATGTGGCCAGACCGTGAAAGATTTTTGCTGATGTCTGAGACTGCCGCGAGCAGCTTTCGATTGATACTGGTCACCCAGCGACAAATTAGTCCGCCCCTCGCTTCTGCTCTCGTTGAAGTCGGTACTTCCCATCATCGGTCACGAAGCCGTCGGCAACTGGCATCCAGCCGTGAGACGATTCTTCTCCTGCGGAGAAGGACAGATAAATCTCGGAAATCTGCCAAAAGGTAATTTGGTCTTTCGGATAGTGGCGCTGCAATCTTGAGAGAGTTCAAGGACGTTGGCATCGTCATAAGCGTTCAGTGCGCCCCCCCGCCAAGCGTTCCGGGAACTGCACCACTCACTGTGTGGTCATAATGAACCTCTTCAACGCATACATGATGGAGTGGCTAAAACGAAGTTTCGAGATAAGCACGGTGTCAGGTGAACTTTTGGCTATTGGATTTTGTTGTGGAATAGCCAGCGTCGAGCGTCCGTTTTTGATCGGCCTCGCGCCTCACATGGACTTCCCCGGCGTCTGACCGGATAGCAACTGTGAGGCGGGGCCAGAGTCTAGGACTTGGGCAAGTCCGCCGTATTGATCCTAAATCAGTTTTTCTGCTCTGATCCTGCTCGACGTGATCGATTTGTGATATGAGATCGGCGAAGGGGTTGTGATCGGAAGTTTCGGGTCCGTAGAACGAGTAAGGCCGTCGATGAAGTGTTCGTCGCCGGTATGGAGATCGAAACTCGGGCGTGCGGTGATATCGCGCTGAATCATGTTTTTCGCTTTTAGTGATTTGGCCACGAAACGCATCAACCCGAGATAGGTTCTAGTTGTGGGCGTTTCCCTCATGTACCGTCAATTTCCCAAGAATTCCCCGGCGTTGCCAATAGGGTTGCTGCAGGGTCTGTACGGTCAGCCCGGGAGTTCCCCGCTCCGCTGGACTTTCGTTAATCCGATTTCGAGGACGGCGTCCATATCGCGCCTGAGATCGCCGTTAGACGCTTGGTAGCGCGCTATCGACGGCCTGGCCATCATAGCCAAATACTGCAGGCTCTCGACTGCATCGTCTGTTACAGCGTTGATACCAGCAACCCAAGCTGCTCGGAATAGGTCGGTGTCGAGTTGTTCGCGGGGCATTGGCTTTCCTGTTTGGACATTAATCGTCTAGGCACTGATAGGTTCCTCCAGCACCGAATTGCGTATCCCAAAAATCGCCCTGACGGCCGTTGACGACTGAATCTCGCGTGCCTAAAAGGCCGGCGTTGCGCTTCGCTGAGAAGGCGACCACGGGGAGGTTCGGTTTTACGAGGAGACCGAACCTCTGCCGACCTTAGGCCGCCGGGCCACGGTTGCCGACCATCTCGGAACAGTGTCCAAGATAGCAGCGAAGGCCCTATCCAGAATGCTGGGCTAGCAGACACCCGCGCATGCTGGGCGAAGCGGTGGCGATGAAGGCACGCCTTTTACCAGCGCGCCTTCACCATTGTCAGAAATCGCCAAACTTCAGTGCGCGGTCGAGACTGAACGCTTGGCAGTCAAAAGGTTCAGAACGACGGCGATCAGGATATTGGCGGCAAGAGCGAGCAGGCCCGTGTACATCGTAAAGCTGACGTCCCCGATCGCGACCAAGTGGAGAGGCTTCCACCCCGCGTCCCAAACCAGATAAGTCCCCCCGAAGAACCCGACAAACCAACCTGCAAGCAAGGCCGGGGCACGGAACCAGTTCGTATACAGGCCGAAGACCAGCGCCGGGAGGGTCTGCAATATCCAGATGCCGCCGAGCAGTTGCAGGTCGAGAGCAAACTGCGTTGGCAGGAACAAAATGACAAGCAGAGCACCGATCTTGACGACCAGCGAGGTGATCTTGGCGACCTTCGCCTCACCCGCATCGCTGACATGGGGGTTGACGTAGGCCTTCCAGAAATTGCGCGTGAAGAGGTTGGCCGCGCCGATACTCATGACAGCCGCCGGTACGAGTGCGCCGATGGCGATCGCCGCAAAGGCGAAACCGGAGAACCATCCCGAAAAGAGGGTTTTGAACAGAGCCGGGACGACGTCGTTGGCGCTGTCAAGCTTGAGGCCGGCTGCGTGTCCCATATAGCCGAGCAGGGCCAACAGTCCGAGCAGCAGGGTATAGGCGGGCAGCAGCACGGCGTTCTTTCGGATCGTGTTGCCACTGTTGGAGGCGAAGATGCCGGTCAGCGTGTGGGGATACATGAAGGCCGCGAGCGCCGAACCGAGCGCCAGCGTCGCATAGGCTACATATTGGTTGCCACCGAGCAGCAGGTTGCCGGAACCCTTTGCCTGGAAGGCAGCGTCCGCCGAAGCGAAAACATTGGCATAGCCTCCGAGCTTCGAGGGAATGAGCGCCACGGCCGCGATCACCACGATATAGATCATGATGTCCTTGACGAAAGCAATCAACGCCGGAGCACGCAGGCCTGCAGAATATGTATAGAGCGCCAGCACAATGAATGCGATAGCCAGCGGAAGCTCGCCGTGAAGGCCAAGCCCCTTGAGGACAGCGGTCATGCCGACCAGCTGAAGAGCGATGTAAGGCATCGTCGCGATAACGCCAGTGGCTGCGACCGCAAGCTCAAGGCCTCGCGAGCCATACTGGCCATGCACGACGTCACCTGCAGTCACATAGCCGAAGTCCTTGGCACGCTTCCAGAGAACCGGCATGACCATGAAGACGAAGGGGTAGACGATGATCGTGTAAGGCAATGCGAAGAAGCCATAAGCACCGACCGTGTAAACGAGCGCCGGCACCGCGATCACGGTGTAGGCCGTGTAGAAGTCGCCGCCGACCAGGAACCAGGTGATCCACGTTCCGAACGAGCGGCCGCCAAGGCCCCATTCGTCGATATGGGCAAGTGTTTCGGGCTTGCGCCAACGGGCTGCGACGAAGCCCATGACAGTGACCAGAATGAAAAAAAAGATGAAGACGGCCAGCGCCGTGGTGTCGATCTCAGTTGTCATGGCGCACGCTCCGATAGGCGATCCAGATCAGGAAAGCAGTGATCGGCACCCACGCGAGCTGGTACCAGTAAAAGAACGGAAAGCCGAAAAGCGACGGCTCACTGAAATTGTAGAAAGGCACCCATAGGAGCCCAATATACGGAATTACCAGCAGCCAGAGCGCTGCTTTACTGGTGGGTTTAGTGTCCACGACATCGATCCTCTCGAAAACCGGCCCAAAATCAGCTTTGGCCGGAGAGGCACCGATCGTCAGTGTATCGGCCTATGGCCGCACGCAACGCGAGTTCCTCCCCAGGCACAGGTCCTCCCCCATGCGCATGTCATGGGCTAGCCCTTGGAGCGGTCAGATCGCAAGAGGCCGATCTGCCATTCTGGCCGGCATCTACCCACTACTGGGTAGCGTAACAAGGCGCTCGGGATGTTCTAGGACGAAGCGAACCAATTCTGCCGTGGACGAAACCCCGAGTTTACGCTTGAGGTTTTTTCGGTGGGTCTCGACGGTGGCCTCGGAAATCCCGAGCACCCCTGAAATGTCCCGGTTGCTTTTGCCGCTTGCGATAAGAGTGGCAACCTCGTGTTCTCGTTGAGTGATCTTTTCCGGCTGCGCCTCTCTCCCCTGACTAAGCAAGGTTTCGCGAATAGCAGGCGAGAAGTAGGTCTCGCCACGGGCAACGGCTTCTATCGCCTCTACGATCTCTGCCGTTGGGACGTCCTTGAGGACGTAACCGGAGGCTCCGCGGAGGATCGACGACGAGATGTACTCGCGGGTGTCGTGCATCGACAGCATCACGACATGGGCAGCATGGTGGCGAGCCTTCACCATTGAGATGGCATCAATCCCACTAATCGTGGGCATGTTGATGTCCAGCAGAACAACGGTCGGCCGTTTCTCGGCAACCAGGGGCAAGGCCGTCTCAACGTCGAACGCCACGCCAACCACCTCGATCCCGGAGTAAGTGTTCAGCACTCCGCGAAGACCCTCGGCGACGACGGGGTGGTTGTCGATCAGGATAACCGATATTGGCCCAGTCACGCTGCTGCCCCGCTGTCTGCGACCGGCTGGCTGGCGGATCTAGGCAACATAAGAAGCAGGCGCGTCCCATTTGCGTCTCCGTCGATCAGCAGAACGCCGCCGAAGTGACCTATCCGCTCGCGCATGTTTTCCATCCCAAGCCCCCTTGCCTGTGGGGCTCGACTGAAATCGACGCCGCGTCCATCGTCGGATATCTGCATACGGGTCCGTCCACGCTCGTTCCACAAGCGGAGCGACACACGGCTTGCACCGGCGTGTCGTTCGACATTGCTCAACGCTTCCTGGGTCACCCTGAACAGGGCCGTGCGCGCATCGGGAACAAGATCATCGACGAAGCCGTCCGCATCCAGCGAGATCGCGACTCCCGAACGAGCAGAAAACTTCTCGGAAAGGTTTTTGATCGCGGCTACGAGGCCGATGTCGTCCAGGGCGCGAGGCCGAAGGTCGTGGGATATGTTTCTGATCTCACGGATGGTGGTATTGAGCGTCGAGATGGTTTCCTCGATCGCGCGGTTCAGCTCGGGCGAAACGTCGCCAGCACGCCTGCCTGCCAGTTCCATCGCGTACCTGACGCCCAGCAATTCCTGAGAAATGCCATCATGCAGCTCGCGGGCGAGCCTCGACCTCTCCCTTTCCTGGGTCTCGATCACCCGTTGCGTCAACTGCTTTTGCACTGCGTTTGCGAGCTTTCGCTGATCGAAAGTCACGAAAATACAGGTGGAGAAAACGATGAACACCGCAGGCAACGCGAACAAGGCAACAAGGACGAAACTTTGTCGGGTCCGATCCTGGATCGCCAAGTTGGCAGCTCTGGCCTGTGCTGCCACGTCGTCTAGGTAAGCTCCCGTTCCGAGTATCCAATTCCATTTGGGCAACGCGACCACATACGAAATCTTGTCGGACAGCGCGCCCGTCGAAGGTTGTTGCCACTTGTATCGATGATAACCGCCACCGGCCCGTGCTGTCTTTATCAATTCGCTGATGACCCGATCCCCATCGGGATCGACGAGGCTCATCCAGTTCTTGCCGTTTCTAAAGAGCTGTCGGGGATGGACGACGCTGTTGCCATCGAAGTCATAAACAAAGAAATAGCCGTCCTTGCCGTAGTCGAGAGACATGAGTATTTCCGATACGCGTGCCTTGGCTTCAACGTCGTCCGGTGCCGCAGTGGAGTAGATCGAGTTGATCGAGGACAGGGCAACGTTTGTCAGGTTTGCGATCTCAGCTTGCTTTGAGCTCAGCATGCTTTGTTGAAACGCTTCGATGTTCGATTTTGCAAGGCGTGTGGACTGCCAAGTCAGGAACATCGTAACGGCAATCGTCACGACTATCAGCGGGGCAACGGCCAACGTCATCAGCTTCTGTCTAAAGGTCATCTCGCCTCCCGCGGGTCGACTGATGTTACCTCAGGGGCTGAAATCAGGCGAGTAGGATGCCAACCCCTTTTTGCGTCAAGCAGCGACTGAACGTCCGCCGACCTTGTCTCATCTTTTTACGAATGATTGACACTTGGAAGATATCGTCCGCTGGCGCGATAGGTAGTGCGTTCGCGTTTCTCTATCCAAGGTTCAGCATGGCATCCCGTCTGGTTTCCTTGTCCGCTGCGATCGTTGTCCTGACCCTTCAAGTGGCTGCAAACCCCCTTTTGGCCACGGTCTTGCCACTCACAGACGACAGCGAGCATTGGGTCGCGCTGAAACTACCATCTTTGTTGTCCGATATGTCGCACGGCGGCGAAAAACTGTTCGGCTGCCCGAACAAGCAATCATTCGAACTTCGAAGGAATTTGCGCCCGATCCTTAGGGAGTATCGTCTCAAACTTGGTAACGTTGACGGCTCTGCACTTTGGTTTTTCCTGCAGAATCAGGAGCTTACCAGATGTTCGAAATTCTGGAATCTGGGAGTACAAACCGACCGAGACCGCGCACGTATTTCCTAGACACCGCGCACAGGTGACCATATCCCTCCAGCCCAGATCTGGGGATTGGACCGACTCAGAGAAAGGCGTAGCTTCCCCGGACGAACCTGGAGCGAGCGCGATTACATGAACTCGATAACTAGGACCGGCTGCACCCGTGCTCAGGCTGCGCGGAGCGCCATAACTAGCAAACTTGGCTATCTCGGGGTCGCCGCGCTGGCGATGTTGGTGTGGGCAAGCGAAGAAGCCCCGCTGTCTACAAAACACGTAGCCATGAGAGACCCCGCGGTCCATCAGACTTTGCAGTGACGGCATCCCATGGATGTGGCCTCCGGGGCTTGCCTACATCCGTCCGCGCGCTACCATCAAGCTATGCCCCATCTCCGATACCAGGTCTCCAAGAACGCTGACGACCAGTACTGGTCAATCATCGACATATTCACAGGCTGGCCAGTCGATTTTCACGGTGTCTTATTGGACACGCTGGAAGCCGAGGAGGCCGACAGGATGGTGGATGTTGTCAATCTCGGCGACTTCGCCCGGCGAGGCCAACTTCGACCTCTCCGGTAACAAATCAATCCATCCACCAGTCAGTCGTCGCTTTCTCCTTCGTCGCCTCCAGTGGCTTGAAGCAACTTGAAGACCGCGGTCTGAACCTTGTCCGGCGACGCCGCGAAATATCTCAGTAGCCGTTGGCCCCGTTTGGTCATGGCCAAGTCTGTCGACTTTGGCCGCAGCGGCACCTCCGCGGACGCAACTTCCCCCGATTCTTCTTCCAAGAAATAAAGGATCGAAACCCCGAAGAGGGCAGCGACTTTGTTGAGCGTCGTGGCCGCAATGCGGTTTGCACCACGTTCATATTTTTGGACCTGTTGGAATGTAATGCCCAGATGGTCGGCGACGACCGTTTGACTTAATCCAGCGGAAACTCGCGCGACACGAAGACGCATTCCGATGAGGACATCCATGTCGGTCACGCGGCGTGGGTTATGGTCTGCATTGTTGACGCTGGTGATGTCGCTATCCTCCCTGATTGACAAGCGCCGTCTGTATCAATGGGCGTTGACGAAGCGAATGGTTTTAGTCGGCGACAGTCGTTTTTTTGCTTTTCAGACTGCCATCGACTAGTCCCAGTCACCTCAGCCATCGCTCGGCCGCGTCGGCGCTGTTTTCAGGCGACGTATTGAATGCGATGGCGGTGCCCGGCGCAACCCGGATGACTGTGTTGACGACGAGTTCAAATAACTTAAGATTGCTCGGTGGAATGCGGATACCCCCGCCAATCACCACGCAATCCCAGTGCTCGGCGAGTGAGGCTTCGACATCTGCCTGAGCCGTCGCTGGCCGTAGAGCGCAGAAGCCGGCGTCCCAACCCCTACTCTGCATGTCGGAGAGGGTCAGCCTGATGCCCACGGCAATTTTCTCATTGGTAAGCCCAGCCGGCAGGGATGGATCGGAGGTATCGACCGCGTCAGGATGGATGCCGATCAAAAGAACCCGTTTCATTATTAAGCCCTCATGTTGGCCGGCTCTATTCGTGATGTTCGGCCCAATGCGGATAGGTTACATACGCCGTGAGAGCCCCCTCGCCTTCCGTCGTAATCGTAACGGCCTCCCCCTTGGGCATGTAGACAATCTCACCTGGACCGGCCGTGACTGTGCCGGCCCCGGTAGAAACGGCGAGCCGCCCTTCGATGACGATCATGACATCGTCAACCGCCATCGTTTCGGTCAATGTTTGGTTGGGCGCGTAGCGGCCGTATCCGACGGTGATAGGTCCGCCGTGGCGCTCATCGACGAGGTTGCCCACAAAAATATCCGCATCTTGTCCGGGTGACTTGGTAAGGTCTGCATCTGCGAGGCTGAATTTCTGGACCTTCATAATTCTCTCCATTTCTCTGCGAAGCAGGTAGAGCGGGCCAACCGATCGCCAAGACTCAACGCTCCCCCTTCCCACGATGGCTTTTTCCGAATAGAAGCGCTCCGCTAACCGGTCGCAGCCCACCCGGTTCATCAAAACAAGGGATCACAACATGAAAGTACTCGTCGTCTGCTCCGGCGGACTGGACTCCGTTTCGCTTGCACATAGGGTCGCAACGGAAAACCAACTTATCGGCCTCATCTCATTCAATTATGGCCAGCGCCACAACAAGGAGATCGGGTACGCGGCTCGCTGCGCGGAGCGGCTCGGCGTCCCACATCACGTCCTGGACATCCGTTCGATCGGCGCGCACCTGACAGGGTCGGCACTGACTGATGACGTCGAGGTGCCGGATGGCCACTACGCCGAAGAGACCATGAAGTCGACGGTCGTCCCGAACCGGAATGCCATCATGCTTTCGATCGCATTCGGTCTTGCGGCCGCGCAAAAGGCTGACGCTGTCGCAGTGGCCGTCCACGGCGGAGACCATTTCATCTACCCCGACTGCCGGCCCGATTTCATCGACGCATTTCAAACTATGCAGGCGCGCGCGCTGGATGGATACGCAGACGTCAGTCTACTCGCCCCATACGTCAACCTCTCGAAGGCTGCTATCGTCGTTGATGGGGCAAATCACAGCACTCCCTTTGCCGAGACCTGGTCCTGCTACAAAGGGGGCGAACGCCACTGTGGCCGCTGCGGCACCTGTGTCGAGCGGCGCGAGGCGTTCCACCTCGCCGGGCACACCGATCCCACGGATTACGAGGACCCGAACTTCTGGTCCGAAGCCGTGTCGCGCTATTCGGCGGAAGAGGTGCGTTGATGTACCGGATCACCAAGGAATTTCATTTCTCGGCGTCGCATCAGCTGAGCCACCTGCCCGCCGATCACCAGTGTGCCAGGCTCCATGGGCACAATTACATCGTGGTTGTCGAGCTTGCGGCTGCCGAGCTCGACGCCGACGGCTTTGTCCGGGACTACAGCGACCTCTCGATCCTGAAGCGTTACATCGACGACACTTTGGATCACAGGCATCTCAACGATGTCTTCGGGCATGAAAAGGTGACGTCTGAATTTCTGGCCAGACACTTCTTCGAGTGGTGCAGGGAGCGCTTCCCGGAGATTTCCTCGGTCAGGGTGAGCGAGACGCCCAAGACCTGGGCGGAGTATCGCCCGTGACCGCCGATATCCGGGTAAGCGAAATCTTCGGGCCAACCATCCAGGGCGAAGGGGCTCTGATCGGACTGCCCACCGTGTTCGTTCGGACTGGCGGCTGCGACTACCGATGTAGTTGGTGCGACAGCCTTCATGCCGTGGACAGCGAGTTCCGGCACGATTGGCGTCCGATGTCCGCAGCTGACGTTCTGGCAGAGGTCGACGATCTCGCGGGCGGAATACCTCTGACGATTTCGCTCTCCGGCGGCAATCCCGCCATCCAGCCTCTTGGACCGCTCATCGACCTCGGACATGAGCGAGGCTACCGGTTCGCCTTGGAAACGCAGGGCAGTATCGCAAAGGACTGGTTCGGACGGCTTGATGCACTTGTTCTGAGCCCCAAGCCGCCCTCCAGCGGAATGGACCCCGACTGGGAGGCTTTCTCGTCTTGCCTCAGCTTGGCGGCGGACCGTCCGCAGACCGTGATCAAGATGGTGGTGTTCGACGATGCCGACTACGCGTTTGCTCGAGGCGTCGCCAATCGGTTTCCCGCCTACCCCATCTTTCTCCAACCAGGAAACCATACCCCACCGCCCCCGACAGAAGAAGAGGCTGTCGTCGACATCGATGGCGTGATGGACCGAATGCACTGGCTGGTCGGCAAGGTCACCGAAGATCGTTGGTTCGAAGCGAGGGTACTGCCGCAGCTGCATGTCCTCCTGTGGGGGAACAAGCGCGGCGTCTGACCACCTGGAACAACGAAGATCGGCGTGAGCTGGTGGTGCGCTGGGGCCTGCCTTCCTCCAGCAAGGCTCTCCTTGATGCAGCCGGCAAGCGGGCCGACAAGCTCCGGGCCAAGGGCAAGACCTTCGACTTCAACGAACTGCTCAAGATGGAGCCTGACGGCGGCACGACCAACATACGAAATACATCCAGCCAGCACTGGAAGCGATGGCTCGGCGTGCAGAACCGTTGTGTGGTCCCATTCACCCGGTTCGCCGAGCCTGACCCGGCAAGCAAGATCGAGGGAGGCCGGACACCGAATGCGTGGTTCGCCAGTACGGGTGACGATCCACTGATGTTCTTTGCCGGTCTATGGGTCAAGGACTGGACCAGCGTTCGCAAGGTCAAGGATGGTCTGGTGACCATCGATCTATTCGCCTTCTTGACCACCGAGCCGAATGGGGTCGTCGCTTCAATCCATCAGAAGGCAATACCGGTCATCCTGACAGCCAAGGAGGAGGTTGAAACCTGGCTGACAGCACCCTGGGAGAAGGCAAAGGCGCTGCAACGGCCCCTGCCCGACGAGCTCCTGAAGATCGAGCCGGTTATGGATGCAGCATGATTGGACGTCGTAAGCCGGCAGCGAGTGTCCAGGCATGGAACGATCTGGTACGACCGCCGTTGATATCTCACTGAAACAATTCAGTTTCTAAAAGGAGAAATTCGATGGGCAGCACAGCTGACAAGGTTTCCGGTAAGGCAAACGAATTCGCGGGCAAAGCCCGTCAGGGCGTAGGCAAAGCCACCGACGACCGTGAGATGCAGGCCAAGGGCATTGCGCAGGAAGCCAAGGGCGATGCGCAAAAGGCTAAGGGCGAAGCCAAAGAAGCAGTCAAGAAGGTTGTCGACAAAGCGTAAGCTTCTGTTGGCGTGAAGAAGGCCCACCAGAGGTGCTACCCGGTGGGCCTTTTGCGTTGCCATCGTCGCAATTCGTAGTCTCTATGTTCCGATCGTCTTCAGCTGGCCCTTTTTTCTGGCACTGACTGCATGGACATCACCCATTTCATCGCGCATCCGGTTCAGGTCGGCAATCGGCTTCGCGCCCGCGCTATCTCCGCAAGAAAACCGCCAACATTGATGACCGCAGTGAAGCTCCTCAAATATGGTCCAGGAGCCGGCGACGGTGAAGGCTTGGTCATCATGGCCTTTCACCTCGCGACCGCGAGCTAGATCCTTTCAGCCACATGTCAGCATTCACGCCCCGCCCTCGATCTCGCGGGTCAAACCATTCCCCGCCGAACTTCGAAATGAACGCTTCCGCTCCCGCTCGCGTCGCGAAGCAATTCACCTTGTAGGTTTGTCCCTCGAAGGTGATTGAGTTGATCATACTGCAACGGAGTAACCGATTGCAGTAAAGAGCCTGCTCATCCGCAAGGCTCCCTTCAGAATGGACGGCTAGGATGGCAACCTGATATGGCCATCCACGATCTATGGTCGTTTGCGTCAAGCGTTTGCCCATGAACGTTGGTCCCTGTGATCCTTATCAAAAGAGTTGACATTCTAAAGCCATCGGAACAAAAAGGGAACAAATAATCTTGCCCTCTCCCTCAAATAGAGCTTGCCAAATGAGTGACATAGACCGCCCAACGCTCCAGCGCTCACCCGTTCTCGCCGCCCCCAAGTGCGAATGCGGGGATTGGGCAGGGTTCGGTTTTGGCAAAGGTGCGCAGCAAAACTACTGGTGCTGGAAACACTACCCTTACAAGACGTCTGCCAGGTTGGAAGCTGCTGAAATTGCAGAGACGTTGGCCAGCAAGGTTGCTTGAGGGTTCCGATCGCTAGTCGGCCCTGCAATCTAGACTCGGTGGTCGCGTCGGCAACTGCGGTGAGGACATAGATCGCGCCCGAGGCCTGAATCGTCCAGGTCACAGACGTCCAGACGACAATGCCGAGCGGTTCAAACCCACATCCGCCCGAAACGTGATTTAGCAGTTCGTCTCACGCTAGACAGGCTTGAGAGGCGGCCTTCCATTTCGATAAACGCAGAAAAACCCTCACAGCCACTGTGAGGGTTTTCCTTTGCTGATCTAAGGGAGGTCAGCGGTGAACGTTGCGTGCTTGGGTTAAAGCTGGATACGTTCTTCTATGGAACTAGCGGCGCTTTGCGGCGCGTCAAGAAATCCAGGCAAAAAAATAGCGCCGTGGAGGTGGCGCCAAACGTGATGCTCAGGAATGAGCATAGGAGCGGACAGGATGACGAAGAGGATCAGTCATCAAGCCCATTCCCAATTTAACGCACCCGTCTCATAAGCCAATACGTCAGTCATGACTTTCCTTAGACGCAGAATTCCCGAAGAGGAACGAATCGGTTGCGAAACGATTGAGTCCAGAATTGAAGAGGCAATCCCGAGCTTTCGATAAGGGCCCGATCTTATGCGTAGTCGATCCAAACCATTGTTGCGAGACGACCAAATTGCAAAGTCGGCTCCCCGGAAAACGCGAGACCCTGCTCAACCAAATTTGCCATTCGATGCGATCCCCGATCGAATCGAGCCAGCCCTCGCCTTGCTTCGGTCGAAGGCACCCAGCGGCTCTGACTGGACGTTCGAGGTCAAATTCGATGGCTACAGGGTAGCGGTCCATATCGAGCCTAACGGCATTCGCATTCTGACGCGCGGTGGCCATGACTGGACGTCTCGATTTCCCACGATCGCCGAGGCGGCAAGAGACTTGGGTGTCGGGTCGGCGATACTGGATGGCGAGGCCGTCGTGCTCGACAACCGGGGTCGCTCGGACTTCAGCGCATTGCAGCGATCCCTCGGCGGTCGGGGCGGTAAACGGGTCTCGACGGAAGCGGTCTTTTTCGCCTTCGACCTTCTATACTTTGACGGTCACCTGCTGACAAACACCGAGCTGTCGGTTCGTCGTCACTTGCTCACGGATTTCCTCGACGGGGCGACGGGTGCAATACAGCTCTCTGAAGAGGTCGATGGTGATGGCGACACGCTCCTCGAAACGGCCCGCTCACACGGCCTGGAAGGCATCATTGCCAAGAATCGGGAGAGCAAATACCGATCTGGGCGAACTGGCGATTGGCTCAAGATCAAATGTGTCCAGAGCGAAAGCTTCATCGTCGTCGGGTATGAGCAAAGCAGCGTTGCGCGCGGTGGAATTGGCAGCCTCCTCTTAGCGGCGCGCCACGGGAATGAATGGAAGTACGTTGGCTCCGTCGGGACAGGGTTCAAAGAGCGTGATGCCATCGATCTGAAGCGGATGCTCGACAAGCTGGCAACAAAGAGCCCGGCGGTCCCAATGCAAGGAAAACGACTGGTTTTCTCTCAGCCGACACTGATTGCAGAAATTGACTTCAGGGGGTGGACCACAGACGGACATCTTCGACATGCGTCGTACAAAGGCCTGCGTGAGAAACAGGACAATGCTTCGGTCTATGAATTTCTGAACGAGGAATGAGAAAGCCGGCCACTCGGTCAGTCCGCTACGCACTTGTTCTTTACTTCACGTCGTCCCCCAACTAGTCAGCTCGCTCGACTAAAATGTGGACTGAACATGATGATGCAGAGATACCTCTGGACGTCGGATCGAAACGACCGGCAAACCCGTGGCGGTCTTTCCCCGGAAGCCGAACTTATAGATGTCTTGGTCGCCGAAGACCTGCATCATGCCGCCCGACTGGCTCGTTGCGACGATGCAGATGGATATTGATGGAAACGGTATCGCAATCCACGAGTCCACTGCGGCCGCAGGCAACATGTGGAAGCTTGAACTAAGGGTGGTCGCGTGATGGTCGGTGCGGCCCACTTGAGCCGCACCGCTTTGATGACAACTCGCCGTGCATATCGGCCTTCGCCAAACTCTTAAGAATTCGCTCGTCGGACAATGGCTTCCCGATGACCTCGACTGCGCGGTCCAGCCATGACAGACCTCTCAAGAGGGACGTTCACGAAGGTCACTTTATTCCATAGCGTCAATTAGCCGTCAGGCCAAGGCGGCTCCATTCGACCCATCTGCTATTTATCGCGTGGATCCTGGAACAAATGTTCACGATGGGCATTCTTCCCGCGCGATTAGCGAGGGCCTTCATGTGAGCAACCATTTTCAAACAAAATCAATGATAAAGAGCGGAGCCCGACAGGTTTTTCGAGTCGACGATTTTGTTGACCGGTACAATCTGGACGAAAAGCAAAGACGCGATCTTGTGGCCCTTTTCGGGCAATTCGCAACGCTTCACGAGCTGCTGATAAACAGCCGCCTCCCCCGAGACAGCCGATAGTCGGCCTCGTGTCGCAACATCCATTTTCAGGAACCTGATGAGCAAACGTACCCTCTTCCAATTCTTTCATTGGTACTCTCCAGGAGATGGGCACCTCTGGAAAGAGGTAGCTGAAAAGGCTCCTTACCTCTCACAGATCGGAATCACCGACGTGTGGTTGCCGCCCGCCTATAAAGGCGCGTCTGGCGCCTCATCGGTCGGATATGACACCTACGATCTTTTCGACCTCGGGGAATTTGACCAGAAGGGCAGCGTGACCACCAAATATGGTGTCAAGGCAGCCTTTGAGAACGCTTGCAGGGCTCTTGTCGACCATGGCTTGCGGCCGATCCATGATGTCGTGCTGAACCACAAAATGGGAGCGGACGAAAAGGAAAACGTGGTCGTGCGACGCGTGAA
Organism: Rhizobium sp. 10N427; assembly: GCF_056394605.1. NCBI lineage: Bacteria > Pseudomonadati > Pseudomonadota > Alphaproteobacteria > Hyphomicrobiales > Rhizobiaceae > Rhizobium > Rhizobium sp. 10N427. The sequence goes on along the minus strand of NZ_JBFTID010000006.1, from coordinate 365,811 downwards.
CTCCGAAGATCGAACGCAGATCGAGGACGACGACCTGAAGGCCCTCGCCTACACCCGGTTCACTTTCCCCGGCAGAGCTGGCAAGTACTCCGAATTCATCTGGGACAAGCAGTGCTTCAGCGGCGTCGACGTGATTGAGCAGCCAGATGAGGCCGGCGTCTTTCGGCTTATGAACGAATATGGCGAAGGTCAATGGAACGATGAGGTCGATGACGAGCTTGGCAATTTCGACTACCTGATGGGAGCCGATGTTGAGTTCCGTAATAACGCGGTCTACGAAGAACTGAAATATTGGGGACGCTGGTTCTCCGAGCAGGTGCCTGTTGCAGGATTTCGCCTGGATGCGGCGAAACACATCCCGGCGTGGTTTTTTAAGGATTGGGTCGGCCATATGCGCGACGCGGTCGGGACCGATCTATTCGTCGTCGCCGAATACTGGCACCCCGATATGACGACGCTTACAAACTATCTGGAACTCGTCGACAAGCAACTGATGCTTTTCGACGTTGCGCTCCACCACCGATTCCATGATGCCTCAAAGGCCGGTGGAGAATTCGACATGCGGACTATCTTCGATGGATCGCTCGTGTCTTCAATTCCAGACCACGCCGTCACTCTCGTCGATAATCACGACACACAGCCCCTGCAATCGCTGGAAGCGACAGTCGAGCCCTGGTTCAAGCCCCTTGCCTACGCCTTGATCCTTTTGCGCGAACACGGCACGCCCTGCGTTTTCTATCCGGATCTGTATGGCGCGGAATACAGTGACAAGGCCGTAGACGGCAGCCAGCAGACGGTGAACATGCCGGCAATCACGTGCTTGTCCAAGCTGGTAGAAGCGCGCAAGCGGTTCGGCAATGGCCCGCAGAGTGAACATTTCGACGACGCGCGTGTGATCGGTTTCGTCCGTCACGGAACCGAGCGCGAGCCGGGTTGCGTGGTTGTTATGTCCAATGGCGGGGAAGGACAAATATCCGTTGATCTTGGCCTAGGCCATTCGAGCACCTCCTTTGTTGACTTTCTGGGTCATCGTGAAGGCGAGATAACAACTGATGACAGCGGTCGCGCCGATTTCCCAACCAACGGAGGAAGTGTCAGCGTTTGGGTTCGACAAGATGCTTTATAGTAAGCGTCAGGAAGACTTTACCCAGCCGATGTCGTCCGTCGCCGAATTCGAAGTACGGCTCTGATCAGATCTTTGATCAGTAAAACGCCCTCACCAATCGGATACGAAAATTCATCAAGTCCTGATCTGGCTGTAATCTTCTCGTCTCGACCCTTGGATGTCCAGTGGGTCGCATTGCTTCGGCGAGATGGCTGCACAAAGCGTGCGGATATTCCGCGACGCTTCAAACCCGGGGTCCGGGAGACTACTGCCAATTTTCACGAGACAGGCTCACCACGCAGGCTCTACAGCGCATCAGGTCAAACCGAGCTGCACCTAGACCACCTCAGTCCGGTCGTCGAGCTCGCCAGCCAACGTGTCGTCGATACTCACTCCTTCGCCTGGAACACTCGGCGAAAGATCGTCCACACCGAATGATGTGATCTGTACCATCATCTCTTTCGCGCGCAATATCGCCGCGCTCTCATCTCCAGCCGCGTCGGAAGCCATACGGACAGAGATCATCTCATTTCCCTCACCGTGAAATTCGACAGTCAGGGTTCCCTCGGTGGTTTTGGCAACATTCGTATTGAGCAACTGCATGTGAATTTCTCCTGTTAAATTGCCGCAGCGGTGGACCCGTGCAGCGAGCGTCTTGTGCAGGGCCGCGACAGCTGCGCCTTTAATCAGACACATCGCGGGGAGCGGTCTCGCGTTCGACCAACGCCTCCCTCGCCTGCCTCAGTCTTTTGGTCTTGATGGCGCGGAGCTGCCGCTCCTCTTCCAGCGTCTGCATTGCAATGCGATCCGTTTGTTCTCGGGCGTCGATACGCGCCTGCTGTGAACTCGCCTGTCGCCGTTTCGATACGTGTTCGTCCATGGAAATCACACTTTCATATGCGCCAGAGGCGCATGTCCAAGTTCTGTTCGGACGCGCTTGGTTGGGATGAAATCGCGCCGGACGGGTGGGGCGCTCGACTGCCGTTTCGTTGGCCATAGGAAGAAATCGGAAAAATTCCCATGTTCACCATCCCCGTCACGTCCGATTGACACGGTCGCGATCTCGGAAGGGTAATGCCGGTCAAACGACGATGTTCCGACGATTGTTGCTACGTCCGGTGCCGTACAGTGCACTTGCGACCACGACGCTCTTTCGTTCAGTGGTATGCCGACGATGACGGAGCGGTTGCCTTCGTCGCCATCGGTCCATTGTAGTTCTGGATCAAATGATCGGTGATCTGCCGTTCGTCAAAACCAAGGGTGTACAGCGCGATAGCGGCTGTACAGAGAACGTCGGCCACCTTGTGGTCGAACGCAACTTGGTGGACGCGAAACCAGGTCACGACCGCGTTCAACAGGATCGGACCGCTTCTGCCAGCTTCGCCATTGTCTTCTTGATGCCGCGACATTTCTTCCCCTCGATCATGGCTAGGAACGAAAGCATGAACAGGGAGTTGAGCAAAAGGTTCCAGAGGGAGTTACGACATGGCCGCTCATCGCGCTCAGTGGAAGGGTCACATCAAGATCGGCGAGCTCAGCTGTGGTGTCGGTCTCTATACGGCGGCTTCCACGTCGGATCGCATCACCTTCCATACCGTGAACGCGGCCACGGGTAACCGGGTCCGCCGGGAGTTCATCGACAGCGAAACCGAAGAAACTGTTGAGCGTGACGAACAGGTCAAGGGTTTCGACGTCGGAGACAACCAGTACATCATGATCGACCCGGAAGAAGTGACGGCTGTCATTCCGGATTCTGACAAGATGCTGGAAATTGAAGCCTTCCTGCCCTGCTCCGACATTGACGATGTCTATTTTGACAAGCCCTATTATCTCGTGCCTACGGATGATGTCTCTGAGGATGTGTTCGCCGGACTTCGTGAAGCGCTCAAGGAAGCGAGCGTCACGGCAATCGCGAGGACTGTTCTGTTCCGTCGGATGCGGACTGTTTTGATCCGAGCCCACGGACGGGGCCTGATCGCCACCACCCTCAATTTCGATTACGAGGTCCGTTCCTCTGAAGAGGCATTCAAAGAAATGCCGTCGATCAAGGTCGACGGTGAAATGCTTGATCTCGCCAAACACATCATCAGCACCAAGAAGGGCGATTTCGACCCTGCCCAGTTCGAGGACCGATATGAGAAAGCGCTCGCAGACCTGGTGAAGGCAAAGGCCGAGGGCAAGACGCTTCCCAAGCCGAAGCCCGTCAAGGTTTCCAAGCCAAACGATCTTCTCAAGGCATTGCGTGAAAGCGCCGGCATGGGAAAAGCCAAGCCTAAGAAGGCTGCCAACGCCAACGCCCGGAGGTCCAAAAAGGCGGTCGCGGACAAATCGAACGGCAAAACCCCACAGAAGAAAGCCAGCTAGGAGGAAGATCACCCATGGCCCCGCGTCGCCCATACTGGAGAGGATATCTCAAACTTTCGCTGGTCACCTGCCCTGTCGCCATGAGCCCCGCGACTTCCGATAGCGAGAAGGTCCGTTTCCATACGCTCAACAAACAGACCGGAAACCGTGTCGTGTCACAATTCGTGGATTCGGTGACCGGAAAGTCCGTCAAGGAGGAGAACGAGGCGAAGGGGTACGAACGCGGCGAGAACGATTATGTTTTGCTCACCGATGACGAGTTGGAATCAGTCGAGCTGGAGACGGTTCGCACAATCGATATCGAGAAGTTCGTTCCCCGTGAAAGCATCGAGTGGGTGTATCTGGAGACGCCGCACTATCTCATGCCGAACGACAAGATCGGGAATGAGGCGTTTGCGGTGATCCGGGATGCCATGGAAGCCGACGACGTCCTCGGTATCTCCAGGGTTGTCATCGGCAGGCGAGAACGCGCCGTCGTTCTGGAGCCTCGCGGCAAGGGCATTGTCGTCTGGACCCTCCGTTTTGGCGACGAGGTCCGTCCTGAGGGAGAGTACTTCCAGGAAATTGAGAAGAAAGCCGATCCTAAGACCGTCGAGGTCATCAAGAAGATGATCAAGCCGCGGATGGAGAGATGGTCGCCCTCGATGGTGACTGATCCAATACAGGAAAGTCTGCTGAAGCTTATCGCCTCGAAGAAGAAAGGGTTGAAACCCACTCGGAAGACCGACAGCAAAAAGGACAAGTCGGAGAAGCCGTCGAATGTCATCAACATCATGGATGCGTTGAAGAAGAGTGTTGAAGCCGACCTGAAAGGTCGCAGGAAAAGTGGATGACGGTCCCGCTGCAGGAGGTGCGCGATAGCCGCTTGAGTGTCGGCATGTGAATGCGACGTCACGCAACCCCACACCCGCTTGTTAGTAGACGATCCCTGCTCGCAGTGCCGCGGCTACGAGCGCCGTATCCTTGTAGACGGAAAAGGTTTCCTTCAACCTGTCGATATGCGTTCGCACGGTGTGGACCGAAATCCCAAGAATGTCGGCGATTTCTTGCGCGCTCTTCCCGTCGCACATCAAGACGAGGACTTCACGTTCACGCGCGGACACAAGGTACTCCATCCAATTGATATGGGAATGGATCCCCAGATTTCATCGTTGTGCCACCAAAAACGACAGCTTGGATCGCCTTAGCATTATATTTGAAACATCTAATTAACTGAATGCGCGCATTCTCATAACACTCGCAACGCATGGCCTTAGTCATGGATGGACAGCCCGAGATACCTAGCGCGGTCAGCCTCGTGATTGGCGCGGTCGCCGGCACGATCGCAGTGAAAATCGCCATCCTCTATAGCCTGACGGGAATTCCTTACGTTTTGGGCGTTCTCGCTCTTATCATCGCCCTGACGCAGTTCGGGTTGCGGTTCCTTAGCCAATTCTGGCGCGATTCGATCTAGAAACTTTTGGGGAACCAACACAGGCGCAGCCGCGTTCACGGTGAGCTGGCATGTTCCTATCCCAGCTATGTCACTCTCGCGACTCGCCCCGTCCTCAAGCGGGGCTTTCTTTTGCTTGGTCATACAAGCAAATCATCGGAGGCTGACCTTAGGAGCACAACGTTAAAGGCTCGCCCCGGCTTGAGAAACGAGCCTTCCACCTTTCGGCGGCTGCGCAACTGGCTGAGCTTTGCAGCGGAACCTAACTTCTATGATCATCGATGGTTCCCCTCGACAGAACGCCACAGCTTCGTCGACGGGGATCAACGTGTCCCCACAAGCGCACCGGAATTGAACCATTCACTGCGCCTGTCGTCACGATCAACTCCTTCAACGCATTGAAGATGGAGCTGCTAAACGAAGTTCCGAGAAAAGCATGGTGTAACGTGAGCTTTAGTTTCGGAGGCACTGGAACGAGTTGCGGGTCGCACCGTTGTCTTCGGAACCTACGGGTTCCGCGCGCCTCGCATGGACTTCCCCGGCGTCTGACCGGATAGCAACTGTGAGGCGCGGCCAGAATTCACGAAAGCTCCGGCAAGTCTGCCGTATCGATTTCTAAATCAGTTTTTCTGCCCCTATCCTCGACACGATCGATTCGTGAGAGAAGATCGGCGAAGGGATCGTGACTGGAATTTTCAGGTCCATACAACGATTGAAGCCGTCGGCGGAGATTTGCATCGCCGGCATGGAGGTCGAAACTCGGGCGTGCGCTGATATGATTGCGCTGAATCATGTGTCTCGCTTCAGTTGATGAGAATTTGAAACGCGTCAACCAGAGATCGGTTCCAGTCGCCGCTCATTTTCCCTCAGCGCCGTCAATCTCCGCAAAAATTACCGAGCCTTGCCAATAGAGTTGCTGCCAATTGAGTCTGATCTCCACGTCAGCCCGGAGTCCGCCGGTCCGCTCGACTGTCCTGATCCGATTCGACGCTTGGTAGCGAGCTATCGACGGCCGAGCCATCATCGGTCACGCTTTCGTTCAAGCTGTCGAGCCGAACCGTGACGAGCAAGGCCGTACAACCTATCCAGTCCGCCGAGAAGCAAATGGGCGGCCGGAAAGGATGGGTCGGAGGTATCGACCGCGTCAGGATGGATGCCGATCAAAGGATCTAGCTCCATTGCCGAGCCCTCATGTGGGTCCGCTCTAGCCTCTGGAGTCTAAGTCAATCTCCCCTAAAATCGCAGTTTCTTGTAATGTCTGATAGTCCGGTAGCTTGTACCTAGACAGGGAGCTGCCTATCGGCCTTAATTGTGCTGAAGGAAGAGCCCGACGCAATGAAAACCGTGCCCATCCTGGAAGGTCGCTCATGACCCCTGCTCCGACGTCGAGAAGATCCATGGCCATATTCGCCGCCGACGTCGTAGGCTACTCACGCATGATGTCCGACGATGAAGTCGGCGCGCTTGCGAGCGTCAGGTTACTGCATACCGAAGTCCTTAGCCCGCGCATCGCATCAGGCGGCGGACGTACGATCAAGCTCATGGGTGACGGACTGCTCGCAACATTTGATGATGCAGGTTCCGCAGTCTCGATCGCTTTGCAGATCCAGCATCTGATCGCGAGTGGGGCAACGCCTCCCGGGATGAAGCCGTTGAAAGTCCGCATAGGCGTCAACTTTGCAGACGTGATGACAGTTGACGACGACGTCTTCGGAGATGGTGTTAACATCGCTGCTCGTCTGGAAGCCGGGGCCATATCTGGGGGAATCTGCATTTCGCATTCGGCCTATTTGGAATCTCCGGCAGACCTGCGCGAGCAGTTCGTCGACGGTGGAGCAATCCAGCTCAAGAATATCCCTAATCCTGTTCGGGTCTGGCACTGGCCGAAAGCGCCGGACCGAGAGCGCTCACTTCGCAGCGTCGTGGCGATCCTGCCCTTCCGGCGCGCGAGCGCCGACACTGAAGAACTCCTAGTCGATGGTTTCACCGAAGATGTCATATCCGGGCTTGCAAGATTCAGAAGTCTTTCTGTGATTGCCGCATCGTCCGCATTTGCCGTTCGCGACGAGCCTCAGGATCTGAAGAATCTTGGGCGCAAACTCGGTGCCAACTATCTTGTTTCCGGAGACATCCGTCGGATCGGCACCGAGCTAGCCGTATCCGTGCGCATCGTCCAATCCGATACCGAACGGCTGGTTTGGTCGGAAAAGTACCGCCAAACGGCTGACGACGTATTCGCCATCCAGGACGACATCGTGAGGATGATCATCGCCAGCCTCGTCGGCCAAATCGAAAGTGCCGACTATCGGGAATCCGCCCGGCGGCCTCCCGATAATCTCGCGGCCTATGAGTTCTACCTGCGTGGCCTTGTGCACCTGAGAGGGTATGAGCCCGACGACAATGAAAAGGCAGTGGAGATGTTCGAAGCGGCGGTTATTGGTGACAGTGGTTTTGCGCTGGCGCATGCTTATCTTGCGCTTGCTCGTATTGCCGTTGGCGGGTACGCGAATGCTCCGGCCGACGTACTTCACGACAGCGTCGCCCTGGCGAGACACGCTATAAAACTGGATGAGGGAGAGTCCGGCGCCCACCGAGTCCTGGGGCTTGCCCATCTGTACCTGAAGGACTTCGAGAACTCAGAACGTGAATTCCGTCTGGCCTGCAAACTCAATCCTAGTGATGCAAGCGCGCTGGTGCAGCTCGGTGGATTGCTCGCGCGCCGCAATCGCATCGAGGAGGCCTTGCCTTGGGTCCAGGAAGGTATGCGTCTCAACCCTTACCCTCCGCATTGGTATCATGCGGTACTCGGCAATCTTTTATATTTCAAAAATGATTATCTCGGCGCGATGTCCGCGTTACACCAACTGCCCAATCCTGGAAAGTATACGAAAGCCAGGATCTTGGCCTGCCTCTCAATGGCGGGTCGGGTAGACGAAGCGTCTTCGTATGCGGCAGGCTTGATCCAAGAGTATCCGGACCTGACAATAAGCGAGTTTCTGAGCCGAGGCCTGGTCGTGGAGACGCCCGAGCAAATTCAGCATTTTCGGCGCGGCTTGGAGGGGACAGGGTTGCCGGGCTGATTTTCGCAATCAGTAGCGAGGCAGTTTCTTTCCGGGAAACTCTGGCAGATTGATTAAACGCTAGATCATAAAATCTAGGGATATCAACCCCTTGGGATCGAACTAACTGAACGTCAGCGGCAGTTGCAGTCGCTAGGGATTGCCTGTCACTCACCCTGAACGGGTCTTCCCAGGGAATCCCGTCACTGCCGCCTGTCGACCAATAGGTTTCACTCACTTGATCTCGGGTTGCTCCGGCGATCGACAAACCGCCAATTGAAGGCATGAACTGCACTCCTGTGATGAACCGATATCGATGGACGCTGGAGCCGCAGGCCTTAGCTAAGTCAATAACCTCGCCAAGTTGGTGTGTCATGATCACTTGTGTCAGGTTTTGTGTCGCGAAGACCCTCTAACTAATTGATTCTCTGTGCACGCTGATGTCAAATCCCGTGAAGCGCGACACTGGCACCTGTGTCGAGCGGCGCGTCATCTCGCCGGGCACATCGACACTATTGAACAAGAAGGACCCGAACTTCTGGTCCGAAGCGGTCAGGCGTTACTCCGTGGAAGAGGTGCGCTGGTGCACCGGATCACCAAGGAGTTCCATTTCTCGGCGTCGCATCAGCTGTGCCACCTGCCGCTGATCACCAGTGTGCCAGGCTCCATGGGCACAGTTACATCGTGGGTGCCGAGCTTGCGGCTGCCGACCTCGACGCCGACGGCTTTGTCCGGGACGTCAGCGACCTCTAGGTCTTGGAGCACCTGACACAGCCTATCCAGGAAAAGTGGCTCTCACTTGCGGCATTTAGCCGGCCGGCCGCAGCCGCGATTTGGTCTGTGCATTCGAGGACTGGATCGAAAGCGCGCGCCAGTCCCCACGAGCGCCCTCGCGCTCGCGAATATGGGCAATGTACTGAGCCCGCGCCTCCCGCATCGTGATGTGACCGGCGATCCACTCCTCAACGAGTTCGGCAAATTTCGGATCGCTGTCAACTGCTATGCCGATGCTGGCAGCCCTCGCCAATGCTTTGGCGGCTGCAGCGCGCCGATGTTCAATCATGTTCGGATCCAAGATTCGCTGAAGCCGGAAGAGGCCAGAAGTGATCGCCTCTTGCAGTAGCAGGATGGCAACACCCGCGATGGTGCTCGACCGCATTGGAAACGGCCAGACAGTGGCGATACTAGATCACACCACTGCCCTGGCGTTTATGAAAGCGCCCCGTCAGATCTGGCGCACAAGCCATCTGACCATGTTCGCCATCAGCACGTCATACCCGTCCCATTCCATAAACTCTGTCGATAGCCAATGAGGACCGATATCGCTCATCCACGCCAGTGATCGGCCTTTGCCAAAGTCCCGGACAGCCAAAAGAGGCAGCCCTTCTCCGCGCCGGTCACAATGAACAAGGGTCGTTGAACCATCTTGCGGGCGTTCTGCCACCCTGTTCATGCCCAAAAGGTAGGGTATCGGCGTTGTGATGCCACGCAGGATTGGGTGTTCTGGCTCCGTGATGCGGGGATCCAAACCCTCAGGCGCCTCGAGGCCATCCGGTCCGGCATAGATCTTGACGGGAAGCGCATCGTCCACGGCCGTATCATGAAACAGAGCTAGTCCGTCGATCCCCTGAAAACTGCAATAGCCTCCCGCCATCATCAACGACCCGCCCTCCAGAACCCACTGGCGCAGCAGCTCGAGGCGATTGACCGAGCGGCGGCCTTTCCTGGTCTCCGGCGTATAGAGCAACGAGAGCGCCCCGACGTCCGAAAGGACGACGGCTGCGTATTCCGAAAGCTGCTCTTTTGTCGTGGGGAACTCGCTTTCGCACCGCTCTCCACCGATCTGGGTCACGTCAAACCCATGTCTTGTCAGGGCTTCGATCCAGCGAAGTCCTCCATTGGAAAAGCGAGCTGACGCGCTGACCTCATAGCCTTTCGACGCAAATGAGGTCACGTGGAAAGTCTCGCCAGCGAGAAGGACCGGCTTCATTTCGTTCTCCGATTTTTGTTGGAGGTGGAGCGCTGGTAGCGCGCTCCACCCGTCAGGCTTCAGAACTTGAATTCATCGACGTTCTTCGGGGTGACGATCTCGGCTGGCCCAAGAAGCACTTCGCCCTTCGCACCGACCTTGTAGGACCCCAGGCGTCCGGCCTCGAAGCTCTCGCCCTCCTTGCCCGTCACCTTGCAAGACGCCACCGCCTGCGCTGCGTAATAGGTCAGGTAGCCGAGATCCTTGACGTTCCACCAGATGTCCTGGACCGATCCGTTCTGGATGTATTTCTTGATGAGCGTCGCCGGTGCCAATCCCGTCAGCTTGACCTTGCCAAGTAGGCCCGCCTGATCCATGGCGCGTGCGGCTGCGGGCAGGCCTATGCCAGCGGGAATGATGATACCTTTCAGGTTGGGAAAGGCCTGTGCAAGCGCTAGCGCCTGTTGCTGGTTGACCTGCTCGCTTTCCTGGCCGTAGGCGACCTGGACCAGCTTCATCTTCTCGTATTTCTTGTCGCCCGCCATGCGCTTCTTCATGAAGTCGATCCAGGCGTTCTGGTTGGTTGCTGTCGGCGTCGATGACAGGATTGCAAACTCTCCGTCGTAGTTGATCATCTGACCCATCGATTCCAGCATCATCTCCGCCAGGCTGTCGCCGGCGGCCTGGTTCAGGAAGAGTGTTCTTGCTGCCTGCGAAACGTCTGAATCGTATGAGACGACCTTGACGCCCTGCTTTTCGGCGCGACGCAATGCCGGTGCGACCGCATTCGCGTCATTGGCAGAGATTGCGATCACACCAACCTTCTGGGAAACCAGATTATTAATGAAGTCGATCTGGGCCTCAGCGGTCGCTTGCGACGGCGCCTGCTTGACCGCCTTGCCACCGATCTCCTTGGCCGCCTCTTCGGCACCGGTCTGGGCGACCTGGAAATAGGGATCTGTATCGAGCTTCGGCAGGAAGCCGACGGTCACTGGCTCCTTGGCGCATTCGGCGGCCTGCGCTGCGGCAAACGGCGCAACCAGGCACGACGCGACAAGAAGCGATCGAATAAGTTGGGATGTCATGCTGTTTCCTCCTCCAATGGATCCGGTACAATGTGGACAGGCCAGTCCCGGAAACTACTTGCCTGGTTTGATGTCGAACTTGCGAAGTCTGGCTCTGGCAAAGACACGTTCGGCCGCGTTGCTGGCAACGAGCGACAGGATCAGAAGCAGGCCGATGACAGTCCCCTGTGCATCCCCGCCGATCTGCAGAAGGCCGAGCACGTTTCTGATGGTGGCGACCAATAAGAGCGCCCACAGCACGCCCGTCAGTTTGCCCCGCCCGCCAAACACACTGATGCCTCCGAGCAGTGCGATGGTGATCACATCGAGCTCGATCCCGAGCGCGTTGTTTGCCCGCGCATTGGCCAGGCGTGCCGTGTAGACCATGCCGGCTGCGGCACAGACGACGCCTGATGTCACAAAAAGACCGAAGACCAACCGTGCGAGGCGAATGCCGGAGTAACGGGCAGCATCCGGGCTGCCGCCGACCGCATAGATGCGTCGTCCAAGCGGCATTTTTTGCAGGATCACGGCAAAGATCGGGGCAAGGATCAGGAATGGGACGATCGTTTCCGGGATCGGCGAGTTGCCAAGCGTGTCTATTCCGAAATCAAGGAAGCTATCCGGAAATTCGTTGATCGATCCTGACCCTAGGAGAATATAGCCGATGCCTCGAAAGAGAGCCATCGTGCCAAGGGTCACCACCAGCGATGGCAGCCCGAGCGCCGTCACCAGAATGCCGTTGAAAGCCCCGCACAGCCCGCCGGCAATCAGTGTCAACGGAATTGCAAAAACGAGAGGCATGCCTGATTGGACCAGAAGGCCGAACAGAACGCTTGTCAGCGCCAGGATGCTTCCGACGGACAGATCGATTTCGCGCGCAATGATCAAAAGTACCATTGGCAAGACGATGAGGGCGCGTTCGGAAATGCCGGCAATCGCTTGCGAAATATTGAATTCGGACGCGAAATTGTCGACGCCCGCTACGGCATAGACAACGACGATCACCGTCAGTACTGCGAGGAAATTATCCCAGTTAGCAAAGCGGCTGATAAAGTCAGGTCCCTGCGTGCGGCTCTCGCTCATTGCCCAACCCCCTGATGTTTCCCGGTTGCCCGGCGTGCCACATAGGCGTCGATGCCGATGGCAATCAGGATGACAAGACCGTAGACACCCTGAAGCCAAAGCGGATCGACACGCACCAGCGTCAATCCATTGTTGATGACCAGAAGCATTAATGCTCCTGCAGCCACGCCTAGGACCGTGCCCGAGCCGCCGCGAACGGCAACCCCGCCAACGACAACGGCGGCAATGACCGTCAGCTCAAATCCATATGCGACGCGCGCATCGACCGTGGCATAGCGCGATGCCCAGAGCGCGCCATCGAAACCGGCAAGCAGACCTGACATGCAAAAGGCAAGGAGCACACGCGATCGCGCCGGAATGCCGATCAGTTTCGCACCATCCGGATTGGATCCAATCGCGTAGAACTCACGCCCGATCGAGGTCGATCTCAGGAAATAGCCGACTGCGCCAAGGGTCAGGACGGCGATGATGAGAACAGCCGGAATGCCGAGAATTTCGGTTGCCGTCATGTCGAGCCATGACTGTGGCACCTGGTCTGCACTGACCTGCGTGCCGGCTGCCCAAAGACTGTTAATACCCCTGAAGATGGACATCGTCCCGAGGGTGACAACGATTGCAGGAACCCGTCCGTAGGTGACGATCAGCCCGTTCAACAGCCCTGCCGCCAGGCCAATCGCGCATGCCAGCAAGACGCCGCCAAAAACACCGATCTCTGGATGGGCATGAAGCGTCGAGGCCGCGCCATAGGCAGCCAGACCGATGATCGCCGCGACCGAAAGGTCAATGCTGCGGGTCACGATCACAAGCATCTGCGCCAGTGCCACGATCATCAGCAGTCCGGCATCCATGGCAAGTGCCGACAGATTGGCTCCGCTCAGCATTCGCACGTTCAGGATCGAGACCGGTATGACAACGGCTGCAATAGCCGCCAGAAGGCCAAGCTCCCGGCGCGCAAGCATGCTCTTGGCGGACGAAGGCTCGCGATGGTCCGGCTGTGAGGTGCTGCCTTGAGACGGACGCGCAACGATGCCGCCATCGACCTTGATGACGACAGCGTCGGTCGCGGCTGCGATAATTTTTTCCTGGCTCGCGTCCTGCGTGGAAAACTCGGCCGTGATGCTGCCTTCCCTGAGGACCACGATCCTGTCAGACATTCCAAGGAGTTCGGGAAGTTCCGACGATATCAGGATGATCGCCATGCCCTGGCTGGCAAGATCTGCCATCATGGCGTGGACGTCTGCCTTCGTCTGGACGTCGATACCCTGGGTCGGCTCGTCGAGAATGAGCAGGCGCGGCTTGGTCGCCAGCCATTTGGACAGCACCACCTTTTGCTGGTTACCGCCAGACAGGGCGCTGACCGGCTGATCGTAGGAGCTGAACCTGAGGCGCAGGCGCGAAAGAAATGGCTCGGCGATCCCGATCTCCTTGCGCCGGGATATCAGGCGTGTCGCGGTGGTTTCGTCCAGAACCGTCAGCGTCGCGTTGGTCAGGATCGGGAAATCCATAACCAGGCTTTGACCGATCCGGTCCTCGGAGACATAGGCAATCCCGCTTTCCATCGCATCCTTCGGCGAGGAAAACTGCCTCGGATGTCCGTCGATCTCGATTGATCCTGCGCTCGGCTGGTCGATACCGAAGAGAACACGGGCGATTTCGGTCCGGCCGCTGCCGACAAGGCCGCCTAGCCCCAGGATTTCGCCTGCCCGGACATCGAACGTCGCGCCGCGAAATGCGCCATCCCTGCCAAGGCCCTTGATGCTGAGGACGACTGCGCCTGGCGCCGTTGCATGGTGAGGGTAAAGACCATCGAGCGACCGGCCGACCATCATCTGTACGGCCCGCTCGCGCGACAAGTCCGATGCCGGTTCTGTACCAACATGCTTGCCGTCGCGCAAAACGGCGATCCTGTCGGCGATCCGGTAGATCTCGTCCATGCGATGGCCAACAAACATCATGGCGACGCCGCGCACCCGCAAGCTGTCGACCACGGAAAACAGCCGCTCGACTTCCCTTTGCGACAGCGCTGCCGTCGGCTCGTCCATGATCAGGACGGACGCGTCCAGAGATAGCGCTCTGGCAATTTCGACCAGTTGCTGTTCCGATGTCCTGAGGCCGGACAGCGGAGCCGTCACATCGACGTTGAGACCAACGATTGCCAGCAACCGGCGGGCGCCTGCCTCAATCTTCCGGCGATCGAGCCTCAAGCGAAGTCCGGTTCGCCCAATAAACAGGTTTTCGGCGATGCTGAGATCGGGAAACAATCCGGGATGCTGGTGCATCACCGCGATGCCGGCTTTCTGCGCCTCCAGCGGCGAAAAAAATGCCTGGGGCTCTCCCCGCACCAGAACGCGGCCATGGTCAGGATGATGCACGCCAGCCAGAAGTTTGACGCAAGTGCTTTTGCCTGCACCGTTCTCGCCCAGAAGCGCCAGCACTTCGCCGGCGCGCAGCTCGATCGAAACGTTGGAGACGGCTGCCGTTCCCCCGAAAACCTTGGTAACGTTTTCGAGCGATGCGACAACCGTCCCAGCGGCTTGGGAAGCAATCATGTTTGCCACGTCAAGCATTGCCGCCGGCCAGTCCGTTCAGAGCATGGATAGGATAGCGATTATGCATCTCGTGGCGTCTCCTCTCAGCCGTCAAAAGAAGTCCCAACTCCCACTGGGAATAATTAAAGCAATTTACTATAATTGTAACTCGAACACGTCAAGGGGCAATCTGTCGGAGGTCTCCCGTGCGGGCTAGCGGTCAGGGCCTTGTGCAAATCAGAGGTGGCGGATAGGGCTTCTTAGATAAAGCAGACTGCATTTTTTGAAGCATCGATACTGGTAGGGAACATGGCGGGCAAAGGCAGCAACTCGGTACAGTTACGGCACTACAACGAGCGTGTTGTTCTGGACGCGGTGCGCCGCTTCGGCCAGGCTTCCAAGGCAGAAATTGCCCGCTTTGCCCATCTGACACCCCCTGCTGTCGCCGGCATCGTCGATGCGCTGGTTCTTGGTGGCTATCTCGTGGAAAACGGGCGGCGCTACGGCGGCAAAGGCCAGCCATCTGCCATGTACGCTCTGGCAAGCGATGGCGCCTATTCAATCGGCTTCCATATCGGCAGGCGGTCGATGGATGCCATCCTGATCGATTTTGCCGGCGAAAGCGTAGCCTATGAGACACATGACTATGACCATCCGGATCCGGACACGGTCAAGCGGCTGGCAGCCAGTGCAGTCAACAGGTTCAAGAAGCAGCTGGGTCCGCAACCAAGCCTCCGCCTCACGGGTATAGGCGTCTCGGCGCCATATTTCATCGGTGGCTGGGATGAAGAACTTGGCTTTCCAGGCGACGTTCAGCTGGCTTGGCGCCAGTTTGACCTGAAGGCGCATTTCGTCGAAACCTATGCACTGCCCGTGATGATCGAGAACGATGCGTCGGCGGCGGCCGTCGCCGAACTCGTCTTCGGGCTCGGAAAGCAGTTCACCGACTTCCTGCATATCTCGCTTAGCACCTTCGTCGGAGCCGGGCTCGTTCTTGACGGTACGCTGCAGACCGGGCCGAACGGCAACACTGCTGCTTTTGGGCCATTTCCGGTAACCCATTCAAACCTGAGTTCCGTTCCAAAGCCCGCTGGTAGGTTTGAGGTGCTCCTCCACCGCGCTTCAATCTACACGCTGATCCATCACCTGAAGACCAATGGCATCGACATCAGCCGCGTCCGTGACCTGGACCCGATGCCGGCACAAGCCCGAAGGTTCGTCGAAGAATGGCAGGACGACTGTGCCGACGCGCTTGCCCAGGCCATCATCGGCAGTATCGCCGTTGTCGATGTCGAAGCCATTGTGATTGACGGGTTACTCCCCTCACCTCTCCTTCTTGATACGGTCAATCGCGTGCGAGGCTGTTTCACCCAGATGCTCCCCCCCGGGCTCATTGCGCCGAAGATTACAGCCGGCAATCTCGGTGCGCGTGGCTCGGCGCTCGGTGCCAGCATCATGCCAATCTATGCCCAATTCGGGCCGGATACCGGGGTGCTGATGAAAAAGGGCCTCGACAAGAAACCGCTGATGATCGGATCGCCGTCATGATGGTCGCAACGGCTTGGTACGAAGACTGCGCCGCGCAGGCGATCCGTCTTCGAGCGGAGAAGACCTGACGAGGTTTGGCGTCAGTGCCTGCGCCCAACGACCTCTTCCATGGCGCCGTCGCGATGACGCCTGCTCCCAGCTTTTTCCTTTACACCACATGTGAGACAGTCAGTTACTTCCTACCGCCTTTCGGATAGCTGATGGGCACGTTCTCAAACCCATGGGACTTGAATGCGCAAGGCACTGACAGTCACGGTACTCGCGTCCGCCATCTTATACGCAGGCATGGTGATTGCCGTCGTTGCGTTTTCCGATCAGTTCTGGCTCCTCGATCTGCTGACATTTGCGTGGCAATATGTCGTGGTGGCAGGACTGGTGCTTCTCGTTGCCGCGTCTTTAACGAGAGCAAAGCCCGCGGTTGCGATAACTCTTTCAGCTCTCCTGATATCGATCTACCCCTATGCTGCTGTCCCGGTCGCCCAAACGGCCGCTCGATGCAGTTTTCGTGTTTTGACGGCCAACCTCTTCATCGAAAACACAAACGATCCGGATCAGTTTCTCGAGTTGATAAGAGAGGAACAACCGGACCTTCTGGTGCTGCAGGAGACGCTGGACACTTGGCAGGACCCAATTCGCAATCTTGGCCTTTTTCCATATGAAACGACCCGGGACCTTATGACCTATGACCGGGTCAAGGTGTTTTCGAGGTTTCCGATCCTGCGTGAGAAAATGGTATCGGACCCCGCGATTGACGAGCAGTTCCACAAGCACCCCGTGCGCCTCGAGCTCGGCGGCTGGAACCGCCCTCTCGTCCTTTACGCGATCCATCCGGACACACCGCGATCTCTTCAGCAATGGCGTGAGCGGAATCTCCATCTGAAAACATTGGCAAGCAGCGTTAGATCAGACCTTCCTGCTTCCGACGTCGTCGTCGCAGGCGACTGGAACACACCACGCGCCTCCGGTTTTTACAGGGATGTCCTGAAGAAGACGGGCCTTGGCGTTGCGGGTGACGGTGATCCCTGGATAACAAGCCGCTTCAGCCTGAAACTGTATCCTTATTTCTACCTCGGTTCGACGATCGACCATGTCGCGGTTTCCGCTGCGTTAGCCGTCAGTGATCGACGGACGGGTCCAATGTATGGATCAAACCATCTTCCGGTCATTGCCGATATTGGACGTTCGGCGCCGGATGGCGCGCAAGATCCGCGTCCCGACGGGGCGACAGATCGATCATCAGCCTGCGCATCGGCGCGCTAAGGACGAAGGCGCTAATGGAAGCCCGGGTGAGGATTTTCTGCAATTCAACTGCCCTGACATCATCGCCACACGCGCAAGCGGGCACATGGACGAGGGAACAACATCTGTGACGCATTTTCGGGCCGTGGCCGTTGCGCACCTTGCCCGGCTCAAGTATCCGCGTTTGATTTGCAGGATCTGCGGAGCGACTGCCGGGATTGTGCTAAAAATAGCGCCAGTGGAGATGGCGCTAAGGTGATGCTCGGGAGTGAGCACTAGGGAACTGAGCATCGAAGAGGTTGTCCCTCCGCTCAACCATAGCGATATTTTTGCCTTGATCAAAGGCTAAGCCCGAAAGCGCACATTTCTCCGAGCCTTGCGCCACGCTTTCCGGTCGCCGTCGGTCGACATCAGCGTATCCATCAGCGGAGGACTTGGCGCGGGGTGTTTCCACCAGCTGGTTTGTCTTGGAAGCGGCGCTCAACGCAGCGTGGCCACAGTCGCATTCGTGCTGCAGGTCCGGAACCCATCTGGAGACCCGTCGTTATCATCGAAAGGAGATCTTTGATGACCGAGAGAACCGAGACAATCGCCGGAATACCTGACAATGCGCCAGCCAGGGAGCAGCCAAGGATTGAGCCTCTTGTCGGAAGCACCGAAACGTCCGAAACCAAAACGGATATTCAGGCTCCACGCCCGCCCGGAGAAATCGACGCGCCTGTAGAGCACGCTAACGAAACCTTCCCTGACGATCACCCGAGCCTTGAAGCACTGCGGGAGGCGTCACGCCAACATACCGACGCCTTTGTCGTCGCAACCGATCTTGAGGATGCTGATCAGCGCGAAGCTGCGCCGGGGACACGCGAGCAACCCTAGTTACGGCCATATACCTGCCGCATAAAAGTCCGGGGCTGCAGGGGCGGCCAGGCTGAGGCTATTCTCCGGCGCGATCCACCATTGACGACGTAGCGGTGTTGGGCAGTCCAAATCGCGGATCGCGTCTACCTGATGCTGAAAGGAAAATACTTCGCATTGATTGTGTCGTAGACATCGCTCGCCTGGATTTTCTCAAGGGCGCCATTCAGCTTTCCAAGCAAATCCTTATCATCGCGACGCACCGCTATCCCCGCACCGTCGCCGAAATACTCAGCATTCTTGATGTCCTCGCCCTTGAACTCGCAGCAGCTTCCTGCCTTGGTGTTGGTCAGCCAGTCATAAACCGCAAGTTTGTCTTCAAAGATGATATCAACACTTCCTTCAGCCAGTTCCTTGTAAAGGTCGGGCGAGGCCTGAACCACGGCCGTCGATACATTGCCATAGTATTTCTTTGCGTATGCCTCCTGCGCCGTTGATGCAGTGACGCCAAGCCTCTTGTCTTTCAGGTCGTCCGGCGACGTACCTGCGATATCGGAGCCTTTGCGCACGATGAACACCGAGGGACTGTCATAATATTTTGCCGAGAACGCCACTTTCTCGCGTCTCTCGGCGCTCATGGACATCGACGAAACGATGGCGTCATACTTGTTTGCGAGCAGGTTGGGGATCATGCCGGTCCACTCCTGGATCACGAATTCGCATTTAAGTGCTGCCGCCTCACACAGGGCTTTGGCGACATCGACGTCAAATCCCTGGAGCTGGTTCTCGGAGTCTAGGTAGTTGAACGGTGGAAAGCCGCCTTCGACCGCCACGCGGACGGTATCGTATTCGGCTGCCAGCAACGGAAACGGCGCCCCTGCGGCCATGGCCATCACCGAACCCAAAACCAGCATCCGTCGCRTAATGAGCATCTTCATTTCTGGCATGTTGCGACCCCACTGTTCGTTGCGCCTATCAGGCTGTTTGACGATGCCAATCAAACCATCAAAGGTTTAAGATGCTTACCCTTTCCAAGCACTAAATTTGCGGATCCTTGACAAGCTTTTCGTAATGAATGCGCGCCAGAATTGAAGGCGCCCCGGGAGAGAAGCGCTTTGTCTGCATATGATCTGCCTCAACGTCTTGCCCAGAAAGCTGCCCGCTCCTCTGGAGCCACACTTGTGCTGCTAGCGATCAGCGGTGTTGCCATTCTCGGCCTCGTGTTCGTCGCGGCACTTTGGGCGGGGAAAGAAAGTGACGCTGCGGCGTTG
Source organism: Rhizobium sp. 10N427 (assembly GCF_056394605.1). NCBI lineage: Bacteria > Pseudomonadati > Pseudomonadota > Alphaproteobacteria > Hyphomicrobiales > Rhizobiaceae > Rhizobium > Rhizobium sp. 10N427. The sequence goes on along the minus strand of NZ_JBFTID010000006.1, from coordinate 346,291 downwards.
GACCATCAGCGCAAACTCGTCAACGGCCGCCTTCAGGACCAGGTGGACCGGGTTTCGAAAGACATGCGCTTGATGGCTGCAGGCTTCTCGTCACTCCTGTCGGGAAATGCGGTGGCCGCGGATGGCGGATACGACAGTAGCACCGCCGAAGCTTTCGCCACGGTCGCAAAGACCGTGTTTGGTTACAACGGCACTTATCTGGTCACATCGACCGGCGATCTTGCGCTGGAGGCCGACGCCGAAACCGCCCGCCGGTACAAATGGATCCGCCCGCTCCTTTTGCCGATGATAAAGGAGTCCGATCTCAATGGCCCTGGGCAGAGCGAGACTAACCCAGAAAGGATCCATGTTGCTCTGATGAAACTGGAGGGGCGGCCGTCTATTGCGGGCGTCGCGAAAGTGACAGGGTCAATCGAAGCCAATGGCGTCAAGGTAACACCAGTGCAGCCCTTGTATCTCGCTGCTTTCCGCTTTCTCGATGGGGCCACTCTTGATGCGCTCAGCCGTGAGCAAGGCCTTGCCGGCGCCCGGTACGCGCGGACCGCAGACGCTGATGCAAACGAGGTCGCCTTCCAGATCGAGGCAACTGCTACGAACGAACCCATCGGTTTTATCATATGGACGCCGGATCTTCCCGGCTCACGCGTCGTTGCCCGTCTCGTGCCCCTCCTCTCGGTCGCAGGACTGTTGATCGGCGGTCTGTTCTTCGCTCTGATGGGACGCCTGAGAAAAAGTCTGAAGGAACTCGGCCGCAGCGAGGACCATGCTCGTCATCTATCCTATCATGACGTGTTGACGGGATTGCCCAACAGAGCGCTCTTTGCGGAGCGCTTTCAGCATTGTCTCGGCACCCTGGATGCTTCTGCCGGCGACGCCGTCGTGGCACTCATTGACCTGGATCGCTTTAAAGAGGTTAACGACACCTACGGACACCCGGCTGGAGACGAGCTTCTCCGCAGCGTTGTGATCCGGCTGAGCCCTCTGTTCGGAGAACGGGATATGCTTGCCAGGATGGGCGGCGACGAATTCGCCTTGCTCCTGCCCCCTGGGAGCGCAGCGGGGCGAGCGCTCCCGGAATTATGGGACGAGGTCGTCTCCGAGCTCGCCAAGCCATTCAACCTGCGCAACGGCGATATCGTTGTCAGGATTGGCGGCTCGATTGGTGCTGTTATTGTCAACGACCGGACCTTAGCCCGCAGCGAATACCTTCGCCGCGCTGACGTGGCGCTTTACGAGGCCAAAAGCCATGGAAGGGGTCGGTGTGTCGAGTATCACGAATATCTCGATACTCGAAATGTCGAAAAGGACAACCTGACTCAGGATCTTCGTCTTCTTCTGGGCTCCGCCAGCGATTCCATCACCCAAGAACATAAGGGCGAACTGGAAGTATTCTTCCAATCAGTCCACCTGGCTTCCGAAGAAATGCCGCTGTCGGGTGCAGAGGCTTTGGTACGGTGGAGGCATCCGCATCTAGGGTTGCTCACGCCCGACATGTTTATTCCGATTGCCGAGGAGGCCGGTCTTATCGATCAACTCGGGGAATGGGTGTTGAGAACTGCCGCGCTCAGAGCGGCATCATGGCCTATGGGCATCACGCTGGCCGTCAACGTTTCGCCCACCCAAGTCCGGCGCCGCGGATTTGGCGACCGCGTTCTTTCGATTATCAAGGAGGCTGGCCTCAGCCCCTCGCGTCTCGAACTCGAACTCACCGAGGCTGCGCTTTTCGACCTGGACCACGGCGCTCAGGAGACGCTTGCGATCCTTCGGGCGCACGGAATTCGCATTGCCTTGGATGATTTCGGGACCGGCTTCTCGTCCCTTAGCCATCTAATCCAATTCAATATCGACAGGATCAAGATCGATCGCTCATTTGTCAACTTGCTTGGAAGCCAGGCCGAGGGAGCTGCCATCGTTTCGTCGATCATCGGATTGAGCAGAACGCTCGGAAAAACCACTACAGCTGAAGGTATCGAAACCCAAGGGCAACGCGACTTCCTGATCGCGGCCGGTTGTACCGATCTGCAAGGCTTCTATTTTTCCCGCCCGATGGCGGGCGTAGATTTTGACCGGATCATTGCCAGAAACGAAGATGGCAATACTAGGGCCGCACATACTGGGTGATTCTTCCGACCACTGTGTTTCACCGCACCGTACCCGATAACCGCGCAAGCCAGGCTGTTGTCATAGTGCTCCAGTCGACCGTTCTTACTTCGGGGCGCGAAACCTAGGTTCCCTTGAACAACAGGCCCCACTGCGCTCTTCGGACCAGCTATTCCGATGCAAATCCCTAGCATCTGCAATCCCTCAAGAAAGACAATGCTTGCATTAGCTCCTCCTGTTGGTAGCCTCCGCCTGAGGGGATAACTTATGACGATAGAAGAACTGATGGATCTGCAGGAGGCCGGGGCGAGAGCGTGTGTTTTGGGACTTGCCGGCCACGAGAACCCCTTCCTAAAAGCAGACAAGCTTCCCCCAGAAAACCATGACGGATTGGCCGACTGGCTTTCCTGCCACGATGCGTGGAAGTTTGGGTGGGAGGCGGAGAACGCCAGCCGTGAGGGCGACCTCTTGCGCTAGATGCGAGATCTGCTGCCTCACATCGAACAGAAACCTGGTTAAGAACATTGAAAACACCGGGCATTGGCTTTGAAATACACCAAACGCTTTGTGAAACGAAAGCCAATGCGGTGACCACACCCGATCGTGACCGCTCAGTTCAGAGTTCAGCGCTGACGGGTCAGCGGGCGACAAGCTGGCGCCAAGCTCAAACTCTTGTGTGCCTCATCCGGGGCTTCGTTGGCGCCCCATAAGCTTTAACATCCTGTCGATCGTCTGGCGCTCTAACGCATCATCGGCAAGTGGCGCGAGCTGACCAGGGTCTGCGAACAGATCATCGAGCCGCGTCTCCTTCTCCGAGAGTGCTCCCGGTCCATAATTCGAGTACATCGGTGAGCGCTGTGTGACCGGCACCTTCAGGAGGGGCACGCTTTTCGCCCAGCCAAGTGGCGGAGCCAATGTAGAGGCAGACAGCTATTCAGGCGTGAAAGGCTCGTGATGGGGAGCGAGCCGGCCGCGATAGCAAATCAGTCGCAATTTAATTGTCTCAGATCGACTGGGGCATCGCTCAGTCCTAACGCATGAAACTTGAGGGCTCCGGCGCGCGCGGGACGCGAAGTCTGGTGACACTGCGCGCCAGCGTCAACGCTCCGTCGCGAGCCCGTGCCGTCAATTACATATTCCATCTTCTCGCTCGGCCAGACTTCGTCACAGGCTAGCTAGCCCCTTGCCTTATTGCCGTTTCGCAATTTAATGGCTGCAACAGCAAACCCATATGAACACAATCGCCAGCCCCAAGGCAGATGATCATGAGCGACCCGGAGTTGACGGCAGAGAAACCACGGAGGGAAGATACACATCCCATTCTCGCAACCGAGCTTGAGGTCAGGCGCGCCCAAGCCATCATCGAGCTGCTCGTACGCGCCATCGATATTCTGCCATCCGAAATAGGCGAGCCCGTCCGGCCTTTCGCAATTGGTCTCTTCGACCAGATCAGAGGCTTGCTCAAGCCGGGCATAACCATATCGAAACTTCGCCGGGTCACGTCTGGCTATGTTCACTCGAAGCGATATTACCTTGCCTGCGCCCAGAAGGGCGCAGAGCGTTTTGATCTGACAGGTGTTTCCGTCGGCAAAGTGAGTGAGGCAGACCGTGAAAGTGCACTGCAGAGCCTTATTGCTTTGCAGTCAGCCCATGCAAAGCCTGCCGCAACAGCGCAAAAGGACAGAGCCTCCAGAATTCGTGGGGGTCTCCTGCCACGAAAGCGAGAGTAGCCGATATCGCGCGTCGATCTCCAACGACTTCGGCCAGCGGATCGAAATGAGCCACGAGCAACGTCACGATGTAAGTATTATCGTCGCGTACAATGCGCGCAACGCGGCCTATAAACACGGCCGCCCGTCATTAAGGGCGGGGAAAGGGCTGCAGACGAGGTTTCCTTGCGATGTCTGCCGCAGGCAAACAATATGCGGGGATTGCAGTGATCAGCGGATACAGAGGTAAACGCGCTCTGTGCCGTCGCTCATCAGCCAGAGGGCGCCAGAAACTATCCCGCCCCACATTATCAGCGATACCGAAACGCCAGCATTAGACATTTCAACCGTCTCGTCATGCTACTCAGGCTACCTTTTGCAGGGCCATTCGCATCTTCATGCAACCACGTCCATCGGTTAAGGACGTGGTGAGTTGGATCGATGTTGAATCGTCACGGAATGAGATCCCGTGACACTGTTACGGGCCTGCCTGTTTGCTGGGTAGCAGGCCCCATTCCTCCTAAAATCACCGGAACGACTATCATCCTGTACTCTGTTGCTCATGCTGGCGCCTGGGAAGCGTTCCCGTGCAGGAGCCCTGCCTGCGACAAAAGGGCCCTATGAAATAGCAGTAACAGTATATATTTATGTTTCGCCTACAGGCGCGGAAAGTCTGCATCACCCCTCCCCGGCCAGGCTTTCCGCAAGTGGCATCCGTCCCTGCCTAGTTATATGCTGCATTGCCCGGTGATGATGGCGAACACGACGACGCCCATTTTTTGCCGTGGACCGGTCCGCTCGGACAGCTCGTATCACTGCTTGTCCCCCAGTTGAACAAAACGCTACCGCTTCTGACTGCATTGCCTCCGGCAGACCTTGGATTGAGGATAAGTTGGGCGCTCCGCACGGGGAGGCAAAGCGCGCTGCAAGCTCGGTGGCTCCCTACGCCCCAGGCCAGTCGTCTCTATCTAAGGGAAATGTTTGTTGAAGGCTACACTGGAGGGGTCATCCCGAACGGACGCTTGCATGCTGGCCGATGCCATGACCCAAGTACGGATCCCGTCACAGCGAAACCGGGGGGCCTGTTTACTTGGGCAAATGGTCATCTCCTTCCCAATTCACACCCGCAACATCGCCAGCCTTCAATATGAGCTGGAAAGCAATGTTCTCTAGGCCGTTTATCGCAGCGGAGAGATACGCTCGATCGGCCGCATCGGTCACTCGGCCCATATGGATATTAATGCAAGCTCCCGCTGTTGACATCGGTGTTCATCCGCCATTGCGATCGTTAAAAGGCGACGGCTTAACCTTACCTGATAAGCTTACGCAGCGTTTCGCATTGAACCAAAACCCAAGACCTGCTTTTCATTTTGGTGCGGCTTCTGGGGTTGCCGCCAATTCTTCCCACCCGGCCAATCACTGTACCGCACACGCGCCGGGTGGGAGACTTGCCTTCGACGGGCCACTATGAACATAAAAGGTCACACTGATCGGTATCGGGTGCTTTCTCGCCAGCCTCTGTGGATCAATTGCTATCGCCGTGATGGATCTCAATTGATAGCACGACGTCAAAAGAATCCGCGAGACTGGCCTCGGCGAGCGCGGGCCATCGGCTAACGCGCTGGCTGTGGACGTATGCCCATGCCTGGCACATTGCCGTCCTGGAGGAAGTTTATCCTTCTGTTGCCATAGGTGCGCGCAGAAGCTCGTCGCTAATTAAGTACGATCTTCACCTGCTCAGCCTTCGGTATGCCGGGAAGCTGCGGCCAGATTCACCGCATTCCCATGCGCCGGTCGTTTGCTTCGGACCGCGTCACGGCAAATGATGTGTCACTGCGTCATCCAAGCCAACAAATCAGCGATACGCCCGCAAGCGCAATACCGGCAATGAAACCCACAGTCCCCGCAATAGCCATCGCCACAATTGATGACTTTTCCCGATTGGACCATGATCGCCGTCGTTGGCTTCGGAAGCCAGCGAGGGGACGAGCCAATCGCAAATAGCGCATTACTGAAGGGCGCTGAATTTCATCTATCTACGTCGTAGGTAAGCCGGCCCACCGGGGGTAGAGGCCGAATCTCGGTGAATAGACGAGTGACGATTTCAAAATCCAAACTTAAAATCGATTAGAAGAACCGCCGCCGCGTTGACCTGCCCCGTCGCTGATGATTGAGGTTTCTGGCGGCTTCAAAGCGATGTCGCCGAGCAAGTTTCGATTGCCGGGAGATGGATCCATGACGTCGGATTTCAATGCGGAACTACATGCCCGGCCCTCGATCTATTTCGAGGGGCCCGCCTATGTCGAGCACGTCGCGCTTGTCCCTGTTGAAATGGGCGGCCCGATCGGGAGCCGCCTTCTGTCGAGTGACGACGGCGGTACGGCACCAGTGCAGATCGAAGTCCACACCGAATTTGTCAGTGCGACCAGGGTATCCAGACTGGAACTGGAGCCCCAGAGCTGGCCACGTCCGACATTCTCTTCTGAGGAGATTACTGCACTTTTTGGCCCTTGCGCACCAAAACTGGTCTCGCATGTCGGCATTCTTGTCCTTGGCCCGGCGCCGGCAGAACTTGGACCAACTCTCAGCCAGTTCGGATTTGGAGATAGCGCTGCTTCCGCCGTTGCCGGCGGCGATGCAACCGTGGTCTCCGATTTCAGGGTCCAGGCTGACGGCACCAGCCGAATACTGCTGTTCAACAACGGCCTGAATGCCTATCGTCTTGGCCGTATGGTCCGCCGCATCTACGAGATCGAGATTTACCGGGCCATGGCACTGCTTGGACTTCCTGAAGCACGCAGACTGGCGCCATCGCTCGGGTCCTACGACAGCAGGCTGATGGAACTGTCGAACCGGAACCAGACGACCGCTCAGGCTGAGCACAGGAAACTTCTGGAGGAAATATCGGCCTTCTCGGCCGAGATTATTTCCGCATCCGCAAGGACGCGCAACCGCTTCGGGGCAACCGCCGCCTATGCGCGGATCGTGGAGGAGCGGATCACCGAGCTCAGAGAAACACACTTACCTGGATATCAAAGGTTCGGAATTTTCGTCACCCGCCGCTTCAGGCCTGCTGTCCGCACGTGTGAGGCGACGGCGCTGCGCCTGGATCAGCTTTCGCGCGCAGTGATGCATCTGATTGATCTGCTACAGACGCGCATACAGGTCGAAATCGAGTTCCAGAACACCGTGCAAATTCAGGCGATGGCAGAACGAGCCGCCGTTCAGGTCAAGATCCAGAGAGCGGTGGAAGGCTTTTCGATCATCGCCATCACCTACTATCTCCTGGGCTTGCTCAAAATCACGTTCGAGGCAGCCGATCACGCGGGCCTCCATGTCGATCCGCTCATCATGCTTGGATCGGTCCCAATCGTCATCGGCGCCGTGGTCGTCTGCATTGCCCGCGTCAAGCATGCGCTTGCTGCGCACAGCTGATCAAGAATTGGACTGGCGCGCAATCGCACATCCAATAGGGACCCTGCCGCTTCGGCCTGACAGTCAGGTATCCAGCCGGCCGTTTTCCTCTACCGCCCGTATAAGCGCATCGATAGTTCGCTGGACCGCCCCGTCCGGCCGCCGTTCCTTCTGCCATGCAATCACATAGTGATAGGTGGCGCTTGGCTCGAAGGGGCGAGAAAGTAGCTCGAAGCGCTGATACTCGCGAGCCACCAGGTCATTGGTGATCGAGACGCCGAGGCCAGCGGCAACGAAGCCTGCGTCATGACCGTGGGCGTCATATTCAACCGCGACCTCGGGGGTTTCGCCCATGAACCTCAGTGCATTGACGTTCATTTGATGCGAGGCGAACTGGGGATCGATGTCGACAAGCGGTTCGCCGACAAGATCATCGGGCGTGAGGATGTTGCGCTCGTGGAAACGATGACCTTTGGGAAAGAGGCAGACGTTCGCCGCAGTGCCCAGTGGACGGCAATCGTAGAGGCGGTCATCGAGCGGCAATCGCGTCAGCGCGATGTCCGCGCGCCCGTGATGGACGTGATCGGCGAGTTCGTCATAGGCGCCGGTGCGAATGCTAAATGCCTGGCCAGCCTTATTGCTCCTGACAGCAACCGCAACTGAAGGAAGCAGCCGGAGGCAGAAGGCACTCGGCGCGGCGATCGTCACGATTTTTCTGTCGCTGTTCCGGATACCGTCTATGGCCCGTCCAAGACGGTCAAGGCCGGCAAAGGCGGTGTCGACGCTGCGAAGCAATTCATGGGCCTGCGTGGTCGCCACCAGGCGATTATTCTCCCTGATGAAGAGTGGAAAACCAACAATCGCTTCCAACTGGCGGAGGTTTTGGCTGACTGCCGGCTGGCTGATGCGCAGATTGCGGGCCGCCGATCGCTCTGACCCAGCCTTCATGACCTGGCGCAATACCTGTAGATGACGCAGCTTCAGACCGGAACTCAGTATCTCCACATAGCTGCTCCCATGACGTGAGGTCATCTCGATAAGGTTTACTTATCGGTTTTAATCGCAGCTTATAAATTGACCTCCATTTTGTAAAGTATATTTTCAAACATAAGGTCAGCAATCAAAGGTTATTGCTCGATAAAATGTCGCGCCCCGGTTTACGCAGGCGTTTTAACGAGAAATAATCTTTATAGTTTGCCAATCCTATTTGTATAGAATCAACTGGCGCTTCCTGCCTTGGAGAACTAATCATGCGCTATTCTGATTTCAGTATCGGGATACTTGTGACTTTATCTGTATTTTTCGTCAGCGCTTGCTTTGGAACCTTTATCGGGCTGACCGCCGCTGGCACCTCGCTGTCACGTTCCGCGACGCTTCGTCAACTCGCTGCCGGATATGTTTCCGTCATCCGCGGCGTACCGGAGCTGCTCATCATTCTGGTCGTCTTTTTTGGCGGCACGGCCGGTCTTAGCGCTATCGCTGGACGCTATGTGGAGGTGAATGCCTTTGCGGCCGGCGCGGCTGCGCTGACGATCGTCTTTGGCGGCTACGCCGCCGAGATTTTCAGAGGCGCAATTATGGCTATTCCGCGAGGGCAGACGGAAGCGGCCCTCGCTCTCGGCCTGCCGCGCCTGCACCGCTGGATGCTGGTCATCGTTCCCCAGATGCTTCCTCTCGCATTGCCAGCCTATGGCAATCTTTGCATCTCGCTCATCAAGGATACCGCGCTTGTGTCCATTGTCGGCCTCAGCGACATCATGCGCGTCGCTTATGTCGGCGCCGGATCCAACCGTGCACCCCTGCCCTATTTTCTTGCTGCCTCGGCCATTTATCTGGCGCTGACAAGTATCGCGCTTTTATCCTTCACGATCCTGGAAAGAAAGTTCGACTACCGGGGCAGGCAGCGATGAATCTCGATGCGTTTCGCGAGGCAATCATGCTGCTTCCGACCGGTCTGGTCCTGACGGCAGGGCTGACGATCGTGCCGCTCCTTGTAGCGTTCATCGTCTCGCTTCCTCTTGCACTCGTGCGCACTGCCAAGGGCACCCTGAGTTCGTCAATCGTGCTCGGCTATACCTATATATTCCGGGGCACACCACTGATGGTCCAGCTCTTCCTGATCTATTACGGCCTCGGGCAGCTTGCTCTAGTCCGCGATAGCTTTCTCTGGCCAGTCTTCCGTGAACCCCTCTGGTGCGCTCTGATAGCGTTCACGCTGAACAGTGCCGCCCACACGACCGAGATTTTCCGCGGTGGCTTCCTGGCAGTTCCGAAAGGTCCCATCGAGGCCGCCAAGGCACTCGGCCTTACGCGTCTGCAGACGCTCTGTTTCGTGACCTACCCACTGATGATCCGCACAGTATTTCCCGCCTATACCAACGAGGTGATCGGAATGCTGAAAGCAACCTCGGTTGCGAGCACCATCACCATTCTTGAGGTTACCGGCCTCTCACGGCAACTCGTCTCTGCAACCTTCGCACCCTACGAGGTCTTCGTCGTCGCCGGTGCGATCTACCTTGCCACAACCCTCAGCATCACCTGGCTTGCTCGAGCCATAGAGCGCGGCCTCAACCCAATCGTGCGCCACTGATCCGGCAACCGGTAAGACCATCGACCAACCAAAGGAAGGGAACTGTATGAGAAAGCTTACACTCACCAGCATCGCCCTGGTGCTTAACGTCACCGTCGCGCTCGCCGCCAATGCCGCAACCCTAGCCATCGGCTCGGAGGGTGCATCGCCGCCCTGGAACTCGATCAGCGCCAATGGCGAGCTGGTCGGCTTTGATATCGATGTCGGCAAGGATCTGTGCCGCCGTGTGAAACTCGAATGCCGCTTCGTCGCCCAGGACTGGGACGGGATCATCCCGGCACTCACCGTCGGCAAGTTCGACGCGATCATGTCCGGCATGGCGATAACCGAGAAGAGAAAAAAGTCGATCGCCTTCTCGCAGCCCTATGCTGGAGGCTTCAATCAGATCGTCATGCGGAGCGAGATCGGGCTCCCGGCAACTGACATCACCCAAAAGCTTGATCTAACGGAGATCACCGCCAACAAGCAGCGCGTCCTTGATGGGTTGAAACTGGCTCTGAAAGGCAAGACGCTCGGCGTGCTGCGCTCGTCCAATTCCGAGATCGTGCTCAAGGAACTGGTCGGCTCCAGTGCAGAGATACGCAGTTACGACTCACAGGACAATCTCCAGCTCGACCTTGCTGCCGGACGCATCGATGGCGGGCTCGCGGACTATTTCACGTGGAAGGCGTTTCTGGACAGCGATGGCGGCAGGCAAGCCGCATTCTACGGACCGGAACTGTCGGGTGGGCCGTGGGGCCCGGGTGTCGGCATCGGCCTTCGCAAGGCGGATACCGATCTTGCCGCACGTCTCGATCGGGCGATTACCGAGGCCAAGGCCGACGGCACGTTGAAGCGACTCAGCCTGCAATGGTTCGGAATGGATGTCTCCCCCACCCCCTGAATCCGGACATCCTTCCGGCCGCTTCGTCGAAAGGCGAAGCGGCACTTTCTCAAGGAGTTACTATGACCTCTCCGTTTTCCGTCGTGGCCACCGGCCAATCTCTCATCCACCAGGATCTTCGCGGCGTGGCCGACAGCCGCCTCGACGCCGTCATAGCTTTGATCCGGCGTGCCGATCTTGCCTTCACCAATTTCGAGATGACAGTCCTTGGAAGCCACGGTGGCTGGCCGCTGAAAGGCTCCTATTTCGGCTATGCCGAACCCGTGGTGCTCGACTGCCTGAAGAGCATGGGATTCTCGGTCCTGTCACTGGCAAACAATCACGCCTTCGATCTTGGGCCACCCGGTATTCTTTCGACTATCGAGGAGGCAAGACGTCTTGGGTTCATTTACGCAGGCACCGGCCAGGATCTGCAGTCTGCCGAAGCACCCGGGAAGGGCAAAGCCGCGGGCCGCGGAATCGGGCTGGTCGCCATGGACGCTGGACCAGGCCCCGCATTCATGTATGCCGCCGACGCCAAAGGCACTCGTCCGGCGCGTCCAGGCGTGAACGAGCTTAAGGTAGAGCGCCGGTTCGACGTCGACGAACCCGCCTTTGCGGTGCTTCAGCACCTGCAGCGCCAAGTCGGAACGACGCAGCTGGAGCTTGCCAACTATGCCCAGCCTAACGATCCTCCGCAAACCGACGGCACAAATGAAACCGACTTCTTCGGAACAGTCTTCAGACAGGGCCGAGTTACGCATCGTCGGGTCACTGTCGATCCGAAAAGCGCGATCCGCCAGCTCTCTGCGATCCGCAAGGCGACGGCAGAAGGCCTGTTTGTCATTGCCTATATGCATCACCATCATTGGGAGCCGGACTGGTTGCGAACGCCGGGATGGGTTCAGGATTTCGCACGGATCTGTGTCGACGCCGGTGCGCGCATGTTCGTCAGCCACGGCGCGCCGGTTCTCCAGGGGGTCGAGATCTATAAGAACGCGCCGATCTTCTATGGGCTCGGCAATTTCCTGTTCCATACGTCGCATGATGATGACGAGTGGAGCCCGCGCGACGTCTGGAAGAGCGTGATTGCAACCTGCCATTTTGACGGCGAAGGAAACCTTGAGGGCATCGATCTCGACCCAATCGCGGTCGGCGGGCCGGATGCGCTAGATGACAGAACAGCAGCGCGTCTTCCCTATCCCGTGCTTGCCGAAGGCTGGCTCGCCGGCGAAATCCTCGGCGACCTGGCCGACCGTTCCAACCAATATGGTACAAGGCTGGTCAAGAGCGGCAACCGCGCACGTTTGACGATCGCCGGCTAGGCCGGACCTCTCCGATTACTCCGGTTCGTTCTCCTCAGCGATGGTGCTCAGCAGCGTCGCAACCTTGCTGCGGAGGCGCGGTGACAGACGAAGGACGCTTTCAATCAGCTGGCGTCCCTCGGCTGTCGAGATATAGGCGATCCGGTCGTCGACATCGGCGACCGCCAACGGTTGTTGGCCATCAGCAGGTTCGGGCAATCCGACAAAGAAAGTCGAGACCGGCGTGCGCAAGCATGCAGCGACCTGGTAGAGCATCGATGCGCTGACCCGGTTGCGGCCGTTTTCGTATTTTTGGACCTGCTGGAAACTGACACCGATCCCCCTGGCGAGATCGTTCTGGGAAACATTCGACTGGATGCGCCGGATGCGGATCTGCTGGCCGACATGGCGGTCGACCGGATGAGCATCGGTCTGTGCGACCTCTGCCGGGCGCCGGGCCGATCTAGCAGAACGATGGCTTGCTGCGGATTGACGGTTCATTACGAACTCCCCGTGAGAGAGTTTCAAGCGGTACGTCCCCGCCTGAAGAAACTCACTTAACCCGTTGATCGGGGAGTTAGTAACCGTACACGACGGCCCTGTGACCTTTAGTTCCGGGGAACCTGGACATACGTCACAGGCTCCTCGACCAAAGGTAAAGGAGTTTGATGCCGCATCGGTCGGCATCAACCGCGTGTAGGGGTTACTAAGCCCCAAGGCAGCACGTACTGCCTCATCCAGAAACATACACGCGGAGCGGGCATGTTTCAAGACAAAATATGATAAGATTCAAAGACTTCTAATATTTACAACCGCTCACGCAGGAAGTGGCGGAGTGCGAGTGCCAACCACTTAGGCGAAGGCCCATGGACCACGCATCGTGCTGGCCGTTCCGTTGGCAAGCGCTGCTGCCAGTTCGACCCATAAGGGGTCATCGATGAAGCTTTCGAGGCAACCGCAGGAGCGGTCAAACGTCTTGGCACCATAGCGCGACAGCAGGGAGGGCACCTCGCCGTTCCTCGAATTGAGCAGCGCGAAGGGTTCAACTTCATCGCTGATTACCCGGTGCCCCCACGCTCCGGCTCTCTTATCGTGCAGTATCGATCGCAGAAGGTCATCGTCCCGCTCGCTATCTACTAGCCCCGAACAGAATGCATAACGCATCAATGGATAGTAGACAGTGTGGCGGCTGCCACCGAGCATCCTTATACCTGGAAGAATGGCCATCACAATGAAGACCAGAAACAGATTGGGAACGATCCGCTTTGCGGTCAGCCCGCTCATGAGTCCCTCGGGCGTAAATGCAATCCCTTCGCCAACGCCGTCAGCCGGCTTCAGGATGCCGGCCTCGAGCAGCATCGGATAGATCCGGCCATTATCGCATCCCCAGAAATAATGCGTGCTATTCTTCAGCCAGTTTCGCCAGGGTGTCGACGCAAGCCGATCGACCGCTCGAAGCATTGTCACCGGCAGCGTAGCATCGCCCAAGAACTTCGAGTGTAGCCAGGAATTCGGATCAGCCAGATGAGAAACGACGAGATCAATCACGTCGTCGTCATCAAGTTGGAGGAAATCGACGCGGGGATCGAAATACTCGAGCCACAATCTCTGGTTTGCGGCCTTGATTGCAGCTGCTCCAGATGAAAAAGACTCTTCCGGCAAGAACTCGCGAAGTTTCTGGATGGCAGGTGAATGACTCGTGTAACCATCGGCCGGCTGCAGCCGGAATTCATAGTCCCTGTTCTGCGCTAAAACACTATAGGGTATCATCTCGCGGCGGCTGAGGCCGAAGACGTTCACGGCCTGCCCATCGAGGCGCAGCCAGCCCGGTCCCTTGCGGCTCTTTTCGACAAATTTCACGGTCGAACACGCATAAGACACATAACTGGTAGCGTTGCGCGCTCGGAGTCCGAGGAGGCTGAAGATATGTGTGTAGAATGCGTCGGGCTCTATAAGCAGATGTAGGTGCGGCCCTGTCTGCAGAACCGGGAAACTGTCGATTTCTTCGGCAATCCTGTCGGCCCTCGCGGTATCAAATCCAACTTTAATTGCTTTCTGTCTGATCCAGCGGCACATAGCGTGTCTTGCATGAAGGCGTGTCGAGCAGGTGAGATCCGATCGAGTTTCAAAGAGTGCGGCGGCATAGTCTCGGACCGGGCGATCGCGATAGACCCGCGACCAGGGAAAGAGATCGAACAGCACAGCGAGAAGCCGCTCACGATCGATCGACGACGCCGCGCTCATGTCCCTGACCAACTGCGAGACGCAGCCGCTCCTCTATATCGCAAGATAAGTAAGGCGCCGACCAGCAGCATGAGAAGACCAAAAAAGCCGAAAACAGTCGCCGGTGGGAAGCTGTTGCCGGCTGTCGCCACGGCAGCATATGTCAGCAGCCCCAGAGCCACGCATACGGTATGCAATTGAGCCCTACAGCGCCCCAGCGCTTCGATCGGAACCACCTGTTGGATATGCACATCGATGACGATACGGGCGACGTTATACGCAATGCCGAGCACCGCCATCTGGAGAAAGGCAATATTGATATTCTGGATGACTAGGAAAACGGCCAGCACCGAACCAGAAATCAGAAGCAGGCCGGCCTGGCTCTGCAACCGCACACCCCCTATAAACACATAGAGACAGCCCACAATGGATCCCGCCGCCCAGAACGCTTCGAGATAGCCGAACTCGAGAGCAGACCTCCTGAACTGGCTCAGCACAAGCGCTGACGCAAGCACGCTGACGAGCATGCCCATCGCATAGATCAGCGCGTAAACAACCGCGATGAGCCGCAAAGGCTCAGGCGGCAAGGCGGTCGGAAAAATGCCCCGGTCCCAGATCCTCAGGTGCGGTGCCGGCGTCATCTTTAGGATTTTAAATCCTCGGGCCGATAGCGCGCAGAACGACATCACGTAGCAGCACAAAGGCAGGAGCAGGGAAAGCGCGTGCGGGATCATCGTCAGCAACAGGCCGGCAGCGACGGCCGCAATCAAATTGCCTATCTGCATGTTGATGTAGGACATGGAGTTGACGCGCGCGAGGCGATCTGGAGGTGCCAGCGCCGGGATCATCGCCTGAAGTGTCGTCAGATAAGTTCGGTCGATGACGGAGTAGGCAATCCATGAGACCGTTAGAACAGCCAGTGGATTGAGCAGACAGAGGCCTAGAATGGTCAGGGCCATCAGGATCATTCGCAGTCCATCGCACACCAAGCAAACGAGTTTGCGCTCATAGCGATCGGCGATGATGCCACCGAGATTTGTTGTGAGAAACTCCGCGACGCTGCCAGCAGCAAGAAGAATAGCGACGAAGGCAGGACCGTTGCTGATATCCACGCCCATCCAAGCCACGATGACAAAGTAGGCATTCCGACCGGTTGCCGACGCGCCTACACTGGTCATGTAATGTCTACATAGATCAGGTCTCGATAACGACATCATATCCGGTCCGCTGTTCAGGAAGCCCCCATTCCTGCACAGCCTATCCAAGCTCACCCATTCCAGCTTTCAGGATTTTGACATTATTTCTCGCTCTTGCCCCAGACAGAACGATAGACATTTGGCGATACTCCCAGGACCTGCGTAAAGGTGGTCGACAGGTGACTGGCGCTTGCGAAGCCGCAGATGAAGGCGATCTCCGTGACCGTACGCGGAGTGGTGCGCAAGAGCATACTGGCGTGCTCCAGCCTTCTGCGATTGAAATAGGCATGGGGACTGACACCCGTCGACTGTTTGAACGCACGGCTGAAATGTGCCGTACTCATCCCAAGGTCTTGACATAGCCCGGACAGAGTGACCCTCTCGCCGACCTCGCCCAGACGATCGAGAACGCGCTTCAAGACAGTCGGCGCCAAGCCACCTTTGATCGGCCGTTCGGCATGATTGATCCGCCGGGATAGGTGCCCGAAGATGGTTGTAAGATAGCCCTCGACGATCAGGCCGCTGGCATGGTCGATGCGCGGGAGCTCCGCTGCGATCTTGCGTGCAGCAAACTGGATCGCAAGGTCGTGAAACCCCAACTCCGGCCGAAGATCATCCGATCGGCGCGGATCATCAAAAAACCGTCCGGCAAATGCGCGATCAACCGCGAGGAACAGGTAGGCCGCAGTATCATCACCGTCGTCCCATCCGCTCCATGTCCGGCCAGGCGGGACATAGGCGAGAGAGCCCTCGGGCCGGGCAACAAAGCTCGTGCGCGTCCCATCGATAAAATTCTCGCCGGATCGGGCCGCGCCCTCGAGATTCAAAAGTATTGCATGCATGTCACCCCCGACCCGGATTTCCTGTCGCGTCAAGCCGGTGCGACGCACAAATTCAGCCCTGAAACCCTGCCACTGTTCGTGACGTTGCACGACGACGTCGGCCGTCGATGACCTCGTATGTTCGTTGTCGAAATCTATTGTCATTGTCCTTACCACTAATCACAAAATCAAAAATAGAAGGCTACCGTAATTTACCGATGGTTGCTAATCAAAGACGGGTTAATCGAGGGTGGAATTTCGTATCAAATTTATGAAAGTACATCAAAATTTTGAATGCGGACGGCCGGACGGCGCATGCACAATGCCCACCAGTAAGCCGCCTCCGCACTTCCTTCAGGTAGTAGCGGTCTCGCGTCATGAAGGCGGAGCAGCGGCGCAGGCGAAGGGCCGTTTTTGACATGCAGGACTTTACGGATTTCATCGCCGAGTGCGACCGTGCGCCTCGGCTTAACGAACTTGCTGCGTTTTTCTCGTCCACTGCGGCGGGACGCTCGGGAATGCCGTCCCAGCGACCGGACGTTGACCGCCGCCTTCTTCGCCGGGGTTCATTAACAGCCCAATTTATAGCGCTCCATGAAAAGCGTCAGGGGCCGTTCGACCAGCACTACCTCAGCAGCATCCCCTACAGATTTGAGGAGGAATGTCGTTTGGGAACGGCGATTCTGCGCTACGCCATAGACCGAAGCGAGCCGCTGAGTTTGTACAGCCTTGGGACCGCCGAAGCCACAATGGCCCGAACCATTAGTGAGATCGCCAATGGCCACGTGAAGTCTCTGTCATGCAGCCCGAACGTAGAAAATGAGCGTAGCTTCTTCGCCTATGGCAAGCCGCCCCACGCGTTCTTTTTCCACGGTCCCTTCCACCATCTTACACCAAGCGTGATCGCGAGCCGTGAAGATTTCCGTCCCTTCTCAAACGGCTTCGACATCATCATGGAGGACACGACCTTCCAAATGTATTCACCGAACAGGAAGGATCAGATTGGTTTTGTCCGACAACACTTGAAGCCGGATGGTATACTTCTCCTTGTCGAGAAATGCCGACATATCGATCCCTCTGAGTATCGACGACGCGAATATCAGAAGGATTTTGGCTTCAAATCCCGTCACTTTACCAGTGAGCAGATCCAAGCCAAGGAAGATGAAGTTCTAACACGGATGAACGGAAACGAGGTTACGCTCCGGCAGATTGCAGACGCCTTAAGCGATCACTTTGTCAGTTCCTTCGTGACTTGGAACAGCGGCAACTTTTATACAATTGCCTCGAGCAATAGCCCTCGGAATTTGCAGCGCCTAATTAGAAAGATGGGAAGGCCAGCGCTCCCGACCGAATACGTATATCAAGCGCTACCTTCTCGCCTCTACGACCACCTGGCGCGCAGTGACAAAAGGCGCAGACATGTTTAGTCCCGGCAGCAACCTACTCACTTCCTCACGACGCGGCGCGAAAACTCCGAAAAGCATGCTGAACCACACTCATCGTGGCTCTTTGAGGTCGATATCGAGAGGGGTCCCATTTTCGGATTTCTGCAGCGCGAACACCGAGTCTAAAATAGTAGCGACGGTGCGCAGCGTCGATGGCGACAGTGACTGGATCATCTTGGTAATCCGACGCCTCTCGTTCGCTTCCTCCTCGGAGGCGCCCCAAATATGAGGAGCGGCCTTGAAAAGCAGATCGTCGGGGTAGATGCCGAGGACCTCGCAAAGATGAAGGATTTGCGTAGCATGGAGTTTCGTTATCGCGCGCTCGTATCGTCCGTAGACCTGCTCCAGCGAGCCAATCAGGAGAGCAAGCTCTGCCCTGGATAGATCCTTCTCGATTCGAAATTGTCTCAATGATGCAGCGATCGCTTCGTCCATCTCCTGAGGCGTGGGGATACCAGCGAACCCGGGCCGCCGATAGATAGGTCGTTCTACTTTCGGGTCCTCCGTCGGCTCGAGCCCCGCCTCGTTGATAAATTCGTCAGTCCTAGCCGTCATGCATTCCCGCCCAATTCCGTGCGGAGAGTTATATCACCCGCGCTGCGATTGGCTATGTGCTTTTCACAAATCCGATGGTGCCTAGCGCTTTTCGATTCAAAGTCAGCTGCCGCTTCAACACTACAACACGTGTCAAAAATGGATAAAGACCACGAGGCCCGAGCCGAACTGGAACTGCTCGCAAACGCACATATTCGTTCCGCGCTCCGGCTTTCTGCCTTTGAAAGCCGGGCGCGATYAGGCGATCCGGTGAGCGTCGAGTTCATCAAAGCGGCTGCTGATGAGGCTTCGTCTCGCGAGGCCTTGATCGCATGGACCGCTCCGGATGCCGATCTCCTGACGGAGAAACTTTTGCACCTGCTCGTCAACGTTATCGAGATGGACAGAGGGTTGGACGACATCTCTTTAGGTAAAATCACAGCCGAAGTGACCCGCTTCATTGGCCGAACTTCCGAGCCTCCGTGCGGGTCCTGAACTCCCCCGCCTTACGAGAGATATTGCAGCGGGCCGTGCTATCGACAAGATACGACTACGACCAATGCGGGCGGTCAATGCTGCAGGTGCGAAACTCTCCCCGATCTATTTACTCAAATCAAAATAGAATCGGGAACTGACTTGCGTTTGCGGGTCTCTGATATCGAAGAAATAGGGTTGCTGACGGCGCGGCCGGGCTACGTATTCCCTGTATCCACATCCCCGACCTCCGTCGTAAACTCTTGTAATACCGTCTCTGACTTCGGTTCGCGCGCCCTCGCCGCCCCTTCCAAACTGACGTCGACCATCGTGACAGTCACTTACGGCCCGGGTGCAGCGTGACAGCTCCGAGTTAGCAAAGCCGTCGCGACCGTGTTCGCCCGCGGTTGGCGACCAGCCGGCCGGGCACTCGGCGAATGCTTCATACCCAGGCTTGCCGGCCGCGCCTTCTGGGCAGGTCGGCCAAGAGAACCCGGGCTTTTTCATCTCCGAGATCAGTCGGTCCATTGGCGGATGGCACTCCGGTACCCCGTGCCAGGATGGATTGGACGACGCCGCACACAGCAGTACCTCGCATCCCCACTCGTTGGCAAATGCAAGGCGTGGACAGATCGCAATCAAAAACGCGACAATAACAACGAAAATGTGCTTCATGGACTTTTCCCAGATGTTCGTCAGCGGTCGGTGCGCTTATGCAAGCGCCTGGCGTCCGCAAAGGATGGCGAGATTTCGAGGCGCCTTTCACGCAAAAGATTGTAGTCGGCGATCGGTCGTCTGCTGACAGTCTTGTCGACCGCTTTCTCGCGCCACTCATCCATGTCGAGGACGTACGTCGCCCACATCCCGTAGCGCGCCCTCCTCGCCTGGCTTTCAGCCAGATGGTAGCCGATCGACAAGCCCACGTTTTCCACGGCCCTCGCCCAGCCAACCCTGAGGAGCCCGAGCGCAAGATCCCGGCCTCCGGCCCGGCACTGTCCGGCCAGGCCATCACGCCCTGCCAGAACACGACACTCCACCCGCCTGTTTTCGATCGTCCGCTTCAACCAAGCCTTGGCGAACGCCCCGCAGGGCACCGGCTTGAGCTTGTCACCATTTGCCTCGGCACGGTCCGGATCAAAGGCCCATTGCGGCAATTCGCATGTGTCGATGCCAGCAAGCCGCACTCGAAGCTCATATCTTGGAAGCCAAAGTGTCCGGCCGTCGATGACCGATGCGTCACCGGTCAATGTAACGATTGGCTGGATGGGCGATGTCGGATGCAAGGCCTCTTGCCCTTCCGGCAGAAGATCTGCCGCGTGCGTCACGCTGGCGACAAGCAAAATGGCCAGAACGGCCCCGCATTGCCTCATCCTCATTTCTGCGCCTTCCTTTGGGACTCCGCTGGTCCCAAAATCAGTGCGGGATGCTGCACATCCGCGAATTGCCAAAGCCCTGCCCTGGCCGCCCTCGCCCGTTGCTCAGCAACCGCATAAGCTGGGTTTGCGGGAAGCCCGCGATTGTCGAGCGCTGCGAACGCGTAGCCGCTGCCCACAAGGGCGGTGCCGAGATCCACCGTTTGATTGCCAATCGCAGCCGAGCAAACGACGTAGGCAAGCTCGGATGTGATTACCAAAGGAGTGCAGCGCGGATTAGTATCCTTGATGAAGGCAGCGAGGAAAGCCATCGAGGCATCGCCGCAATCGAGCCGCTGACCCGTCGCGTTTGTAAACCAGGTGCCGCGCAAACAGGACTGGACACCGAATAGCCGGTATCGCTTCCCATCTTCGAGCCAGGTATCGCCGGAGACCAGGGTTACGCCGGGGTGGATAATAGTGATGTCCGGCGGAAGGGAAGCAGCGGCCACATAAGCACTGGCGCCCAACCAACAGGCCGCTGCGAGGCGTACGATATCCCCTTTCATCTGGGTACCCTTGGATCAGCCCACATCCCAAACCCCTGGCGGCCGATCCTTTCAGCATCCGCCAAGTCCGGACGCATCAGCGTGCCATCCGGCTTCTTCGCAAGCCGCAAGGCACCGAATGACAGGAGTTCCTCCTCGAGATTGTCGACGCTGTCGAGCGCGCCCGGAAAATAGTAATATCCGAAGCACGTGACATCCTGCTTGATCGCATTTTCCTCAGAGACGAATGCCCGGCAGAGGATCACCTTCGGTGACGTCAACAGAATCTGGAGCTGTTGCTGCGCAAAGTCAGCGCACGAGCCCGAATAGTTCTCTCTCCGATTGACCATGTCGCCGGCACAGGGCTCAAGGCCATACAGGTGCAGGCTTGTCTTGCCGTCGACGACAATGTCCAAGGACGAGGCAGCTCGAAAGCCAGTCGAGGAGGCATATCCTTTTCGCGACACAACGGTTTTCGCGCCATCATAATATTCAATGACCAGCACCGCTTTGCCGGGCGCTGTAAGAGATTTGATGTAGGCCGGATCGACCGCGCCCACTGCGAAGGCGCCCTTCACCGCGGTCAGCAGCGCCGCCAGCGCCACAGCCCATATGGTAGTGCTTAGAACTAAATCTGTTCGGTCCATTTCATCTCACTCCTAGAGTTGAGAGCGGCTACCTGAAAATAATTAAACCTATTTCAGTTCATTTTGCAATTGACAATATGGAAGAATTGCTGTCGCTTGCCGTCGAATGCAACGCACGGGTAGCCCTATGTTCAACAGGTTTTTCCTCAGCCTCACCGCAACGCTAGCATGCCTTTCTGCCCCGAAGATCCATGCGCAGAGCCTAAAGACCTTTGATTCTGAACGGTTTTATGCCGCTGCAGCTGGAGAGAGTGCCAAGCGCTCGATTAATGCTACAGAGTTCGCGATCGACGGTTCAGGCATCGTCAGCCGGGTTATCCCTCGCTCTCAAGAAAAAACCTATTTTGGTTCAATATCGAGTTTGAACCCCGATGATGCGGATACTGCTACAGGCAGCACATTTCCGCTGAAGACGGAAACCGAATCGGTTCATCCAGGCCTCACATCGGTTCAGGGACCCTGCGGTCCCTCCCCGGCGTCGATCGAAGAAATCAAAACGTTGGTGGTCATCGCAGCAAATCGGTACAGCGTCGATCCGGACTTTGCGTTGGCCGTCACATGGACGGAAAGTCGCTTTGACCGCGTTCGAAATAGCCCCAAAGGCGTTCGCGGACCAATGCAGCTTATGCCGCAGACGGCACGGCTCTTTGGTATTACCGATATTTGCGACCCTGTCGCAAATATCGACGGCGGAGTGCGCTATCTGCGTCGCCTCCTCGATGAGTTCAAAAACCCGATCATTGCTGCCGCCGCCTACAATGCGGGTGAGCAGGCGGTCTACGACAGCGGCGGCGTGCCGGCCTATCCCGAAACCGTCCGCTATGTCTCCTCTGTCATCAACCATCAGTTTGGTTTTCCCACCCCGATCACGGCAAGGGCGGACGGCAAATCACCCATCGAAATCAGTGAGACCTCCACGATCGACGTCATCGGCGCGCGAGCACCGAAATTCGTCAGCGGCGTCATGCAATTCTGAAGCAAAGGAGCAGATCATGAAACCTGTCTCATCGCCCCGCCGGAAGCTTCTGGTAAAGGGTATGGCCATCGTTGGCGCATTTGCCCTCGTACAGCTTGCCTCCGCTGATCTTGCCATGGCGCAAGCGACCAATCAGGCGTTTGCGCCCCTCCAGACGGTCGTGCAGGCGGTCGTCGACTTCATCACCGGGCCTTTTGGTCGGCTCATTGCCATCATTGCCGTCATTGGCCTCGGATTTCTCGCATTCGCTGGCCGGCTAAGCTGGTTCACCGCAGGCGCGGTCGTCCTCGGCATCGGACTGGTCTTCGGGGCGCCCGCGATCGTCGATCAGTTGATCTCCACGGTCGGGAACTGATCCATGGCGACCGCTCAGGATGACAAGCCTCACTTGACCCCGCTGGTGATCGGCCTCACCCGGTCACCCACGCTCTGGGGCGTCCCCTACATGGCGGTCGTCCTGGTGATTGGCCTGACGATCATCGCCTGGCTCGTGACCAACGCACTTTGGGCACTGCTTACGGCGCCTGTCGCTTATGCGGCTCTCTTCACCCTCTGTAGCTGGGATGCACGCGTGCTCGACGCGCTGCAGGTCTCCAGCCGCCTGACGCCCCGAACGCCGAATAAGACGTTCTGGGGCGCCAATTCCTATGGGCCCTGACCATGCTGAGCGTTATCCGCGAAGAGCTCGGCTTCGGCCCGATTGGCCACCGCGAACGGCCCATGGCAAAGCACATTCCCTATCTGCGTCATGTTGCAGACACCGTCATCAAGCTTGATGGCGGCGCGCTCATGAGCGTCATCAAGCTGGACGGTCTTTTCTTCCAGACGGAAGATCAGGCCGAGATCAATATGCGTTCGCTCGTGCAGAACACGCTGATCAGAGCCCTTGGCTCCAGCCGGTTTTCGCTGTGGTCCACCGTTGTCCGGCGGCAGGTCGATACATCCATCGACGGTGAGTTCGACGATCCTTTCTGCGCCGAACTCGACAGGCGCTATGCGGCCTCGCTTGGCGGCAAGCGCATGTTCACCAACGAACTTTATCTTACGGTACTTCGATCGGGGATGCGCGGCGCACTGGCCGCAGGTGATCGCGCGCGCCGACTGATCGGTCTCGCGTCTGGGCGCGATGGGCAAGCTGATCAAAGCCGAGAAACGATCAACGAGCTCGAGGAACTTGTCGGCAATATCGTCCGTGACTTGAACAAATATGGCGCAAGAGCGCTCGGCATCCGCTCGATCGAAGGGTCGCCCTATTCCGAACCGGCAGAATTTTTGAACTCGGTCCTCACCTGCGGAGTACAGCGAAAGATGCGCTTGCCGCGCATGGGGCTTTCGAATTTCGTTGGCACATCGAGGCTGCATTTCTCCAGGCGGACCATGCAAGCGCAAGGGCCGGTTAAGCAAGACGACCGCTTCGGCGCGATGCTGTCGATTAAGGAATATCCGCCCTTCACCGGGCCCGGGATGTTGGATGGCCTGCTTCAGGTGAACCACGAATTCATCCTGACTCAGTCCTTCACGCTTGCAGACAAGCCAATCGCGCAGGAGCGGATTACACGTCTGAAGCGACAGATCGGCGCTTCGGACGAGGCTGGAAGCGATGTCGAAACCGATATCGATTTCGCGCTGAACAGCCTTCTGAACCAGGAAGCCGTCTTCGGCTTCCACCATCTGTCGCTCCTCTGCCTGTCGCGGGATCTGGACGGGGTCAACAAGTCGGTCTCCGACCTTGGCGCCTGTCTTACTGACATGAACATCAACTGGCTGCGCGAAGATCTCAACCTGGAAGCGGCCTTCTGGGCGCAACTGCCTGGCAATCATGCCTATATCGCGCGACGCGCCATGCTCTCAAGCGCCAACTTTTCCGGCCTTTCGTCGATGCACAATTTCGCGGCCGGACAACGAGAGGACACGCACTGGGGAAGCCCGATCACCATCCTCGAAACGACGAGCCAGACACCCTACTGGTTCAATTTTCATCGGCGCGATATCGGCCACTTCCTCGTCACTGGACCGACCGGATCCGGCAAGACAGTCGCCCTCACCTTTCTCTTGGCCCAGGCCTTCCGAGTAAAACCCTCACCGCGCGCTGTCTTCTTCGATAAGGATCGCGGCGCGGAAATTTTCATCCGGGCAATGAACGGCTCCTACGAGATCCTCTCACCCGGAACTTCTACCGGTTTCAATCCGCTGCAGCTCGAGAACTCCGGTGAAAACCGGGAGTTTCTCCTCCGTTTGCTGAAGGCGATGCTGCGCAAGGATCGCTCGGATGCCTTCGATCAGGAGGAAGAAGACACGCTTGAGCGCGCGATCGTGCGGATCATGTCCGAACCGGTGGCGGAGCGAACGCTCGTCAACTTTTCCGGTCTCCTGACCGGCCGTTCACGTGCCGATCCTAACGATCTCAATTCTCGGCTTCGGCCCTGGATCGACGGAGAAAAGGCTTGGTTGTTCAATGCAAGGCACGACGTCTTGTCCTTTTCCGGCCGCCGCGTATTCGGCTTCGACATGACGAGCATCCTCGACAACGACGAGGTTCGCACCCCGGCTCTGATGTATATCTATCACCGTCTTGACGAGCTCTTCGACGGCACGCCTGTGATGATCTTCATGGACGAAGGATGGCGCCTGCTGCGAGATCAGACCTTCAGCGACTTCATCGTCGACAAGATGAAAACGATCCGCAAACTGAATGGTATTGTCGGATTTGGCACCCAATCGGCTGCCGATATCGTGAACTCGCCGGCGGCCCATACCCTGATCGAACAGTCGGCGACCAATATTCATTTCCCGAACCCCCGCGCCGACGAGGAAAGCTACATCAACCGTTTCGGGCTGACGGCGAAGGAATTCGGCTTCATCCGCAATACGCCGCCCGAAAAGCGCTCCTTCCTCATTAAGCACGGCAATGACAGCGTCATCGCCAGGCTCGACCTCGGGTCTATGCCCGACCTGATCAAGGTCCTCTCCGGGCGCAAGGAGACCGTCGAAGAATGCGCAGCGCTTCGTGATCAGTTCGGTGACGACCCCATGGGCTGGCTCGCGAGGTTCTGCGGCTGGGAGCAGCAACCGTGAGAGGCAGCCGCACTCCGACATATGCCACCGCCGTGCTCGTGCATCTCGCATGCGGGCTTGGCGTTGGTCCCTATCCTGCAATGGCCGACGTACCAACGATCGACAGCACCAATTTCGACCCAAGAGATCGTCGAGACAAAACGACGAGCAATCTCGAAGACACGGATCACGACCGTTACACCATCCACACATCCGTAACCTGCTCGATGTATCGGCCGGGCCAAAAAAACGATCCGGTCGGGGCTGCGCAAGCCAACCCAGAAATCGCCGGGCTCGCCCGTCGGGTCGCGCAGGAACAAGGCGTCGACGAAAGCCTCTTTCTCGCTCTCATCTATCAGGAAAGCCGGTTCAATCCCTGCGCCAAGTCCGCCGCCGGCGCGACTGGCCTGACACAGCTCATGCCGGCGACAGCGGCAGGCCTCGGCGTTGACGAGAACAATATCGAAGACAACCTGCGCGGCGGCGCGCGATATCTGAGAGAGCAACTGCTAAAATTTGGCGGCGATACCAATCTGGCACTTGCCGCCTACAACGCAGGTCCGGGAGCGGTCAGCAAGTATGGCGGGATTCCGCCGTTCAAGGAGACGCAAGGCTACGTCGCCTCGATCACGCGGGACTGGCTGCCGGCCTTCGGTGGCTCAGACAAGTCGGGGATTCCCCTCAATTTTGGCGGTGGGGAGACCGCCTATACCGGCATGCGGTCATCGACGCTCAATGCCATGAGCGCAAGCGCGTCGACGTCGGACAGCCTTGGCAACGTTGCAAGTTGGTACCAGCAACTGGGCGCGATGCAGACCGGTACGATCCAGGACAGTTGGGACCAGAATTCGACGGCCCGCAACGCCAATCTGGAAATGATGAACAACGTCATCAAGTTGACGACGGCGATGGCCGACCTCGTCAATTCTCGCAATGCGATGTCGGCAGCCAATCTTTCCGGATCATCACGGACAGCCGCCGGCAGGTCCAATGATACCTCGCCGCGCGATACGACCGGCTTGTGCGACCCCCGACAGAACCTGGTGTGGAGCGACGAGCAAAACGGCTGCATTCAGAAGCGCCCCAATACCAACGATGTGCGGCTACTGCTTCAGCCGCAATGAAGGAGGACTGCAATGATAATCAAGGCCTCGTGCACATTGATCCTGTTCTTGTTGCCGGCAGCCGCGCTTGCCGACGTTCCGGTGATCGACAAGACCAACTACGCGGTCGCCAAGCAGACCGCGGATACGACGGACAAGATCCTCGATACCAACAAGAACATCCTGACGACGGTGCAGGATACGCTGAAGGCGGTGACGGGTGACCGCGGCAGCACCGCCGCGCCCCTGAAGGACCTGGCGATCGGCAACGGCTTCAGCATCTCCTCCATCCCGTCCTTTGATCGCATCCTCAAGGAGGGCGTTCCCAATTTTGGATCGATGGGCGGCGATATCGCCAAGGCAGCCACCGTTTTCATCAATGGCTTGCAGCTGGTGAAAAGCCTGTCGGGGAAGGAAAACAGCAGCTTTTCCGGTGACAAGTCCTACGAGCAGCTCGTCAACTCCGTGCTCAGCGTTTCAGCGCTGATCAACGGATCACAACAGGCAATCGAAACGCGAAGGAGCGCTTTTGAGCAAGCAGGGTCGCAGATCGGCAGCGCTCAGGACATCAAGGGGTCGATCGATCAGAACAGCCAGCTCCAGGTCCAGTCGGGCCTGACGTTGAACGAGATGATCGGTGTGATGAACGGCGCAGTCTCAGCGCTGCAGGCGGAGAACCAGCGGCGCCTGACGGATATTTCCAACACCAAGAAGGCGCTGAGCTACGGCAACTGAATCATGAAAAACGCGATCCTGAATGCCGCAGTCGTTGCAAGCCTGTCGATGTTGGCAGGCTGCGGCACGGTCAAGGAAAAGACCGCCCCCTGCAAACGGCCGGCCAACCTGACCTCCTTTGCTGCTGATCCCCGAAACGATTGCGGGCCGATGCGGGCGGTCAACAATCCCGCCGCCGCCTTTGCCGCGATAGGCATCCCCGAACCAGGCGGCAAATAGGGTCTCAAGATGCAAGATTTTCTGGGCGATCTCCTTCAGCGGATTGAAGATTCCGGCTCGAGCTTCTCGCAGCAGGCCTATACCGTTGTCGGCAACGAATTAATGCCGCTCTTGCGGATCATGCTGATAGTCTATGTCGCCTGGTATGGCCTGCAACTTGTTATGGGCACCTCGCGTCTATCGGTCGGCGAAACCATCGGCCGGATTGTCAGGATGATGATCATCCTGGCGCTTGTCGGCTCCTGGGCAAATTTCAATAACCTCTTCTACCACTGGCTCAACGACACACCCGAGGATGTTGGTCGGGCCATTCTTGCGGCTTCCGGAACGGGGATTACCGATCCCACCAATGGCCTGTCGCAGATCTGGAAGACGGCCAACGAGGCGGCCTCGGCTTTCGCCGAGCAATCGGGCTACTTCTCCATCCTCCCCAGCATGATTGGCATCCTGACCATAGTCGGCGCCGGCGTGTTCATCGCGATTGCGCTAGCGATCCTCATCCTCGCGAAGGTGATGCTTTGGGTGCTGGTCGGTGTCGCGCCAGTCTTCATCGCCTGCATGCTGTTTGAACGAACCCGGGGATATGGCATCGGCTGGTTCAATCAGGTCCTGACCTACGCGCTTATTCCACTGTTCATTTATGTCATCGCCGCCTTTCTGATCGCAGCGATGAGCCCGGAGCTCACCAAAATCGATGCAGCAAGCGGATTAAGGACCCTCACCCTTGCCGACGTCGCAGGCTTTCTGCTGCTCTGCGTCGCCGGTGGATTTGTCATGCTCTACATCCAATCGATCGGTCAGGGGATCGCCGGCGGGATTGCCGTTGGCGTCGGCAGCGCCGCACGCCGCATTTCGCAGTTCGTCGGAATACAAGTTCCGCTGACGGCGGCGCGCGGCAGCACAGCTGCCGGCCGAGGTGCCTATCGCGCTGGCCGCTCCCTTGCCAGCAGGTTCAGCAACCGCGGTGGTGGCGACGAAGACACCGACGGAGCGCGGACCGCGATGCAAACGAAGATTTCCCGCCAGGGCCTCCCAGGCTGATCAACCGGATATGAAGCACCAACATGGCAGATACCAAAGAACTTGACCTTCGGACCTATTATCAAAGCGGGGACATCTGGGAGCAGGAGATCGTCAAGAAGGCGAAGCGGTCCCGTACCCTTGCCTGGTTGGTGACGATGATATTCGCTGGCATAACGTTGCTGAGCCTGCTGGCTTTGGTGATGCTCGTGCCGCTGAAGAGCTTTGAGCCTTACATCATCGAAGTCGACAGGAACACCGGCTATCTCGAGGTCAAGAGCGGTCTTACCCGACCGGCCAACCTCACTGAACAGCAGGCCATCACCCAAGCAAATATCGTGCGCTATATCCGGTCGCGCGAGGGTTACGATCCCTATGCCATCGAGCAGAATTTCGAGATTGCAGCACTCCTGTCGACCGGCAACGCTGCCCGCGAATTGCAGGATCTCTACAGCGCCGCCAACGCCAAAAACCCTGCCAAGGTCTACGGAAAAACGAAACGGGTCACAGTCGAGATAGCATCCGTGACGTTCCCGAACAGTTCTACCGGGATCGTGCGGTTTGCCACGACGGAAGTTTCCGACACCGACGCGGTCACCCGTCATTGGATCGCGGTTGTTCGCTATCGCTACACGGACACGCCGGCGACCAACGAATGGCGCTTCGAAAACCCGCTTGGCTTCCAGGTCTACGACTATCGACGGGATCAGGAAACAGTAACGGAGAGCAATCGGTGAGGCGGTTCTTTCTAAACGGCTTTCTGCTCGCAGCATGCATAGCGAACACATCGAACGCGGTTGAGACGCCAGCCGCCGGCCGGCTCGATCCCCGCGTGACCAGCGTCGTCTACCAGCCGAACAATGTCGTGCGTGTTTTTGCGACTTACGGCATCTCGACGATGATCATCTTCGACGAGGACGAAAAATTCGAGACGATTGCTGTTGGTGACACCTCAAGCTGGGATGTCGTGCCAACCGACAAGGGCAACATCCTCTTTGTAAAGCCGAAAGCGAAGGATGTCGCGACCAACATGAATGTCGTGACCACCAAACGCATCTACTACCTTGAGCTCAATGACTATGCGCCGGAGGACAACAAAAAGGTCTTCGGCATCCGTTTCGTTTATCCCGACAAGGATTTGAATGCCTCGCTGCGGAAGGAGGCCGAAGCGCGCGCCGGCTATCCGAACATTTCCAGCATCGACAAGGCGAACGTCAACATCGACTACTCCTTCTCCGGCGATACGGCTCTTAAGCCGCTGATGGTGTTTGATGACGGCAAGAAAACCTTCTTCAAATTCGGTCCGAAGGTGCCGGCGATCTTCGCGGTGAACAGCGACTTTAGCGAAACACTGCGTAACTTCCGGCGCGAGGGCGAATACATCGTGGTCGATGGCACCGCGACGCAATATACGCTGCGCGATGGCGACCAGTGGACCTGCATCTTCAATCTGCGCAAGCCGGATTTCGGCCAGCCTGAGGCTGATGTCTTCGGCCCCCTACCTGACGGCCGGGCGACGACACGACGAAGGAGCGGCAACTGATGCAGCGTTCTCCAGAACTGGAAGCCATGCTCGCCGGCGACGAGGTCGCGGTGCGCGATAGCCGCGCCCGTCGGAAACACCTTCTCGGCGGGACCGCCTTGCTGCTTGGTGGCGCAGCCCTCGTCTACGTCGTCTTCTTCGGAGCTCAGAAGCCGGCGCACGATGCCTTGCAGGGCGACGAGGAATTTTCGACAACAACCTTCAGGCCGCCGTCATTTCTGCGCCCGGAGCCTCAACCCGATCCAAAGCCAGCCGACAATATCATCCAGATACCGGAGCCGCCGCCCGAAAAACCTGCACCGCCCGACACGACCGAATTTGCCGTGCCGCCACCGCCGGCGGTTGCCGCAGCAACGCCTGCGGCCGAGCCCGAACCGGAAATATTCCCAGAGCGATTCCGCTCGAAGCAGATCGTCGTCGATTCCGCGAAGGGTGAAAGCGACGGATCATCATTCGGTGGCAGCAATGCTGCCGGCGGCCCAACGGTGGCGGGCGAAGATCGCAACAGCAAATTCCTCGCGACAGCGTCGGCCGTCGGCGACCGGTCAGCCCAGGCACGCAAGATCGACCGGATTGACGCGATGATCCCCGAAGGCACGCTCATCCCCGGTATCCTCGAAACTGCGATTAATAGCGATCTGCCGGGCCAGATCCGGGCAATCACGTCCCAGGACGTGTATTCCTTCGATGGTAGGCGCGTCCTGATCCCAACGGGCACGCGACTGATTGGTGAATACCAGTCGGAGGTGACCCGTGGGCAGAAGCGCATCTTCGTCATCTGGACCAGGCTGCTGCGTGACGATGGCGTCACCGTTCGGCTGAACAGTATCGGAACGGATAGCCTCGCACGCTCCGGCCTCACCGGCATTGTCGACAACAAGTGGCGTGAGCGTTTTGGCTCCGCAATCCTGCTCTCGATTGTTGGCGCCAGCTCGTCTTACCTGACGGGTTACGGAAGCGGCCAATACAGCTCGGGCAGTGGCAACGGAGAATCCGATTCCGACCCGGCTGCAGACCTCGCGCGCGAAACGATCGCCCAGACCTTCTCCGACATGGCAAACCAGGCGCTGTCGGAGAACCTCAAAATTCCACCGACCATCAGTGTGCTCCAGGGCGAGCGCATTTTCGTCTACGTCCGGCAGGATCTCGACTTTTCCGCCATGTATCCCGATCCGGTCGAGGAAGCACTGAAGGAGATCAAACATGAACGAGGCCTCGATCAAGGTCGTAGCCGGTAACGATCCGTATTATTTCCTGCGCCGCGCCCTGGCGCCGCTCGGCGAGTTCCTCAATGACCCCGGCGTCATCGAGATATCGGTCAATAGGCCAGGAGAAGTGTTTGTCGAACGCCTTGGCGCGGACGCAATGGAATTCCACGCCATTGCCGCCCTGACAGCTAAGGAGATCGAGCATATTGGCGAACGGGTCGCTTCGGCCAGCAACCAGTTCATCAGCCGGATCAATCCGTTGCTCAGTGCCGCACTTCCCACAGGCGAGCGCATCCAGATTGTCCTGCCTCCGGCTGCCGCGGACGGTGGCTCGATCTCGATCCGCAAGCAGGTCGTCAACGACTTCACGCTGGCGCAATATCGCGACAACGGCGGGCTCGACAGAGTGTCCGTCACCGTTGGCGGCGCGAGCGAGATCGAGACGAGGCTGACCGCTCTGCTCGAAGCCGAGCGGATCCATGACTTTATTGAAACGGCGATCCGCGAACGTGTGTCGATGCTGATCAGTGGCGGCACATCGACGGGAAAGACGACGTTTTTCAACGCCTGCCTCAAAAGCATCGATCCGCATGAGCGCATCTTGACGCTTGAAGATACCCGTGAGCTTTTCCCGCCCCATCGCAACAGCGTGCATCTGCTGGCGTCACGCGGCGACCAGGGCACGGCGCACGTCTCGATCCAGACCCTGCTTGAGGCATCGCTTCGTATGCGGCCGGATCGTTTGTTCGTCGGCGAGATCCGCGGCGCAGAAGCATTCGCCTTTCTGCGTGCGATCAACACTGGACACCCCGGAAGCATGTCGACGGTTCATGCCGATACGCCAACCGGCGCATACGAGCAACTCGCGATGATGATGATGCAGGCCGGCATGTCCTCCGGCTACTCCAAGCAGGATCTGATGTCCTACATCCGCATGGTCATCCCGATCGTTATTCAGTTACGGCGCGACGGCGGGCGAAGAGGCGTCTCCGAGATCTTCTACGCAAGGCGGACAGCATGAGCCGGGAATATGCCGCCGTCTACCTGTTCTTCTGCGCTTTGCTCGCAGTCGCAGTCTGGATGCTTGCCTATTCGCTGATTTTGCAAGTCGTTTGGAAGGATGGGCGCGTCCTCCATATGATGACGACGACCAACCCGCTCGTCCCGTTTCAGCAATTTGCCGCTTATATCGGCAACCGGCCGCTTCAACTGGTCGCCTGCGCAGCCGCGATCCCGGCATTGGCTGCCGCTGTCGCAGCCGCGATGTTCGGACTTCGACGACCATCCAATCCGTTGGGAGACGCGGCGTTTCAGGATATGGCTACCCTGCGGCGCTCAGGCTGGTTCCGCAAGGATGGCCATGTCCTCGGCGCCTACGGTAGCAGTATCTTGAGGCGAAAGGACGATCGTCACCACCTGATCATCGGACCGACCCGCTCCGGCAAGGGTGTCGGCTATGTCATCCCGAATGCGCTGATGTTTCCAGGCTCGATGATCGTCACGGATCTCAAGGGCGAAATTTTCGAACTGACGGCCGGATACCGGAAATCGCGAGGGCATCAGGTATTTCTGTTTTCGCCAGGGTCGCCGAAAACGCATCGCTGGAATCCGCTTGACTTCGTGCGGTCCGATCGCGGCAGCCGTACGATCGATATCCAGAATATGTCAGCGATCTTGATACCGGAGACAGTCGGATCGGAGAATGCCGTCTGGCAGGGCACGGCCCAGCAGGTCATTGCGGGTATCATCAGTTACATCCTGGAGAGCCGCCACTATCACAATCGGCGCAATTTCGGCGAAGTGAATGCTTTCTTCAATGCCGGCGTCGATCTCCAGGCCCTGATGAAGCTTATCAAAGAGAATGAAACGGATCTGTCACGCTTCACGGTTGATAGCTTCAATGCCTACATCTCACTCAACGAACGCGCTGCGCGCTCGGCGCTCCTCGATATCCAGAAGGCGCTGGCTCCGTTCCGCAACGAGCGCGTGGTCGCGGCCACCAGTATCACCGACATCGACATCGCCTCTCTGCAGCGGCGACCGGTCACAATCTATCTCGCACCCAACATCACCGATATGACCATCCTTCGACCACTGCTGACACTCTTCGTTCAGCAGATCATGGATCTCCTGACCCGCGAACATAATCCGGCTGCCCTGCCCGTCTACTTCCTTCTCGACGAATTCCGGCAGTTGAAACGAATGGACGAGATTCTCAACAAACTGCCCTATGTCGCGGGCTACAATATCAAGCTAGCCTTCATCATTCAGGACCTGAAGAATATCGACGAAATCTACGGTGAAACCGCGCGGCACTCGCTGCTCGGCAATTGCGGCCTTCAACTCATCCTCGGCGCCAACGACCAGGCAACCGCCGATTATACCTCTCGTGCACTTGGGAAGCGGACGATCCGCTATCAGTCAGAATCGAGGACGGTCGAGTTGATGGGGCTTCCGCGCCGCACCAAGGTCGAGCAGATTCGCGAGCGCGACCTGATGATGCCGCAGGAGATCAGACAAATGCGGGAGGAGAACGCGATCCTGCTGGTAGAAGGTCAACGGCCAATCCAGACCAAAAAGATCCGCTACTACAAGGTCGAACCGTTCAAGACCGCTGCTGCTGCTCCGTATCGCAATGTGGTTGAAATTCCTGAGGTCGAACTCACGCCGATGCCGATGGTGCCGGCTGTGCTGCAGGACTACAGACAGTCCCCGACCGAAAACCTTGAAAAGCCTGAACTTTCACAAGCAACCGACAAAGAAGCGTCTCCTTCGATAATGCCGAGAAGGACCCGCACTGTTGATCTCGCTTCGAAGGGCAGCATCCCGATGCAACAGGCGCCTGAAAAACTCGTGACAGCAGAGCTGCGTCTCATGAAGACGGCACAAAAATTGAAGGCCGCTGTCGAAAGAGTAGTCGATGACAATCCCAATCTGTCGCTAAAGCAGCGAAAGAGTATTCACGACATCCTTGCAAACACCGTCCCTGATCCGGCGGAGATTGACACCTAGCAACAGCATGCAGCCTACTATAGAACCTGCGCTGGCTCGCCGCTGGCACCATAATGCGTGTGTTGAGAGCGCCAATTCACGACACCATGGGAACGCTCCGTTAGCTGTCTTGCGCCATAGGTTTGTCCCTTTGACGGCAATCTAACGTCCGCAGTCACCACGACGACTAGCAGACCGCCCACATAGCCTTCCATCCCTCGAAGAGGCACACGGAAAGTCTGTCATCAGCTCTTTCACTTGAGGTCGACAAGACATCCTGCATCACGTCAGGCCCCTGCCTAGACGGTTGTCAGCGTTAGCTCTGGATCAACCAATGGAGCCGACAATTGCTTGAGACGGGCGCGACCCTCATCTGCCATCAAAACGGGAGAGCATGTTTCTCAATTGGTCGTTCTGTGTTTCCAGTTTTTCGGCAAGTGTGGCCCTGAGCTGTTTGATATCATCATCCAAGCTGAACGCTGCGGTAACATATTCCCCCCGCTCGTCACTTGGCGGCGTCTCAACGAGTTTGGTTGGGGCTTTGGCCCCTGCGGACTTCAAGGAGACCCGAGACGCCTTGGCCGCTTTCTTCTTAGTTCGAAGATCGTAGGTAGGTCGAGCATCGCTGATCGTTAGCGCATCCTCAGAAACTTGATGCGCATCTCCGGGCTCTTCCGCTATCTCGGTGTGCGTCAGCTGTTCAGTCACCGTCGAGTTTTCCGAGGATACGTGGTGGGCCGAGACCCTGAGGACGACGCGCTCATGCTCGCGTACCATCGCATCTGCAGCCGGGGCGGCCTGTGTGGTCCTCAACTCGTCAGAGGCAACGCTCAACGAGGCCTCTACGCTACGGGGAATTGCCGGCTCATGGGCTGGTTTTGCAGCTTGAGCCGGGGCCTTAGACCTAAATTTCGAGATAATGTTCCATGGCGACATCGACGTTCCCTCTCGCTTGACGCGCCAATATACGCGGCGCAGAGACCGGATCGGAAAGTCCGATCGGGCGAACGATTCTCTACATGGAGTTTAACCGATGGCGGATGCGAAGCAAACCATCCGCCATCGACAGGTGATCACTTCAGTCCAAGACGGCTGCGAAGATCAGCGTTCTCACCGCGAAGCTTTTCTGCCAGCGATTTGCGGAGGCGCTGATTTTCTTCCTCGAGCTGGAGAAGTTCCGCGAAGTCGTCTGCCAGAGGAGATGTGGCCGCTGTTGGATTCGCAGAACGGTTTGGCCCGCGTTTGCCTGTCGTTGGGCTTGCTGCTGTGCGCTTACCGCGGGTCGCTGTGGTGCTGGCAGCTGCCGGCGATGCAGCAACCTCGGTACGCTTGGGACGACCACCACGGTTTTTCTTAACGGGCTCCGCAGTCGTTGCAGCTGCCTTCGCATCCGCCTTTTTGACACGAGGTGCACGTTTCTTCTTTGCCGGGGCTTCCGGCGCTACAGCGGCTGTGTCTGGAGCGATGCTTGGATTGTTTTCGTCGGCCATTGGCGTATCTCCTTGTTTGGCAATTTCGTTGTCGTTCGTAGATTCGAGGCTGTCAATATCGCATGCGATACTTCAGCACTCGAGCATAATGCCCAATCTAGTTTGCAATTGTCTTGATGCGCATCGTTGGAGATCTCACAGCGGCACCGAATGTCGGGCGAAAATGATGAGTGCGATGACACACCACACTAAGCCGCCTGACGCGAACGCGCCCTTCAGTACACCTAACGTGTGCCGGATTGTCAGCCCGAACGTCGTTCCAGAGATCACGACGAATACCGCGCCGAGCCCCAGAAGCATGTAAGGGGCAACTGGGCCGGCCCTCGGTGGGATTTCCAGCAAATACAGAAATGCGAAGGCTGAAGGGATCGCAAGCACTACGGAGGTGGCACCTTTGATACCGCCGCGGTTTGATACCACGCCGCCTATAGCACCGCCCTACACGGCGGCGTCTAGACCGATGCTTACTGCGGTGAAGTTTTCCCTTACGTTCACGAGACTGCGCTCCTAATTATCCGGTTAGCGAGCGCACGGGATCGCCGTTCTATTGAGGCGACCGAAGTGCTCAAAAATTGAGAATAGGACTCTCCCCGCTCGGCTCTCCGACAGACAGTCAATTCGCAAAGGAGCACGCCTGTTACGAATACAGCGTCTTCGTATCGTCAATGTAGCCCATTTCGACGAGCTCCGAATTGATCAGATCGGAGGCCCTCTCAATTGAGCGATTGAGGGCCCGAAGATCAATTTGCGACGATCGTCATCCACCGAGTCTATTTAGGTTTTTGGAGCGCACGCAGACCATACGAACCTCAGTGGAACCGGCCCGCAAAGGAAAACCCTGGCTTAGGCTACCCGCCTCCGCTCGGCCTCCGCCTTGATAGCGGCGTCCTTTGCCATTTTGATAAGGTACACAACAAACGGTTGATCGCTGAATTCGGCGAGTTTTTTGGCTGCTTCGAGATGATCAATCAGATGAACCTGCGACATATAAACCTCCGTTGCAAAGCGCATATTCAGTATTGCTAATGGACATTAATCAAAGCTTACGATGCGAGGTTTGGTCCGGCACCGTACAACTACAGGGGCTGTGGGTGGCGTCTCAGGATCGTCGTTGCCGACGATCAGGTGACGACGACGCAGTCGCGAGAATGGGATAGCGTGCAAACACTATGCCGAGCTCCAGCAGGGCGGCCACCACCTGATCCTTTGCCACCACTATGCTTTCCGGACATGGGACCAGATGGGAAAGAAGTCTATAGATCTGCACGGTCACTCACACGAGCGGTTGAAGTCCCTTCCCCGCCAATCGGCGTCGGAGTTGACGCACAGGGGCTGCGTCCAGTCACCCTCTATGTGGTCCTTCGGAGAAGTCGGCGGCCGACGAGGAGTGAGGTAGCGTTGAGGACGATTAGCACGCGAGACGCCGGAGGACGAAAGCTGCCGGCGACCAATTCTACAGGCTATCGCGCCATTATGGCGAGTTATCTTCTGTCTTCGGTTAAAGTCGGAACATTCAACGCGCGTGCTCGTTCGCTACTAACCCAAAGAGGAGGAGCAATCATGACCAATGTCTACAACGAAAGCGCGCCCGTATACGCGGGTGACCTGGCCAAAAGTACTTTGACTGCATTCTTTGACAGCCGGAGCAACGCCGAGACTGCCATCGAAAAGCTGAGGTCGGCAGGCGTCGCCGACGTCCGTCTAATGCCGGGCTACGAGGCTGACGGCGAAAACGTTGCAAGCGAAAGGGAAGGTTCCGGGTTCTGGGCCGGGCTGGCCAACTGGTTCTTTCCCGACAATGACCGCGACGTCTATGCCGAGGGCCTTCGTCGCGGCGGCTTTCTCGTCTCCGCTTCGGTCGACGACAGCAACTACGACACGGCCCACGACATACTTGACGACGAGGGATCGATCGACATGGACGAGCGGGCGGACCTGTGGCGCGCCGAAGGCTGGTCGGCCGACGGATATAACCAGCAGGCCTTAGCGTCCAAGGAGGACGTGTTCCAGGCTGATGCGACCGCAGGCAGCGCGACCGGTATCGGCCGATACAGCAGGAGTTCCAAAGCGACTTCGCCAAGGGTTCGCGGATACGATCTGGCTGAAGACGTTTCGAGCGACGTTGTCGACGACGTTATCCCGACCGGCCACCAACGCGACGTGTCAGAGGGCGACCGCAATGCTAACGAACGGATGTCGCAAAGCCAGTCGATCGACGACTTACGGCAGAGCCAGAGCCTGCCAGGCAGTCGCTGATGCCGAAGACTTTCGAAGCCGCGCACGGTCAGCGCGGCCTCGTATGACTGTATCTGTAAGTGCGTTCGATTTCCGCTGCCTTTGATGCCATCTAGCGGCGGTTATGCGGCGAGCCCGATCAAGGTTTGAGCCAACGCCTTCCGATTGTATGGCTTTGTGAAGAAAATTCCGCGCTCCGGCATCTGGTGGAGGAGCGGTTTCGTCATCGCTGATACAACAAGTATCTCAATCGGCGGATATCGTTTACGCACGGCTTTTGCGCACACGAGGCCATTCATCGAGCCCGGGATGTCGATATCCGTCCAAATTATTCGAATACCAGGCTCCGCTTCCAATAGCCGTAGAGCGTCGTCCGCGTTGGTTGCTTCGAAAACCTCGAAACCAATATCTTCGACAAGGTCCAGCGCCATCATCAAAAGAAGCGGCTCGTCTTCGACGACTAATACTTGGATCACCGGATCCTCCCCGTTAAGTAGTGCGAACTGCCAGCCTGCAAGGGAGCCCCATAGCTTAATGACTATAATCGAAGGATGCATTATCGAACCTGAGCTCGCTGTCTGCGGCGTTCCGCGAGCTTGAAGCTCTGGGCCGCTCCACATCCACGCAAGAGGCGTCGGCCCTTGCTGCCGAACAAGCCTTAGGTGGTCTCGAATTCAGTGAAACCCGAGCAGAAACCTCAAATACGAGCGCTTTCAAAATAGTGGGAAACACCATATCAGCAGTATATTAGTGTTGGGGCGGGCAGCGTGAACGAAAACTTCCAAAAGGACATCGCTAAAGTCCAGCGAATTTCTGCGGTCCCATCGATACTCGATGTCGTTTGCCGATCGACAGGCATGGGGTTTGCTGCCGTAGCCAGCGTGACGGAAGAGCGATGGATCGCATGTCAGGTCTTGGACAATGCCGATTTCGGGTTGCCGGCGGGTGGCGAGCTGAATGTGGAGACCACTTTCTGTCATGAGATCCGGCAGTATCACGAGGTCATCGCCATCGACAATGTGGCTGAAGACCCGATCTACAGTGACCACCAAACACCGCGGATCTACGGCCTCCAAAGCTACATCTCAGTGCCGATCATACTTCCCGACGGAACTTTTTTCGGCACTTTGTGCGCTATCCACTCCAAGGCAGCGAAGGTCAATAACCCCGAGACAATAGGTACCTTCAAGCTGTTCGCAGAACTGATCTCCTACCATCTTGACGCAAGTGACAGGCTAGATGCCGCACAACTAGATCTTGATCACGAAAGAAAGCAATCCGAGCTGCGTGAACAATTCATCGCCGTACTCGGCCACGATCTTCGCAACCCGATCGCCAGCGTGGACGCCGGGATCAATAGGCTTCTACGGGACGGCTGGACCGACAAGGCGCCACAACTGTTACGCATGATGAAGGCAAGCCTGGTGCGCATGGCGGGACTGGTAGACAATGTCATGGATCTGGCGCGCGCGAGGCTCGGCGGCGGGATCAATCTTGACTTCGATCCCGACCGAACCGTTGAGGACACGATCGAGCACGTCGTTCAGGAGTTCAAAATCGCCCATCCCGAAAGAGAGATCGAGGTGTCGGTGGAAATCGAAGCTCCGCTGCGGATCGACCATGCGCGGATAGGACAGATGTTCTCCAATCTCCTTGGAAACGCCCTAACGCACGGTGCGCCAGACCATCCCGTGCGGGTGAAGGCAATCACCACGGATGACAAATTCGAGTTAAGCGTCGAAAATCGTGGCGAGCCTATTCCGCAGCAATCTCTCAATAAGCTTTTCCAACCTTTTGAAAGAGCCGAGGGTTCGAAGAGTCACGGGTTGGGGTTGGGCCTCTTTATTGCTTCAGAAATTGCCCGCGCCCACGGAGGGACGTTGGGGGTTCTGTCCGACGAGAAGATGACTCGCTTCAGCTTTTCCATGCCCAACGAGTTTGATCCCGTTGCAAGATTGGCTCCGAAAATGAGCGCCGTTGGACACCAAGGCATTGCTGGCGCCGTTCAGGTCGCTCGCCGCCGCCGGACAGATACCGCGCCCACTTCCCGTTCTGGACGTTAGACACCGAGGCAGATCGCATCGGGCATGCATCGGGCATGCATCGGGACGATGCTAGCCCACCGTACCTTGCTCGCAAGTGTAAACCTCGGATTTAATCACCGCTGTATCGAGGTAAGGAGCGAATATCTTGGGCCCAAGAGAGCTCCGATGAGCACCAAAACTGTGCGCGTGGTCTGAGATCTTGCCGCTGCGTTATGGTCCCAAGCCGGATTCCAACCTGATTGGCATCCTCGTGTTCGCCGCTCGTATAGATCGGCGAGCCGCAGTTGGAGCAAAAGTATTGCATTCTTCTGCGGCCGTTAGCGGCGGTCTTCACGTACAGCGTTGGATGGCCAGAAGTTAGGCGGAAGTTCTCACGTGAGGCCGTTACGGTCACGCGGTACGCCGCACCCGTAAGCCGCTGGCAGTCGTTACAATGGCAGATCGTGACGTCCTGGGCTTGGACCTTAGCGACGTACATGACCTGTCCACACTGGCACGCGCCGTCGATGTCGATATGCATCTCATCTCCAACCATTTATATCCTTGGCGAAATAGGGGTTGAATGCCTGATGTCGATGTGAGTGTGTCAGATTTTCAGGTCCCCTCACTGATAAAAATCGGAGTTCTTTGGAGCGCCTGCAATCCCAGCGAAACTCAGTGGGATCGAAAGGCTTGGCGGACACCTTGGCAATACCAAAACACGCACTACATGCGTAGTGGGCATGATGACTTCCCTCTTCGTCGTCTTGTCCGCTCCTAAGCTCAATTCCCGAGCACAATTCAGCGCCACCTCCCAGCGGCGCTATTTTTTTCCTTGAATTCTGGGCTATTCTGATTCCCGTGTGGAATTGCCAGTGTCGAGCGGCCGATCCTGACCGGACAAGTTTATGGTTGTGCTCGATTTTCGCCGGCGTTTGACGGCGACAAGGCTCCCCGGGGGCCGCAGACGGACACCACGGCACGCATCGTACAAAGGCCTCCGTGAAAAACAGGGCAGCGCCAATGCAGCGGTTTATGGGTTCACGACAGAGGAATTAGCAAGCCGCTACGCGAGCAAACCAGTGTCGACTTGGTCTTCACTTCACATTGTCCCACGGTTAGTCAGCGCGCTCGAGAAAATATAGACTTAACATGATGATGCCGAGATACCTCTTGACGTTGGACCGATACACCGGCAGACCCACAGCGGTCTTTCCACGGAAGCTAAACTCATAGATGTCTTGGCCGCGGAAGATCTGCCATCCATCATGCAGCCTGACGGGCTTGTTGCAACCATGCAGATGGATATCGAAGGAAGCGGCATCGCAATCCACGAGTCCGCTTTGGACGCCATCAACATGTGGAAGCTTGAACTAACGGTGGTTGCGTGATGATGATCGGTGCGGCCCAATTTAGCCGCACCGCGTAGAAGGCAAATCGCCGTGCATATCTGGCTTCAGAAGCCCCAAGACGCGGTCTACCAGTCTGCAGCGACGTTCAAAGCCGTCTTTGACTTCGTGTCTGCCTTCGCCAAACTCTGGAGAATTCGCTCGTCGGAAAACGGCTTCCCGACCACGTCGACTGCGCCGTCCAAGCCATGACCAACCTCTCGGGGCGTTCCGGTGACGAAGATCACTTTCGTACCATAGCGGTCAATCAACCTTCGGGCCAAGGCGGCTCCACTCAACCCATCTGCCAGACCAAGGTCGACCAGAGCAGCCTCGACACGAGGGGCATGAGCGAGCGCCTGTTCCACTGTGGAAACTGGACCGACCGCGGAATGCCCGGCGTCCGTAACAATCCGCTCAAGCTCCATAGCAATGAGCGTCTCATCTTCAACAATCAAAACCCGCATATGCTCCTCCTGAATATCCGGCGAGTTAGGTCACGTTTCATGCACGTCGAGGTTTGTTCACGGGTTTTTGACGGCGAGCCAGCGGCTCGATGAGGAGATGTGTGACCGCTCGCAATGGTACGACCCGACTCTCCACATGCTACGGCGCTCTAGCCCTACCTTTAAGCAAGGCTGTGGTCGTAGCCCTCCTTTCCAGCTGCCCGTCATCAGCCCTGCCTGAAGCAAGGTTGCTTGCATAAGATGCCGCTCATGAACTTGGAGACGCGAGATGCGAATTGTCATAGATACCATCGATACAGAAGGTGGGTGTCGTGCGTTGATCGTAGAACCGATCGATTGCGACGGCATCGTGCTGATTGTTCGGCGCAACGCGAGGGATATCCGAATTCCACTCTCCGCTATCGCAGACTGGAGCCCGGTAGACGGTGAAGAAGGGTCGCTTCCGCTTGATAGCTGGATTAAACGACGACACGATGTCGTTTGCTTCTGACGTTGTTTTTCTGGTTGCAGGCTTCAAAAAGCCATTGCATGTTGCTGCCCGTAAAAACGCCAAGGGGAACAAAAATGGCAACAGGTACAGTCAAATTTTTCAACATGGACAAGGGGTTCGGCTTCCTCACCCCGGATGGCGGCGGAGCGGATATCTTCGTCCACATCTCCGCGCTTCAGGCGTCCGGCATCCAATCCCTGCGCGATGGTCAGAAGGTTTCGTTCGATACGGAGCCTGACAAGAGGGGTAAGGGCCCCAGAGCCGTCAACGTGCAGCTTGAGACCGCATGAGGCTGTATGCCCCTGCGGTGCTGCCACAGAATTCTGTCGCAAGTAAACGGTGCCTTAGAAAGATAATCTTGGTCGGTTTCGGCACTCTACAACTACGCTTCGGAATTGAAAGCCGAGGGATTGGGCGTCTTCAAGCCAAGGCGAACGCTTTGGCCTGATGCCCACGAAAGTGCAAAATGAATGCCTGAAAAATCCTGCTCGGTGACCTTGCCCAGCTCGGTCACCCAAACGATGTATCTGTCTCCGCGAAGGATGAGATCAACAGCCGACTGTTTCCTTTTTTCGTCCCATGATCAGTGGAAATACAGTTTCGTGCGTCGGGATCGTGCGAACCACTAAGGTTGACGCGCTTCGCCCAACGCAGCCAGCAACTCGCTTTTGGTTGTATATCCGGCCTGCAAAAGGTCGAAGAGGCGCGATACCAACGAGCATCCCTCCTGGCTGTTCGGACTGACGCGGTGAGTTTCACACCACTCAGCCATGGCCTCAAATACCGGTGTCACGTCATCACTGAACGAAATCGCGCGGAATAGCTCCGACATAGATCGCCCTCCTTGTTAGAGGGGCGAGAGCTCGTATTAACTCCCAAGCGGCCGTTGCCATTGCATTCCAGCCGACGAACAAACATACGCTTATAGGTCGATGCCGCCAATTAATTTTGACATGGTACGGTCTCACAAATTGCCCAACCTCAGAAAAGACTCTGAACTCTGCCGTGACGTCATGGTCAACGCGCTCGTTTGGGGATCTTCATACATTGGAGGGCAAAAAGTGAAACGGATCGAGCCTCGGCGTACAATTTTGTCGCAATATCGCCCATCGATAGTGAAAAGCTAACTAACCGAAACCAAGTCCGGAGTTGCCGATGTCCGACAAATCCTGCCCAGTCCCAACGCCCGAAGAGCGAAAATACATTGAGATCAAGGACGCCGCAGAGCGCGCGATGCTCGACAAGGTTTTCGCGGCTATCAATGACGCTGCCGCGGAGGTCGCGGACAGATTTAGAGAGGCCGGACTGGCGTTCGAGCCAACAAGCGCCGACTATTTTAAGTTCACGGTCCAGCAGGTCATGTTCGTGAGCTTGAGCGGGGGAGATCCCAACACTATGGAGGGCGGCGATGCCGAGATCGGCCAGCGCATTGTCAACAACGGTCAGCATATTATCGACCACTACTGGCGGAGCGCTGGCGAGATAACTAACGACGGCTAGAGCCTTGGCGTCATCCGTTCCGGCATGAAAGCCATATCCTCTTCGTCTGAGCTACCGCGCCGCTTCTCGACGAATGGCCTGATGTCCTCGGTAGCCAAGTAACGGAGCCTGTCGATACCGTCAGTCGCAGCGTCGTATATGACATTCGCAACCTGTTTGCTCGTCGCCAAGCCACGCTTCTGGGCCTCAGCAATTGCTGGCCTCTTGGTCGACCTGCAGATGATTGACTTTGGTCTCACCGAATACCGCCGCAGAACTGATCTCTACCCCACGGTCACCTTGGAGCCGGGATCGCTGATGGTCGTTCACACGGAAGGCGAGCAAGCATACGCTGACATGGTAAGAGGCAATCCTCCGACCTTCAACCGTTCAGGGCGGGCGGCAGTCGATCGACTGAGATCAAGATGTTTAGTCAGCGCGGACCACGGTGGTCGCTTGAATGACGCTCTGAACGGCGCTCACTGCCATCATCGATTGTAGGACTTGGCTGGAACCGTGCATCCGCAGGCAGGTCGCTGCGTGAAACATCCACCCTTTATGACGTCACCGCGATGCCAACGCGGGGGATCGGGCTAACCAGCATCTTCGCGAGGTCAATGCCGCTCAGTCCGCCCGGCATATCGACATCGGTGAAAACCGCGTCGATATCGAGCACGTCTGCCAAGAAGAGGCGGATGAGCGGCTCATGTTCTACGACGCGTTACAGCTTATTCATCTCGGTTCCCCGTGGTTGTTCAGGGAGGTAACGCGATACGGGGCTCGGCTCCCAGGGGATCACGGTGTGGTGGTCCCGTTGTTTTCTAGCAACGTCGTCTGATGCCCCCGAGAGCGCGCGCGCTCGTCGCCCCAATAGCGTCTGTCGCAGTCTGCTACCTTTTCGCATGACCTGTTTCAGGACCCTACCCCCAAC
Source organism: Rhizobium sp. 10N427 (assembly GCF_056394605.1). Lineage (NCBI taxonomy): Bacteria > Pseudomonadati > Pseudomonadota > Alphaproteobacteria > Hyphomicrobiales > Rhizobiaceae > Rhizobium > Rhizobium sp. 10N427. The sequence continues at coordinate 301,719 of NZ_JBFTID010000006.1, read as the reverse complement.
GCTCCCCGCCCCGCACCGCGCCTCTTAGGCGATTGCCCGACGGTGCCAGTGGGCAGACGTAACGGCTGGAGTACGAGCAGGACGGGAAATAAGCAAAGTTGAAGTCGAGAATGGCGCTTCCGTCCGGGCGCAACGTACCGAGGTCTGCGCCCTTGATCGTATCGAGAAGGTAGCGCCCGCCTCCGTAAGTTTCGTTGCCTGAGGTGGCGTCAGTGAAAGGTAGGAATACTCCGCCGCCGTAGCCCTCGATCCAGTAAAGCGTCAGTTCTCCTCCAAGCACATCCTGTAACCCGCCGGTACGTGCGAAGGCACGCATGGTCAACTCGCCATCAGCGCCCGTCGCAACGGTGATCCGTTCCTCGCGTGTTTCCTCGAGGCGGACAGTCAGACGCAGCGAAGGATCATAGGGAAACATTGCGGGGCCCTGATAACCTTGTCGGTCCTGGGCCTCGATGGGTGATTGGGGATGCCCCCGGAACAGTTGGGAACGGGTGTCGCACCACGTTTGCCAGGCGATCGCGGGGTCTTCGCTCGTTCGGATATTACAGTAGAGATCCGCAATGGTTTGCCGCCACTCCCACAGTTGCTCGATCGAGTTCACCGGACGCTCCTTTTGTAAAACCTTGCCTTCGCCGCCCGACCCGGTGGTCGTCGCGATCACTTGGGACTCGGCTTCATCAAACATAGGAACGGCCATCCGAAAGCCAACCGGATTCCCGCTAACTTCCGGTCTGGTCGAGACCAAAAAAATATGGCTCATAAAGCGGGAGAGGTTTGCCGGCGGCTTTGGCGAAGGCGCGACCGCTATCGCCCCCTGAATCCCGTGATGCTACGCGAAACCTTAGAGCCAGCGCAAACACCTCGATGGCTATTCCTTTTGGCAGTAGTTCGGAATCTCTAGTTACAACGTGGCGGTGTTCTCAAAAGAAGGCGTGTCCACACGAAAATCCGAATAGCCGATCAGCGGCGATCAAGGTCATCGGGCGATTGCTTTCGTCTTCGGCTATGATCGTAATCGTGTTGTGCGCGTCCGTCGACGCTCTTTACACTTCGCTACGCTTCAAGAGGTAGTCCAGGCCGCCGGATCGATACCAACGGAAGCCGTACGGCTCGAGCACCATTCGATGCTTTCCGCCTTGGTCGATATGGCTATCGTGGCCGTCGAGAATGTCGATCAGCACCGACGCGTCTTCGTTGTCTTCGATCCGGAAACTGATCTCGACAGGCTTGTCGTGGAAGCTGTGGATGATCGCCAATACGTTCCTCCTCCATTCGTAACGCAGGATCAGGACACCGGGATCATCGCAGTCGATGACTGCGAATTCGCCCCAGCCGATCTCCGGTGCCTCTTTCCGCATGCGGATCATCCGCTCGGTCCAGTTCAGCATGGATTCGCTGTCTCGGCGCTGAAACGCGACATTGACGTGATCGTATCCATATGGCCCATCGGAAATCACCGGTAGGACCGGCTTCTCGCCTTTGGTGAAACCTCCTTGCGGTTCGTTGGACCACTGCATCGGGGTGCGCGCGCAATTCCGCTCGGGAAGCGTCAGGTCATCGCCCATTCCGATTTCGTCGCCATATCGGAGGACGGGTGTGCCAGGTAACGAATACATCAGGCTGTACGCCAGCTTGAGCCGGCGGACGTCTCCCCCAAGCATGGGCGCAAGCCTGCGCCGAATGCCGCGGTCGTATAGCTGCATGTCCTTCTCTGGCCCGAACGCGGAAAACACTGTTTGCCGCTGACTTTCCGTGAGCCTGCCGAGGTCAAGTTCGTCATGGTTCCTCAAGAACACGCCCCACTGCCCGGTCTTCGGCAGGTCTCCAGTGTCACGCATCGCTTTGACGAGCGGTCGAGTATCAGCACTTGCCATTGCATAGAATAGCGCTTGGTTGACATGGAAGTTGAACATCATCTGCATTCGGTCGCCGTCATCGCCGAAATATTCGAGGTTTTCCTTCGGCACGACGTTGGCCTCGGCGAGGATGATGCTGTCACCCTTCCGCCACTGAAGAAATTCTCGGAACGTCCGGAGCATTTCGAACTGCTCCCTGGGTTTCTTGACGTCTGCGCCCTTCTCGGCGATGACGAAAGGCACGGCGTCCATGCGAAAGCCCGAAACGCCGAGCTGAATCCAAAAACCCATAATTTTCAGAATTTCAGCCTGGACGAGCGGGTTCGCGGTGTTCAGGTCGGGTTGGAAATCGTAGAAGCGGTGGAAATAGTACTCGCCGGATTGCTTGTCCCGCGTCCACGTTGAATTCTGGACCCCTGGAAACACCATCCCTTCGTCGGCGTTTTCCGGCTTCGTCTTCGACCAAACATACCAGTCTCGGTAACGGGAGTCCTTATCCGCCCTTGCCTCCTTGAACCAGGGGTGCTCGTCGGAGGTGTGGTTGACGACGAGATCGATAAGAACGCGAATGCCCCGTTGTTTTGCGCCATGAGTGAACTCGACAAAATCACCGAGCGTGCCGTAACGAGGATCGACGTTATAGTAGTCGGACACGTCGTAGCCGTCATCTCGTCCTGGTGACGTTTGGAAGGGCATGAGCCATATCGCTGTGATGCCAAGGCCCGCCAAATAGTCGAGACGGCGCTGCAGCCCCTGGAAATCGCCGACGCCGTCACCGTTCGAGTCCATAAACGTTTCGACCGACAAGCAGTAGACAACGGCATTCTTGTACCAAAGATCGTTAATCATGGGTGTTGCTCCCGCCACCGAAGATGGTGACGGAAGCGCTTTAGAGCCCGAAAAGTTCCGAGCGCGCACGCGGAGCGGTTCCTATCGGTGAGTGTCTGGCGACTACATCTTTGAAGATGCGAATATCTGCCTCGTTACTCGCCGAAGGTCACGAGGCCGTCGATGTCGATTGCGTGGCCGTCGGCGTCGTCGACGTACCTACGAAAGCCCCGTGGCCGGGCGCGTCAACTTTGCGGATGAGCGTTCCCCAGCCTGCACCAACTTTTCGAGGAGCGGCTCGACTTCGTCCTGTCTGGGGACGTTGTGCGAAAGCGATGTTGCTGCTGGACCGGGACCAGCCTTGCGAGAGATGTGGTCCTCCAACGACGATCTGCGGAAAGTCCGAGGACGAACCCGTTCTTTTGGTAGAAGACTATTTCGTCGTCCTCAAATATCGGCTTCCAGCCGAACCTTTCAGAGAAAATCGGTGGGAGCATTTGAGGTCGGAAACACCAAGCGCAAAATAGCGGAAATTTGCTGTTGCATGACCAACACCTCTCATTCGCAGCGAACGCCGTCGATTCACGGGCAGAATCCGTGGCTTACGACCTCTCATTCACGGAATATAGGAAGATCGGACCAGCTGTGGCGGGAGGTCTGTTTCCCAGTCAGCCAGGTGAAACCGGCGATCGCCAGCCAAGCGACGTGCCGATCGGCGCTCGGCTTCAGCTCGAAAAGGTCACACCCTTAACAGCTGGTCAGCGACAGCGGCGACATCTTCGCCGAGAGGGCGGTCTTCCTCAACGAACGGCGACAAAACGCGAACGAACGAATGCGTCTTTGCCGTCTCTCGACCACACCGATGGTGCGGACGCAGGTCGACGGCCTGAGCGGCGGCGAGTAATTCGCAGGCAATGACAAGCCGCCACAGGTCGAGCATCTTGCCGAATTTTCGAACGGCAAGCGCCGATTGCGTCGCATGGTCTTCCACGCCCTCGGACACGGTGAGGAAATCGAGCATCACCGGGTTGGCCTTGTGCCGGATATCAGCCATCAGCGCCGCGACCGTCTTCTGCAAAGGCACGAAACCGGCCGATGGTCCGCCTGCGAGAGAAAGGTAGCGCGGCAAGCCATTTCGGGCCGAACCGGTCAGCTGGATGAAACGGCCAGCGGAGGCCGAAGCCGCTTGAGCGACCGCGAGGCCAAGTGTCTCGAAAGCCAGTGCGAGCGATGGTGTATGAAAATTTCCGCTCGACAGAACCCGCTTTTCGTCGATCAGCACCACCGGGTTGTCGGCCGCCGCGTTAAGCTCGGTCTCGACAGTGGCTCTGGCTGCAGAGAGCGCCGTCGCCAGGGAACCGTGAATGGGTGCGAGGCAGCGAAGGCTGAGAGGGTCCTGCAGGGCCGTTGTTGTCTCGAACAGTGTCGATCCTTCGAGCGCGCTCAGCAGGCGCGCCGCTTCCTCTGCCTGCCCGGCTGCCGGACGGGCGGACTGTATTCCCGGAGACAGGATAAGCGGATTTCCACCAAGCGCCTCGAATGTCAGGCTGGCTGCCTTCCGCTGGGCATCGAAAATGCGTTCCGCATCGAAGAGAAACAGAGCGCCTGTTCCGACGGATAAGGCGGATGCGTTGATGAGGGAAATCCCATCCTTCGGCAGTAGCCGGGCAGGCGAAAGGCCGGCCAGCCGCAAAGCCTCCTTCGCAGGGTGGAGCGTCCCCAGGAACTCAGCCTCGCCCTCACCCACAAGCGAGCGGGCCATGGCAGAAAGGACGACGAGATCGCCCGCGCCGATTGAACCCAGCGACGGCATGACAGGATGCACCCTGGCATTCAGCATCGCAAGCAGCGCCTCGAAGGCCTCAAGCGAGATGCCCGAGCCGCCAACTGCCAGCGTGGCGATCCGCGTGGCCAACACCGCGCGCGTCGCGTCGCGTTTCAGCGGCTCGCCGACGGCCATCCCCCGTCCACGAATGAGGGTCAGCTGGAAAGCCTCGAAATCGCCAGTGACCGCCGTCTTGAGGTTTGCCCCAAGGCCGGTATTCATCCCGTAGATTTGTTGCCCGGCGGCTGCCGCCTCCTCGAGGATGCGGCGAGCGGTCAGCAGACGGCCGCGAACGGTTGAGGATGCGGCGACCTCCTGATCATCTCTGGCAATCGCGGCGATATCCTCGATTGTGACATCTGCGCCGGAGAACTCGATCGTCATGCGAATCTGAGCCTCTGGCCGATGCCTTCCTTATGGGCCTTCATCAACAATGCATGCCCAAGGGCTATATCGCTCAGCGACAGGCCACGATGCCAAAGTAGGATCGTCTCGTCGTCGTTCGCGCGCCCCGTCTTTAACCCGGCGACGACATGGCCAAGCTCGGCATGCAATGTCTGTTCCGAGAGGCGGCCGGTCTCCACGTGAGCCCTCAGCGAGCCGAATTTGCCGGATCTGCATTGGCCCCAGTCATCGACGACCAGCTTGTCCATAATATCCGTCAGCGATAGTTCGACCGCGCTCATCGTCCCATACGGGACGACGAAAGCACCCTTCTTGATCCATTCCGTCTTCAGCATCGGCTCTGGTTCGGAAAGACGCGATGCCTCGACGACGATGTCGGCGTCCTCCACGCAGTCGCGCCAGTTGTCGACGACGGTTATCTTCTTCCCGAGATCGGCTTCCAGCTTCGCACCGAAGGCTTCGCGGCTTTCAGTTCGTCGCGAATGAACGCGAATTTCGTCGAAATCGAAGAGATGGTCGAGAAGACGGACATTCCAGTAGGCCGTACCCCGCGCACCGATATGACCAAGCACCTTGGAGTTCTTTCTCGCGAGGTGGCGTGCGCCGAGCGCGGTAACCGCGCCGGTGCGCATATCAGTAATGACAGTCGCGTCGAGGATCGCTTTCGGCACGCCTGTGCGTGGATCGAAGAGGTTGAGAACGCCGAATTCGGAAGGATAGCCAAGTTTATAGTTGTCGACGTAGTCGCCGACGACCTTGATCCCTGCAAGGCCGATGGGTGCAACATAGCCGCGCAACACGTTGAAATGTCCGTGGAAACTCGCGTCGGGCTCGAGGTGGACCCGTGGCTCGATGACGGTCTGGCCATTGCCCTGGGCTTTGAGCGATGTCTCGATGGCGGCGAGGATTTCGGCGTCCGTCAAGGCCAGTGCTTCGATGTCGAAGGCGTTCAGGTAGTCGATATAGATCGGGTCCATTGTCATCTCTTTTATCGTTTGGACGGCGCACCGACGCCGAGGTTTTGGCGCAGGGTGCTGCCCTCATAAGTTTCGCGGAAGAGGCCACGGCGGCGTAGTTCCGGAACAACATGGGTAACGAAATCCTCAAGCCCCGAAGGAAACAGCGGTGCCATGACATTGAAACCGTCAGCAGCCCCTGCCTTGAAACGCTCTTCCATCGCGTCGGCGATCTGTTCGGGTGTCCCAACGACCTGCCAGTGGCCGCGCGCACCGGCGAAATGGCGAGCCAATTCGCGAATGGAGAGGTTCTCGCGCCGGCCGAGATCGATGATCAACTGCTGCCGGCTCTGGATCAGATTGGTCGGTGGCATGTCGGGTAGAGGCCCGTCGAGCGGATAGGCCAAGAGGTCCTGGATACTGAGATAGCTCGCCAGCAAGGCGACGCCGACCGCGTCCGGGATCAGTTCCTGGAGCTCGCGATATTTGGCCTTCGCCTCGCCTTCGGTGGACCCAATGATCGGCGAGATGCCCGGCATGATCTTGATGTCGTCTGGCTGGCGGCCGTATTTGGCAATCCGCGCTTTGACGTCGTCGTAGTAAGCCTTGGCCTCCCCCAGCGTCTGCGACGCGGCGAACACCACATCGGCAGTACGCGCCGCCAGTTCCTTGCCGACGTCGGAAGCTCCTGCCTGAACCATGATGGGGCGGCCCTGCGGCGACCTTTGGCTCTGGAGCACCCCCCCGACGGTGAAGTGCTTTCCGCGATGGGAGAGCGGATGGAGCCTGTCGTGGTCGAAGAACCTCCCTTCCCCCCGCGGAAGATACGCCCCCTGGTCGACGCCATCCCACAGAGCGAGCGCCGCGTTGGCGAACTCTTCGGCACGCTCATACCGCTCCGAATGCGGACGCAAGCCGCTGCTTGCGAAATTCTCGGCCTCCAGCTCGCTCGCCGACGTCACGAGGTTCCACCCCGCCCGACCGCCGCTCAGTTGATCGAGCGAGGCGAAGGTCCGGGCCAGCCCGAAGGGATCGTTGTAGGTGGTCGACGCCGTTGCGACGAGGCCGACATGCGAGGTGTTGACGGCAAGGGCCGCCAGCAGGCTCAAGGGCTCGAACCCGGTGGAGCGGGCCGCCTGACTCGCCATATCCGGATTGCGCTCGCGGATTGCGGCTGCGTCCTCCACGAAGATCATGTCGAACTTGCCACGTTCCGCTGTGCGCGCAAGCTCGATGAAATGGGCAATGTCGACACCAGCGGGCGCGTGGGCGTCGGGATGACGCCAGGCAGAGATATGATGGCCGCCGGCCATCAGAAAGGCCCCAAGACGCATCTTGCGATCGCTGCTCATGATGCGCTCTCTTCAGTGGCAGGATGGGGAGGACGTGGAAGTCCAAGATGCGACCGCAACGTCTTGCCTGTTTTTGCCTCGATCAGCCCTCGCCTGCGCAATTCCGGCACAACGTCGGCAGTGAAGGCGTCCGCGGCCGACAATGTCGGCGGCAGGATCGTGAAACCATCGACCTTCGCCACTGTCTGCCACGTCTGAAGCGCGTCGGCGATTTCGGTGAAGCTGCCGATCGAAACAAGCCCCGCAGGCACGTCGAGATTCGTGCTCTGCAGCCTATCGTATTGCGCTTGCGCGATCTCGCGGGTGGCAGCGGCGAAGGGAACGACGTTCGACAGCAGCCGCACATCGCCGCGCGAGCGACCAGCCGCCTCCAGCGCGGCCTCGAACAATTGAACAGCTTCGACTGTGCCTTCTCCCGATGTCTCCTGAAGCAGCACCACTTCGCCGAACTCGGCAGCAAGGGCATAGTCCGCAGTCGTCAAAAGGTGCGCGATAACCGGCCGGCCCTGAGGCGACCTGTTGACGTTGAGCGGTCCCCGGACCGAGAAATGTTCGCCCTGATGATTGAGAACATGCATCTTGGTGGGATCGAAGAAGCGGGCATTCTGCTTATCGTACACGAACGCGTCGTCCTCGAAACTGTCCCAGAGAGCCCGGACGAGATCGATATACTCACGGTCGCGCGCGGGCTCACCCGCTGACGGGATGTTAAACCAGCCGCTGCGGCCCTGGCTGATCTGATCGAGCGATGCAAAGCGGCGTGCAAGATTGTAGGGCTCGTGCTGAAATGTGGCCGCTGCTGCGAGCAACCCGAGACGCTCAAGCTTGGTGGCAAACGCGGCAACGAGCGTCGTGGGCTCGAAGGGTGTCGCGATAGAAGACAGCGCATCCAGCGGCCTAGCACCATGGAGGTCCGCGATCAGCGCGAAGTCGAAGCCGGCGTTCTCGACCTTTACCAGCTGCGACAGAAGCGCCTCAAACGAAAGCTCTTTGACGTCCGCGCCTTCGCGCCACGCCGACAAGTGATGTCCGAAAGGCGTAAGCGAAAATCCGAGAAGCATGGACATCTCCATTTTCAAATCGAAAAGATCGCATCACGCGTCAGTCTCCCGATGACCTCGTCACCGTCGACGACCGCCAGCTGGTCGCAATCTGCTGCAACCATGAGCGACAGGGCTTCGCGCAGGTTGGCGTTACTTGGAACACTGGGGGCCGTCATCGGTGACGGTCCCGCCGTCATCGCGTCTTCAACTGAAAAGAGACTGAGACGTTTGATCGCCCTGTCGATGCCCACGAAACTCGATACGAAAGCGTTTGCCGGGCGCGAGAGGATAGCGTCCGGCGTATCGTATTGGACGATCTTGCCCGACTTCATGATGGCGATACGATCACCCAGTCGAATCGCCTCGTCGAGATCGTGGGTCACGAGCACCACGGTCTTGCGAACGCGTTTCAGGATTTGGCGAAACTCGTCCTGGAGGCGTGTGCGGGCGATTGGATCGATCGCTCCAAAGGGCTCGTCCATGAGCAGCACGGATGGATCGGCCGCAAGAGCGCGGGCAACGCCGATGCGCTGCCGCTGGCCGCCCGAAAGCTGACGCGGATAACGCTTCAGCATTTCGCCCGGATCGAGCCCTACCAGATCGAGTAACTCATCGACGCGCTTGGCGGTTCGGGCTTGTTCCCACCCGAGTAGGTTCGGAACTGCGGCGACGTTCTCGCCAATCGTCATGTGGGGAAAAAGCCCGACGTTCTGGATGACGTAACCGATATGCCGGCGCAGTTTCACGGGATCAGCCTCCGTGACGTTTTCGCCGTTTACGAAAATCCGTCCTTCCGTCGGCTCGATCAGGCGGTTGATCATCCGCATCGTCGTCGTCTTGCCGCAACCGGACGGGCCGATCAACGCGACTGTCGAGCCCTCGGGCACGTCGAGCGTCAGGTTCTCGACCGACGGCGCAGTGCTTTCGCCGTAGCGCTTGGTGACGTTCTCCATGCGGATCATACGGCAGCTCTCTCTGAAAAAAGCAGTTTCTCGACGCGCCCCAGCACGAATTCGGTCGTCAGCGCGAGTATGGCGATCGGCACAGCGCCGACCAGAAGACGGGACATGTCCATCACGCCGATGCCGGTAGCGATAAAATCGCCGAGCCCGCCACCGCCGATGAAAGGAGCAAGCGTCGCACCTGCCAGAACCTGGACGGCAGCGGTGCGGGCACCGGCAAACATCGCGGGCGCGGCGAGCGGGATGCGGATCTTTCGCAATAGCTGGCTGCGGCTCATTCCCATGCCGATTGCAGCTTCGACCGCGTCCGCGTCGACGTCGCGAAGGCCAACAAAGGAGTTCAGGAGGATAGGTGGCAGCGCGAGCACGGTGAGAGCCACGATTGACGGCATGAGCCCAATGCCCAGAAGCGGCAGCATGATCGCTAGGATCGCCAGGCTCGGGACCGTCCTCAAGCCGTTGATGACATTGATCACGGCGAACGCCAGTCGGCCATAGGTCACGATCAGTACCGCGAGCGGCAACGCAATCACCAGCGCGATGGCAAGTGAAATGCCCGACATCAGGAGGTGCTGCCCAAGGGCGCGGAAAAACTCCGTCTGATGGTCGACAATCCAGAAGAAGGCCGTGCTCAGCATCGCCAACCTCACTGCCAGCCGACGAGCCGCTTTTCAGCGCGCGTCAGAAGGAAATCGAAGATGATCGCGAGAAGCGCCGTCAGAATGCCACCGACAAAAATTTTCTCGGGATACTCCTGGTCGATGCCGATCAGGATGATGGTTCCAAGCCCGCCACCGTCGATGAACGCCGCAACCGTGGCAATTCCTATTACCGTGACAAGCGCGATGCGCGTCCCTGATATGATCAGCGGCATCGCAAGCGGCAGCTCGACCCGAAAAAGCCTCTGCCAGCGGCCGTAGCCCATGCCGTCTGCAGCCTCAAGCACGTCGGCCGGAACGCCGCGAATGCCTGTAACGACGTTTCGCAGGAGGATCAGCAGACAGTAGGAGGACAACCCGATAAGCGCCGGCTCCATGCCAAGCCCGACGAATGGGATCAAGAGTGCAAACAGCGCAAGGCTTGGAATAACGAAGATGATATTCGTCACGGTCAGTGCAAAGGCGTAGAGCCTTGGACGCCTCGCGCAAGCAATTCCGAGCACAAGCGCAATCACCATGCCGATCAGCACCGACGTGATCGACAGGAGAAGGTGCTGCCAGACGGCAAGCGCTATCTCGGGAATGTGCTTGGGTGCCCAGTTCAAATGGAAACGATCCTGCCTGCTGTCACGCCGATACGGCCAAGAGGAGAACTTGGCCGCATTTTGCTTCCGGGGGAATGAAAACCTTCACGGTAATCAGATGCCCTGCGACTTCAAGAATTCCGCGGCGACGTCTGCCGGTTCTTCCTTGTCGCGGTCGACCTTGGCGTTGAGACCACGCATCGTGTCATTGTTGAGCAGCGGGCTGATCTTGTTCAGTACCTCGGCAATCTTGGGGTTCTTAGCGAGAGCGTCCTGCCGGACGACAGGCACGAGATAGTAAGGCGGGAAGAGGTTCTTGTCGTCGTCAAGGATGACGAGCTTGTTATCTGAGATCTGCCAATCCGTCGCGAAACCGTAGGAGACATCGAGGTCCTTGCTGGTCAAGGCGCTGTAACGAATTCCGAGCTTTGCGAATATCTTGAACTCCTTGAATTCGATACCGTAGGTCTGCTTCAAGCCCGGCAGACCGTCCTTGCGTTCGCTGAACCCGCCCTCTGCGCCGAAGGTCAGGTCCTTGGAAACAGGGCCGAGGTCGCTCAAGGTCTTGAGCTTGTACTTCTCGGCCGTCTCCGGCAGCGTAATAATCGCGTAGCCGTTATTGATCTTTGTCGGCTCGAGAAGCGTCAGCTTCAGGTTCTTCTCGTAGTAGCCCTTGACGTCGGAATAGATCTTCTCGGCGGAGCCCGACAGGTCGCCCTTGACGACTGCCGCGAGAGCGGTGCCGGTATATTCCGGATAGAGATCGATTTCGCCGTTGGTCAAAGCGGTGTGCGCAACAAGCGTCGCGCCAAGATTCAGATGACGATCCACTTCAACGCCCGCCTTCTCCAAAGCCTGGGCATAGATTTCAGCGACGACGAACTGCTCGGTAAAATTCTTGCTGCCGATCTTAACCGCATCGGCATGGGCCGGTGCGATGGCTGCGACGGCAACGAAAAGGCCCGCAATCATCGCTGCCAAGGTCTTCGAAATCATTGCATTCCCCTCTTCGTTGACTTCACCAAGTGTTTTAAAAGCTCTGAATGACTTCGGCGCGCAAACGCGTGCCAATTTCTGCCTATCTAGGAGAAAATTGCCTTTGGGCCAGAGCTCGGCTTTCATCCGCGGTGACCGACCCGTGGGGGTTCAAATTTGGTTTTGCCGGCAGAATTGCTTCGCAAAAATCATGATATGGTAGAATCGACTACATCTTGCGTTTTGATGACGGGTGGACGGACTCGGCGGCGGCCATCTTCATGAAAGCCTACTCCCATAAGGAGTCTCGCTGTAGCCCATTCGTCGCTAGGACAATTTTATGACTGCACACTAGACGCTCCGCTGGTCCAACTAGCGAATGCAACACTAATCGAGGTGATTTCGAGACAGTGACCGGTCGGATTTGTCGTCTCATTGTGCCCGAAGGACTGCCTACCCGGTTCTGCGTCTGATCCCTTATTCCAACACATACAAATAACCAATCACTTAGGGACTGAACCTATGCTCTCCAACGATCAGAAGCTTTCTTTCGCAGAGCTCTTCACGAGCCGCCGTCCGACGACCGAAGGCGAGGCAGATGCCTATCTTGAGGTGGAAAGCTTTCAGATGTTCGCCCCCCTTCATGACGGTAGCCATTTGGCCCGGCTTGCCTTGTCCAGTACAGAGACCATGGACATCGCGGTCAATCCGATCTGTGCACTTCGACTAGCGGCGACCCTTCTTGATCAGCTTGCCAAGTCAGGAGACTTTGTCGTCGATCTTTCGATTTACGATGCCGAGACGGGAGATCAGTTGGCACGTGTTCGCCCTTCAGGCTCCGTCATTTCGTGAGCTTTGCCACATGTGAGACACGTCCACTTGAGAAGTTTCTATTTTGGGATGGAAGACAGACATGCTTCCTGTGCAAAAAGCGATAATCGGACGACTGGGCGTCTCCAGAGTATTCAGCCTGGATGCGGAAGCGGCAAAACGCATATCTTTCCTGGAGAGCTACATGAGGGCATCGGCATGCCGCGTTTATGTCCTGGGTATCAGTGGAGGCGTCGACTCCCTCACCGCCGGGTTGTTGGCACAGCGCGCAGTCACGAATCTCCGAGCTTCTAGCTACGATGCGCGGTTCGCCGCTCTGAGGCTGCCTTACGGCGACCAGGCAGACGAGGTCGACGCGCAACTGTCGTTGGATACCATCAAACCCGACAGGATCGTCACCATCGATGTCAAGCCGGCCGCCGACGCTATGATGGCGGCCATATCAAAAGACGCAGGTGACCTTCTGGAGGTTGACCGCTTCCACTTCCATTTGGGGAACGTTAAAGCTCGCCAGCGCATGATCGCCCAGTACGCTCTAGCGGGTGCCACGCGCGGCCTCGTAATCGGCACCGCCCATGCAGCGGAAGCATTGATGGGCTTCTACACGAAGTTCGGAGACGGAGCGGCCGACATCCTACCCTTGTCGGGCCTCAACAAGCGTCGTGTTCGTGCCCTCGCCCAACATCTCGGCGCACCCGAGCAACTCGTGTTCAAAACCCCCCACGGCCGACCTAGAGAGCGATGCTCCGTTGAGGCCCGACGAAGATGCCTACGGTGTAACCTACGACGAGATCGACGATTTTCTGGAAGGCAAGGAAATCAAACAAAGCTCGCTGGACCGCATCGTGACGATGTATCGTGCGTCGGAACACAAACGCGCCCTGCCCGCTGCACCATCGGAGTAAGCGCTAGACGATGGCAGTCCAAGGGGGCCAATCGCTATTTCGGATAAAATTTGGCGGCCGTTGCGTGTCCCAAACGGTTTTGGCTGTAACAGGATCATTCGCGATCGCCGCCGTCTGAGCACTGACTGGCAATCGCGCCCACCCATGGAGCCCAGATAGATAGCGGCTCCGCGCCCATGGCGAAATCTAGGGATACCGGAGCACTCTCGTTCCGTTACGTTAGGCGACGACAGTGTCCGCTGTCAGTCGGCCGATGGCGACCTCCATTGACCGATCTCCTGATATTTACGGCCCTCTTCACCTTCCGTGAGAGGGCCTTTTTTTCGGCTATTGGCCTTCTCCGAAACCAAAGGGTCCGAGGGCGCTCGACCTTCAGGAAAGGGAGCGACCCTCTCACCCCGCGCGCAAGCCTCACGCATGCGCCGGCGGACGCGGCTTCGGAGGCTCGTGTGATGTGGGGTGGCCGATCTAAAATGGGGTCTTGGCGCTCCCTTCTCAAGACCGTGACGTGACGCGTCCGTTACAGGACAAAGCGTGTTGATGCGTTTGAAGGAGCGGCCACACCTTCCCATATGGACGAAATCCCCAAAGGAAAAATTATCATGGTGAGCAGGATCAGAAAGACACTGACTGTGGAACAACGGGCGGCAGCTTTCGAACATACCAACAAGATTGCTACGGACTTCGCCGACGAAGAGCGCCGGCTTCGCCACGAAAAGAGCGAGCGTCTACGCCGGATAAGGCTCGCTGGGAACCAAAATCCGACCTCGAAATAGTTCGGCGGAACCAGAATTCTGCTTCGCCGTTAAATGCGGCGAGAAGGAGCATTGAAATGGATCAGATTTCGCACATACCGCAGTCGACAGCTGCCAGCCTCAAGGCGTCTCGTATAGCCAAAAACTACAGCTTGGAGGACCTCGCGATCGCCACTGGACTGACCGTATCCGAGATTTCAGTCGCCGAGGATGAGCTGGGCACAGCTCCATCATCTCATGTTGAGCGCATCAAACACGCGTTGGCATGAACTTATGACGCCAACTCGATTGGCGCTCTCCGCCCCACACCCTTATGGGACACCCAAGGGGAAGTCTTATGCCCGGCACTTTTTCTTCCATCAGCGTATTCGCATTCGACCTCGATGACCGCGGCCAGGCCGTACAGGCTTGGGAGACTGTTGTTGACGCCTCCGACACTGAAGGGATCGAGGAGGCGAAACAGATGGCGTCCAGCCACGCTGGCGTCCTTGTCGTTCGTCGTGATGGAAATCCGGTCGTCGGCGAAGAAGGCGACCCGGTTGTCGTGTATCGCTCCGGAAAGACGGACGGTTTCGACTGACGGTCTACGGCCGCTGCTCTTGAGGGCAACGACACCTTCGTACTCAATGTCATGAAAAGGCAGCCATATTGGACCAAACTGGGGAACCGTCGATGGGGATTGCCGATAGGCAGTCTCGAACCATGGAGAATAAGATGGCACAGGAAACTACTCTCGGAAATCCAATCCCTGTCGGAGTTATCAGCTCTGGCGCTGATGACACCCAGCCTGCACTTCCCGCTCCTAGAGGACTGGAGGGCCTTGCTTGGCCGGAGTTTTTGGCCGCCGACACACTGTGGCTCACGCCGTTGAAAATCGGCCTCGCGACGACGCTGGCCGCGACGGCATTTGCCCTCAACCCGTTCTTCGCTTTCAATGTCGGTGATTCCGATGAAATCGCACCATGAGCTGTGGCGGGCAGGAATGGATGGTATCTGGGCAGGAGGCCGTATCCTCGCGACCTTCGAGCGGAATCGAATAATCGTTCACCAAGATAATAACGTTGTTGGAGTTCATTAGACTAGCTGCAATTTATTTCCGCAATGACAGCGAGTACCGGGTATGCCGACGTTCGCCGGTACGCGTCAGCGCACCGATCTCCACGAGCTGCTGAAGATCGCGTGTTGCTGTAGCGCGGGATGTAGCTGTGATCGAGATGTAGTTTTCGGCACTTAGCCCCCCCTTGAAGCCTGCCGTGCCTTCCTTGAAGATGCGCGCGACTACCTTTTCCTGGCGCTCGTTGAGCCGGCCCCGGAAACGATCATAGAACTGTGCTTTCTGAATGAAGAAATCGATGCGCTCAAGCGTCGCCCGTTGAGCATCCAGGATCGTTTTCGAGAAGAAAATGATCCAGTCTGTGATATCAAGTTTGCGTTGGTGCCGCTCAAGCTCTGAGTAGTAGGCCTTCCGGCTCTTCTCGATTGTGAAGGCGAGTGAAATGAGGCTTGGCTGCCCTATGTTTTGCGCCAGGGATTTCTCGGCGAGCGCGCGCCCAATTCGGCCGTTGCCATCCTCGAATGGATGTATGCTTTCAAAGTAAAGATGGCCTACTGCTGCGCGCGTCAAAGCTTGAAGCGACATGTGGCCATCTGGCCCGGATTGATTGAACCATGCGATGAAGGTCTCCATCTCAGTGGTAACCTGGCGGGACGGGGGAGCCTCGAAGTGGATTGTGGGCTTCTCGAATGGACCTGACACGATCTGCATGGCGTCTTCATGCTTGCGATAAGCGCCAACCGTTTCAATATATCGATTTCCGGCCATCAGCATTGAATGCCACTGGAACAGTCCCTCACGACGCAGCGGCCTACGCCAACTTCGATAGACATCCGCCATCATCTCGGCGATCCCCCGCTCTTGTGGGCGGATCTGTCTGCCATCAGTGTCTAGCCCGAACTGCCGACGGAGCGATGACTGAACACTCGCGCGGTCCAGAAATTCCCCCTCAATCTCTGAGGTCTTGACCGCTTCGTCGCTCAGCAACTCAATGCGAAGTTGGTTGCTGTCGTCATCGTTGAAATGTCGAACAGCACCGATAACCTCGCCGGCGGATTGCAAGAATTTCTGCTCCAATGGTACCAGGCTTGCGGTATCGTACCTGAAGTTTGGCCAATCGGGGTTCTGCCAGTTCCATTTCATGAGTTATAGCCGCCTTCTCTATAACTCATAATTATTGCCATAGGTGAGTTATTGCAAGCCTATCTATGCCTCAGCACAAAAATCTGCAGCGCCCCATTCAAGAGCCAGCGATCGACAGGTAACCACTTGCCCTAAACATATTTTGTCAACGGGCGCCCCTATTTCCGCTTGGTGTCGACAGAAACGGAATGAGCATGACAAAACACGACCCGTCATCACGTCAGTGAAAAAGTTCGGAATTCTGCGAGCTTCGCATCGCCCCAATCACATCAAGGCGAGTGTTGGTGAATATACGGCCATCTCTGGCCAGATTGATCACCTACCGGAAATCGCCCCCGCTTCTGAATGGCCGTATCGACTGGACGATGTTCATTCAGGCCTGTGGGATCGAAGCAGGGTTGACGGCAGAACTGAAAAAGTAGCTCCGGCCAGGCCCAGATGCAATCATCCACGGACCATCCAATAAAAGGTGGGTCCCTGGATACTAAGCATGCCGGGCCTTGCGGGCGGCATAACGTCTGTCGCGCTCGGCTTTGCGAGCGGCCTCATCTTGAACAACCCGTGATATCCGGGCATTCTCTGCCGCCTGTCGCGCCTCGATCTCTGCCGCAGCTGCTGCCTCGATCGCCGCCTGTTCTTGAGCCGCAAGGGTCTCGACCCGGGTAAGCTCCTCATGCTTTAGCCGATCCCGTTCCGCACGGCGCGCCTCGCGCGCTTCAACAAGAGAGATGCGCTCGGCCTGTCTGGCGGCCTGTGACGGCTCAGCCGCCGTCTTTGCAGCTCGGTAGCTCGTGAGAAGAGCTGTCTTGGCGTCCGCAGCAGCGGAGCGTCGGTCGGTAAGTTCGTTGTTTCTGGCGTGTCTCAAATTTTTATCCTGATAGTTGTCGTTGGGATGATCAGCCGGCCTTGGCTCGTTTGGCAAGCAGCGCAGATGTTGCAGATATCCGGTCGGCTTGCTCCTTGGCGAGGCGCGCTTCGCGCAGCCTGAACGTCTTGGCATCGCGCGCCTGGGCCACGGATTCAAGCTCTTCCGCCGCATTGTTCTTGGCGAAGAACTCCGTCTGAAGATGGCCGAAGGCGGTCTCGGCCTGCTGGCGAGATTTACTATATGTCTCTGTCATTGAATGTCCTCGATGTCAGCTATGACGCCAAAACGAAAAAGGCCAGGCGAATTGCCTGGCCTCAAACTGATAGTTGCCTCCGGCGATGCCAGTACATCCGTGGTCAAAGGGAAGCAGATATCTATTAAGCGTTCTGCAGATTGCAGGCCGACATCTTGCCCGACTTGTTGTCGCGCTCGAGTTCAAAGCCGATCTTCTGGCCTTCGACCAGCTCACGCATTCCTGCGCGTTCGACGGCAGAGATGTGGACAAAAGCGTCAGCGCCGCCATTGTCAGGCTGGATGAAGCCGAAGCCCTTGGTTGAATTGAACCATTTTACTGTGCCAGTGGTCATGATGAACCCTTTCAAAGCATAGAGTGAGGAACCGCGAAGCTTATGCCACGCAGACGAAAACCGACTATTTTTGAAAGGGAAGTTCGCTTAAAACGCGGTGCCAATCGCGCGGTAGACAAAGCTCGGCAAGCAAAAGATCGATAAGCTACCTTATACGACAGGGGAGCGGGTTCGTCAACGGTTAGTTTTCGAGGACCGTGCTATTCGTCTTCTGGTTGAGCTCTCGCGCGCAAGACCCACGCCTAGTCGGGCGATAGACCGACGTTCCTCTTCTTAGCAGTTCCTTCAGATTTCGTTCAGCTTTTCCTTCTTCAAGGTCCAGAGTTATACGCCAGTGTGCATCATGCAAAATGGTCGACGCTGTTTGGCCAGAAAATGAAAGATCGACCTTTGCCAAGCACTGCAATGCTCTTAATCGTGCTGCAGTGTGAAAACTGGTCAGACAAATGGGATCGAGGCTTCCAGTGAGGCTGCAACGAAGGCCTGCCGGGAGAGCTCCAGATCCCCCTCCGTCTCAAGCGCGGCGTGACACCGGTTTATGGCGCGTTCGAAAAACCAGCCGCCCCCTGCCGGCCACTCCCGTAGCGACCGTAAGGCATCTGCCGGGCCGTATATCAATCGCGCTGCCCCGTCACCGAGGCCAAGTTGGACGGGCCGCGCCCAAGATAAGACTTGCTGCATTGCACAATTCCTTTCTGTCAAGAACATTCCGGCCGGGCGAATGTTCCGTGAACGGCTTCCAGTTAGATGAAGGGTGGTGCTTCCTGGACGGAAGCAAATCCGTTTTCGGTATGACGAAGGCTTGCTCTGATCACCGCGACGACGTTTGAGCCAAGTTCGAAATCTCAGTTGATGCCCTGGTTCGCACAGCCCGAGAACTCATCGGTAGCGCTTGCGACGGAAAATCCGGATACCCGGTTGAATGACCAATTTCTCTCCGGGAACTTAACGACAGGCGGAAGGTTTGGGTACCTGTGAAGGTCTGCCGATTTGCAGGACAAGCGCATCGGAAGCGTTCAGAAGAATCTACGCGCACGCGCACAGCAGACTAAGGAAGATGGCGCGTAAACGCGTTATCCCGCACTGTATGCGGACGTCAGGTCGCTCTGTCAGAGGCCGCAATAAGCACGAAAGGTATATCCTATGACGAAGACAATAATACCGCCGGAGACTGATGACGCCCGAGCTTTTGACAGCGCGGATGCCGACCGGCGCCGCGAGAAGCTTGGGAAGGAGGCTGGAAAGGGTCTGCGCATAGCCATGCCAGACAAGCGCGACCGGGACACGGAAAAGATCAAGACACCTGTCGAAACCGCTGCTTCCTCCGCGATCGGCACGCCAGCCGAGGGAATGGTCGAAGATGGGGAGGGGTAATCTCCCAACAGTGCCGGGTCCCAGTCGTCAGGAGGGTGCCGGCGATGACAGAAAGCCATCATGGGCTTGCTGGTAAAGCCTATCGGAAAAGAGGATGGAGGGATACCGATAGTGACAAGTGAGCCGGATGGGAGATCAGAAGCGAGAGCTTCCCGACCGTTGAAAGTCGAAGCGCTGTTACAAATCCTGACTCATTGAGTCCATCGATGACCAACCTTTTGAACTCAGTCTACAAATGCGCCAGTGCTTAATACTGCACTCTGGATTTTCCCAAAACCCACGAAGGAGCGGAAAATGCCCAACCGATCTGCGTTCGAAGTAGCAGGACAAAACATAACCGAGGACCAGCGCAATATAGCCGCTGAGGCCGAAATCGCCGAGGGTTTAATTCGCGGCGAAACTACCGCGATCGCTCGTGCCGACCTCTTAAAATGGCGGCAGTCTCTTCGATATCACTTGTTTGCGCGCGATCTAATGCAGGCAACCACCAAATCACAGCTTCGCCGGCCGCCTGAAACCTGATTGTCGCTGTCACGCAGGTTGAACCACCTGCCAACTGACCTTTTTAACACCACTCTAATTCTAGTGATGCAGGCCTGCTGTAGGTTTGTTTCAGCGTCGCTATCGCCGACTCTAAGTCTCGAACCACCGCTGGCGATTTCGTCCATTTACCTGGCTTCTTCGCCGACGGCATGGCCCCAGCAGATGATAGACGTCGTCTTCGGCTTCATAATTAATTTTAGCCAATGCAGCGCGCCAGATACCATGACTGGCGCCTTCGCATCGGGAATGACCTGGGCAACCTTTGCAATGACGAGATGGAGCGCTGTTGCTTTTCAGGCGGGAGCATCTCGACCGTTTTATCTGGTCCACCTCGCGTCAGGAAGATATTCGTCGAACCGCTCGTTTGCCGACCATGTCCGGAGACACGAGACCGAAAATACTTGAACTCCGTGACGGTATTGGGGGCCCCAGCGCGCTTTCCCTACGCGGTACGACGAAGCATGCGCGCGAGTGCGATCAGGATACAGGCGCCGATGAAGCCAGCTATCAGGTAACCAAGCCAGCCGCCTAGCGCGACACCGAAGAGCGACAGGAGAAAGTTGGCGACGATCGCGCCGACAATGCCCAGGATGACGTTCATCAGGACGCCCATGTTCGACTTCATGAACATCTCGGCGAGCCAGCCTGCGAGGCCGCCGATAATGATGGCCGCGATCCAGCCGATTTGTGCGTTTTCCATGTTGATCTCCGATGATTTCGAATGCCGCCGGCCGCGAAATTGCTGATCGGTCAGCACCGAAACACACGCAACCACCGTTTGTTCCGCCCGAGGGCGTTTCAGTCGCAGTGGGCCAGTCGTTTGCAGTGTCGACTCCGTCGCGCTACCTCGTTGCCATACCCGGAGTTCAAGTTTGAGGTGACCGGTCTGCGCGCTACCCGGAAAAGCACCGGGTTTGGAGAACGGCATGACAATCGCGCTCAAGGGCAAAGTCGTTTCGCCCGGTGACGCCACCGTGGTCGAACTCGGCGCCCGCCGTTGCTTCCGGTGAAAGTCGTCTGAGCCCCGAGGGTGACGTCTCGCTACCGGGTCTCGCCTTCGTTCATGTTGGCTGGATCATAGTTGATGTCCCAGTCCTTGACGGGCTTCTTACCTGGCGGCGTCTTATGCTCCGTCGCGTCTTCCGATCCGGTGACGACGGTTGGCTTGGCGCTGGCCACACCGGTTGCCTTTCGATTACCGACCGACTTCGCATATTGGCCGTTCGCATCCTTTTCAACRTCCGTCATCTCATTCGCCCTTCTGCTTGAGGCCGTGGGAAACTTTCTTGACCACTGGATTGGCATTGGTTTCCCCATTGGCATCTTCGGCGCGGTCCGGATCGTCCTTCGCGGGCATGTATCCTCGCGGCGTGTTTTCCTGTGGGCCCTCCCAACGAGGAGACTGGTCGGTGGTGCCTGGCGCACCGTCTTTCGGCTTATTCATTCCCATGATGCTTACTCCTTCTGCGAGGCTAACCTTCATCGCGAACGGATGTTCCGCTCTCGCACCTACGTCGGACTTTCTAAAAGAATGGCCAGACCACGATTTCTTTCCGAAGCGACGGCGGAGATGGAACCTCAGCTCTTGGGCGGACTTCCTGAGCAGACAGAAGAATGACGATGCCCGACCGAAAAATTCCCCAGCAGTGCAGTCTATTGAAATCGAACAGGCCGAAGAGCGCGACGCGTCTTGAAGGAATGGTTGAAGAGCCCCTCCGATCATCCGGGAGCGCCGTCACTCGGATCGCTTCTACGAGAGTCGCGATGCTCTTGGTGCGCTTCAACGAGATGTAGATCGCATGGCGGGCGGCCCTGCAACAGAGATGGCGTCCGGCGCGACATCTCCCGCCATGTCGGAGGCTCGCACGTTTGTGAAGAGCGTCGAGGACAAGATCCGCAAGAGGCCGATCGCAGCAGTCGCCGTCGTATCAGCCCTCGCGTTCGTGTTCGGTGCGGCGCCTAGAAGCGGCTCGCATCACAGCGAACGGATGTTATTCATGCGGCCGGGACCTGCCTCAGGGCTTTATAGAGGAGGCAGCGATGGCGGACGATCTACAGCTGGCGCGGCGCACGTGGTTTAAGACGCTCAAATTCGTGCGCTCCCGCAGGAGATCGTCTCGCTCCGGGTGGATCGTAGATCGCGGCCTTTCCCTGTAATACTGCTGGGAAGGACCAAGCTCGTGCCACTGTCAGCAAGTTCTGCGCGCTCGCGCGACGACGGCGTCGCATAAGCCGCGCGTGGTCGACGGCGAGGAGCCACAGCGGCGGTCGGTGACGGCGGCGACCGCCGCTATTTCTTCCGGCTGAGGAATGTCGACACTTCGAGCGCTGGTGTCGGCGCTTGAAAAACGGGCGGCATCTTCTGTAGACCCCAGACCGCCACTACACCGTCGTTGGCGGGATACTTTGGCGAAGGGCAAAACTTCGTCTCCTAGAGAAAGAACGGAAACGCTTTATGTCAGAGCTGATCTCGGCGCGCAGCGCAGTGAAGGTAGCCGCAGGCGTGGACGAGCGGGTGCGAGCCGCGCGGAAGGCCGTGGACGCGGCGAAGATAGTCGTGGAGAGCGCGGGCCAGGGGTGATGGACCGACGGAGCGCTGGATCTCAAGTGGCATCTGGCGCGCACGACTGAGTATGCGGACTAGTACTCGAAACAGCATATCAGTGGCTGTTAGACGAACAAAAAGTGGTCGTCGAAGGTCTCTGCGCGTTTATTCGAGGGGGGTCTCCGCCCTCATCGTCGTCGGTGGTCGCTCGCTTAGCCTTGGCAGGCTCAGCGGGTCCACTTTTGAAGACATCATTTGAAGGCCTTCTCTTGCATTTTTTGCTAAGTCGTCTGGGCGCTTGTTAGATTCCGGGGTATCCGACGATCTGGTATCGTCGGTTTCCCGGTTCGCGGTCTTTTCGGTCACGATGCCTTTTTTGGTGAGGCTCGGCCCTTTATTTGGAGGTAAGGCCTTGGACGCGAACGAGATGCATCCGCAGATCGGGCAAAATCTTTCCCGCGGTGTTCTTAAGCTGTCCATCCGGACCAGATTTTGAGTATTGTTCGAAGAGTTTGACGGCGTCCTGATGGGCCGTAAGCTGAGTCGAGAGATAGGCCTGATCGAGATTTGCACTGTCGGCAGACGCCAGGGCATCCACCTTCTTTTTGCTGTCGGCATCGATCGAGGTGGGGACGGTTACGCCGTCGGCCTTCGCGGCGGCTTCCAACTCCGGGCCGGCCTTCCCGTGGTCCTTGAGCATGTCCGCAGCAAACTGCTTTGCGGGGCCGTCCTTGCCTTTTGCGGCTTCGACTTTCGCAGCCTCGATTTCGAACATGTTGGCGGAGGCTGCTTTCGTGGCGAACTCCTGAGCTGCCTGCTTCGGTCGTTCAGCCGCGAGGCAGGCCGTGCCTGCGAGGGTTGCTGCAATCGTGATGGGTGCGATCTTCGAGATATTCATGGTGCTTTACACTCCGTTGCGCTCCTAAACCTCCAGTAGAGAGCGATGTTCCCGCCGCCAGGCATTCTTTGGTCTGCGCCCCCGGCCATTAGAAAAAGGGCCGGTACCTTGAAGTTTTGAAGGTTTATCGTGGAACCAGAGGATGGAGGAGCTTGCTGCCCTAGCCTCCCGGCCCGGCAGGCGGGCCTCACCGCGCGCCGAGACCCAGCGAACGTTGGATGCCTCCGTTAATATCCGAAAATCGATTTTGTAGGGGCCGAAGAGCGCTCTGGTCGCAACGAACGCGGCGCGCACGGGGGTCGCGGTTTGCCGGATGAATCTTTTCAAACAAATGCACGAACGTCAGCTCCCCGTTTCCTATAGCCGGCACCCCTTTTCATCCATCACCAGCGTGTCGTCGTTGACGTCTCACGTCCACAGCGCGACTCCCGCGGCTTTGGCGCCGCGAAGCTGAGAGAGTTCGGTTCGTTACTGTTTGTTACGGACACTCTTCTTGTGGGAGTACGCCTTCATGGGAGTGGCACGAACGTAAAGAAAACACCTTTTGCGCGTACCGTTGAATATCGGTTGCTGACGTCTGGCGCGACCGGCTGGGAGACCGTTTTGCTCTTGCCTCATCAGGAAGAGCGATATGCAAAATCCCAACTCGTCCCCTTATCGAAACAACCTGCTGATCCGAATGAACCCAGAAGACTTGGCGCGCATAGCGCCGCACCTTCAGTTCCTGGATCTGCCCCGGAGCCTGGCCCTCGCCGAACCTGGTAAAGCGGGGGACTTCACGTATTTTCCCGAGAGTGGGATCGGATCTGTCGTCGTTCCATCAACGACCGAACCAGAAGCCGAAATCGGTCTGTTTGGTCGGGAGGGCCTGACACCTGCCGCCGGCGTCTCCGGTGTTCTTTCCAGTCCGTACCACGTCTTCATGCAAGTCCCGGGCGCCGGACACCGTATCGAGAACGTGCGCCTCCAAGCAGCAATGGCCGAAAGCGTCACCCTGCGGAATCTCCTCACCCGCTATCTGCATTCGGCGTCCATACAGGTCGCCTATACGGCCTTCTCCAACGCCACCCAGCATATTGAGGCGCGTCTGGCCCGATGGCTGCTGATGTGCCACGACCGATCCGAGGGCGACGATATCGAACTGACCCACGAGTTCATCGGCATCATGCTGGCGGTGCGCAGACAGAGTGTGACGACGACTATCCATATTCTCGAAGGCAAACGCCTGATCACGGCCTCCAGAGCGTCCATAACCATTCGCGACAGAGCCGGTCTGAAAATGCTTGCGGGGGACGCCTATGGTATACCGGAGCGCGACTACGAGGCGAATGTGGGCGGCCTCGTGACGAAGGAGTGAGCGCGTCAGCCTCGATTAGACTTCGTTTCCGTTGACGTCCGGCTAGAAACAGCTCTATCGGCCTCCTGTTGTCGTCTGAAGATGCGTGCGACGATCATGATAACCTCCGTCGTGGACGTTCCCTTTTCCATTTCGGCCCTGATACGGGCCATAACGAGCCGGTGATTGTCGGTCATGCTCTGACACCCGTCATCGCCATGCCTATCGCCTTGACAATGTCGGCCGAAATCGACGGCTTCGAGAGCCAATATCCCCTTGCGAAAGCCGGTTCCTCTTCCACTAGGGAATGGTCGTCGCCCGAGTGGACGACGAAGGGTATTTTGCTCTCGGCCAGCAGCCACACCTCGGCGTTGCAGAAGCAATCGCGAAGACCGGGATCGATGATCACGACGACCGGTGCCCTTGGCCAGCCAGGTGGCGGCGTCGCCGGACGACAATATGTTCCGCACGACATTAACCGGCCTCGTTGAGGACGTCTTCGACGTCGAGCGCAATCGTTGGCTCGTCCCTCAAGCAGCAGGACGGTGCCTGCGCTGCACTGCAACTGCTGATGCATCGATTAAACTGACTGGCACACGGTGCCTGCTGGGAAACGTTCGCACGACGCATGGGACGCCGTCGTTAAGTCAGCATTCAACCGCCTCGGTGCACCCCATCGGTGCGGGGAGGCAAGCTCGAAAGACCGCTTTCGATCTTCTCTCGGCCACCGGAGGATGCTCGATCAAATGCACGGTACCGGACATTGCTTTGAATGTCACTGACAATCGGTCGAGCAACCACCCTGCTAGCGTCCTGCGCCGCCGTGGAGGACGTTCACCTTACGACGACCGTCGTCGTATTGGCGAAGGCCCAGGAGCGCCACACCGCGAGCTTGGCATCTTGTTAAGAGCCGCGTTCGTGTCGCGTGTCCCACGACAGCAATCAGTACGGGAAACACCATCCACCGACCGATTAGATCTTAGAAAGCCGGGCTGGAATATGGGGCTGCATGCGCCCCCCGGTACAATAGGGTGCGCCCCTCTTCTTTCGCATTCTGGGATTGACGCCGCGCCGCAATCAGCTGATGGCTGCCTCCGGAGGCTTCCTGCTCCCGGTTCCTATTCGGCTGGCTGCAAGGGGCGCTCGTGCTCCCCTTCCGGGCTGCTGTTTGGCTTCCCAAATTCGAGCGTGTGTTTTCTGATTTTGTCGATAGCTATCGCCTGTTCTCTGTAATGAGGGCTTAGTTCGCCTGTCCATCTCGGCAAACACTACGATTCACTGGCCAATCTGGCGGAAGTCACATTGAGACGGGCTCTTGTCCGGCCGCCACCGCAAGAACTTGGTGCCATGTCGGAAACGATGTCCCGTCACCTGGTCAAAGCGCACTTCGACAACAAGCTCCGGTTTCAGCGGCTGCCAGTCGGATGAACGCTCGGTGCTCCACCGACTCGGTCCGCCGGGTGCCTTACCCGTGAATCCCGGCGGCTCGCGCAATGCCTCCAGCCGCCTTGTCAGTTCTGGCTTCTCTGCATCCAAAATGGCTGACGTGAAGCCCACGTGGTCGAGCTCGCCATTATCATTGTAAAGTCCGAGCAGAAGCGAACCCACTAGGTGACTATCATTCCCGTAGCGAAATCCACCGACCACACAGTCGGCGGTACGCACTCGCTTGACTTTTACCATTGCCCGTTCACCAGGGCGATAGGGCTCATCCAGCCGTTTGCAAACAACGCCATCGGTGTCGCCGCCGGATCCTGAAAGCCAGCTCGCAGCTTCCTCACGATTGCGCGTGAACGGGGATACCACGAACTGACGGGGATTAGTGGGGATTGTCTTGCCAAACTCTTCCAGCCGAGCTCGGCGATCGGCAAGATGCTGATCGAGAAGCAGTACGCCGTCTTTGCCCATGAGCATATCAAAGGCCACAAGCCGCGCTGGCGTCTCGTTAGAAAGCTTGCGAATTCTGCTTTCGGCTGGATGAAGGCGCGCCTGGAGAGCGTCAAAGGACAACCTCCCGTCGATCTCAACGACCAACTCGCCGTCTATGACGAAGCGGTCAACCGGGAGACTGGCCAGGAAGGCGATCAGTTCCGGAAAATAGCGCCCCAGCGGTTTTCCAGACTTTGATCGAAGGTCGACACGGCCGCCACTCCTGAACGCGATGCACCTGAAACCATCCCATTTCGGCTCGAACTGCCAACCCATACCAGTTGGCAGGGCCTCCGCAGACTTGGCCTCCATCGCTTCAATCTCGACCGACATGCCGAGGTTGGCCCGTTTTTCCGCCGACTGTCTTGCCATCACGCCACAACTTTCATCGCTTCACCGTTTGTTGCATCGAAATGTCAAACTTACAGGGCGAGACTGAGCATCTCTGCTAGTCTCTTGGCATTTTTGATTGAATGACCGTCACGATCGTTGTTGAAATACGCCCATATCGTTTTCGCTCCGCTCCTGCTTATGCGCTCGGCCCAAACCATGAGCTCATCGTCAGAATAGTCGTGGCGATACCATTGTTCGATCCCGTGGAACCGAATGTAGATATCATCGGCGGTACATACGAGTTCGTCAGGCAACCGAGGACCGCTGCAAGAGCAAAAGATTGCCCCCGCTGCCTTGAAGGCGTTGAAAACCTCTTGGTTCCACCAGCTTTTGTGACGAAACTCGACGACATTCCTGTGGCGTGAATCAAGCTGCGCCAGAATGGACTGCAGCATGTCCGGATTGTAATGGACGCTCGGCGGCAGCTGAAACAGAAAGCATCCCATCTGCGGGCCGAGAAGATCGGCGATATAGCCGAAATCCTCAATCAGGGTCTTAGTCTTCTCAAACCGCTCGATGTGGGTGATCAGCTCGCAGACCTTGATGGTGTAGACGAAGCCCGGCCCGGCTTGGCGGATCCAGGTCTTGACCGAACTGATGGTCGGCCAGGAATAGAACGGCGCGTTGAGCTCGACTGTCGCGAAATGCTCTTGATAGATCGAGAAATATTGGCCCGGCGAAACATCCGAGGGATAGAAATTCCCTTTCCAATGCCAGTAGTA
This sequence comes from Rhizobium sp. 10N427, assembly GCF_056394605.1. NCBI lineage: Bacteria > Pseudomonadati > Pseudomonadota > Alphaproteobacteria > Hyphomicrobiales > Rhizobiaceae > Rhizobium > Rhizobium sp. 10N427. Next base: position 274,391 of record NZ_JBFTID010000006.1, on the reverse strand, counting down.
CCACCCGGAGCAGCCGATATGGACGCGACCTAGGAGGCGATCCTCGGGCATTGGTTTGCCAGTCGGAGGAGCGGCAATCCGCACCTGATGCATCTTGGCGGCGCGATTGATGTTGGCCTCGCGCTGCTTCAGCCGCCGTTCAGCGCGTCGCACGCGTCGTGCCGCGATTTCCTCCGCGGTTCGATCCTCGACCCCAGCCGTCATCACGGTTGGCTCGCAGAGGCGTCGGTAGTTTCGCGCAGAGCAAGGACATCATTCATCTTGTGAGATTTCCTCAAGCGCTTCAGTCGCCAAATTGCCCTGATGCTCTATCGCTATGTCGCCGAGTGAGATGATGCCGGAAAGCTCGCCCTCACTGTTGAACACGACGAGCCGGCGCATCTGTAATTCGGCCATTCTCCTCGCAGCCTCAGCAATGTCGTCATCCTCAAGGCAGCTTTCGACCCCCTGCGTCATAACTTCGGAGACAGGCGTGAAACCATCCTTGCGCTCAGCGATGACGCGTATGACGATATCGCGATCAGTGATCATCCCAATGACGAGGTCATCTTCAATCACCGGAATGGCGCCGCTATCTATCTCAGACATCATCCTTGCCACATCTTCGACGGTATCGGTCGGTTTGGCAGCGACCACCTGAGCAGTCATAAATTCTCGTACTTTCATCCAAAATCTCCTGTAGGTTGCGTTCTCGGTTCGCTGGCGATGCGTCGAGCCATTGGCGACAGTAATGCCCGCCGAAGCGGCTTGCGATCGCTCTGTTACTTTGAGTTATTGTGGCTTTGTTCGCCCGCTTTTACGTGCTGCTCGTGCGAGCCACCCTGCTTGCCTGACGACGAGCTTGAGCTTTCCTTCGAGGACGCACTCTTGGCGCCACCAGACTTGCTACCGGCTTTGCTGCCGTGCGATCCCCTTGTCGATGCCATGATTTTATTTCCTCCATGAGAGATCGGATTGATCTCGGAGCACTAACCCGGGCAAGAGCACAGTGTTCCTTCGGGCTGAAAGTCACCACACGGTGTGCGACGATCGGAATAGACAAGCGACCAGATCTTCAAGTGAATGTCGCCATTGCCGGTCAGCGTGCTGAAGACCAGGCGGCGGATGAACTCGGCCACATCAGCCGTGCCCGTCTCGATTCCCAGAACACGACTGATCATTCGGGCGCTGTAGGCCGACGTCGTTCTTGTCAGCCGTAAAGCGTGCAACGACGAGGAACTGCAGAAACGCGTCATGGATGGCGCTTTGTTCGATACGCCGACGCCGGTCATCATCAACCGCGGAAGGCGGCCGCTCTCGCCCAATTACAAATCGATAGTGCTGGCATATCGGCGCCTGGCTCTCCTCCATTCACCCGCTTTCGCGAGAGCGGATCGACCATCGTGACGGTGACGCGAGACATGATCGAGCCGAGCAGCATGCCAATATTCATGGCGCACTGAGGGGACGCCGTGGATAGCGGCTGATGCAATCGTCGGTGATAGACTGCTGCAGGTTCTGCACGACTGGACGCGGCATTTCCTGGCTTGTGCCTCCACTACCCGCAGAACGCTATCTCGGCACGAGCATGCAATCCTTCCTCAACTTCCGAGCGTTTAAAAGGGCTCGATGACGACAGCCCGAACGCGACGGCTGTCATGGTGCGTCCGGCCCGTTGTGTCAGCAAGGTCAAAACTAGCTGGATCGTCAAGAGCCTCCGGCTGCGATATCCCGGACGATCTTTGAACAGCCGCCTTATATAACCTGAAGTGTCAAATTAAGTGTGGTGCTGATCCACAGTGGACGTGCTACGCTATGCCAGAGCGTCCGTTTAGGTCTCCGTTGGCGGCGTTCCTGCCGAGTGATGGCTCGCTGAGCGAGTTTTCGGCCCCTGAGGGCCATTTCCATGTCAAGAGAACCGATTGCTCATTTTGAAGCGGCGAGCACGCTTGCCATAGTGGTCTCGTCGAACGAGCCGCTGCTTTTCCTGTCCGCAGACCAAAAGGTTATTGCAGCCAGTGCATCGTTCTGCCGGACCTTTGAGATCAATCCCGCGACAATTCCCGGCAGGGCGCTCAGTGAGCTCGGAGACGGCGAATGGGCAATGCCGAAGCTTGCCTCGCTGCTAAAGGCGACCGCCTCCGGCAGTGCCAGGATAGAAGCCTACGAGATCGACCTCAAACGGTTTGAGCGGAAGACACGACAGTTGATCGTCAATGCGCAGGTTCTGGACGACGGCAACAAGGACCATATCCGACTGCTGGTGGCGATCACCGACGTGGCCGATGCACGAGCCTAAGAGAAACAGAAAGACGACTTGGTCCGGGAGAAGGCAATCCTCGTTCAGGAAGTTCAGCACCGGGTGGCAAACAGTGTTCAGATTATCGCGAGCGTTCTCATGCAGAGTGCGCGTCGGGTGCAGTCAGAGGAAGCTCGTGGACATCTTCACAACGCCCATAACCGGGTTATGTCGATCGCAGCGGTGCAACGACAACTCTCAACATCATCTGTCGGCATCGTCGAGCTTCGCAGCTATTTCACGCAACTTGGCGAGAGCATTGGCGCTTCGATGATTGCCGATGAGGACCGGCTCTCTATCGCCGTCACCGTCGATGATAGCGCCGTTGAAGCTGACGTATCCGTCAGCCTGGGACTGATCGTCACGGAATTAGTGATTAATGCCCTGAAGCACGCCTTCCCGAAACAGGAGACGGGCAGGATTGTGATCGATTATCGCTCGGAGGCCAATGACTGGATCCTAACCGTCTCTGACAACGGCGTCGGCATGCCAGCAGGCAGCGCTACACCCAAGGCCGGCCTTGGCACTGGCATCGTCGAAGCGCTGGCAAGGAATTTGCAGAGCGAGATAAAGCTGTCTGATGCCAATCCCGGAACTGTCGTTACTATCAGTCACCGCGGCGGCGCCGACCGCCGAACCAGGATCCCGGCCGCGGCATAAAAACCGATCACTCACTGAACGCTAACCGCCCGGACTTTCCAGGCTCACACAGAAATCGAGTGGCATATGTTGAATGGCAAGGCAGTCGTGCTGGTGGTCGAAGACACCGCAATTCTTCGGATGGAAGCCGTCGACCTGGTGCAATCTGCAGGCTACGAGGCGCTTGAAGCAAACAGCGCCGACGAGGCAATTCGCATCCTGGAATCGAGAGCCGATATCGACCTGGTATTCACCGACGTGCAGATGCCGGGGACGATGGATGGTATCAAGCTATCCCACTACATCCGCAATCGATGGCCGCCGGTGAAGTTGATCGTGGTTTCCGGCATGGAGATCCTCGAAGAGAGTAGCCTTCCCGAGGGAAGCCGGTTTTCCCAAAGCCCTACACCAATCATGCTATAGCAGATGCAATGGCCCGCACGCTTCGAGTGACTCCAAGATTCCCAACGCATAAGGAGCCGCCTCACCTGCCGAAGCTGTCTTGTGCTTAATTCGTCTATGGCTGGTGAAAAAAGAAACTGGCGGGGAGCAACGCAGGCATGTCAATTCAGCGTACGAGCTTTTACGTTCTTCTGGCAGTTGTGACGATCGCGTTCATCTGGCTGCTCATTCCCTATTATAGCGCTGTCTTCTGGGCCGTCATCCTCGCAATCATTTTCTTTCCAGTGCATAAGCGGCTGGAGCATTTGTTAGGCGGCCGCCGCGGCATTGCCGCCCTGCTGACGGTGCTGATGTGCATATGCCTCGTGATCGTGCCTGCAATGATCATTCTAGGTTCACTTATCCAGGAAGGAACCAGCCTGTACCAACGTATCAGCAGCAACGAAATTGATCTCAACGGATCTCTGGTCCGGATCCAGAATGCCCTGCCGCCCTTTATAGACAACTGGCTGACCTCATTGAAGCTCGGCGGGTTTCCCGAATTGGGCACGAACATTTCGTCTGCCGCCGTACAGGCGAGCCGGTCGATCGGCGGCAGCGTGCTCAGCTTTGGTCAAAATACCCTGCAGTTGTTCATCAGCTTCGGCATCATGCTTTACCTGCTTTTCTTCCTGTTCAGAGATGGCGCTGACCTCAGCGGCAAAGTCCGGCATGCCATCCCGCTCAGCGACGATTACACGCGGCAGTTTCTCGACAAGTTTTCCGCAGTGGTGCGCGCTACCGTAAAGGGAAACGTCATCATAGCGATCATCCAGGGCACGATCGGCGGCGTGGCATTTTGGGCTCTTGGTGTAGAGGCTGCTCTGTTGTGGGGTGTGACGATGACGTTCCTATCGATGCTTCCTGCAATCGGAGCCGCACTTGTATGGGGTCCGGCTGCCATCTGGTTGGTCCTCACAGGTGCCTGGCTGAAAGCATCGATCCTGGTCCTCGTCGGCATCTTCGTTATCGGGCTGGTCGATAATCTGCTGCGCCCACCGTTGGTGGGAAAGGGAACGCGGCTGCCCGATTACGTGGTGCTGATCTCGACAGTCGGCGGCATCTCCCTCTTCGGTATCAACGGCTTCGTCATCGGCCCCTTGATCGCGGCTTTGTTCATCGCCGCATGGTCGATTTTCGCCGAACAGCGCAATGCTGACCGATCAATGGCAAAACTATTGAATGAGGGTTCACCGACCGCCCGGCACTTGGCACGACGAGAGTGATGAAGGCAGGTGATCGGACGAGCTTGCGAGCCTGTCCGATAGATCTGGCGGCGGTTCGCCTCCACGCTGACGCCCGGCAACTGGGACCAGTAATCACAATCCGCGGCGCCATCGCAGATCGAAAACATCGTCGTCACGATCGGCGACGCGCTGAACCGGGTTGCGTAAGAGCTTGATGCGGGCCGATGACCAGCCCGCACCACAGCCACACGACCGGAGAAAAGGTGATAGCACCTCCGCGCCGGTGCGCCGACTAAACCGGCCCGGCAAATGCCCGGCCCCGAAAAATTAGGCGGGGTCTTAGCTCGTTTCCTGCCGAGCAAGTTTGAGACGGCGGCCCTCGCCTCGTGCCCCAGATCGCCATCCGCCTACATGCTCGCCTTGGACGGTTAGAACCGGCGACCTTTGTTATCGATCAGGCGCATCAAATCCAAAATACTCGGCAATGGTCGTTGATGAGATCGGCTCCATGGCGGACGCGGTGGAAGTGTTTCGGCAGGCAGCAATTGAAAACACCAAGCTTCAGCGCGAAGCCCAGGCCTCGCGCGAGGAGGCGGAGCAAATGAGAATCTCCACTCAGGAGAAAGCCGAGCGGGAAGCAAGCGAGCGGCTGAAGATTGCCACTTCGGGTTTGGCGGCTGGCTTGGAACGAATGGCGTCGGGCGATCTGGCATTCCAGCTCCTAGAGCCATTTTCTCAAGAGTTCGAGGGCTTGCGCCAGGACTTTAACCAGTCGGTGTTACGTCTGGGCTCCGTGTTGGCCGCCGTCACCAACAGCGTGAACTCTATCGACGCTAGCACCCGCGAGATTTCTTTGGGCGCGCAGGATCTTTCGCGCCGAACCGAACAACAGGCGGCTTCGCTTGAAGAAACCGCAGCGGCTCTGGACGAGATTACGGCGAATGTGGCCGCATCGAGCAAGAGGACCGAGGAGGTACGTTCCTTTGCGACGCAGGCCAATGGAGGTGCGGTCGAGTCGGCGCAAGTTGTAGCTCAAGCGGAGGACGCGATGCAGCGCATAGAAGGCAGCTCTCAACAGATCTCTAACATTATTGGTGTGATCGATGAGATCGCGTTCCAGACAAATCTCCTGGCACTGAATGCGGGAGTGGAAGCGGCACGTGCTGGCGAAGCTGGTAAAGGCTTTGCGGTTGTCGCCCAAGAAGTTCGTGAACTGGCGCAAAGGTCGGCACAGGCGGCGAAAGAGATCAAGGGCCTCATTCGAAACTCAACCGACCAGGTCGGAAGTGGCGTCGTACTGGTGCGGGACGCTGGAGAGGCTCTCAAAAGCATCGGCAACTACATCGCCGAGATCAACGCACAGATGGACTCGGTGGCGACGTCTTCACGGGAGCAGAATATTGGTCTTGTGGAGGTGAATTCCGCTGTGAATCTCTTGGATCAGACAACACAGCAAAACGCCGCGATGGTTGAGCAATCGACTGCGGCTTCCAATGCCCTGGCCGCCGAGCGACGCGCCTCCGCGAATTGGTCGGTGCTTTTATTGTTCCCTCCGCGCCCACGTCCTCGAATGCGCACGAGCCCGAAAAGCATTTCCGTGCACATAACATCTCATACCTGACACGCGAGAATAGACGGCGGAATGCCTGAATCTCACTGCAACTCCGCCGTCGCCGGCGGAGTGTTCATTTGTGCGTGTCAGCAGTCTGCGTCTTATCAGGCCTCGGTCATCTTCGCCCTAACCTCGTATTCGTAGGGATGGCGCGTCTTGCATGCAACGCATACTGGTTTTTACCTTTCAATTCCGAATTGACGTCATTTTAGACATCAGTTGCTTTCAAACAGGCTAATATGCCCATAATTTGATCGCGCATATTTTTTCATCACAAAATGGCGTGATATACCCCTAATTTGGCTTAAAACGCACTGTGTCAGACATTGTGCGACAACTACGTTTAGCTTGTAATTCTCCCACACCCGCCAAGGGTACCAAACACTTCCAGACCAATCTGGGCGCTGAGCCAGACCCCCTCACACCGGGGAACGGACACGTGCGCGCTAAGACGGAGAACGGCAATGTCAAAGATCAAGACCACCATTATAACCGGCTTCTTGGGCGCAGGCAAAACCACACTGCTAAACCGGATCCTGACTGAGACAGAAAGCGAGCGAGTCGCTGTCATCGTCAATGAATATGGTGAAGTAGGTATCGATGGAAAGCTCGTTGTCAGCACGCAAGACGACGTCGTCGAACTAAATAACGGATGCATATGTTGCACCGTTCGGGACGATCTGATTTCCGCAATCCATGGCCTTCTGCGCTCGGGCCGTCAGATCGACCGTTTCGTCATAGAAACCTCCGGCCTTGCCGACCCTGCGCCGGTCATTCAGTCATTCATATTAGACGAAATGCTGTCTGCAAGACTCCAGCTCGACGCGATCCTTACTGTCGTGGATGCACGTCACATTGAACGCCAGCTAGCACAAGACGAAGCAGTAGAGCAGATAAGCTTCGCTGACCTGATCCTGTTGAACAAAGTCGATCTTGAATCTGAAGAGCACGCTGCGCAGACCGAAAGAACCATCCGTCTCCTCAACCCTCTTGCAAAAATTGTCTGCACAAGCCGATGCAACATCGAACCGCGTGAGATTTTGGATATCGGTGCATTTGACCTCAAGAACATCTTGAACATTGACCCTTTTGTTCTCGATGACCACGAACACGAGCACGATCAGGCCGTATCGTGCGTCGCCTTCAAAGAAACCTCCCCTCTTGATCCGACACTTTTCAATGGGTGGCTTTCTCGACTTACCCAAGAGATCGGACAGGACCTCTTCAGAATGAAGGGGGTCATAAACTTCGCCAACGAAGCTCGCCGCTATGTGTTTCATGGCGTCCACATGACCCTAGAAGGTCGCCCCGGGAAACCGTGGATGTCGGACGAGAGATTGACCGAGATCGTGTTCATCGGCCGCAACCTTGACGAAGCAATGCTCAGACACGGTTTCCTGAGCTGCCGCATGCCCCTCCCCGCACTCGCTTCCTAACCACCGTAACAAGGAGATGATGAAATGCCACCACTTATCGCCGCAATGATCAGCCTGGGCGTACTGGGCGCAATCGATACCTACATCACCGCCACTGTGTTCCCGGTCCCCGTTTGGGTGACGTTCATCGCTTGGGCATCATTCTTCGCCTGTGGCGGGGGCCAGCATGGCTTGGCCAAATCAATCGTCTCGAATTGGACAGGGATCATAATCGCGTCCATCACGCTGCTTGTCATACAATTCGGTCCAGAGCATCCAATCTTTGCCGCCATTCTTGTAGGGGCTGGCACATCGGCGATGGTTCTCGTCTCCGCGATCCCGATCCTGAATTTCCCCCCGGCTATTGTATTCGGATTTGCGTCCTTCGTCGGGACGACAGCAGCGACGGGAACAACCGTCACTACCTCGGGACTGAACCACCCGACCCTTGTAGCGATGGCCGCAATGCTTCTCGGTGGCGTGTTCGGCTTGCTTTCCGAGATCGGTACAAACCTCCTCGCGGCCAAGAAGACCGCCACGGCATAAACTTACCTGCAACCAACGAAAGGGTAATCGAATGAAACTCCAACACTATCTCGGGGGCCTTGAGGGCCTCGGCCCCGTAAGCACCGAGACCCGCGTGTTCGTTGAAGAGTGGGAGACCCGCATTTTCGGTATTCACACCGCGATGATGGCGCTGTCCTCCCAACTTCCGCTTCCTGCGACACCTTCGACCTTCACCACGGTCTGGACCTGGGCCGACCTGCGCAAGGGAGCCGAAAGCCTCAACCCGTTCGACTATTTCAAGTATCGCTACTACGAAAAGTGGCTGGGCGGCATCTCGGGTTATTTTATCGAGCGTGGATACATCACCGCTCAGGAGCTCGATGCGCTCACCGAGGAATACTATGCTGACGCGGCCAAGCCGCTCCCTCAGCGCGAAGAGCGGGCAATTGATGATCGCGTTGTCCGGTATCTGGTTGAAGGGGATAGCCCCAAGCGCGACGTCGCTGTCGAGTTCGATTTCGCCGTTGGTGATCAGGTTTCCATCAAGGATGTGCCTAGCGTCGAGCACACTCGCCTGCCGGGCTTTCTTCGAAATCAGACCGGCGTGATCGAGACCGTCTACCCGGGGGCCTACACTTATCTCTGCGATACCGGCTCGGATGGCATCGGGGCGGCGATGCCGGTCTACTGCGTCAAGTTTGAGCCGGGCGAACTCTGGCCTGACAACGCTGAGCCGAACTTCAGCCTCTACGCGGACCTCTACTCTCACTACGTCGCGGCACCAGAGGCAGTTGCGACTGCTCGAGCAGCCTAACTCGGAACAGACAGAAACCTGGAGAAAACACATGTTAGATCGCTTTCAATACCGAGCCGATCGCGAGGCATATAGCGCCGCGCGGGTCCGCGCGCTCGAAGCCCTCCTGATCCAAAAGGGGGTTATTACCGACAAAACCGTCGATACGGTTCTCGCTTTCTTCGAGACTAAGATGGGGCCTTTCAACGGCGCGAAAATCGTAGCGCGCGCATGGGTCGATCCCTCGTTTAAGGATCGACTGGTTGCAGACACTCCCAAGGCAATCGCCGAACTTAAGCTTCCGGAAGGAATGGCGGGTGCAGAGGGTGAACATATGCGTGCGGTCGCCAATGAGCCGGGCATTCACAATCTCATCATCTGCACACTGTGCTCCTGCTATCCCTGGCCGGTCCTGGGTCTTCCACCGTATTGGTACAAGGATCCGACATTCCGGAGTCGCGCAGCTCGCGAGCCGCGGGCCGTGCTTTCAGAGTTCGGGCTCCCTATCAGCAACGAAGTCGAAGTCAAAGTATGGGATTCCAGTGCTCAGATTCGATGGTTTGTCATTCCGGAGCGGCCGGCAGGGACAGACAATATGTCCGAGCAGGAGCTGGAAGCCCTTGTAACTCCCGAAGCTATGATGGGCGTTGCCATATCCAAGGCAGCCTGAGGAAGACCAGATGCTCACTCAGTTCGAACACTTCGCTGTAACCGAGATGATGGGAGAGGCAGACAACCCTCCAAGGGCAAACGGCACCCTCTGCTTTGGCTCTGAATGGGAACGATCGTCCTTCGGAATGGCGTTAGCCCTCGCGAAGCACGGATACTTCGAGTGGGATGACTTCAGAGATGAGCTAATCGCTTCCATCAAGTCTTGGGAGGATGCTCACCCAGACGATCGGTCTTCGTGGAACTACTACGATCAGTTCTTGACGGCTCTCGAAACTGCCGTTGTGAAGGCCGGCATCATCAACCCCGACGAGATCAAGGCCGCTTTGGCGGCCTGATCAACCACCAACTCTCAAAAGTGGAGATTTCCATGTCAGCTTCTACGACCCATTCCGCCACCCGCCCCGCCATTTCCATTGGGGCATCGAGACTCTTGCAATCCGCAGCAGCAGCATTCTTCGGCATTGCTATCGTCGGCTTTGTTGGGTTCTCGCATTTGGAAGCGGTGCACAACGCCGCCCACGATACGCGCCACGCAAACGCATTCCCCTGCCACTAGGAGTTTTGGTGATGCCGCTTTTCAGATCCATCGTATTCGCTTCAGTTCTGGTCGGGCTGATAGTTGGAACAGCAACAACAGCTGTGCAGTTTTTTGGAACCATTCAGCTCATCGCCCAAGCGGAGGTGTACGAGAGAGCTGGCAGCGAGCATCACCACGACGCAGATAGCGTTGCCGAGCCAACGACAGCTCATTCGCATCAACATGAAGAGGCCGCGTGGGAGCCCAGCGACGGCGTTGAAAGGTTGTCCTTCACGCTTGTCGCAAACATTCTGACGTCAATAGGCTACGCTCTCGTGCTTATCGGGCTGGTGGCGCTTCGCGGCAAGCGCGTAACTTGGCGGGAAGGCATCTTCTGGGGACTCGCAGCGTTTGCGTCGGTAATGCTCGCGCCGATGCTGGGTCTGCCGCCAGAGCTACCGGGCACGCCCTCCGCTCCGCTTGATGCTCGTCAGCTGTGGTGGGTGGGCACAGCCGTTGCGACGGCGGCCGGGATCGCCCTAATCGCATTCAACAGAACGGCGTGGGCCGCGGTGCTCGCCACTATTATGATCGCTCTCCCGCACCTGATCGGAGCACCAGTTGCACCAGAGGGTGAGCATGGTCTTGCTCCTGCTGCACTTGAGCAGCAGTTCATCGCGGCCGCCGTGATTACAAGCTTCCTTTTCTGGGTCATGCTCGGCTCGTTAGGCGCAGCAGTCTACGGTCGGTTTGGAGTGGAGAAGTGACCCTGCAATGGGTCCACGACCTCGACGCTCTGCAGTTTCCCGCCCCCAACGGCGGGATCTGCTTCATTCACCGCCGTGCTTTTCGCGCTGTCTTTGGTCGCGAGCCGCAGCCAGCGGATTGCCTTGCCTTCGTACGGCAACACGCGGTGGAAATCGAGGACGCAGCTACGGAAAGACTTGCGGAGCTTACTATCGGCTACGGAAAAAACTATCATCTGAATAGTCGCCATATCCGAAGAACAACCATCTGGCGCGCGGCTTGCATGTCAAAAGTATCACATTCCCCAATGGAAAGGTCTGAACCATGCGGATAGTCATCCTCTCTCCCCCGGGAGTTCAGTCTCTCGATATCGTCGGGCCGGCCGAGGTCTTTTGGGAGGCCGCGAGGCGGCTTGGTGACATGACGAAGTACGACATTCAAATAATGTCGACGGGCGGGCCATCGATCAGCGGGACGGGCCAACTAAGGTTTGTTGCGGACTGTACAATATTTGATGACGATGAACCGATCGATACGCTCCTCGTAGCGGGAGACCCTTCGTTTCAGGCAATCGATCCGCAAGTGATCATTTGGTTGCGCCGCCGCGTTCCGACTGTTCGACGTTTCGGCTCGATATGCACGGGTGTCTTCCTCCTGGCTGCCGCAGGCTTACTAGACGGGAAGCGCGTTACGACACACTGGGAGTGTGCACCAAAGTTCAGCCGCGATTTCCCGGATATCGAGATGGACGCAGATGCCATCTATATTCGCGACGGTTCGCTTATTACCGCGGCAGGAGTCACCGCTGGCATCGATCTCGCCTTGGCACTCGTTGAAGAGGATTACGGTCGAGAGGTCGCGCTAATTGTGGCGCGGTATATGGTGATGTTTATGAAGCGCCCCGGCGGCCAATCACAGTTCAGCGCTCATCTCGTGGGGCAAATGTCGGAAACAACGCTGATCCAGCGAGCTCAGGATTACATCCTGGCAAATTTAGCCACTTCATTATCGATTGAAACGGTAGCGACTAAGGTTGGAATGAGTACTAGAAATTTCGGCCGCGTATTCAGGCAGGAACTTGGCATAACGCCGATCGATTTCATCACTGCAGCGAGAACCGATGCAGCGAGGAGACTGTTGGAGGACACCAACCAGCCGCTGCAGCGCATTGCGACGGTATCGGGTTTTGGAGACGTGCACGCAATGCGTCGGGCATTCGCTAAGACAATCGGCGTGAGCCCAAACGAATACCGCTCGAGGTTTCAACCGGCCACGTCATGGAGCAGATCCAAAATTACTGCGGTTAAATCTGAGCTGGAGCACGCAGCCCAGGTTTGACCTCCATGGCGTCAGCGCTCACCGACGCGTCCGCGCCCATCGCGCTTCGCATCGTAGAGCGCTTTGTCGGCGACCGCCAATAATGCGTTGGATGGCCCCTCGTCCGCTGTAGCGATTCCGATACTAAGACCAATCGTGTAAGCGCGCCCTCCAACTGAAAGAGGCTTGCTGAAAGCGGTCAGAAGGTTTGCCGCCGCAGTGCGGGCGATCGCTCTGGCGTTCGAGGCGAGTATTATCGCGACGAATTCGTCTCCGCCAAGGCGTGCCAAGACGCTAGCTTCTGGGAGGTTATTGAACAGCCTCACCGCGGCGATTCTCAGTATTTCATCGCCAACAGCGTGACCATCAGTGTCGTTCACTTCCTTAAAATGGTCGAGATCGATCTGCAAACAGGCCGCACGCTTCCCCGCATGCTCCTTGCTAGTTATAAATCGCTCCAGATACCGGCGGTTCGGCAGATTTGTTAGCGGGTCGTGGAGCACCAATCGCTCCATCTCATAATGTGCTGCTTCCAATCTCTCGTTTTGCGCCTTCGCGCGCAGGGCCGATGCTCGTAGCTCTTCCTGAATCGCCACGTCTTCCGTGACGTCCCAATTGGCTCCGACCATGATCGTTTCGCCACTGGGTAATTGAAATGGCATTCCGCTCACTCGGATATGGCGCGTTTCACCAGCCGGACGTGTTATCCTGAACTGCCCGCTGAGCTTGCGACCTGTCTCAAGCGATGTCGACAAAGCGCTTTCGACAACCGCGATGTCGTCCGTATGGAGGGAGTTCTTGAAGATTTCGTAGGTCGGGCCATCGGTCGCATCCAGCACACCGAACAGTTCACGCATCCGTCGGTCCCAAAGAAGTTCACCCGATCCCGGGCGATATTCCCACACTCCTGCCTCCAACGCTTCCAAGGCTAATTCTAGTCGAAGTGTCAGATGCTCTAGCTGGTTCTCGGTACTTCCCGGAAAGCGGCGGGCGATCTCCTCTCGACGCTCTTCGAAGTTGGTTTTGAAATCGTCGTCGAGAAACTGCACCGCGAGAACTCCGGGTGGGGTCGATTCTTTGTAAAGCTGAGCCATGATATTTCAAGTCGAAATTGGCGAGCCCAAGTTTTCGTGGGCCGTCGCTACGTTGATAACTATGTAAAAGATATGAATTTCACGTTAACTTCGATCTCCGGAAGGCCGGCCCGCCAGACGTGCGATCTCGTCCGCTGTGACAGGCGGACTAAACAAATATCCTTGCAAAACATCGCAGCCGAGCTCCTCAAGTAGGTCGGCGTGCTCGCTGGTCTCAACACCCTCCGCGATTACTTCGATGTTGAGGGCCTTCGCAATCTCGATAAGCGAGGCAAGTAAGGCCCTCTGCGCCCTGTTGGCGACGATTGGAGCGACTAACTTTCGATCAATTTTCAGCCTGTCTGGCTTCAAATCCATCAAGCTAACTATCGAAGCGTGACCCGTGCCAAAATCATCGAGTTCAATCTGAATCCCAAGCCCCCGAATTTTGTCAACAGCTTGCGAAAGCTGCACGTCACGCTCGTCGAAGGAGATGGACTCTAGCAGTTCGAACGATAACACGCCCGCACGGTTCCCGATTGATCCCAATGTTTTTATAAAGTCGTCGTCCTTCAGCCGTTGGGCAGAGATGTTCACGCTTATCCTGGGGATCTGCACCCCGTCGCGTTGCCAGCGATCGAACGTCGCCAAGGCTTTCTCTAAGATCATGCCATCGAGATCTCCCAGCCGCCCCACCTGCTCGGCCGCCGATAGGAATCTGGTCGGAGGTAAAATTCCGTCGTAGGGATGCGACCATCGAGCAAGCGCTTCAGCTCCCAGAATCTTCCTTGTTTTTGCGTCAATCTGCGGCTGAAAGAACGGAACGAACTCAGACCGCTCTAGACCGCTCAGCACCTCCTCGGCAAGCTCCCGCTCATTTACTGCTTTCTCCCTGAGCCGCGGCGAGAAGACAGAGTAGCGACCTCCTCCCCGACGTTTAGCTTCGTACAACGCAATGTCAGCGTCGGAGATGAGCGTTGCTAGGGGCGAGCCAGCATTCTGGAAGGCAATTCCTACGCTTGCACCGAGGCGAAAGCTGCGACGACCGATTCTTATCGGCTCCCGACATGCAGCAACAATCGCCGCCGCGGTAGCAGTGACTTCCTCGCGCTCTGCTTCGCATTTTTGGAGTATGACGAATTCATCTCCGCCTGTGCGCGCAATAATATCCTCGCTGCCACAAATGGTTCTCAGTCGGCCAGCCATTGCTTGAAGCACAGAGTCACCTAGCGCATGGCCACCTGTGTCATTGACCGACTTGAAGCGATCAAGATCGACATGGAGACAAGCGATCGTGTCCTTCGGCGCTATCCGTTTGAAAAGTAGATGTGGGTCAAGCTCAATACTCCGGCGATTTGCCAGCCCCGTGAGTGAGTCATGCAAAGCTTGGAACTCCAGCTCAGCCCTTATCTCCTGAAGTTCCTCATTCTGTTTCCTTGCGCGTTCCTCCGCTAGGCGAGCCTCGCGCTGCGCAAGGACATCACCCGTGATGTCCCAATTTGCGCCGATCAGAATACGCTCGCCGTCCTCAAGAGTGTGGACAATTCCGTGGGCGCGGACATGCCTCAGATTCCCGTCGGCATTGAAGATCCTAAATTCGCCCTTGAGCGGCATATTCCCGGTGAAAGCCGCATTTAGTGCATCCTCGACAAGGGACAGGTCTTCCGGGTGAACCATCGCTCGAAAGTGCTCGTACCCAAGCGTCTCGGCTAACGCTGTTATACCGAAGATCTCGCGCATCCGGTCGTCCCAAACCATTACGCCGTCGAAGGGGTGAAACTCCCACGATCCTACACCCGATGCCTGTAGCGTAAGATCTAGACGCTTTGATAACAGCAGGAGCCGCGCCTCCCGGTCTCTTAGTAAGGTCTCAACCTCGCGGGTTGGAGCGGTTGGAGCGAAGGTTGACGTTGAATTTTGAGCACGTGGATATGCCGGAATAAACTCCGCTGAGGCAACACTCTTTGGCATCTCAATGCTTTCTATTATGAATTTCCAACATCAAGCCCAATCACGCGCATTATGGCCTGTGTCATTTCAAGCCAAAAAATATGGATGACGTGCTAAGGAATAGTGAATCGAATCAGGCTCCAGGGCCAAATACACGGAAGGCACATGCTTGGAACAAGATTATCCTGACCTAAGATCGGTGCCCGCCAGGCGACGTCTCGAAGCTGACGCTGTCTTGACCAGGCTTCGCGTCGCGGTGCCGTTTGACTATATTTGGATCTGCGGTTTGGATATTCCGGGCTACGAGGCCGGTACCGCGAAGTCCGTTGATACTGATTTTCCTCCGCTTTTCGTCGAGAAGTACGTGCTTGGGCACTTTAATGATAAGGACCCACTCATTCTCGCCGCGGCTGAAACACGACGTTCGGTCACCGATTTGCAAGCGTATAAGCTTCATGAGTCTCCGCCTGGCCTCCAATCACTCCTAGCTGACTTCGGAATTTTCGCTCGCGCCATTGTCCCCATCGAACGTCAAGGCGGTCCGTTTGGCGCAGTAATCGTGGCACGCAGCAATGCTTTTGCTTCTGACGAGATGGAATATCTCGAGTTCGTTTCACCAGTCCTGCATGGAAGAATTACACGCTCGCTGATGCGCAAATATGGAGCAGATCAACTGAGGTTATCGCCGACGGAGCTAAGGTGCCTCGCGCTCTGAGAAAGGCATGACGAGTGAAGAAATCGCAAACGGGTTCGGCCTGCTTCCACAGACCGTAAACGGTCATTTCCTTGCAGCAGCAAAGAAACTTGGCGCAAGTAATCGAGTACAGGCGGTCGCTATCGCGATTAGGCGAGGCCTCATTTAGCGTAAGGGAGCGGACAGCTCATTCACGATGGTGTGAGCGTCCTTACATTGGCATCCTTGGTATCGACGTCGGGACTCCGATTACCCGCGAAGGGTCCGTGGAATACGAGAGGCTACCGCTCAGGACCAAGGTGAAGCCTGCCTTTTGTTTTGAATTGGTATTTGCAGACACTATATGCGGCCGTTCAGATAATGCCTAATCTACAAGCTTTAGCAACTGCTTGCATACGATTGACGACGTCCATTTTCCTCATTGCACTCTTCATATAGCCGTTGACCGTATGCGCTGATATTCTCAGTATGGCCGCGGTTTCGAAACTGCTTTTTCCTGCAGCTGCCCAACCGAGGCATTCGATCTCACGCATCGACAAATGGTCGACCGACCCGATGTTTGATTGAGCGGCTAATTCTTCAATTATCCTGATAGTGTCGAAAAGTACCCTGGGAGCATCAGGCTCCCAACCCTCCTCCGCTTCCCTTGAAAAGAAAAACAGGAAACGTCGGCCCTCATGATCGCACAAGGTGAAGGCGAGCGTCGCGGCGATACCACGGCGCGCGAAAACCTTGCGCAGCGGGTCAGAAGATCGGCTGCCATCCACTGGAAAAATTATGTTGCTTCCGAAGAGTGGAAGGATTGTGCGCCGGGCGCGACTTACGAACTCACTTCTTCCCAAGTAGCCAGCAACTACATATTCTTTGAATATATCTGCTGGCCAATTTGTGCATATCAGGCCGTTCTCGAGTGGGCGCAGATCGGCCTCAGGAAAGTGAGCGGCGAGGTAATCCGCCCTCTTTCGCGACCCTCGCTAACGAGATCTCAAACATTTCCTTGGGATGGGACTCGGAAACGCCGTTTTTTTGACCGGCGGCCAGATCAGTCGCCAGGCGAGCATTAGAAGAGATTAGCAAATGAAGACCCCGTTCGACCAAGTCACAAGCATGACGGTTATCATGCTTCATTTTTGATTACATTGCGGCTATTAGGTCAAGCACAAAGGAGACCCGGAATGAGATATCCAGCACACGAGACCGAAGAGAAGCACCAGCGCATTCTAGAAGAAGCTGGACGCGCTTTCAGGTCCAAAGGTTTTGACGGCGTTTCGATCAACGACATAATGAAAGCCACCGGTTTGACGCACGGGCCGTTCTATAACCACTTCCCTTCAAAGGCGTCTCTTGCTCGTGAGGTTATCGCAAGGACCACTGCTCAGCTTCAGCAGACCCTGAAGTCCCTGGCGGCGAGTGGCGGAAATTCGCAGATATACGAATACTATGTCTCGGCCGATCACCGTGATGAGCCCCAGAATGGCTGCGTGCTTGCGGCTTGCGGCCCGGAAATTGCCCGAGACACTGATTTTCGCGAGATTGCTGCTGAACACATCGACAAAGTAGTCGAGCAACTTGCCTCCGGGATTAAATCTGATAGCCCTGAAGAAGCAAGACAGGGGGCGATTACGCAGTTCGCGACAATGGTCGGTTCGGTGGTGTTGGCCAGGGCCTGCTCGGGCCATCAGCTCTCCGATGAATTGCTGGCTAATGTCCTTCGATCCTTGGGAAGCCCTCTCCAAGAAACAAAAAAACGCCGAACTGCAGCTACAGAGACTTGAACTAAATCCAAAATAAGGCTCAAACATGATGGGCATCATGCTTGAGTCGATAGGACTTTTTGAGAGATCCGTTCGACGTCTGAGGTTCATAATGAGAAAGCCGAGGATACAATGACGGTGGTTGGACAGGTTAATAAGGCGGCTGCGAGCACAACTAACGGCACCGGGAACACGGGGAATACAACTGACCCAACTTCGCAGGCCGGAAGTAAGACGGCCAGCGATAAGGCTATGTTGAATTACGATAGCTTCCTCCAACTTCTAATCGCACAGCTAAAGAACCAGGATCCCACTGCTCCTTCCGATCCGGCGCAGCAGCTAGCTCAGCTTGCTAGTTTTTCGCAGGTCGAACAGACAATCCAATCGAACCAGAAGCTTGACAGTCTGCTCACCCAGAGCAGCCTGCAGATCGCACAGAGCTATATAGGAAAGTATGTCCAGACATCTGGTGACAATCCGGTTTCTGGCACAGTGGCGTCGGTGAAGGTATACAGTGATGGCCTTATCGCGACCTTGGACAACGGAAAGCAGGTCTTGGTCGGTCCAGGGGTTACAATTAGCGACGCGCCGCCTAAGACCAACACACCCAGCTGATAGGTGCCCGCCGGCAGGACCGGCGGGGTATCGCATCTCACTACTCACCCTTGAAGTCGAAGGTCGGTCTCGGCTTTCCAGCCTTGAAAAGCTCGACTGATGTCGGCAGCGCTTTTAGAACGTCAGCGGTCTTGAAGAGAGGCATTGCGATATCGAACATGGCCTCGTCCGCGACAGCAAGGCCTCCGTTAGCCCATATCCTCAGCAATGCCTTGTGGGCAGCGTGTGCCTTTGTTGGTCCTCCAGCGATGCGTCTAGCGAAAGCGTCCACTTCGGCATCAAGCCTGGCGGCTTCCACCACGCGATTGACAACGCCGTAATGCGCCATCGTCTCCGCCGGGACTTGTTCGGATGTCAAAGCCCACTCCATAGCCTTCGCCCGACCGGCTTTTTCGGCTACCCTGTATACACCTCCGAGGAGCGTGACGATTCCGAGAGATTGCTCTGGGTGTCCAAATCTAGCGTCCTCTGAAGCAAAAACCACATCGGCACGAACAGCCAACTCAAGGCCGCCGCCAAAGCACAGTCCGCGAACAGCCGCAATCGTCGGAATGGACAATCGCTCAAACTTGTTAAATGCATTGAGATATCCCTCGAACAGCGTTCTCAGTTCACGCTCGTTCAAGTCGACCCATGGAACGATGTCGCCTCCGAAGCTGAAGTCAGGACCATCGGCGGCAATGATAAGAGCACGAGCATTACTGTCGCTGATTATCGTGATAGCATCGGAGAACTCTTCCAGCATTTGCGGAGAAAGGCGATTTTGAGGAGGGTTCTGAAGGACGATGCGGGCAACGCCTTTGTCGATGTCGTAGCGCAGATGGCTCATTAGCTTTCTCCCTTGCTGTTCAGATGTTCCTTGAACCAAGCGACGGCGGCGGTACTCGCGGCTGGGAATTGCCCCAGATACGGATCGAAGTGGCCGCCTGGGATTGTCATAAGCCTCTTCGGCTGCAGCGCTCTTTCATATGCAGTCAAGGCAAGGTCGGTAACGGTAATCGTGTCGTTCATCGCGACAACCATTAGCAACGGCGTGGGTGAGACGCGCCCAACCCAAGTCCCCGGCTCATACATACGTGCAGAGCGTGTCGACCTCACGGTGACATTGTTTTCCCAAGCCCCTCTCGGCACTGGTTGAGTATAAAAAGAAATCGCGTCGGTGGTCCGGTAAGAAGCAGCGATCGACGGATCATCACTAACGATGGCTTGTCGTCGCGGCGGAAATCCCGCAAGCTGACCACGCTCATCTTCTGAGAAAAGCTCTTCGAGCTTGGGGATACCATCTGGGGGAATACGCCTTAGTCCCTGCTCATATCCGCTAATCGTAGGAACCTGGGAGACGACAGCTTTCACACGGCGATCGGTAGCGCCAAGAACGAGCACGTGACCGCCGGCGTAGCTTGTACCCCAGATGCCAATTCGATCTGGATCGACTTCTGGCCGCGACTCGAGGAACGAAATGGCGCGACGCCAATCGGCAATCTGCCGCCAGGGATCGACGTCGTGGCGAAGATCACCTCCACTTGCGCCAAATCCTCTGTGATCATGAAGCAGCACGACGAACCCAGCATCGGCAAAGGCCTTCGCAAACGGCTCTAGTCCCTGCTCTTTAATTCCCGCATATCCGTGTGCCATGGATATCGCGGGCAATCTTCCTTGAATTCCGTTGGGCAGGAAGAGCCAGCCAGCCAAGGTAACGCCGCCCTCGGCGGCAAATTCCACATTTAGTCTTTCCAAAGCCATTCCTCCAATGGTTATCGAGACGCCCTCTTGAAATTAGGGGCATATAAGACTTATAACTGGGCAGCCGTTCTAGCAAACGGTTTTTGGAAAACGTTTCTCGGGAGGAGAACATGACCAAGGAAACGACCGCCCGCATTCCGTTCAAAAGTACCGGTGCGGGGCCTGTCACTCTGCTGTTTATTCATGGATTTTTGGACTCGGCAGAGGTCTGGAATCCACTAGTGGATTTGCTTTCTGGCGCTGCAGTCTCGATCATAACTACTGATCTGCCCGGCATGGGAGGCCTAAAGGACGATCAATCGAAGATCACTCTTGAGCGATATCGAGATGACATCGCGTCGATCATCGACGTAGTTTCCGGCGATGTAGTCGTTGTAGCGCAAAGCATGGGGAGCCAAATTGCCGAACTGGTGGCAGTCGCCCGTCCCGCGAGAGTTCGTGCGTTATTGCTAGTGACTCCCGTGCCCCTGTCAGGAGTTAACGCACCAGCCGAAGTGGTGAGCGACTTCTACGCTTTGGGCGGGAATAAGGACGCTCAGCGCAATGTCAGAGCTTACCTATCGCGGAACTTGACATCCGAGAAACTCGACGCGCTTAACAAGCTCGGCGAGGACGTGTCTGCAAACAATGTCTCGTCTCTCGTAGACCTTTGGAACGATGGGCTATCAACGACGGAACCAACCAGTACTTTTGCGGGACCCGTCTTAATTGTCCGCGGCGAAAGCGACCCGTTCATAGACGCCAAAATGGCCGACCGGGTAGCCGCGCGATTCAAGAGTCAACGACAGGTCTCCGTCCCAGGTGCCGGACATTGGCTACACTACGAAAAGCCTCAGGCTGTCGCGGACCTAATCCAAGACCTGATCAAAGTGGTGGGCTCTTCGTCAGGCGCGAGCGACTGGAAAGGCGCCTTTGCTCAAAAGTCCTCGTCTGCATTCGCCGACGCGTTTGATCAGAACGTGGCTCTAGAGGCAGCAACTCTCTATAAGCCGGTTGTCGGTCGCGACGACGTTAAGAACGTTATGGAAGCGGCAAGTCAAATCTACGAGTCGCTTGAGTTTACGGAGCAGTCTACAGGACCGGGACGCCAGTATCTGGAATGGCGAGCAACCGCGTTCGGCGGGGTGCCAATATCCGGGGTTACAGTCATCACGCGTAACCAAGATGGCCGAATCGCAAATATTGCAATTCACCATCGACCGCTTGCCGCCGCCCTCAAGTTTTCGAACGAACTTGGACTTCGATTGAGAGGTAAAGTGTCCGAGGAGCATTTTGCCGCATCCCCAGTTATCACTGCTTAAGGAGGAACCAATGATCATTGACGCGGACTCGCTCGATGCCACGCAAGCTTACAAGCTCTTGATCGCAACCATTGTGCCACGCGCAATCGGCTGGCTTAGCACCATCTCAACGGCGGGCGTTCCCAACCTTGCGCCGTTTTCGTTCTTTACGGTTGTCGGAAGGAAGCCGCCAGTGCTGTCAATCAGCATGCAGCCCAAATCAGACGGCGTGACCCTCAAGGACAGCTTCGTTAACATCCGTGACACAGGGGAGTTTGTAGCGAACCTGGCCACACTGGAATTGGCCGGGCAGATGCACCGCTCCGCCATCGAACATCCTTCAGATGTAGATGAATTTGAAGCGACGGGGCTTGAAAAGGCTTCGAGTACCATAGTTCGACCTCCTCGCGTGGCCTTGGCTCCTGTGGCGATGGAATGCAAACTTGATCGGATCATCCCCGTCGGCGATTATGACGATCACGTTGTGTGGGGTCGAGTTGTTCGCTTCCATATTCGGGACGACGCCTATCTTGAAGGCGGGAGGGTGGATACCGCCGCGTTGGCGCCAATAGGCCGACTGGCCGCTGAATACACACTGGTCGAGAACGTGTTCACCACGCCTCTGGATGAGGATCTCCTCAGGAAACGGGATGGCGCTCGGATGCATAGGCTCGACGGCAAGCCAGCCGATTGGTCTGCCGTCAACCAGAAGACTTGGTCGGCGTCCGGCAGCGTAGCCGCCGACTAATCCCCCCATTAGTGGTGTTGGCATTTACGCTTTGAATTGTTACTTCTCGCATATATATGGCGACGCTCATCGGCGTCGCCGCTTTTTAGTCAGGACCTGCCATGCCCGCCAAAAAGGCAAAGACAGTTACGGAACCGGATATCCCCTCCTTGTGTAACTGCACTAAAGTGCGTCGCGCGGCTCGAACACTCACCCGCTTTTACGATGAATGTATTGCGGAAAGCGGTGTCAAAATCACCCAATACTCGTTGCTGGGATATCTCAAGCACAGAGGTCCGAAGACGATGCTGGAACTCGCCGATCTCATGGCAATGGATCGGGCAACTGTGGGCCATAACCTTCGCCCTCTAGAGCGCGATGGGCTTGTAACCATAGAAGTTAGCGAAAAAGACAAGCGGGCGCGTATCGTGAGCGTAACCAAAAAGGGTCTTGAGTGCATCACCGCTGGCAGACCAGGCTGGGACCGCGCGCAGGCTGCGTTTGACCGCGCTTTTGGAGCTGCGGCGGCTGAAAATCTTCGCGAGACCATGGATACCGTAGTGGACGTCGAGCTCGCCTAACGAGCGACACGCCCGTCACTTGCATTATGATATTGACTCGGTCTAGAGAGAGCTTCTGGCAAGGAAGAGGCTCATGGACCAAACATCAAAAGCGAGTCAGTCCCGCGGGATCCTATCCAAGTTGACGCTTACCGTCGTGGCGGCGGGCAGCCTTTTGTCGGCCTTGGACCTATTTATCGTCAACATCGCGTTTCCGTCGATACGTGACAGCTTTTCGGACGCCTCGAACCAGTCGCTGTCTTGGGTTCTCAGTGCATATTCTATTGTTTTCGCCGCGCTGCTCGTTCCCAGCGGTCGAATGGGCGATCGGTTCGGCAGGAGAAACGCATTCCGTTTCGGATTGATCGTGTTCGCGATCGCAAGCGCAGCCTGCGCGTTCGCTCCGAACGTCGGAATGTTGATCGCTGCGCGCACCCTCAAGGGCGCTGGTGCCGCATTGATGATCCCGTCATCGATTGGCCTCCTGCTTGGGGCGTATCCGCCTTCTAAGCACAAACAAATGCTCGCCATATGGGCGGCAATCGCGTCCGTGGGCGCTGCACTTGGACCTGTCCTTGGCGGTCTATTGGTACACCTGGATTGGAGATATATTTTTCTGATCAACTTACCAATCGCAATCCCTGCAATTTTCCTGTGTTGCTATCTCCAGGAAACCGAGCGCGGTGAAAGCGGCGTGCCTGACATTTTGGGCTCCGTACTATTTGCGCTCGGCACGGCCTGCGTTGTGGCAGCAATCTCTTACTTCCACGAATGGGGTGCCCTCAGTCACAAACTGTGGGTGATAACCGTCGCCGGTGTCGCCATGTTGTCCGTATTTATCTATCGGTGCAACACCGCGCGCAACCCGGCCCTCAACCTGAGAGTCTTTCGGATCCCAGCCTTCTCGCTAGCGACTATCGGCATGCTGACATTCTACACTGGGTTTTCGATGTCCATCCTCGCGGGAAGCCTCTACCTGACACAGGTATGGGCATGGGACCCGGCCCGCGCGGGTATAGCCTACGCAATCGGCCCTGCCCTGGCCGGCACGACTTCGATTTTGTCCGGGCGAGGGAAAATCGCGCCGAGAACACTGACTCTCATCGGTAGCTTGGTCTTTGTAGCCGCGAGCCTCTGGTGGTTGACGTTCTTGGGCGACACTTCAAATTTCCTCATAGGGTTCCTCCCTGGCTTTGCCTTGTCCGGCATCGCCGCAGGGATGGCACAAGCCGGCTTTTTGGCGGCGGGTACCGCGGTACTATCACCGGGGGAATATTCGGCGGGGAGCGGAATTCTGAATACGTCTCGCCAGATCGGCGGGGCTCTGGGCATTGCGCTACTGGTGGCACTGACTGGGACCGCGCAGCACAGTCAAGATTTCCTCGTCGCTTTCTGGGTAATAAGCGTGACATCACTTGCAGCTGCTGCTACGTCGCTATCGATAAAGAAAAGCCGATCGGCGCGTTGATTTTTGGAGAGGCGCCGCAAGTCGCCCAAAACTAGCGGGGCAGCAATGCGATCCATTGGAATGTTGATTTTCGATGGTGTCCAGGCTCTGGACGTTTCGGGACCTCTCGACGTATTCGCGGAGGCCACCGGGTTTCTACCTGATGGCGAAGGTTACGACGTGACTTTGATCGGTCCAACAAGGACGCCAATCAAAGCTTCGAATGGTATGGGTCTGGTCGCGGATGTCGATTTTGACAGCGTGACAGGTCCGTTCGATCTCTTTCTGGTCGCGGGTGGCCCAGCGCTTCCCTCGGCCAGCATAGACGAGCGAATGAGCGCATGCATATTGCGGCTCTGTAAAGTAAGCGACACTTATGGGTCGGTCTGCACTGGCGCCTTCTGCCTCGGCCACTCAGGCTTGCTCGATGGAAAGCGTGCGACCACCCATTGGCAGAATGCAGCGAACCTAGCTGCCAAGTTTCCTCTGGCGAAAGTCGATTACGATCGAATATTTCTTAGGGACGGCAAGCTCTTGACATCCGCCGGAGTCACAGCCGGCATCGATCTTGCCCTGTCTGTAATTAGGGAACACCACGGTGGAGCTTTAGCTGTGGCGGTTGCGAAGCGCCTCGTCGTAGTCGCCCAGCGGCAGGGCGGACAATCCCAATTCAGTCCATATATAGAGATGGACTTCGATGACGCTTCTCCTCTGGCTAGCCTGACCAAGTATGTTATGGAAAACTTGGCGGAGGCTCTTACCGTGGCGGACCTCGCCCAAGTTGTCGGCATGAGCGCTCGAACTTTCGCCCGTGCTTTCGTCGATTTCGCGAAAGTTACACCCGGCGAGTTCGTGGAGAAAGCAAGGATCGATGCCGCCAGACATGTCTTGGAGGCAACTTCTCATCCGCTGAAGGTAGTCGCGCACCAATGTGGTTTCGGCAATCCGAAGCGCATGCGTCAGGTATTTCTCAAACGTCTCGGCGTGACGCCCGCGGAATACCGCGAGCGCTTTAATCTCAGACCACTCGTCGAAGCTTAGCTTTCCCAAGGAGAATTCAGGATCATCTCCGCAAAGTCCTTGCGCTTATAGCTAGGATCCATCTTAGCAAGAACATCAGCCTTTACGTTACCGAAGGTGGTCTCCGGCTTACGGATCGTTCCCAGGCAGAAAGATGACAGAATCCCATGTTTGAATTTGAGCCCACGGGGGTGGCACGCGCATACTTCTTCGCGTTGGCTCTCAGAGAACTCACCGTAGTTGATCCCTAAAACGTCCATCTCTACGCCAGCGGTAACGAGAGCCACCGTCGGTCGCTTGTGTTGAGGTATTCCTGGCGTCGTGTGCAAGGCGATTGAGTCCCATACATCATCAACGTCGCGCTCCGAGACATCATAGGATTTCAGGAAGTCACGAGCTGCGTTAGCTCCATCCACTTCGAAGCGTTCGGTATCACTCGCATATTGATCCATGATGCCCATGTCGTGGAACATCGCGCCGATGTAGAGGAGCTCCGGGTCGTAGGAAAGACCCTTCCGTTCGCCAGTAAGCGCGCCAAACAGGAAGACCCGGCGCGAGTGGTGGTAGAGAAGGTCTGTCTCAGTCTCCCGGACCAGATCCGTAGCTGCCTTCGCCATTGCGCTGTCGGGTATCTTGATACCCGCGACAACTTCCGCAGATTTACTCATGTCAATCTTCCTCTAAAGAGTCGCGGYCACTAGCTATGTCTTGTAGCTAGTGGCCCAAGTGAACTAGTCAGCCAGCGCCGGACGTGCTGCGAGAGCCTTGACAACGCCCTCGCCGTAAGCGGGGTCGGCCTTTGTGCAATTGTCAATATGACGCTGCCTCACCTCGTCTGAGACGGCTTCCATAGCGCGTGCCGTATTGTTGAAAAGAACTTGTCGCTGTTCGGCTGTCATCATCCGGAAAAGATTTCCCGGCTGCTCAAAGTGGTCGACGTCTACCCGATGATCCCAATGATCCGCGTCACCTGAGATTTTCAGCGGCGGCTCGCGATATGCGGGCTGCTCCGGCCAGTCGCCGCGCGAATTAGGCACATAGGCCTTCGCAGATCCATGGTTTCCATCGACTCGCATAGCGCCGTCCCTGTGGTACGAATTGTGTGGGTTCTTGGGAGCGTTGACCGGGATCTGGTGGTGGTTCACACCGAGCCTATAGCGCGCTGCGTCGCCGTAAGAGAACAAGCGTGCCTGCAGCATACGATCCGGAGAGAAGCCGATGCCCGGAACCACAGCCGCAGGAGTGAACG
The DNA here is from genome assembly GCF_056394605.1 of Rhizobium sp. 10N427. NCBI lineage: Bacteria > Pseudomonadati > Pseudomonadota > Alphaproteobacteria > Hyphomicrobiales > Rhizobiaceae > Rhizobium > Rhizobium sp. 10N427. The sequence continues at coordinate 248,154 of NZ_JBFTID010000006.1, read as the reverse complement.
AAGCCTGCTCGATCTCGGCGAAGTAATTTTCCGCGTTGCGGTTCAGCTCCATCACGCCAACCTCGATCAGCGGATAGTCTCTATGCGGCCAAACCTTCGTGAGATCGAACGGATTTACCGGATGAGTTTCTGCTGCAGTCTCAGGCATTACCTGGACATAAAGCGTCCAGCGTGGGAACTCACCGTTCTCGATGCTGTCGTAGAGATCGCGGTGATGGCTTTCGCGGTCACGGCCGATCAGATCGGTGGCTTCGGCATCAGTCAGGTTTTTGATGCCCTGTTGTGTCTTGAAGGTAAACTTCACCCAGAAGCGCTCGTTGGCTCCATTGATGAAGCTGTAGGTGTGGCTTCCGAAACCATGCATATGCCGGTAAGTCGCGGGGATGCCGCGCTCGCTCATCACGATAGTGACCTGGTGTAAAGACTCCGGAATTGAAGTCCAGAAATCCCAGTTCGTTTCGGGGTTTCTCATACCAGTGCGCGGATCACGCTTTACTGCATGGTTCAAATCGGGGAAGCGAAGCGGATCACGGAAGAAGAAGACGGGAGTGTTGTTGCCGACAAGATCCCAGTTGCCCTGTTCGGTATAGAACTTGAGAGCAAACCCTCGAATATCACGCTCAGCGTCGGCAGCGCCGCGTTCGCCGGCGACAGTCGAGAAGCGAGCGAACATGTCCGTTTTCTTGCCAACCTGTGCGAAGATGCTCGCGCGGGTGTACGCGGTGATGTCGTTTGTCACCGTGAAAGTACCAAATGCTCCGGCTCCCTTGGCGTGCATACGACGCTCGGGTATCACTTCACGGTCAAAGTGAGCGAGCTTTTCGATTAGCCAGACGTCCTGAAGCAGTGCGGGGCCTCGAGGACCGGCCGTCTGGATGTTGAAGTTATCAACTACGGGCGCTCCGGCCGCAGTCGTCAATGGCTTTTTGCTATCCATTATCTGATGCCTTTGTGATGTTACAGCAAAAGCCGGGCAACCCGGCCTTGACCGCAACATCTGCTTCCCAGCGCCTTATCTCAACCTCGGCAAGGGGCGAGAATCTGCCAATCTTGGTCCGACTCCTGCCGCAAAAAGAAAGGACCCTGCTACAAGGGTAGCAGGGTCCGTCAAAAACGACTTCTGATGTGCGTCAGTGAGCGCCAGCTCCACCTCCGGCAGCAGACCGCTTTGCCAGCAATAGCGCCAATGCGGCGATAGCCAGTACTGTCCCGATCACCGCGAAAGTATCGCTAAAACCCATTATCAACGCTTGCTTCCGCACCACACGGCCCAAAGCCACAACGGCTTCCTTCGTAGCCTGAGTTCTATCCGCGACGCCATGAGACATGAAGTATCCGGTCAATGTATCGACCCGTAGCCGCACTTCGTCTTTAGCCATCGTGATGGACTGCCCGATCACGTTAGAATGAAACTGCTCGCGCTTCGTCAAGATCGTTCCAAGCGACGCAGTACCCACCGCCCCGCCGAGATTGCGAAGCATATTCGTCAAGCCAGACGCGGCAGCTGCGTCAGCAGGCGCAATGCCGCCTGTTGTGATGGCGGTGATCGGCGTCAGTACCAGTGCCTGTCCGATGGCGCGAACGATATTCGGAATCCAAAACTGATCCCCCGCGTTATCAGCCGATAGATAGATATTAAGAAAACAGCTTGCGGCGAAAATTGAGATTCCCACAAAGCCGATGTATCGAGCATCGAAGCGTTTCATCAATACAGGGACTAACGGAATCAGCAGCAGCTGTGGGAGACCGGTCCAAGCGAGAACATACCCGATCTGTTCGGCGTTATATCTCTGCACCTGGCCGAGGTACTGGGGTAGTATGTAAACTGTTCCGAAGAGCGCGATGCCAACCAGCACATTTACCATCACTCCAATGCCGAAGTTTCGCTGAGCGAGCAGCCTGAGCTTGACCAAGGGTTTTTCGACGGTCAATTCGATCCAAATAAACGAGACTAAGAACACGGCTGCGACGATACTGAGCTTTACGATGAACGGCGACGAGAACCAATCGTCCTTGTTGCCCTCCTCCAAGACCGTTTGAAAAGCTGAAAGGCCGATAGTCATCGTCACGATACCAAACCAGTCTCCCTCTCTCAAAAGGCCTAAACGCATCGGCGAGGGGTCAAGCGTAGCCGCCAAGGCGGCCGCCATGATCGCGCTGGGAATCGCATTGATATAGAAGATGGTCTGCCAGCCGTAGTTCTCGGTAAGGTAACCACCGATTGTGGGCCCGATGGCGGGTGCAAAGGTGACCGAAAGCGCAAAGATCGCCAGTCCTAGCGGCTGCTGATTTTTGGGCAGCTTCGTAAGCACCATTGTGAAAGCCATTGGGATGAGTACGCCTCCGGCGAAGCCTTGCAGCCCGCGCAGGACGATCATCGTTCCCAAGTCATGCGCAAAGGAGCATGCGATCGAGAAAAGGGGGAAAAGTATCGAGTTGACGAGGATGTAACGTCGGAACGAGAACACGCTGCTGAGGTAAGCCGTCAACGGTATCACGACGATCTCCCCAATGAGATACGAGGTCGATATCCAGGCGCCATTATCCACGCCCGTACCTATCCCACCCTCAATGTCGAGGAGTGACGCATTTGTGATCTGGATGTTCAGGATCGCCATGAACGCACCGATCATTCCGGCGAGCACGGCAATCCATTCCCGGGCGCTGGCGCTCGGAGCCTTGGCGACGGCTGACATTTTCGTGGCTCCTACTGGTCGCTCGCTGACCGGATGTCGATCACCGGCTGGACAGACATCCCCGGCCTCAAATCACCGCTCTTCATGTCATCCCGATCCAAAATGATCTTCACTGGGATGCGTTGGACCACTTTGGTGAAATTGCCTGTCGCGTTATCCGGTGGCAACAGCGCGAACTCTTGGCCACTGGCCGGTGCAATGCTATCGATCCGCCCGTGATACTGCTTGCCTGGGAACATATCTACGTCGATCTCGACTTCCTGGCCGGGACGCACGTCAGTGAGCTGCGTCTCTTTGTAGTTGGCAACGACGTAAACCTGTTGAGTGGGAACGAGAGACATCAGTTGCGTGCCCGCCTGCACATATTGCCCGGTTCGCAGGGTCCGGTTGCCCACAACACCGTCAACCGGCGCAACTATAGTGGTGTAACTTAGATTGAGCTCAGCCTGGCGCTGCTGGGCCTGTGCTCTGGCAACGGTGGCGCTTGCCTGGGCAATCTGCGCATTTATCAGTAAGATCTGCTTACGTGCGGTCTCCAAGGTCGCTTCATCTCGGGCTACCGTAGCCTTGGCCACCGCGATTTGCGAAGCTGCCTGTTGTGCGGTTTGGACGGGCGCGTAGCCGCTCGTAGCCAGATTCGAGTAACGTTTATTATTTTGCTCCGCGAAGAGCTCATTGGCCTTATCAACCTCGAGGGTGGCCTCTGCAGCGGCAATGTTTGACTGCTGGATATCCAGAGATGCGCGGCTCGCCTCAAGGGTTGCCTGAGCCGCGAGAACGTCCGCATTGGCTTGATCTAACGCAGCTCTAAAATCCCTATCATCGATGCGAGCCAAAGGTGCCCCAGCTTTGATGACCTCGTTGTCCGATACGAGGACCTCTTTAAGATATCCCGAGACCTTGGGCGCGATAGCGCTGCTATCAGCTTTAACGTAAGCGTCGTCGGTCTCGACCTGAAAACGCCCCACGGTCCAATAGTGCTGACCGTAGTACACGGCACCGACAAAAACGGCCAAGCCACCCACAATTAAGAACCCGCGACCGCCTCGACGCTTGCGTGGAGGCGGCTCGGCCGCCGAAAGCGACGCGCCGATGGCCATCTCTTGGGCGACCTTTGCTGGGGGCTCTGCGGTAGGGTTTGGTGTAGTTTCAGCGATAGGCTTCGCCGGATTCAGTACGCGTACGTTATCTGTCATTGGTGTGTTCTCGAATAGTCGACGACATTAAGGAAACTTGTCGTCTTCCAAAATATGCTGTACTTGGATGCTGTCAATCAATTTTGGAAAATAATGATGGTCCAAAATGCCTCACCTCCAAAACGACCGCGTGGTCGCCCCCAAGCGCGTTGCGATGACGACACCCGGAGCGTCATTGTCAATGCTGCTTGCAGGTCATTTAGAGAGGGCGGATACGAGGCCACGAGCGTAATTGCCATCGCACAGGTCGCCGGGGTTTCAACGAAAACACTCTATCGGCTATTCCCGTCGAAAACAGACTTGTTCTCAGCGGTGGTGAGTGCCCGGATCGATGACTTTTTACTTCGGCTCGATGTTGCTGCGCTGGAAGGACTCAACATCCGCGAGGGCCTCGAGCGAATGCTAGGCGCTTACGGTGAACTGACTCTTTCCGAGCGAACCGTGACTTTGCTAAGGCTCATCGTGAGTGAATCCGATCGATTCCCGGAGATCGCCACGGCATTCTACGAGAAAGCAATTGATCGGACAAATGATGCCATGGAGGCTTATCTTCGCTCCCGCATGGACGCAGGGGAGATCAGGCTTGAAGACCCACATGTCGCCTGTGGTATGCTCAGGGGTATGATGATCATGGAACCGCAAAGGTCCGCACTGCTCGGTCAGACTGAGTACCCCAAGCCCATCGAAATTCAGGCCAGAGCTCGGATGTGCGTTGACATCTTTCTAACAGGTACCGCTGGGACCGGACGTAATTGAGGAAATTGGGCGGGCGCTTATACGATCCACGTGCTTCTTGACTTCGCCCAAGTGCTCGTCGTTCAGATTTATCTGTTCGAGATGGCGTATCGTATCGAACAGGTACTCCAGAGCGGTCCCTAGCGGGCCCCGCGCTCTGAAAAGGCGCTCGGCCACTGCTTCAGCAGATAGCTCACCCACGAAACTCGGAGAGAGCGGATTTGCAACAAACGCCAGAGCCCTCAGTGTTTCGGTCGGCGTCACCACCCTTATCCATTCTGCTTGGTAGCCAGAAGTAAACATCTCCCTACGCCAGACAAGCAAAAGCTCCTCGCGTTCGCGCCCCTTGGGGAGTTTGTAAGCGACCCCCTCAGCCCGGCCACCTTGATTGAGCGCCAGAAACAGGGTTGGGCTCTCTGGCGTTCCGCGCCCAAAGGGAGCTGACAAGCAAAAGCTCCGGTGCCAACCGTCCGCATACGCAGCAACACGGACTTCATACTCGAACGCCGGATTCCAGATTAGAGAGCCGTAGGCAAAAATCCAAATCCCATCTTCCGAACTCGCAGCTACGAGGGATCGACCGAGGCTATCCTCTAGCTCTTCGTCCGTGAGAGCAACAACGCCAGGAATTGAACGAGCACGCGCAAGAAACGTGCCATCGAGCAGGGCCTGCCGCGTGATCAAATGCCTCTCATCTTCCTGCTGCAGTGCCGGATTCACACTATGCCTGCTGTTCAGCTGATTGAAATTCGAACCGCGGTGCGCGGATGATTTCGCCTGAGTGGCGATCAACGGTTATGGGATCAGCCTCGTGGCCAGTATTGGTGTCGATGAACACCACGTGTCCGCTGTCCTCTCGAAAATTTCGGTTTCCAAATCCGACGAAAGCTTGGACGACACTCTGAAAATCTTTACCGCGCTCGGTCAGCAGGTATTCGTCCCGTGGAGGATGCTCGCTATATCGCTGCCTGACGAGGAAGCCATGATCGACGAGATCGTTGAGGCGACACGTCAGAGTATTCGGAGCGATCTCAAGACTACGCTGGAAATCGTCAAATCGCTTCGCCCCTTTAATCGCATCGCGAAGGATCAATATGCTCCATTGATCGCCAACGCGCTCGAGCGTCTGCGCGATTGGGCATCTTACATTTGCCAAGCTTTTCCGTTTCACGCGAATTCCTTTCATTGCCAAATTAGGCTAGTGACTTTTATAAAGCAAGTCACCATATTACGGTTCCCGACTGGCTATCACACCGGCAAGAAACAATGAGCCCCCTTGATAATCCAATTTGGCACGCGCTTGCCAACGAGCACAATGAGCTTTCGATCGGCGGAGTAGATGCTAGACGATATCGAGAAGATATCGCGCCATTCGCGGCAATTCGAACCGCTGAACCAGAAGCTTTTCAGCAGCTCGAAGCAACACTTTCACCAGGCCAGACCGTAGCACTGTTTAATGCGGCAGCCCCAATTCTTCCCGGAGGCTGGAAGCTGCTGCGACAACGCCAAATCGAACAGATGACGTGCACGTCTTTTTCCGAAAGGAGAGACTTCTTCCCAATTCGCTTGGGAGCGAGTGACGTAACGGAAATGATGGAGCTTGCCAAGCTGGCAGAGCCTGGTCCATTTGCGCAGAACACAATATCGATGGGTCCCTACTTTGGGGTCCGGTCCTCGACGGGAGTGTTAATCGCAATGGCAGGCGGACGTCTCGCATTACCGCACCACGTTGAGATTAGTGCCGTATGCACCCACCCGGAGCACCGAGGACATGGATACGCGCAATCGCTTGTCGCCTTTATCAGTGAGCGGATTATGCGCGAGGGGCGCATTCCGTTTCTGCACGTGAAGGGCGAAAATAGCGCCGCTCGCGTTTACGAGCGTGTCGGCTTTGTTACACGCGCGCCGATTACTCTTTCCGTAATCGCCAAGGGCTAGTCACTATCGTCATAAAAGCTACGAGCAAGCTTGCGTTGTCAAAGATCCCTGCAGTTCAATCAGGAGAATCCTATGACCTATATCGATCGCACCCAGAACTCTGCAGCAAGCCTATTTTCGGCTCGTGGCGCACGCGCCGCCAAGGCCGCGACCTTCGATACACCTGATCATTCATCGACTAGCGGCCAACCTGGCTTTGCTCTCAATTCCGACAGCGGTAGTTCAAGCAAATTATCTGGCGCCCTTTGGTCGCTCCAATCCGGTACGGATGATGGGATCGACCAGGCACCCGATAAGACGCCAGAGCAGGAATTCAGCGAGTTGGCTGACATGGACCTTGGTGACCGTATGATGCAGCAATATCTGGGCGAACATGGATTGTCTAAAGAGGACTTTGCAAATCTTCCGGCCGAGGAGCGGGAAAAAATTATTGAGGAAGTCCGTCGAAAAGTCCTCGAGCAATCAAAAAGTCAGCAGCTGCAGGCGAAAGCGTCCGGCACAGAGAACGTGGTCCAAGGCCTTGGTGCATCATCTGGTTCCGATCAGGCGGGCCTCTCTGATAGCGAGGGACGTCGCAAACACAAAGACTAAGCACTGCACGCAAATATTCCGATAGACCCCGCCACATGAGGTGAGCAAGTGAGCAACGACGATATCGTAATCTGCAGCCCCGTCCGCACCGCAATCGGCACGTTCAACGGATCTCTTCGTGATCACTCCGCAGTAGATCTCGGGGCAGCTGCTATCAAAGAGGCGATATCAAGGGCCGCTCTTTCCCCTGCCATCATAGGCTCAGTAATTATGGGGAACGTCGTGCAGGCAGGCAACAAGATGAACCCTGCGAGACAGGCAGCCGTAAACGCTGCCCTGCCCGTCTCGGTCCCCGCATTTACCGTCAACCGAGTATGTGGTTCTGGAGCCCAGGCGGTGATCTCGGCCGCACTCGAGATACAGGCGGGGCTGACAGACATCGCGGTCGCGGGCGGCATGGAAAACATGGACCGGGCTCCATACCTTTTGCCAAGCGGAAGATGGGGAAATCGTCTCGGCACCGCGCCGATGTACGACAGTATGCTGAGTGACGGGCTTGAGGACGCTTTTTCGGGCAAGCATTCCGGTTGGCACACTGAGGATCTCGTAAGCCGCCTCGGCATACCCCGCGAAGCACAGGATGAGTGGGCGGCGCGGTCTCAGTCAAGGTTTGCGCAGGCTCAGGAAGCCGGTGCTTTTGTTGATGAAGTCGTGCCACTTACACTGGCTGGAAAGAAGGGGGACACCGTCTTTGACAAGGATGAGGCACCGCGACCGGAGACTAACGTGTCCGTGCTATCGAAGCTCCGGCCGGCATTTCGCCCGGAGGGCACAATCACGGCTGGCAACGCGCCAGGCCTGAATAGCGGCGCCTCAGCGATGCTTATCACAAAGCTCTCTCAGGCTCGTAGCCTTGGACTAAGCGCATCGGCCAGGATCGCGGGTGTGGGGATAGCAGCGGTTGAACCCGCAATGTTTGGCCTTGGACCTGTGCCCGCTATTGGCAACGCTCTCGCGCACGCGGGCTGGACGCTATCAGACCTGCAGCGCGTGGAAATAAACGAGGCCTATGCAGTAGTACCTCTGGCGGTAATGGCAGAAACCGGACTCTCTCATAACATAGTCAACGTTGACGGTGGCGCCATTGCCCACGGCCATCCGATTGGTGCCACCGGGGCTGTTCTTTTGACCCGTCTTATACACTCTATGAAACGAGACGGCCTGCGTAAGGGACTAGTTACCCTGTGCATTGGTGGCGGCCAGGGGATTGCGATAGCGATCGAGCTTACCAGCAACTGATAGCGACTGCGCGCCCGACTGAGACGCGGGCGCGCAGGAGTTCTCAGAAATGATGAATTCTGTCCTCAGCGACATTCTCCACACGTTTGTGGCGAACCTTCCATTGCCCATTGCCGACGCGCGTCAATGTGTCGGTCACCTGAGCATAGGAAATAAGCTTTGGAAAATGCTCATCGTACTCCATGATTGACATCGGGTTATCCTTGAGCGCTGCCGCTTCTGAACTTGGAGCGATCCTGACGAGCAGGATATAGTATGTGACCTTAACGTCCCCGCCATCCACAACGTCAACAACGTGGTTGGCGTTGTGCCGGCGCACCCCATGAGTGATCGGTTCGTAGGCTTTCAAGAACTCCGCCAGCGCAGGCTTTCCGACGCTTCGTCCGAGTGGGTGGTCGACTATTACGTCGTCCGTAAACGAGGCCAGGAGCGTATCGGCCTCCCAACGATCGAAGTAAAAGTTAATGCGATTGACGAAGTTTACAGCTTCGAAGGCGGTTTGGGCATCGGGCACTGTGGACAGGTTCGTCTGGGGGACGGTCATAATCTTATACCTTTGCTGTTGAAGATGCCTGTCGTGACCGGATTAATCCGCAAGACTTGACAGGAAGTGTGCAATAGCACATATTGCTTTTCATGAAAACTCCGTTCGGGCCAGATAACTGCTATTGTTTCGCATCTCGTCGCAGTTCGCGATGGCTTACGCGAACGTATGATGCCGCGCTCGCGCCCTGCAACATCACGATCTCCCAGTTTTCAATCCTGACCGTGCTTGACCACTACAGGTCTCTCAAGATTGCTGACATGGCAGGGATAATGGTGATGGAGCGCACAAGCTTAGTCCGCGCGTTGAAGCCACTGAAAGATTTGGGACTTATTCAGAGCCTCGCCTTGGATGGAGAGCGAGCCAGGGTGGTGTCATTAACCGCTGCCGGTCACGAGAAGCTTGAGCAAGCAATGCCCTGTTGGGAATTGGCGCAGGCAGCGTATGAAGCGAGATTTGGCCAGACCATGGCGTCGCGTGGTCGCGCGGACAATCTACAGATCAGCCAAGCGGCCCTCGACTAGCGGGCCAAAAATCGAACTCAGTGCGCGCTATTTTTGTGTGCAAATACACATAAGGAAGCCAATGGAAATCACTCGGTCTATCGCCTTTGTTACCGGCGCCAACGGTGGAATCGGTCAAGCGCTCGTGGACGAGCTTATCGCCCGTGGTGCGATTAAGGTTTACGCTGCGGCGCGGAACACTGACTCGCTCGAGGCGATCCAAGCTAGACACGGACCTCGCCTTGTCCCCATTCAGTTAGACGTAACTGACATCGCTTCAGTATCAAACGCCAGAGAAACGGCCGTTGACGTAAATCTCGTAATAAACAATGCCGGGTTTTCGGGTGAGACCGGTGCGCTCTCCGGCAACGACTCCGCGCTCGCACGGCGAGAGATGGACGTCAACTACTTCGGACCATTGAATGTATCGAGAGCATTTGCTCCCACGCTCGGAAGAAATGGCGGCGGCGCGATCGTGAACGTCCTGTCATTTTTGTCATTGGTCAACCTGCCGCTAATGGGCACCTACTCCGCCTCGAAAGCTGCGGCGCTTTCCTTGACACATAGCCTGCGCGCGGAACTGAGAGCGCATGGTACCATGGTCGTGGCTGCCATGCCTGTGCAGGTGGACACAGCGATGGGCGCCTGGACAAACCAAGAGAAAGTGACCGCTGAAGATGCGGCGCTGGATATCATCGATGCCATTGAAAATAACCTGTCGGAAGTGTTCCCAGGCGGGCTTTCTCGGTTAGCCGCCGCAGCCTTCGCCGCCGACCCAAAAGCGCTGCAAGCTCAACTTGCTACCGTCCTTCCTTCGACATGAACACAACACCAACTCAAATGAGGACTTGAAATGGAAAAGGCATTTCCGCCGATAAGCAAGCAGGGGATTTTGGATCCTGCGGACCATGTAAGTGCGATTGATTTCGTGAATCGCGTCAACTGGCTCTTTGAGACGTGGGACGTCGAGGGAATGATCGACTCGTTCACTCCCGAGGCTGTTGCCTATCACTTTCACGGGACCATTCGTGGCCACGAGGAAATCCGGCGCTTCTTCGAAGTCGACTATCCTTACCTAATCCCTGGCGTGGGCCGTCACGCAACTAACCATATCGTCGACAAAGATGGTGATGGTGTCGTGGTGCGTTACCACAACCTACTAGTCCGCCACGCATGGCCTGAGGATGCAGTGAAGGTTGGGGCTGGCGAGATTATGGAGAGTGGCCAGGACCTGCCGGGCATCTGGCTGTATTCACCGATGAGGGACTGTCTGATCCGAACCGACAGCGGATGGAAGATCTGGGAGCGCTACATCGGTGGCTCGACGACCAACACGCGCCTATCGCCGCGGGATACAAAGGCTGAGGCATTCAAGGACTTCATGCCCCGTCTCTAACTCTCACCCATAGTCCTTGGGCTCTCCCCCATCTCACCCAAGGACCGGCCAACGCGATTTTCGCCCCTTCGCGTTGGCGTTCTCTTTAAATGAAAGGATACTGGAATGAAGATTGACCTCTCGGGAAAAAGCGCGATCGTCACAGGTTCGTCTGCAGGCATTGGCCTTGCAGCGGCGAAGGCATTGGCTCAGGCAGGTGCAAATGTTGTCATCAATGGTCGTAAGGCTGAAACAGTCACGAAAGCGGTAGAGACGGTCTCGACGGCAGCACCGAATGTTAAGGTTCAGGGCTTCGTTGGGGATCTAAGCAAGGCCGAAGTTGCCGAAGAATTGTTCAGGCAGCATCCATCGTGCGATGTTCTAGTCAACAACCTCGGAATCTATGCCTGGAAGGATTTCTTCGAAGCAACGGATGAGGAGTGGGCAGAGTTCGTTTCAGTTAATGTGACTTCCGGAATCCGGATATCCCGACATTACATGCCAGCAATGATGTCAAACGGTTGGGGACGGGTGATCTTCATCTCCTCAGAATCGGGGCTGAACATTCCGGCTGACATGATCTTCTACGCAACCACCAAGACAGCACAGCTGGCACTGGCACGCGGCCTTGCTAAACGTGCGGCCGGGACAGGCGTGACTGTCAATTCCGTTCTCCCTGGTCCCACGCTTTCAGACGGTGTTGTCTCGATGATCGAGGGTTCAATCGCCGGAACCGATCAGAGCGTGAAAGAAGCCGCCGACGCGTTCGTCAAGGCAAATCGCCCATCCTCGATAATTCAGCGCACGGCTTCCGTCGAGGAGGTTGCGAACATGATCGTATACATCGCATCTCCCCTGTCTTCCGCTACAACCGGTGCCGCGTTGCGCGTAGAGGGCGGGATTGTTGACAGCATCGGCTAAATGAAAAAGGGGGCGAATCTTCGCCCCCTTTTTCATCATACATCCTCTGTAATCAGCCGGTATTGACCCCCGGACCACTCGACCCGACCTACACCCGGATACTTCCAGTGATAGCCCAAGAGCTTTGCTCGACTTGTGGCGAACCTGTCGAGCAGAAGTTTACGGGTTCTAACCGCCATCTCGTGATCAGCATCAAAACCGAAACGCCAATCCGGATGTTCAAAAGAGATAACCGGGTTCGTTAGTGCATCGCCCGTGATTAGAAGCCCTTCTGCGCCTTCCAGCAACAGCGAGATATGTCCACCCGTATGCCCGGGAGTGCCGACCACTTCAATACCGGTGACTATTTCATGTCCAGGGTTAACAATTGTCAACCGATCACCGATTGCCTTGAAGTTGTCCCGGGCACCAGCTGCGAACGGACGAAGGCCGTCTGCGAGCTTTTCGTCGTCTCGCCAGAAATACCACTCGTCACCGCTGATGAAATGTTGCGCATGCGGAAACAGCAGGCTGCCGTCGGGCCTAACGACGCCGCCCATGTGATCTGGATGCGCATGAGTCAACACAACCTTGGTGACGGCAAGCGGATCCACTCCTGCGGCAGCAAGATTCGGCTCGAAAGCTCCGGCGGTTTCCTGGAACTGAATACCGGACCCCGTATCAACGACAATGAGCTCGCTGCCTTTTCGAATAATTGGAATGTTGGTATCCATGGGCGCACTCGACCGCCCTCCCCCCAGCTTTGCAAGGATTGGACCACGCCTTGTTTCGTCGATCTCCGGCATGATGATATCCGCCGGCAGTGCAATGAAGCCGTCGCTGAGTATGGTGATCTCGAACGACCCTTGGGTGAAGCGGTGTGGGCTGGCAAACCCATTGTGTCCGGGCATAGCTGTCTCCGATTGTCGAAAGGTCCTTGCATTTTACGCGCACGGCAATACTTGTGCAGTGGCGATCGAGACAAAATACGGGGCAAAAATGCCAAAAACTCACCGTATCGGCATTCTTACATTCAAGAGCTGTTCGCAGAGCGCGGTGCACGGCATCGAAGAGATGTGCGAAGTCGCGAACGAACAGGCTCGACTGCTGGGCATTAGTGACCAGATAGCAGCTGCCCGGGTAAGTGCCGGATCAGAGGCTGAATTTCATGTTTCCAATCAGTTGTGCTTCTCCGCGATCGTGTGCCCTCCCATCACCGGAAGCGTTGACATCGAGATGCCTCGAGCAGTCATCCGCTGGCTGGTCGAGAGCGCTGATGCCGGGACAACTATGTGTTCCGCATGCGGGGGAGCTTTCGTTCTCGCTCAGGCGGGATTGTTGGATCATAGGCGAGCGACTACGCACTGGTCTTTAACAGAGGTTTTTGAGGCGAGGTATCCTGCGATCGACGTTCGCACGGAAGACATCCTTATCGAGGATCCGGACATTATTACCGCTGGCGGCGTGATGGCATGGACGCAGTTGGGCCTGAGACTTATCGCGCGGTTCCTCGGGCACGACGTTATGCTGGCGACGGCAAAATTCATGCTGATCGACCCTGCCGATCGTCCTCAACGCTACTACGCCCCTTTCGCGCCGCGGCTCGACCATGGAGATCTCGGAATTGCTGATGTTCAGAGATGGTTACACACGTCCTTGGGAAGAGGCATCACGCTAGATCAGATGGCAGCGCGCGCCCGAACTAGCAAACGAACATTGCTCAGGCGCTTTAACAGGGCGACAGGGATGAACCCTACCGACTATTGCCAACGTTTGAGGGTTAGTCACTCGAGAAGTTTACTGGAGAGAAGCGACATCTCGATCGACGAAATCGCCGTCCAATGCGGTTACGAGGATCAGAATTCTTATCGCAAGATCTTCAAGCGCGTTGTAGGGATAACCCCGGGTGAGTACCGAACGCGGCTCGCCGTGGTGACCTCGCACTACGCGCTAGCTCAAGACAGAAAGGCAACTTACTGAATGGAAACGATTGAGCGCACTTTTGTGAAAATCACTTACGAGGGGAAAGTCGTCGATGGCTTCGGTGCCGACACGGATGATGCTCTTCGTGACGCGCTGCGAAAGTTGTCGCTCGAGCGTGGGTTGGATGAATGGTTCATCTTGAGCACTTCTCGCCGGGAGGACCAGGAGACCGACAAAACGGTCAGGATGTCCTACAGCGTCGCCGACAGCGCGAGACAAACCGCGTTTTCCGCGCTCGACCTTGGTCGTCACTACCGCGGCGCTATCGAGACCGTCAAGACGGTGGCGAACCTGGAACATGGTTTCGCCGGGCGCACGCGGCACGCTGTAGAGGAAGTAGCGATATACGCCATCGGCGCGGCAAAGTATTTAAAGCAGGTTTCGGGCAACGCTATCGACGTCCGCTCCGACCTATTGAACGCCCTCTCCGGCACCCGGTGGAAGAAAGTCGTAGACGTCGACCGTTTGATACTAAGGCGCTCAGGCTAAACCGCGCGGGTCCGGCTTACTCTTGGAGGAAGGCCAAATTTACTGCGATAGGCCCGACTGAACGCAGCTTCCGATTCGTATCCAACTGAGAACGCAATCTCTTTCACTGGAAGATGTGAGTTCTGAAGCAGTTCAGCAGCTATCGAAAGCCTCCAATTCTGGAGGTAGCGCAATGGCGACGTGCCCACGAGCTGTGCGAACCGGTCCGAAAAACTTGATCGCGACATGCCCTAAAGAAGCCAACGATGCGACCGACCATGAGTTCGATGGTTGCCGATGAAGCGCGGCCACTACACGGCTTATTCTGTCGTCGGCGAGTGATCCTACCCATCCATCATTCTGAACAGTGCGCGACCACGTGCGGATGCACCGTATCACGAGGATATCAATCACCCTGGATATCATCAGTGAAAAACCCGGCTCTGGCCGCGCCGTCTCAAGGACAAGAAACTTAGCCACATCCTTGATCAACACAGACGAATTGTCCATTTCAGGGGTGATATGTATTAGCTCAGGCAACAAGCGCAGAAGTGGTATCGCCGCGTCAGCGTTGTCGAAATCGAATGTGGCGCTGATGATCCTGGGTCGACTCGCGTCGACAATACAAGATGCCCTAATTCTATGATGTACCCCCGCTCGCGGGATCAGCACTATCTCTCCCTGGCCCACAAGCAGGGGCACTCTCGCCGGTCGCACGATTTCGATCGCTCCCTCCTGCACGACGTGGATAGTCGCAGCATCTCTTAGCCCGGATTGTTCGCTTTCAGGAGGGAGTTCTCCCGCGAAGACGGCGCCGCCTTTGAGCTGTACAAATCTGAGGACGTCCGAAAGTAGATCAACGGCGTCCGCTTCTTTGGACGATTGATCAATTAATCCGTTTTCCGTGCCATAGAGCGCCACTACGTCTAGTCCTAATCTCTCGCTTGTAACCCAAGGCTTTGGGGCGGCACAAGGGTCCTTAACCCTTCGCGACCGGCCTGAGCCCCAGGAGCACACCTTTGCAGAAAAGCCTGCTCAATCAAGCAAAAGGATTTCGATATGCTCAAAACACTACTCTCCGGCCTAGCCGGCTTGATGGCCCTCTCCGGCGCATCGACGTCGGCGGTCGCCGCGCAGACAGTCAAAAACATCGTCTTAGTCCACGGTGCTTTCGTTGATGAATCAAGCTGGCAACCGGTCGCCCAAATCCTCGAGAAGGACGGCTTTCACGTAACCCTCGTCAAGAACCCGCTCACCTCGCTGGACGCGGATGTCGAAGCCACACGAAAGGCGCTCGACGCCCAGAACGGTCCGACTGTGCTCGTTGGCCATTCTTGGGGCGGTGTTGTCATTACGGAGGCCGGTGACGATCCCAAGGTAAAGGCCCTTGTGTATGTCTCCGCGTTCGCCCCAGAAAAAGGTGAGTCTGTTGCAGCTCTCGGAAACGCTGGGACGAAGACCGCCGGCATTGCAGCCATCCGTCCCGACCAGAAGGGATATCTTTCCATCGATCCGGCAGCATTCCCCAAGGTTATTGCCGCAGACGTGCCGCCGAAGATCGCGGAGGCACTGGCCAACAACCAGCTCCCATTGAACCACACTGCGTTCGAAGCGAAGGTTACGCGTGCCGCTTGGCACACCAAGCCGTCTTTCTATGTTGTAAGCGGACAGGATAAGTTGCTAGATCCCAAGGATCAGCACTTCTTCGCATCACGCATCAACGCCAAAACTACCCAGGTTGAAGGAAGTCACGCCTCACTGGTGGTTCACGCAAAAGAAGTCGCGCGCGTGATCGAAAAGGCTGCTGCTGCCAAGTGACGCAAATGCAGAGCGGCAGAAAAGCCGCTCTGCCCCTTGAGGGCGGAAGCGTGAATGCTTAGGTCTGCTCGGTCATGATCGATCCAAATTTTCCCCGTGCGGTACAGACACTGGTCGCAATATGGAGCCTCAACGCTGAAGGTGCCGTCGCATCTGTGAGGGAGCTATCGGCGAAATTGACGTTTCCTGACTCAGAAGTGATTGCTTTAACGAAAGCACTTGCGTCCAAAAACATGTTGGAGTTCCACGGCGACGGCATCAGCATACTAGCCGCCCCTTCTGAGATTCCCTTGGTGGAGGTCTATGCAGCGGTGACTCGAAATCGACACTGGCTCGAAACTACATCGGTGGTACCAAATCTCGACCAACTGCTTCAGAACATTGAAGAAAGGGCACAGCAGGCGTTGATACGCGAACTTGGTTCGAGAACGCTAGCTGATGTCATCGCGTCAAACAGCTATCCAGCAGCAGTAGCGTATTGACTTTAACTATGTGCAATAGCACATATGATGCCACCTTCAATTTTTGTTTCCGAGGTCTTCGTGTCGAAATGGATCGGCTGGACATCATAGAACTGTTCCTACGCGTCGCCAGCTCCGGCAATTTTACGAAAGCTGCTCGAGAGATTGGAATTTCACAGCCAACAGTTAGCAGACACATGGCGGAGCTAGAAGGCAGGCTTGGGACGGCACTATTGCGCAGGTCCGCGCGAGGTGTGAGTCTCACTGAAGCCGGTAGAGACTACTATAAATCGGCCTTGGGCATATTGCGAGACCTTGAAGATTGCGAAGCTCGCGTTAGCGAGCACCGTGTGCGCCCACAAGGGAGTCTTAGCGTTTCGGTGCCCGGCGGCCTTGCCAAAGAGCTTATTGTCCCCTTTCTCAATGACTTTCTGACCGAGCATCCCAAAATCAGATTGCACCTCAATCCTCAGATTGCCGAAGTCAACACTATTGATGGCGGGTATGATCTGATAGTAAGAATTGGTCTCCCTGGAGACGGATCTCTCATCTCGCGGAGAGTCGGGTTCACGTCCATGGTCACTGTCGCATCTCCCTCATTAGTTGATGTCATCCCGACAATAACCCGCGTCGAAGATCTACGAGGTCATAACCTTATTTATTGGGATCAAGACGCGAACAGCTCCGCTTGGAAGTTTTCGCAAGACGGTGACGACGTGGATTTTCCCATTAAGCCAGCGATCCTCTCCGGGGATGCGGATCTTATATGTGCGGCGGCGGAACGCGGGCTCGGGATCGCGAATGGTCCGCGCTGGCTTTTCGACCAATCCTTGCGTGAGGGGTTGTTGGTGGAAGTGCTTCCCCAGCTCCCACGGACACCACTTCCTATCTTCGCACTTTGGCGTGGCCCGCGCCAACCTCCACTGCGTACGAAGGTCTTCGTGGACTTTTTATCACGAGCACTCGGGTCTTCAGTCGTCGCGCCTGCAGCAAAACATCTTCGGATCGCCCATTCGCAATGAACATTCGCTCTAATAATCTCATACGAGACTTTTCTCCCAAGACGTCGCTCCTCGATTTCCTCTGTGAGGGCCCGCTGGCGCCAACCACCTGGCTCTTCGTCTATGACATCTGGATGATACGGCCACTCGTTGATGCAGTTGAGCGCCAGCCTGCTCTAGTTCGCGGCTGGAGGCGGTCTGTCTCTGCAGCTTTAGACGAACTTGGCGCGGAGTTGCCGCTGACGCTGATCCCAAACGGCTCAACGCATGGAGCGCTCTTGAGCCTCTCTGAGCGCCAAGTTGAGCGTGTCTGGAAACATTGGGTAGACACCAGGGGTTTTCGTCCCGCATGGGTTAACGCCTGGTGCTCCGGCAAGATGATACGCGCCATGGCGTTCGTCACGCAGGGAAAAGTGGTTGATCGCCCTCCCATTGGATTCTTGTTGCAGAATACTCCCGAGGCATCCGCAATCAGGAACGCCGGACAGGTGGCACGCGAGCTAAATTCGGCGTTAAGGGAAATGAACGTTTCCGACAATTACCTTTCGAGATTGGAACGCGACCTAAAGATTGCAGCCAATGGAAATGAAGCTTCTCTGTCGAGGTTCAGAGGCCCGCGCAGTGGGTCTAGCCAATGACGCACTTCGAACCCCAAAGCTGTCATTGTACCTCACTACGACGCGCCGCTCGTTCCACAACCCGCTTTTATGATGAGATACTTGAGCCCTCCGGACTGAGCATCTCGCAGTTTGCGTTAATGACGGTTGCATCAGATCATCCAGAGACTTCCTCGGGATCGCTGGGAAGGATGCTGGGGCTCGACAAGTCGACATTTGGGCGCAGCCTGAGCCCACTCTTGAAGGCCAAGTTGATCCAAATTCATCAGAGCGAGCGTGACCGCCGTGTCCGGACCGTTCAAATCACTCAGGCTGCGACACTCGCTCTGGCGAAGGCAGATGCTCTCTGGAGCGAAGCGGAGAGAAGCTTCGTCTCTCTCGTCGGACAAGTACAAGCTGATCGATCGCGAGCAGTCTCGTCACATGTAGTCGAGCGGATGACCGTTGATCGGATCGCAAGGAATTCACCATGAGTGCTCAGCCGAAGGACACCCAGGCCCAATCACCAATTATTCCGCTCCTCGGAACAAGCGAATTGGAGGCGCTGAACGGGAGGATGAATGATCACGAGACGTGTGATGAGAATGCAGGTCAGTGCCCGTTCACCTTCGTCGCCGCCAAGTTAGGTGGGGCGTTTGAAGGTTGACACATACAACGGCTTAGCCGATCCCCACAGGGAAGATGCTTCTGCTCCATCGCCGCTCGCGGGCTTTAGCTGCACGAACGGAAGCGTCATCGTGTGCACTTACCGATGACCGCCTTCTCGCTAATGATTGCGCGCGAGCGTATGGGTGCAGCCTTCATCGACAGCCGTGATCTGGAAACATTCGCGATTTCCGCTGAAAAATTTGGCTCTTATCGCCTCTGGCTGACCGCTGATGAGAGGTTTTCAGATACCCAACTGCTGCTGAAGCGGGTAGCGAACTCAACCAGCAAGATGCGGATCGCGCTGCATCGGGAAGGCGCAACAGGCGCCACATACAGGGTCTTAAACAACCCTATGATGACGGGTTTTTTCCCGTCGCGTCTCGACGTATTGCTTGGCACCCCAAGTTCGAAGCCGAGTTCGACTGATGGCAGAGCCGGTACACCTAGCGCCATCGGCAGACTCCGCGACAAGCTTATCTCTTTCTTCGACCCTGTTAGCGAGTACGAGCAGCAATCAGATCTACCAATCTTCATATTGGGCTCCACGATCCACGCATCGCAGATTGCGGCCGGCCTCGGTTTCCCGTTCGTCTACGGCCAACACATATCGGATAACGAAAAGACGTTTGCAATCGCGTCATACAAGCGTAATTTTCAATCCTCACCCGCGCTTTCGAAGCCATACCTTGTACTGGCCATCGATTTTGAAAGCCTGATTGCCGAGAGAGACCTTGAAGGAAAACCCACAAATGAAACGATAGATATCGTGATAGATCGTCAACATCTCCGAAGGGCACTCCTTGAAACTATCTTGGAGAGCCGTCCGAGCGAAATCGTATTTCTCCTTGCCCGTACTTCCTTCTTACATCCGGAGACACAAGCGAGGCTCATAGCTGAGGCGATGGAAGGGCTCTAAGGCTTTGACAATCTCGGACTGCAGAAGTTATGTGTAGCCACACCAATGGGCACGGCGATGACAACGAAAAAGAACGAGAGCAAGCGAAAACTACCTACTGAACTCTGCTACTCGCTCGCAACGAGGCAGTTCTCTAGATTGCTGGGTCGTGTGTACCACAAGCACATGCATCCGTGTGGCATATCCGCTGGCGATTTCGCCATACTAGAATTTCTCTCTCAGTGTGGGGAGATGACGATGGTCGATCTTGCACGTAGGCTGGTGATGGATAGGACGACTCTCGTAAGGACATTGAAGCCGCTGCAAGACGAAGGTTACGTTGTCGCACAACCCGACCCCGTGGAGCCGCGCAGACTGAACATTGTTCTCACGGCTGGTGGAGAGACTAAGCGACGGGAGGCGACTCCGCTCTGGGAGGCCGCCCAAGAAGAGGTTGAACGCATGATCGGTAAAACTCAGGCATCTGCTCTCCGCGTGAGCATAGGAAGTGCGGTGCATGAGGGCAAGGAGACCGCCTGAACCAAACGATTCCGGGTTGAGTGAACAGTGACCGCAGCGGTCACCGTTGTTTTCTGCGACTTGCGATGTTAAGTTGTCGCATGGCTGTTGAAGACGATTCAAATTCTGGACAGAAAAGAGGCCCCGCGGAACACGCTGTTCGCGACCAGATAGTGCATGCGGCCAATGGGTACTTTAGCCATTTCGGCTATGGAAAAACGACGATGAACGACCTTGCGAAGGCGATCGGTTTTTCCAAGGCGTATATCTACAAGTTTTTTGATTCCAAGCAGTCCATTGGCGAAGCGATTTGCGTTCAGTGTCTTGCAAAAATCACATCTGCCGCCGAACAGACGACTAACGAGCCTGGGAATTCCGCGGAGAAAATGCGGCGCTATTTCAGGACTTTAATCGACAAGAACGTCGAGTTGTTCTTCGTAGATCGCCAGCTCTACGAGATTGCCACGTATTCAACGAGCGAGAATTGGGTGTCTTCGCAAGAGCACACCGCCCGCATTGAATCTATGGTACGAAAACTCGTCAGCGAGGGCCGTGAGGCAGGAGAGTTTGAGACGAAAACGCCTTTGGATGAAGTCTCGCGAGCCACAATGCAGGCGATGCAATCGTTTCTCAATCCATCGATGTTGCAGCACAACCTCGATGCTGTTCCGAACGGATCGAACGAGGTCATAAGCCTAATTCTTCGAAGCTTGTCAAAGTGAAGTGACCAATTGACAATTTGGTCACTGGTCATAATATGTGGTCCTTAACTTTTAAGGGCACGCATATGAACACGAAACCAAGAATCATTTCCGCTATCCTTATCGGGGTTTCAACCTTGTCGCTTCAAGCGTGCGACAAGGCCCAGACTGCAGAGCAAGACCCACGCACAGCGCCGCCGCTGGTGAAGTCGGCTCTGGTGACCGATCCTCGGCGGTCCGATCGAACCTTCACGGGCGTTGTATCAGCGCGGGTCCAGAGCAATCTCGGCTTTCGTATCGCTGGCAAAGTAACGGAGCGTCTCGTGGACACTGGTCAAGTTGTCTCGAAGGGCCAGCCGCTTTTCCGCATCGACAACACCGACTATGACCTTGGTATCACCGCTCAAAGAGCTGCCGTGGAGGCCGCGAAAGCCGAACTGGCTCAGACATCGGATGACGAGCGGCGTTTCCGTTCGCTCGTAAGCTCAGGAGCAGTCTCCGAAACGAATTATAGCCGTGCGAAAGCTGCAGCGGATGTTGCTCTTGCAAAGCTCAACGCTGCAGAAGCCCAGGTACGCGTCACAAAGAACACCGCCAGCTATTCGGTTCTCGTCGCCGACTCCGATGGCACTGTCGTGGAGACACTTGCAGAGCCTGGCCAAGTAGTCGCCGCGGGTCAGGCCGTTGTACGCCTTGCGCACGCCGGTCCGCGCGAAGCATCAATCGATCTGCCGGAAACACTTCTCCCGAAGGTTGGATCGTCCGCTGTGGCTACCGTCTTCAACAGCGGTAAAGGCGGCAACGCCATACTCCGCCAGCTTTCAAACGCAGCTGATCCCGTCACGCGAACC
The DNA here is from genome assembly GCF_056394605.1 of Rhizobium sp. 10N427. Lineage (NCBI taxonomy): Bacteria > Pseudomonadati > Pseudomonadota > Alphaproteobacteria > Hyphomicrobiales > Rhizobiaceae > Rhizobium > Rhizobium sp. 10N427. The sequence continues at coordinate 226,475 of NZ_JBFTID010000006.1, read as the reverse complement.
TTTGAAGCACGCTACGTGCTCGAAGGCGACGCCGCGTCGGCTCCGCTTGGAGCGACTATCAACATCACAATTGCGGATGGGGGACAGAAGCCATTTTATCGAATCCCGCTCAGCGCGTTGTTCGATCCTGGCACCGGACCAGGTGTTTGGATTATTGGCAATGATAGTGAAGTCCACTTCAAGCAAGTCAAGGTAGCTTCGCTCGACGCTGAAAGTGCGTCAATCTCTGATGGCATCGCGCAAGGTGCCCGATTTGTCGCCCTCGGAGCACATCTGCTGCACGACTCCCAGAAGGTAAGAACCGAGCAGGGTGAACAGTAATGTCGTTCAATCTCTCAGCTCTCGCCGTTCGCGAGCGTGCAATTACACTGTTCCTCATTATTGCGATTACTGCTGCCGGAGGCCTTGCCTTCTTGAAGCTCGGTCGTGCAGAGGATCCTAGCTTCACCATCAAGGTTTTGACAGTCGTAACAGCTTGGCCCGGCGCAACAGCGCAAGAGATGCAAGATCAAGTGGCCGAGCCTCTTGAGAAGCGTCTCCAGGAACTGAAGTGGTACGACCGCGCCGAAACGTTTACCCGACCAGGGTTAGCGTTTACCACCCTCACACTGCGCGATAATACGCCACCGGGTGAGGTGGCAGAACAGTTCTACCAGGCTCGGAAGAAGATGGGGGACGAAGCCTCGAAGCTTCCGCAAGGCACCCTTGGACCGTTCGTGAATGACGAATATTCAGATGTTACCTTCGCTCTTTACGCACTGAAGGCCAAGGGCGAACCGGCACGCGTGCTGGCAAGGCAAGCAGAACAGCTTCGACAGCGAATGCTGCATGTGCCCGGCGTTAAGAAGATCAATATCATCGGAGAGCGCCCCGAGCGAATTTTTATAGAGTTCTCCCATGACAGGCTGTCGAACCTCGGAGTTATGCCCTCTGAGATCTTCCAAGCACTGGCGAACCAAAACCTCGTAACGCCGGCCGGTTCAATCCAGACTAACGGGCCGGAGGTTCAGGTTCGCGTCGATGGGAGTTTTGACGACCTCGACGTAATCCGCAATACACCGATCGTGTCTCAGGGACGAATGCTACGCCTCTCAGATGTTGCTGAAGTGAAACGCGGCTACGAGGACCCGGCGACCTTCCTCATTCGCCATCAGGGTGAGCCTGCGCTGGAGCTTGGTGTCGTTATGCGGGACCGATGGAACGGCCTCGTGCTCGGCGAAGCGCTCGAAAAGGAGGTCGCTTCGATATCGGCAGAACTTCCGCTTGGCATGTCGCTTGTGAAAGTGACCGACCAAGCCGTTAACATCGCTGAAGCAATCGATGAGTTCATGCTCAAGTTCTTTGTAGCACTTGCGGTCGTGATTTTCGTAAGCCTGGTCAGCCTTGGATGGCGTGTCGGTATCGTAGTCGCCGCCGCAGTACCGCTGACTCTCGCAGGCGTCTTTATGATCATGCAGGCAACCGGCCGCGATTTTGACCGCATCACGCTCGGTGCACTGATCCTCGCCCTTGGTCTCTTGGTTGATGATGCGATTATCGTTATCGAAACCATGGTCGTGAAGATGGAAGAAGGCTTCGATCGCATCGTGGCCTCCGGCGAAGCTTGGGTTCATACCGCCTCTCCCCGGCTGGCAGGGGCCTTAGTCACGGCGATTGGCTTGATGCCAGTAGGTTTCGCTCAATCCAGCGCAGGCGAGTATGCCGGCAACATCTTTTGGATCGTCTTCTTCGCGCTCCTCACGTCTTGGCTCGTCGCAGGGGCCTTTACGCCATACCTCGGCGTCAAGCTGCTCCCCGATATCAAGCCAATTCCCGGAGGGCATGCCGCCATCTACGGTACACCAAACTACAACAGGCTCCGGTCCCTTGTTCAGCAGGCCGTCCGCTTCAAGTACGCGGTCGTTGTCGCGGTAGTAGCGGTCTTAGCTGTCGCTGTCGTCGGTATGGGATTTTTGAAGAACCAGTTCTTTCCTGTCTCTGACCGTCCAGAGGTGTTCGTCGAAGTGCAGATGCCATATGGAACTGCGATCGAGCAGACAACCAAAGTGGTCGAACATGTCGAGGACTGGTTGAAGACGCAGCCAGAAGCTCTGATCGTGACCAGCTACATCGGACAGGGTGCGCCGCGTTTCTACCTTGCTATCGCACCGGAACTTCCCGACCCTTCATTCGCGAAGATCGTGGTTCTTACCAAAGACCCGGAGACGCGTGAGATCCTCAAGCAAAAGGTACGGCAAGCTGCAGCCGACGGGCTCGCTCCAGGTGCTAAGATCCGCGCAAACCAGATCACATTCGGTCCCTATACGCAGTTCCCTGTGGCATTCAGGGTTTCCGGAAGCGATCCAGCGAAGCTGCGCCAGCTTGCAGGCCAAGTTAAACAGGCCATGGAAGCTAATGCCCACATGCGACAGGTGAACGTCGACTGGGGACAGCAGGTGCCGACCGTGCATTTTGTCCTCGATCAGGACCGACTGCGGGCAATTGGGTTGAACTCGCACGATGTATCACAGCAACTCCAGTTTTACCTTACTGGCGTTCCGGTCACCCAAGTCAGAGAGGACATCCGAACGGTGGACGTGGTCGCGCGTAGCTTCGGCGACGAACGCCTCGACCCATCAAAAATCGGCAATTTCGTTCTGGTCGGTAACGCTGGTCAAAGAATTCCTTTGGACCAGATCGGTCGGACGGAAGTTAGAATGGAGGAGCCGATCATGAGACGGCGCGACCGCGTGCCGACAGTGACGGTGCAGGGTGATATTGCGGAAGGCCAGCAGCCACCTGATGTCTCAAACGAGATCTCGAAGGCTCTCGAGCCGATCATCAAGGGGCTCCCAGCGGGCTACAAGATCGAAACTGGTGGCTCTGTCGAAGAAGCGGGCAAGGCCAACGGTGCTTTGGCACCTGTGTTCCCGATCATGCTTGCTTTGATGTTGACCGTCATCATCATTCAAACCCGATCGTTCGCACATATGTTCATGGTGATCCTTACTGCCCCACTCGCGCTTGTCGGAATGGTGCCCACGCTGTTGGTCTTCGACCAGCCGTTCGGCTTCAACGCCATCCTCGGCTTCTTCGGACTAGCCGGGATCATCATGCGAAACACCCTGATCCTAATCGGTCAGATACACACGAACGAGCATGAAGGGCTGAGCCCGTTCGACGCGGTTGTCGAAGCCACCGTCCAGCGAGCGCGACCAGTCATTCTAACAGCGATGGCCGCGGTTCTTGCCTTCATCCCATTGACCTTCTCGGTATTCTGGTCGTCCCTGGCGTTTACCCTGATTGGCGGGACCTTTGGCGGTACGATTCTCACCTTGCTCGGGCTCCCTGCCCTCTACGCGCTTTGGTTCCGGATCAGACCAAGCGACAAGCGTGCCGCTGCAAACAGCGACGTTGCAAAGGGTGCCTCAGGGCACCCCAGCACCAAAGCCGCGCATTCGTGATCCAAACGGGGCGGCGAACCTCGCCGCCCCCTCATCCGAGGAAACAGCGATGGCTGCAAACGAAACCGAGCATCAGCGTCCCGGCGCGCCCATCAACGCACGTGCCCAAGCAACCATTTTGGCATTCCGACAGCGACCCAAAGCCGAAACTGCGGAACGCAGTGACCCGAAAGCTCAGACGGCCGGTGGCGAGCAGTCGTTGGAAAGCTACGCCAATAACGTCCAGGCGCGAGAGTTCTCGATCTTCGACGTCTTTGTCATGGGAGCTGTGGCCGGAGGGGTGCTGGTATACCTTGGGCTAAACTATCTTTGGAGTGACAGGTTTTTCGTCCGTGCCGATCCATATGTGCAACTGGAATCAACGCCAGTTCAAACATGCTCGCAATGCGATCGAGTAAGACCTTGGCTATCGCCGTACTAGCACGTCAAACATGTACCCGACCAACTTTCGGCGCCTTTACGTTGCATCTGGATTTACCAGAAAATGCGCGCTATATATGCGCGCATGGCAGACACGAGGTTCCCGACAGCACTGCAGATAGTGATGACGGCCGCCATTAACGAGCGGCAAGGCGTAAGAACAACGAGTTCGACGCTCGCCGATTCCTTGGAGACAAATTCGAGTTTCATCCGAAAAACTCTATCTACCATGGCAAAGGCTGGCATCATCGCTGCTTCGGAGGGCGCTCAAGGCGGAATCAGGCTGGCAAGACCTCCCAAGGAGATCACTTTGCAGATGGTGCGCGATGCCACAACTCCTGACGCAAAATCATGGGCACCTCGCCCAGAGGGGCAAGCCGCTTGTCTTGTCACGCGTAATATCGGGGGACTCAATGACATGCTTTGCTCGAAAGCCGATAATGCTGTTTCCGGTGTTCTTTCTTCGATGACCATCGAAGATTGTTTAACTGAACTCCAGCGCCTTGAAGCGTCGCGCTGAAACGGGAGCCCAACTGGGATATCGGGCTCCCGCCGGAACTACTGATTCGGAGGTCACCAAATCAGCACTGGCGCGCATTCGTTCAACACGCCAATTCGCTTTAAGTGCGGCTGTAAGCAACTCCCGCACCGATCTCTTATGGAGACTTAATCTCACATATGCTCAACTGTATCAATAGAAATAACAGTTGAAAGCGTCCGCTAGTCATTCGACCAGAGAATGGCACCCATACCTGATAAGTTGATGATTTTACACGGAAATGGGCATACTCTCGCATGGCTGGGCTGCTTGGGGTTGGTAGCGGCGGTCCAGTGCTGTGAAGGCGCGCGCTGTCGATGCAAGTAAGACAGCTTCTCATTGCTGCGCCCGAACACCGGGCCGGGGTTTCCCCGGCCCGTTTTTGGAGATCGGCAATGCTTGCTACACGTTGGACCTTACGACGGCGTCTAGACTTCCAAGAGGTCACAAGGCGGATTGTCGGATTCCGGGACGGTCGAATTCTCGTCGATACGGATCATGCCGTCGCATACAAAACGAAGACCGATCAGCCGATTTACTTCATTCAAAGCCAATGCTTGCGAAAGCAAATGTTGCGCGGAGTGACCGAGGCAGTAAACGCCGCAGGTCTGGGGCTCTGTCAACCTTACTATTTGTCGAGGCGCAGCAGTCACGAACTACCCATCGCTTCATTAATAATAGCCGCTCGTCCGGATTTAGCCTTTTTGGATGGTACCTTCTTGGTTGATCCAATGGGCTTTGATCGGTTCGCAGAACTTGAAGAACTTGATACGCGTCATCTGAACCGCTGACGGCAGCACTAAGTGGAGGGCGTCCTCTCTGATGCCCGTTTCTTCAGATGCAAAGCTCTGATTTGCACGCAGGTATCAAGGTCTTTACAGGCTCGCATGCAAATTTCCACCACTCTCTCTCGGCATTAATGTAGCTTCTCTATCGGTATCCGTTGTCATGATTGCCTGGGCATCCCGACCGGCCGTAAGGCTGGCAGGATTCGGGTTCTGCCGAGCGTGGACGTGCCTCGCCCAAGAATGGATCCACACGAAAATCTGAATAACCATATCTGATAGGAACGGCGCACAAACACGTGAACGGCGCAACAGGTGGTAGACAGCGAGCGTCTTAGTATTTATGGGCATATGCCTTTATTTTTCCACAAAGGAGATTTGTGATGCTGCCGGATAACTCTAAACCCGCGAAATACCATGCGATCGGATACGTCTCCAATGGAGGTGGTTTCCCGCTGGTAGAGTTTGAGAGGGATGTTCCGATTCCGAAGCCAGATGAAATCCTGATCAAGGTAATCGGATCGTCGCTGAACCCACTTGAGTTCAAGCTCGCCGAGCTAAATTTCTTTGGCAATCAGCCGCCGGTCGCGCTTGGCTTTGACGTGTCAGGGGTTGTCATCGCTGTCGGCATCGACGTAACGGCGTTCCATATCGGCGATTCGGTCGTTGCAATGGCGGACTGCAACGGAAATGGCGGCTGGGCTGGGCGAGGTGGCGGTGGCTACGCGGTTGCTCGCGAGTTTCTGGCCGCCAAGAAGCCTGACAGCGTTTCCTTTACCGAAGCCGGGGTGCTACCCATCTGCTTCCTCGCGGCATTTCTTGGCCTATACGATCACGTGAAATCAGGCGACGTAGTCTACATTCCAGGCGGCGGCGGCGGGGTTGGCCATTTGGCGATTCAGATTGCAGCTCGCGCCTTGGGTGCGGCCCTCGTAATAAGTAGCGGTAGCACCCCCGAGTCAAAGGCGCTCCTCGCGGCGAGCGGCGCTGACTCGATTATCGACTATAAAGCTGAGGATGCCACCGCTCGCGTTATAGAAATCACATCAGGGCGTGGGGCCGACATTGTCTTTGATCCGACCTATTCAGAGGAGAGCTACGTCGCCTCGGCGAAAGCGGTCCGAAACGGTGGCAAATGGATCGTCCTTGGCGTAGGTCCAGGCCGAACGTCACGAACTAAGATCACTCATTCCCCCGTAGATGAAATACTGGCTGAGAAAGGCGCAATGCACATCAACGCGAATGTCCTCACGTATTTCTCGAACGGCTATGTGTTTGACGAAGCGGCCAAGGCAAATTTCCGTATGGCGATGGAGGCCTCAATGCGCTGGCACACAGAGAATAAAGTTCGCCCGACCGTGTCAAAGGAGATCAGGTCTTCGGTCGACGAGATTAACGCTGGCCTAACTGAATTAAAGAAGGCTTCAGGCCTCCACGGTAAGATCGCCGTTAACGTGGCCCACTCATGAGCGTCGGTGTGTCGATCGCGCGCGCCAATTCCGATCGGCACACCTTGGACACCATGCAAGATGCTAGACGCCTTCCGCGTACGCGAGAGGGAGCTCAGTGGTGCTCTTAAAGCGTTGGAGAGAGAATTTCGGCAAAACCATCTCTAAATCCAACGTCGTAGATAGGCTTCGTTCGAAAGCATCGTAGGTGGCAATGTCAGGCACAAGGACCTTTAAAAGGTAGTCGAATTTGCCACTCATTCTATATGCCTCAACGACCTCAGGCATTCTCACAACCACTTCACTGAAGCGCGTCACCCATTCCGGTGAATGGCTCTTAGCGCGAACCGAGACGAACGCGGATACGCCAAGATTCAATTTTGTCTCGTCGAGCAGCGCGACGCGCTGACGTATGATGCGGCTCTGCTCAAGAAGCATTATCCGACGCCAGCACGGGCTCTTGCTGAGACCAATACGCTTGACGAGGTCATCGAGTGTGACTGTTGCATCTCGCTGCAAGGCAGCAAGTATCATCCGATCATATCGGTCCAACTTTGGCATATGGGGAACACTTTCGACTTTACTGCGCTTTCGTGCGGCAGTTTGCATGCGCGATCAGAAGGTTTCGGCCCAGGGACGTAGGTCAAGCTCGAGCGTCCAGGCGCTCCGTTGCTGGGTATGCAGATACCAGAATGCGTCGGCAATCGCGTCGATGTTAAGCAGACCATCGGGCCCGCGCTGCTTCTTAGATCTGGCGCGCGGGAGAGAAGCCTGTCGCCGTCGATCCCCCCGTCGATGACGACGTGGGCCACATGCACTCCTTTTGGACTGAACTCGCGCGCAAGGCTCTGTGCAAGCGCGCGTAGTCCCGCCTTCGCGACTGCGAATGGCGCATAATTTGCCTTACCGCGAAGTGACCCACTAGCCCCTGTAAAGGCGAGCGTTCCCCCACCGTTGGAAAGCAGAAGAGGCAGTGCGTGCTTCGCAATCTGGAAACCCCCTAAAGTGTGCTCGCGCCAATGCGTTTCAAAATCGGCCTGCTCGAGGTCCAGGAACGGTGAAGGCCGGTTCGAGCCAGCATTATGAATTATCGCGTCCAGACGCCCAGCTCTCGCTGCTTCCGCAATGAACCGCTCGGCATCAGTTGCCTCACTTACATCACCCACAATCGAAATAACCTGTGCGCCCGTCTCTCGAATCCTTGCAGCCGTGTCCGCCAGCTTCTCGCCGTTCCTGCCGGCGATGCAAACCACATACCCTTCGGCTGCAAAACGCCGCGCGATCGCTGCGCCCAAGCCGTTGTACGCCCCTACTCCCGCTACTAACGCGCTCCTGCCGTTGGTCATTTTTGGAATCCCTTCAATACTTAATCGACCGGTTTATGTATTGGGTCCACCCAGAGCACAGTCTCCGGTGGCTCTACCGGCTCAACGTCGGTAATGTTTACGACGACCGCTTCGTTATCCGACCGAACGAGTACGCATTCCAATGCTCTTTCTGGGTCGGCGTTGATTTCTTGGTGAGGCACGTAAGGTGGCACAAAGATAAAGTCCCCTGGCCCCGCTTCGGCAACGTACTCCAGACGCTCACCCCACCGCATCCGCGCTCGTCCGCTGATGACGAAGATGACACTCTCCAGTGCCCCGTGGTGGTGAACGCCGGTCTTAGCGCGAGGCGCAATCGAGACGGTTCCAGCCCATATCTTTTGGGCGCCGACCCGCGCATGGTTAATCGCGGCCTGCCTAAACATGCCGGGCGTCTGCGCCGTATTCGACTCCAATTGATCGCCCTTGATGACGCGGACGCCATTGTGCTTCCAGTGTTCGTGTTCGTGTTCGTCGCCGTGTTGTCCCATTTTGTTTCCTATCGCGTGGATGAGGCCAAGAGTTCTCGGGTGTAGGAGTCTCTCGGCTGATCAAGAACGTCCAATGAATCACCGATCTCCACGATACGGCCGCGATTCATGACAGCGATCCGATCTGCAAGGTAGGAGACTACGGAAAGATCGTGCGTGATGAACAGCATGGCGAGACCCTCTGAGTTCTGGAGATCACTTAGCAAGTTCAGGACTTGCGCCTGCACGGACACATCCAATGCGGATACTGCTTCGTCACAGATTAGAAGCTTGGGCCTTACGGCCAACGCACGTGCGATACCTACACGTTGCCGCTGACCTCCTGACAGCTCCGCAGGCCTCTTAGATAGCAAGGAGTGAGGCAACCCAACCATGTCAAGAAGTTCAGTTGGCTGGCCGGCAGTGGAATGAGATCCGAGAAGCGCTAGCGGCTCATTTAGAATCGCTCTAACTGAAAGCCGTGGATTGAAGGCCACACTTGCGCTCTGAAAAACCATCCCCAGCTTTCGGCGCTGTTCGCGAGAACGAGCCGATGCTAACGCTGAACGCTCTCGCCCTCCAACGCGATTGAACCGGTTGCTGGGATCATCCCGATTATTGAACGAGCCAACGTAGACTTTCCAGATCCGGACTCACCAACAAGGACTAAGATCTCGCCCGTAGCGATGGAGAAGCTGGCGTCATCGACCGCCCTGATCCAAGATCGGCCCTCTCTAAATTCGACGGAGAGGTTCTCTACGCGCAGGAGAGGTTTCGATTGGGTCATTCGGCGGCTTCCGCTTCAATCGCTAAGTGGCAGGCGATCTTCCCTTGATTGGCCGTCCTCAGTTCGCGCGCATCGATCTTGCATCGTTCGATTTCATGAGCGCAGCGTCCAGCGAAGGCACATCCGTAAAACTTTTCTCCTGGCAGAGGAACTGCGCCGCCTATCTCAAAAAGCTTTGGGCGCGGACCATACCTTGGCCGTCTAATTGGGCGCACAGCCAGCAGCGCGCGTGAATATGGATGACGAATCCTAGCGAGGCGATCGATCGTTGTTTGGCATTCGACTATGTGACCGGCATACATAACGAGCACGCGGTCCGTCCATTCAGCGATCATTGCGAGATCATGACTGACGATGACTATGGCCATGCCCGTTTGGCGCTGTATTTCCTTTAGGAGTTTCAAAATCTCTCGCTGCATGGAGACATCTAAAGCGGTCGTAGGCTCGTCTGCGATGAGGACATTCGGGTCGTTGGCTATCGCGATGGCGATCACTACCCGTTGGGCCATGCCGCCGGAAAGCTGATGAGGATATGCGTTTAATAGGGCTTCAGCGCGGGGAAGCTTGACCCGACGAGCCAACTCCAACGCTTTATCCCATGCTGCGCTTCTTGATATGTTCCTGTGCGCAAGAACGGCCTCCATAAGCTGGTAACCGATAGTGCGGACCGGGTTCAACGCTGCCATGGGATCTTGAAAGACGAACGCGATGTGCTTTCCCAGTAAATCGCGCCAGGCCTTGCTGTCGCTATTGGTGACATCATAACCAAGAAGGTGAACTGAGCCGCCTGAGATCGTCGCGCCCTCCGGCAAGAGACCGGATGCGGCAAGCGCTGTCAGTGTTTTCCCGCAGCCAGACTCCCCAACTAAACCCACGGTCTCGCCACGCGAGACCTCGAAACTCACACCGCGGACGGCCACAGCGGAGCCAGATAAAGTTTTCAAGGAAACCCGAAGGTCACGAACGCTCAAGACCTCAGCGTCTGTCACACTCCACCCCTCCGCGCCAACAATTTGACCATGCCGTCCCCGATCATACTCAGGGATGCGACCGTCAAGACTATCGCCGCACCCGGGATAAGGGTCATAAAGGGAGCGGTCAGCAGCGCATCGCGGTTTGCACCCATCATCCCTCCCCAGCTTACATAGTTGCTGTCACTTAATCCGAGAAAGGCGAGGCCTGCCTCGGATAGTACTGCCAGCGACGATAAGATCGAGCCAGCGACAAGAACCGGGCCAATTGCGTTGGGAAGGACGTGATAGATGATCGCTCGCGAATGTCCTCCGCCAAGAACGACTGCGATTTTCACAAAATCCAGCTCTCGCAATTTCAGCGCATCCGCTCTGACCATTCGAGCGACCATTGACCAGCTCGTCACCCCGATAGCGAGAATGATATTCGGTAAGTGCGGCCCCAAGATCGATACGATAATTATCGCCAGGAGAAAATGCGGGATGACCTGAAAAAGCTCGGTGAAGCGCATTAGTAGATGGTCAATCCACCCACCGAAATAGCCGGCGACGAGACCAACGGATCCTCCAACAAAGGTCGCAATGAGCGTCGCCGCCAGACCGATTAACAGTGACACGCGTGTGCCATGGATTAACTGAGCGGCGATGTCGCGACCGAGTATATTCGTTCCGAGCGGGAACTGTGGGTCCTCCCACGGACGGACAAATGGCATGCCGACCATGTCGAAAGGATCACCTGGGTAGAGCGTACTTGCTGATCCGGCAATCAGCATCTCGGCCACAAGAAGCGCCGCGCCAAGTTGAAGCGATCCCGGCCATCTCCAAAATTTGAAGCGACGGTCCTTATCCAACCGCCATTCAGCGATAGAAGGGTCCGCGCTCACCGTAAGACCACCCGGGGGTCAAGGACTGCATAGACAACGTCCACAACCAGATTCATAACAACAACCAAGCCTCCACTGCAGAGAACGATACCGGCGAGCAGGTTGTGGTCCCGCTGTTGCAATGCCTCATAAGCCAAGCGACCGAGACCTGGCCAAGAAAATACGGTTTCGACGAGAATCGCTCCACTGAGCAACGAACCAGCCTGAAGACCAACCAATGTTATGAATGGAAGCAGCGCATTTCTCAGCACGTGACGTGTGGCGACTTCGAAGGACGTAAGCCCTCGCGCTCGTGCCCCGCGGATATGTGGATGACTATAGACCTCCAGCATCGTGCCGCGAATGAAGCGTGCGTAGATCGCCCCATACAGAGATCCGAGAGTTAGCGTTGGCAATAAAAGGTGCTGTCCGACGCTTATGGCATGTTCAATTGTTCCCTTATCCGCGGCGGCGTCAGCGTAACCACTCGTGGGCAGTATGGGAAACTTAAGTGAGAAAACTACGATCAGTCCTATCCCGATGAGGAAGCTGGGCGTAGCATACAATAGTAGCGCGATGCTGCTTACGACGACGTCCCCGATTTTCCCCCGACATACGGCCGATACCGCTCCTCCGAGAACGCCGAGCAAAACACCGAGCATCATGGAGGTGACAGCAAGCAGTAGGGTGGGCGCCAGCCGCGCTCGTATGAGGTCCAACACCGGCATATTAGCGCGAAACGAGAATCCTAGGTGACCGCTCGCAATGTTCGAAGCGTAATGCAAGAACTGCACCGGTAAGGATTTGTCTAGACCGTAAGCTACTCTAATCTCAGCGAGCAGCTCTGGCGTAGCTCCTCCTGACTCACCCGCAAGGGTCTGCACCGGATCACCCGGAGCGAGATGTAGGATGACGAATGCAAATAATACTATCAGAAAGACCGTAGGGGCCATCTGTAGGATTCGACTAAGCAGATATCTTCCAAGCTCGGCAGTCACCGGCGACCTGCGAGCGCCAGTCTCATCAGTTTTGTGTTTCATGACGCCAACCAAGCGTCTTTCAGGGAGTCATAGGCACTGTTGGAGCCAGTCGATAGCCCGCGAGCTCGCGAGGAGGCGATCGTGTACTGGCGGTTTTCCAGTAGAGTAAAGTGGGGAATATCTGTCTGCGCCTGAATTTGCACTTTCTTGTACAACTCCACTCTTTCGGCTTCGTTCGGGGCATCGTGCGCAGCCTCGATGAGAGCATCCATGGTTGGGCTGCTATACCCAGATGCATTCGACCACGGCACATCTTTGAGGATGGCCTTCGACCAAAAGATTCGGTCAATGCCGATCTGCGGATCCCCGAAGCCTGCCCTGTGAGAGACAATCAAATCGAATTCGTTCTGCGAATAAACCCGATTAAAAAACTGAGAGAGGTCCTGGTTCCTGAGCGTGACCTCGATCCCTACACGTTTCAATGATTGACGAATGAATTCTCCATAACGCTGAAAGTTTTCACCGAAAGGCAGCCAATCGAGAGCAATTGCAAAGCGGACGCCGCCAGCGTCCTTATTCAGTCCGGCCTCGTCGAGAAGGGCTTCGGAGATGCTCCGGTCGAACGGATACTTCGGAAGACTATCACCAGCATAGAAGGCCGTCTGCGTGGAGAGAACGGGTGAGGTTCCGGGTCTCCCTAATCCCTTTGCGGTAACCTTTGACAACGCATTCAAATCGATGGCGTGAGCTACCGCCCTCCGCACCCTGAGATCGTTAAACGGCGGACGTCTCACATTGAACTCAGCCACGACCGCAGATGCCAGCCAATCGTAACCACTAAACTCGACGTTAATGCTTTCGTCGTCCTGCGCCGCTTCAAGGTCATTTATCGAGATCGGCGACAACATACCCAATTGCACCTCGCCGGCTTTGAAGGCCGCGAACCTCGCTGTAGCATCGGGGATAACCCTGTAGACCAGCTTGTCGAGATACGGCTTTCCCGCATCCCAATAGTCTGGGTTCCTTTCTAACACCACGCGGTCTCCCCTTACCCACTCTTTGAATCGGAAGGGACCAGTGCCAACTGGAGCGCCGTTGTAAGGGTTTCGCAGAACATCAGTGCCTTCGTATAGATGCTTCGGCAACACAGTGAGTTCCACGGCATTCAACGCCCCGAGAATAACGCCCGAAGGATTGCGAAGTTTGAACCTTACGGTGAGCGGATCGGGTGTTTCGACGGCCTCAACAGCGGCAAAGGTCGCGCGAGCACGCGGATGGATCTTCATCCACACATTCTCGTATGTATACTGGACGTCGGCTGCCGTGAACGGGTGCCCGTCATGCCAGCGAACACCATCTCGTAGATGGAATGTCAACTCGCGTTCGTCGTCACTGAGAGTCCAGCTCGCGGCGAGTTCAGGCAAGATCTCAAAGTTCTGGCCGTACCGAATGAGACCGTCGAAGATCTTCGCCGATATTGTTTGAACCTGGCCCGTCTGGACAATCGCCGCTGTCAACACGTTCGGCTCACCGGGATGCGAGACAGCAACCAGTGTGCCACCAGACGCAACAGGCTCGGACCTGGCAGTTGTCGGCATAATTGCACTTGCCGCGACGCCTGCGAGAAAGGTGCGACGACTAATCGCCAGACCACGATATCGCTGATGACTCATGAAAGCTTCCTTTAACCGAGCGTTTGCTCGGATGAGAGCGACGTTCTTCCTGCATTGACGAGGATCGTGTCGGATTGAGGCGCGTGCACTCGACCACAAAGCGCGTCGCGGTAATGCCTTTCCAGAGGATTGGCTTTGTCCAATCCGTGATTGCCAGAGATGCTTAAAGCTAGCTCAAGGGACTTGATGGCGTTTTTAGTTACGATGTGCTTCACCATCTGCGCACTGATCGCGTCCGGTAGAGGAGCGGCCTCTGCGGCACGCGCGTAGTCGTCGATCAGCGATCGGTTGATCATCAATAGCGTCTCGATTTCACCAACAACGCCCTGAAGGCGCGGCACAGTAGCCAACGGCGCGCCTAGATTTGACGGCACACGTTCCGAAAGGAATCGTCTGAGCCAGTCTCTCCCAGACCGCGCGATCCCGTCGTACAGGGCGGCGGTTAGCAGACACGACCAAACATCAACGGTGGCGCGACGGTCTATAGCCTCCTTGGTGCCCGGCGCGTAGAAACCGGTCGCGGCATTCTCCACGAGATGAACATTTGCAAACTCTATTTCATGGCTTGCGGTAGCGCGCAGCCCTGCATGATTCCATGTTGGTACAACCGTCAGTCCAGGAGAATTTGCAGGTACGATTACTGTGCCGACCCGCGGCTGGGGTTCCTCCGTGCGCACCAGGGCAAGCCACCACTGAACAATGGGGCTTCCTGTCGCGTAGGCTTTTCTCCCGTTTAAGATCCATCCGCCATCAGCTTTCCTGGTCACGTAACTTCCGGGCAGGCCTCCTCGCACTACCGAACCGAGATCCGGCTCGGCCTGGAGTGCGTTGAGCACACCTGATCCCTGGACTGCAGCGCTAGCGATCTCATCGTAGCCTGCTGGGCGCGTTCTGCTCAGAACATGATGCATAAGGCAGTTCATGGCGACGAGGAGACCAGTGGAAGCGTCACCGGCCCCGACAGCGGCCACCAATCTCACCGCGTCTGTGATCTTTCCTCCGAGTCTTCCTAAATCACGCGGCACAGTCAGTGCGATGAGCCCATGCTCGGCAAGCCGCGCGAAATTCTCGAATGGGAAGGATGCCTCCTCGTCATGCTTTGCGGCACCAAGCGCGAACTCGGCACGGAGAGCAACGAGGAGGTCGTCGCTCACCACTGAGCGCAGCGATTTATCATACGTTGTCATCATTTTCCCTCGAGAAACAAAACGCGCTTCAGACCGTGGCAGACTGCGGCTGGCGATCAAGAAACGGGTAATCTATGTATCCCTCAGGCCCGTTGGTGTAGTATGTCGATATATCCGCGTCATTGAGGGGAGCACCCACACGAAAGCGCTCTGGAAGGTCAGGATTTGAAATGAAGAGCTTTCCAAAGGATACCGCATCTGCGAGGCCGCTGGAGATAACCTGCTCGGCGCTTTCCCTGTCATAGCCACTGTTTAGGATCAAAACGCCTTCAAAAAGTTCCCGAACAATTGGGGCGAGGAAATCCTCGCCAGGCGGTGGCCCTGCGCCGTTCGCGCCCTTCGAGACAAGCCTTTTGTATAGAGGTACATCCCCGCTTTCATCGTAGGTAGTCCCTTCAAGGAAATGGATATAGGCGACGCGACGCTTGTTTAGCTCAATAGCGATGTAGCTGAAGAGCGCTCTTGGATTTGAGTCACTGATGCGATCGGCACGGAAATGCGGAGATAGGCGTACACCCACATGATCGCTTCCCCACTCTTTGATTGCAGCATCGACGACTTCAAGCAAGAAACGAGCCCTGTTCTCGATCGAGCCGCCATATTCGTCATTCCGGCGATTAGAAGAGTCTCTGAGAAACTGATCAATGAGGAAGCCATTTCCCGCAAGGATTTCGATGCCATCGAACCCTGCCGAGCGAGCACCACTGAACGGCGATAGTCTTCCACCAAGGGCTGGATCTCACTAAGCTCAAGAGCTCGCGGGACGGGAAATTCTTCAAGGCCATGCTCGCTCATGATTCCACCGAAGGCGGAAAGGGCGGAAGGCGCTATAGGCGGCTCTCGACCTGGCGTACTCGAGAGCAAGGACTTTCTACCGACGTGATAGAGCTGCTGGAAGATAATGCCCCCTGCTCGATGAACCTCCTTGGTCACTTTCTCCCATGCTGAATTTTGATGATCGGTATGGTGGGCCGTTGCCCGCGCTCTGGTCGCGCTCTGCGTCGATATGTGATTAGCCTCTGTAATTATCAGACCCGCTGAAACGCGCTGGGCGTAATATGTCGCAACAATGTCTTTGGGAGCCCGCAGCGCGTCTCCTCTTGCCCGTGCAAGCGGTGCCATGACGACGCGATTTTTTAATTCGAACTTCCCAAGAGCAAGTGGTTTTAAGAGCTGCATTGCGGTCCCCTATCGATAGACCACAGTGTGCCGCCAGGACCGGATCAAAGGGAGTCGCTTGCATTATAAAATCTACAAATAATATAGACTATTATATGCTCATATGCCCGTTATATGAAATTTTTATTCTGTATCGTGCCGCTACGAACTAAAAGGGCCCGGCTATAAAACCGGGCCCTTCCTGCGCACGCGGTGGAGTGGGAGGTCAGCCGCGGGCGAATGCCAGAAGATCAGCGTTGAGCTTTTCCTTGTCGGTTACGATGAGGCCGTGGGACCCGCCGTCGTACACCTTGAGCTTGCCGTTCTTGAGAAACGTAACAGCAAGTTTGCCGGAGAGTTCGATTGGGACGATTTGGTCGTCGCTACCGTGGATAACGAGTGCCGGTACCGTGACCTTCTTGAGGTCATCTCGGAAATCGGTCTCCGAGAATGCGCCGAGTGCGTGGAAAGCGGCCATAAAGCCAGTGGCCTGGCCCTGACGCCAGTACTCCTCGCGCGCACCCTCAGAGACCTTCGCGCCCGCTCTGTTATAATTATAATAGGGCATCGAAACGTCTTTGTTCCATTGCGAGCGGTCCGTTGTCACGGCTGCGCGGAACGTGTCGAAGAACTCCTTGGGAACACCGCCGGGGTTGGTGTCGGTCTTCAGGAGGAAAGGCGTAACCGCAGCGACGAGAACTACCTTGCTGACACGCTTCTCACCGTGGCGAGCGATGTAGCGAGCAACTTCGCCCCCGCCCATCGAGTGACCAACAAGGACAGCATCCTTGACGTCGAGTGCTTCCAGGACCGTCGCTAGATCGTCCGCGAACGTGTCGTAGTCGTACCCATGGCTAGGCTGGCTCGAACGGCCGAAGCCGCGACGATCGTGAGCGATTACACGGAAGCCGTTCTGTGCCAGATAGAACATCTGGTTTTCCCACGCGTCCGAAGATAGCGGATAGCCGTGCGAGAATACAACAGCAGGACCCTGGCCCCAGTCTTTGTAATAGATCTGCGTTCCGTCCTTGGTCGTAATCGTATTGGCCGTCTTGCTCACTACTTTGATATCGGCAGCAGCCTTGCTTGCAGCGCTCGCTGACGCGGTTGCAGCGACGAGGCCAACGCCAGCAACAGCAGAAGCCGCGCCAATAAGAAGGTTGCGGCGGGACGCCGCCATTTTGTTTTCAGAGGTCAAAGTCTCGATCCTTCGTTTTGAATAAGGGGTGTCGGCGCGCCAATCGCGCCAACACAGCTCCAATCAGAAGCCAAGTCGCTTGGCGTCTTCTGGCAGAAACGCCTGGCCCGAGCGGTTCTTGACGCTGGGAAGCTCCGCCACTCGTGCGCGCCATGCCTGGAGATTGCCGAGTTCGGCTGGTGCGTGAAGGCCAGCGGCATCACCAAAAGCAAGACCTGCGAAGAGTGTGATGTCCGCCATCGAGAAACTGTCGCCAGCTACGAAGTCAGAAGCACCGAGGATTTTGTTGAAGTAGCGGAAGCCCTCTTCGACTGCCGCACGATTGCGCTCGGCCCATTCCTTGCGACCTTCCCACTGCGGGCTCTTGAAGGCCTGCAGGGCAGGACCGAGACCGGAGGTGCCGAAGTGGAAATAGATGCCTACCGGATCAAGAACGAATGCCTCGGCGCGGCGCTGCATCATGTGCACAAGCGCCTTTTCCTTCGGGGATTTACCCGTGAGAGTCGGATTACCATCCAGATTGTCGAGATACTCGGTGATAGCGGTCGCTTCGGAAATAACCGTTCCGTCTTCCAGTTCGAGAACCGGAATGACGCCCGACGGATTGATTGCAAGGAATGCGTCCTGCTTGTGCTCAGCACCGATCAAGTCCACCGGGACAAACTCGACCTGGCTGTCCAAGCCCTTCTCGGCGAGAACGATGCGGATGCGGGCTGGGTTCGGAAAGCCCGAACGGTCATAAATTTTCATTGTACTCATCCTCTTCGTGGCCGGCCAGCCAATCTGACCTAGCGCTAGGTCAGCCAATAAATGTTGATATGCCCCCATGTCAAGTGCCTACCGAGCGCTAGGTAGGTATTTTCTTGACTACGGGTCTCGCTGACTTTACGTATAGGTAACCAGGGGTGACAGAGATGACGAAAGACACACGTCAATTGATTATGGATACCGCCAAGTTGACGGTGCAGGCGCATGGATACACAGCCCTGAGTTTCCGCGAATTGGCCAAGGAAATTGGCATCAAGAATGCGAGCGTTCACTATCATTTTCCGACGAAGGGTGATTTGGGCGCGGCGCTGGCTAAGCAATATTCAGACGATGCCCAGACCTTTCTGAGTGCCCTGTCGCTCGAACCCTCTCAGGCTGCCAACACCATGCGAACTTATACGGACGCATTTCGCGCTGCCCTCGAACGCGACAACCGGATGTGCCTTTGTGGTATTATGATCGCGGAGCGCGACGAGCTGCCGGAAATGGTGAGAGCGGAAGTCGATAGATTTTCGGAAAGCAACATTAATTGGCTAAAAGTCTTTCTTGGAGCCCTAGATCTCAACCGAACTGACGCCGACACGAGAGCGGAGGCTATCTTTGCGGCAGTCGAGGGCGCGCAGCTGATCGCACGGGGATACGCAGATATCGCCGTTTTCGATCGATGCATGAATGCTTACGGACAGACAGGGCTATTTCCTGCTTGGAAGGCTCGTTGAGCCCAGGGCGGGTGAAAGGACCACCGCCACCGCCAGAAGGGGGAGGAACCGGCCGGCGGCGGTGGGTGTCGTGAGTGCGAAGGTCACCGCGACGAAAGAATTTTCTATCAAGACACGCCGGCAAGCTGAGGGTTTGCTGCAATCCCCAACATCTTGTCTCGGATTTCAGCTGCGACCTTAGAACCGACAGCATCCATAAATGCTTGCTGCGCCACGCGCCATTTTAGTTCAACAGCACCATGGCGTGTTACGCCAATCGGTGTCAGAGCGGCGACGCGCTTCCGACCATCCGCAACGTCTACCTGTAAGACAACTAGCCCTTCCCGTTCCAACGGCCGCAAACTGTGACCCAAGGCGGATCGCTCCATTACTAGCAAATCCGCAAGATCCCCAAGGCAACAGCTATTGCCAGCACGCTTTAGCTCAGCGAGGATAGCAAACTGGGTCGACTTTAAACCTCCAGCGAGTGCCTTGTCGTAGAATTGCGTAGCTCGCCGCGCAGCTTTTCGAATTGCCGTAGACACGCACTGGCTACCGTTCGCTAACAGGGCACCCTCGCCGCTATCAATAGATACCATTGTAAGATCCAACATAGACTGAGCCGATATACGGGCATATGCCCTTTTAATTCAAGCCGATTCTTGTGTTGCTGCTATACCCAGCCGAGAAGCTCGCGCCGCACCACCTTCTCCAGCACCGCCATGCCGTCCTCGCTGTCATTCAGACAGGGGATATGCGCGAATTTCTCGCCGCCATTTTCATGGAAGGAGTGGGCGGCCTGCTCGGCGATTTCTTCCAGCGTTTCGAGACAGTCGGACACGAAGCCGGGGTTGAGGACCGCGATCTTCTTGACGCCGTCCTGTGCCAGCTTCTCGACCGTCTTGTCGGTATAGGGCTGCAGCCATTCTTCCGGCCCGAAGCGGGACTGGAAGGTGACCATGAACTTGTCCTTGGACAGGCCAAGGCGCTCGCGCAGCAGGCGGCCGGTCTTTTGGCACTGGCAGTAATAGGGATCGCCCTGCTTGAAGTAGGACATCGGGATGCCGTGGAACGATGCGAGCACCATCTCCGGTTCCCAATCGAGCGTCGCCAGGTGATTGGTGACCGAATTGGCTAGCGCCTCAATGTAGGTCTCGTCGTCGTGATAATCAGGGACAGTGCGCAGGGCGGGCTGCCAGCGCATGGTGAGCAGCTTCTGGAACGCCTTGTCGTTGACTGTCGCCGTCGTCGCTGCCGCATATTGCGGATAGAGCGGGAAGAGCACGATGCGGTCGCATCCGGCGGCCTTCAGGCTATCGATCTTCGAGGCGATAGAAGGATTGCCGTAGCGCATCGCCCAGTCGACGACGACGTTGGGCAGGTCCTTCAGCCGCTCGGCCATCAGGTCGGACTGGCTGCGCGTATAGGTGCGCAGGTAGCTCTCGTCCTTGTCCTTGTTCCAGATCAGCTCATAAGCCTTGCCGACCTTGCCGGGGCGGGTGTTCAGCACGATGCCGAACAGGATCGGGTACCATTTCCAGGGCGACCATTCGATGACGCGCTTGTCGGTCAGGAATTCCTTGAGATAGCGGCGCATCGAGGAATAGTCGGTGCCATCGGGCGTTCCGAGATTGACGAGCAGCACGCCCACCTTGCCAAAGGACACAGGCGGGTGCCCGATTACTGTCTGACTGCTCATGACTTCTAGTCTCCCCGAGAGATTCGGCTGATCTGACCTCGGCCAGTGCAAATCCTAGTGACGCAGATCGCAATCATGTGCAATACCACATATTCATGGTATTTTTGCGAGGAGCATTCGTTGGCCACTCAACCCCGACGTCGAAGCAAGAAGGCAGAGATGCAGGCAACGCGCCGATCCTGATAGAGGCGGCGTCGCGTTGCCTGCGTGAAGTCGGTATTGCGGGGACAAGTCTTGCCGACGTCACATCGGCGGTTGGGATGACGAATGGCGGCTTCTACAAGCACTTCTCTTCAAGGGAAGAAATGGTCGCATGCGCCGTCGATGATGAAATGCTGATCCTGCTCGACCAGATCCGCGATGACCAATCAGGACCTCGAGAACGTTTGGATACGGTCGTCGACTTTCTCCTTGGTTCTGACGACACCGTCCATAGCGCCGCAGTTGCGTTTGGGTCTGAAATAAGGCGGCAACCATCGTCTGTTCAGGAAGCCTTCAGGGCGAACACCAAAGAGCGCGTCGCTGCGATTGCGAGACTATTGCCGCGAGGCAGTGACGCTGAGAGACTTGAGCGAGCACAACTGATCTACGCCGCCCTCATTGGGGCCGCGCAGTTATCGCCCTTTTGCGGGACCATTCGCAAAACCGTACGCCTGTTGGTTCACGAGATCGCGAGCTCGCTAATCGGTTCTTCGCAGTACGGCCGACCACTCGGCGACAGCCAAGAAACCGGCGAACACGACCACTGACAGCAACCAGCCTAGTATCGCGTCAGAGGCATAATGCGCACCAAAGCCGACCCTGAGATAAACCGTCGCGATGGATGCGCACAAGATTGGCGGCGCAGCGAGAGCCCTGTGCTTCGCAGGTACGATAAATATGAGGCAGGCGAGCCATCCTGCGGCAGAGGCCTCTCCCGAAACGAATGAACAGTTGCGGACACAGGCTCCAAGAAATGAACCTGCTGGTTCGAATTCGAGCGACCCGCCGAACAAGTTCGTTTGTATCGGCCTTGGTCGGCCAGAATGAGATTTAAGCCAAAAATTTGTCAGAAGACCTGTGCTTATTGCTAGGCTGCCCAATGCTGGCCAAATGCGCTCGATGACGAGCAGGCGTACCGGCTTGTTACGCGTTCTCGCTGTAAAGAGCGCGAGTGCAAGGACCATTGCGCCAAGACTAGGCAGGGCGTACAACAACCATCGCAAGGCAGTAAGCAATGGGGCTTGGCTCTCGGAAAATTCACCGCATACAGTTCTCAGCTGTGAGCCGCTGCAAGCGTGCCTGCTGAAGAACGCGCGGGAAACAGCGATATCTACTGCAAAGTTGCGCTTGAAGAACCAGAGGATTGCGAACCACGCAAGCGAGGACGCAAAGAATACGAGCGCGGGCCAGCGGCCACCATTTATATGAGATTTATTTTGCACGGGATGCCCTAACTTCGAATGCCGAGCATGCTTCGTCCAGCTGACAGCAAGCTGAAAGCCGACGAACTCTCGTCGGCTTTCGATCTACACTTGGATCCAACCACCATCGACGGTCAGTTCAATCCCCGTGATGTACGACGCATCGTCGGAGGCGAGGAAGGCCACAGCGCTCGCGATCTCGTCCGGGGTTCCCATTCGGTTCATTGGGATCTGTCTTGTAACCTCATCGTTGATACCGGCGACTTGTTCGGCTGGAATACCGTTTCGGACCATGATGTCGGTATCAATGTGCCCAGGCGCAATTGCGTTAACGCGGATGCCGCGGCCTCGCAGGTCCGTGGTCCATGTCCGTGCAAGCGACCGTACCGCGGCTTTGGTGGCGGAATAGACGCTAAAGTTCGGCAATCCCTTGGAGCCGGCGATCGAAGTGTTCAAAATGACAGAGCTTCCATTCCGTAGCAGTGGAATCAGTTTCTGCACCGTGAAGTACGTGCCCTTAAAGTTGGTGGCCACCGTCCGGTCGAAATCAGCCTCGGTCACGCCTTCGACGGGCCCAAGCGCCCCGCCACCGGCATTGGCAAATAGAATATCGACTCCTCCGTGCTTCCGACCAATATAGGCACCAAGCGAGTCGAGGTCCCGGAGCCGTGAGACGTCACCCGATACGGCCTCGACGTCGCCGTCTAGGCTCTCACTTGCAATGCGAAGCGCCGCTTCGTTACGTCCTATAATAATTACCTTTGCACCCTCGCGCGCAAACAACCCAGCGCTTGCGAGACCGATGCCCGAGCCGCCGCCAGTTACCACTACGACCTTATCTGTAAACCGTTGCATTTCTAATTACTCCAATGAGCGTGGATGTGCGGCCATCAGGCCGCACCTTCGCTTTTACTTATTGGGAAAATGAAACTCCGACCGGTGGCGCTCGACAAACTCCCTAACGGTCAATGGAGATGATCCTGTTTCCGCCTTAATGATCTCGTCTTCGCCGCTGAAGATGCCGTTCTGATAATCGATCGCAATCGCGCAGAAGTGTTGAACGAGAAATGGCGGCAGTCCTTGGCTTTCCAATCTGTCTTTGTATTCTGCAATGGTCGTAGGGGCATACTTCACTGTAATCCCTAGGGCGCTGCCGATCTCATCGGCAATTTGCCGCTGGGAAAGCTCGACTGGTCCGTAGAGCGCATAAGTCTTACCTGCATGACGACTGGGCTCTTCGAGCACTTTCGCGATGAAGCGGGCCTGATCCTCCGCGGCAATCGGCGCGTGACGACCGTGGCCGTAGGGTAGATCGATCACACCGTCATTCACGATAGATGCCTGTGCATGGGGGTAGAGGAACCATTGCGAAAAGAAGGTTGGCCGTAGATGGGTCGACGGGACACCAGACCAGTCCAGGATACGCTCGGAAATCCAATGATCACGGGCGGCGTGGCTTTCCGAATCCTCGCGGGCCGAGATTTGGGACATGTTGACCACAAGCTGCAGATTTGCTCTGCGTGCAGCGTCAGCAAGATATGACGTCGCTTGGATCAGGCCAGGACGGACGGGATAGCAGAAGTAGGCGGCATCTACACCGCTCGCTGCAGCGATGAGATCGTCATGCTCTAGCATGTCGCCCACAATAATCTCCGCACCGGCCTCCCGCAGCTTTGCGGACCGGTCATCCTCTTTCCGAACCAAGGCCCGTACTGTCCGCCCCCCTTTAAGCAGTTCCGCCACCGTGTATTTTCCGGTCTCGCCGGTTGCACCTGTCACAAGGATCTTGTTCGCCATCGCGATCTCCTAAAAATTTATCGTCGGCAGCTGCGCATCGGGCAGCGCTCTAAATAGATAGATGTGCAATTACACATATGCAAGTGCCCAGGTCCGTTTACTCCGCCTGCTCGCGAAAGCACTTTCAATCTTTTGTGACAACCGGACAGCTATCGTCCTTGGCCCAGTCGGCGAAGCTTAGGTAGTAAGCTCGAACGTCTTCATAGCCAGCCCTCGCCGCTACCGCGGCGGCTAGGGCCGCGCGGCCGCCACCGTCGCAGTGTGTGACAACATGGTCACCGAATTGGAAGCCCGCTTCGGTAAGGAGATCACGCAACTCAGCGGGAGGTTTGATCCACCCGTCCACTAGAAAGCTGGAATGGGAAAGGAGCCGCGCTCCAGGCAGATGACCACCGCGCGTGTTTTTGCGTAGGTCATTTCCGTAAAATTCGGCTCGGGTTCGAGCGTCGAGGATTCGTTTGTCCTCGCTGAGGCCGATCCTCAATGCATGGCGGTCGACTAGTCCAACAGGCCCTGCGCCAGGCCGGGCTTCAAATGGGGGCTTGTTGCCGACAAACGCCGGAACCTCCGCGGGGAAGCAGCTGGACGTTAGAGCGGGCCAGCCACCATTGAGAAGGAATGCGCTTGCACCGAAATATTGAAGAATGAACCAAACTCGGGCCGCCTCGGTCATGCGCCCGTCATCATAAATGGCAACAGTCGATTTGTTGTGGATTCCAAGTTGCGTGATCTCATCCGCCCAATAGCTGACATTGTCGAGCGAAGTCTCTTCCTCTTTGGCTGCCGCCTCCCACCTTTCGACGGGAACGCGCACGGCCGAAGGGTAATGAGACGCTTCGAATGCTTCTTGGTCGCGTACATCTAGCAATTGAATGAAACCGGCGGCACCGAGTGCCGTCGGCTCAAGGATAGGATCAAGTGACATTTCAGTTCCTCGTTGGCGCTGCTCTCTATCGCTCCTAGACTGCGACGATCAAAATACCGCCTGCGGCTGCAACAGCCACAATCATCCGGGCGCTGCCTTCCAGACCGCTAGAAGCACGAAGCAACTAAGCGCGAGGGCGAAATGGTGCGGACCTAAAATTGCCGTTGTGAAGACCGGATCGTAGAATGCCGCACCAAGGATGCCGACCACGGCAGCATTTGCGCCTGTCATTGCCGCCCTCACACCTTCGTATCTTCGTAAGTCGTCCCAAAATGGGAGGACGCCTAGAAGGACCATAAAGCCCGGTAAAAAGATCGCCATCAAAGCGATTGTTGCGCTCGTGAGCCTATTGGTCTCAGGCTCAATTACAGCTCCTAGATATGCGGCGAAGGTGAACAACGGACCAGGCACTGCTTGCGCGGCCCCGTATCCGGCTAGAACCTGATCCTGGGTTGCCCATCCTGACCGGACAACTTCCGTCTCCAGTAGCGGCAGGACCACATGCCCACCGCCGAATACCAGAGAACCAGATCTAAAGAAGGAACTGAAAACTGTAAAACCCTGCGAGCCGAGCGCGGAAGCGAGCAAAGGCAACCCAGCGAGCATTACGAAGAAAAGGACGAGTATCGCCCCTCCCGACGTGCGCGAGATCTGAAACTGTAGATGAGAATCGTGCGCCTGCTGTCTGTCCTGGCATCGTAGGTACCCAGATCCAGCACCAAATACGATCGCAAGCACTTGGCCGAACGAGCTAGGGCCAAATACAACGATCAGCACCGAGCCGAGGGCAATGGTTGCCCGCGGACGATCGGGGCAAAGATTTCGCGCCATACCCCAGACCGCGTGCGCCACAATCCCGACGGCCGCGATCTTCAAACCGACGATTACTCCACCCCCAATCGCCCCAGAAAACTGCGGGGCGCTGTATGCGAATAAATAGATCAAAATCGCCGATGGGAGCGTGAATGCCACCCATGCC
The DNA here is from genome assembly GCF_056394605.1 of Rhizobium sp. 10N427. Lineage (NCBI taxonomy): Bacteria > Pseudomonadati > Pseudomonadota > Alphaproteobacteria > Hyphomicrobiales > Rhizobiaceae > Rhizobium > Rhizobium sp. 10N427. Next base: position 200,921 of record NZ_JBFTID010000006.1, on the reverse strand, counting down.
AACAGGGCACCAAGGGGCCCACCACGAGCGAGTCCCAATGCGAAGCCAACCTGGCTCGATGTTGGACCGGGCAAAAACTGGCAGAGCGCGACCAGATTTGCATAGCTGCGCTCATCGAGCCAATCGCGCCGCGTGACGAACTCGTCACGAAAATATCCCAGGTGTGCGATTGGGCCTCCAAAGGCGGACAATCCCAATTTTATAAATGCGGCGAAAACCTCACGGGCTGTTCCGCTATATCGTGAAAGTTGTTTTTCTGCCATCGCCGTGGTTAACAGTGTACTTATTTATTGTTTTTGCAGTTGGCCCCAAGCGAGACGCATTGCGGCCCATTCACGGATCGCTTCTACGCGCATCCGAAAACAACACATTGTCCCCGTCCCTCTCGGGAGACCCTTAAGAGTTAACCCCGGGAGATGTGAGTTAAATGACGATCTCGGAGCGAAATCATTAGCCGATCCTCAGACTGACCCCGTAATCTCCCAAGAAAGCTTCTTGGGAGATTGATAGCAGTCGTCCGGTCTATCGTATTGCACAGTGTCGCTCAGCCCCGGCGACATGATGTTGCGCTCCAGACCCAAAGCTCAGCGGCTAGGGCAATAGCAAGGCCGAGAACCGGTGAGCATTTCCAATGAGCTCGGCTCCGACTGGTCCCTCAAATCCCGTTGCCGTTTTCCGAAAACGTATTGCCAAACATTGGCAGCCCGCTCTTTGATTCTTGTACCGTCGCCTCGTCCTGAAGCATGTCCCAATGCTCGGCGAGGACGCCGTCTTCCATCCGAACTATGTCAGCGGCGATCCATGCCGCCGATCTCCCAGTGTTGGAAAAGCGCCCATGAACGATGACATAGTCGCCCTCAGCGACAGCCAGTTGGTATTCCCACCTAAGGTCCTTGGGCGCCGCGCGGACTAGATCGAAGAGCCCCTCGCGGCCGGGAGCGATGTGAGCACTGTGTTGGAGGTAGTTTGGCGACCAATACTTGAGCGCTGTGTCGTAGTCACGCTTATTGAAAAGGGTTTCGAACGCCTCGAGCACGAGAGCTTTGTTCTTCGCTTGATCTGTCATGTTTTATTTCCAACTTTCAGAAGCTACGGTTTTGAACTGTTTCAATAAATTGCGAACTCAAGCGACGTGAACAGCAGGCGCATCAACACGACCGGCGACACCCTGCAACGCCTCCCTTTCATCGTTGAGCATTCCATGTGAGACTTTATCCAGCTTGCTGATCTGCTCGTCATTGAGGATGAGTTCAAGACTGCGCAGATTGCTCTTGAGTTGATCAAGTGTTCGGGGACCGACCATCGGGATACCGCCCTTTGTTGCGACCCATGCGATCGCAATTTTGTCCGGTGTCGTTTCCAACTCAGACGCCATCTCAAGGAGAACATCTACCACGGCGGCCTTTTCCGCCGAGTTTTCCGCGCGAAATGCTCTTCCACCGAGCCCTAGTTCACGGCCGCCTTCACCCTTACGATATTTGCCCGTTAACATCCCCCCAGCCAGTGGTGAGTAAGTGACGATGCCCATGCCAAGAGCGGCGGCAGCAGGGAACAGTTCACGCTCCGGCGAGCGGTGAACGAGACTGTGTTCAACTTGAATTCCCGCAATCTTTGCCGCACGGCCAAGCTCCGCGAGGGTGGCCGCTCGAGTAACACGCCAGGCAGGAAAATTTGAAAGGCCGCCGTATAAGATCTTTCCGGCGCGAGCTAGGTCATCGAACCCGCGCACAATCTCCTCGCTCGGCGTGACGCCGTCCGCGTAGTGGGCCCAATATATATCGATCCTGTCTGTCTTGAGGCGTCTGAGGCTAGCTTCAACGGACGAGACCATTGATTTCCTACTGTTCCCTGTTCTCAGCGTCCCAAGTCCTTTCTGGTCGCCGAGCGTGAACTTAGAGGTGAGGAGGAAGTCTTCGCGTCGGCCAGTAAGAAGATCGCCAAGGATCTCCTCAGATTGTCCGAACTGGTAAAAATCAGCGGTATCAAGGAAATTCCCGCCAACATCGGCATAGGCGTTGAATATCTTGGAGGCTTCCTCGCGGTCGCTTCCGTAGCCCCAACCGGTGCCGAAGTTCCCGGTTCCGAGAACCAACTCCGAAACACGTAGACCAGTGCTGCCAAATACTTTCGTTTTCAAGTTCTATCCCTTCAATTTTTGATGCGTTTATATCGGCCGACCGCTACCTGTTCCGCATCCCCAAGAGCAATGCCAATGCCCCGAGTGCCGCGCCCGCGAGGCACGTAAGGGACCAACCTCCGTAGGACCAAAGAAATCCCGATGCCGCAGAACCGGCTGCTCCACCCAAGAAAAAGATCCCAACAAACAAGCCATTAATACGGCCTCTCGCCTCGGGTTTAAGATGGTTGATTGCGTGGCGGCCGATAGTCTGATCACCCGTAACACCCACATCCAAAAGGACCGCGCTCAAACCCAAGAGCCCGAGAGAAAGAAGTTGCAAGCCGGAAGGGGCTGCTCCTGCCCAGGCGGCGACTAGGAAGCCCAAGATCATCAGGAAATGGGAGGTAACGGTCACCGTTTTTGACAGGCCTTTGTCTGCCATTCTTCCGAACACGGGCGTGACGGCAGCTCCACCCGCTCCGACGAGCGCAAAGAGCCCCACTCCATCACCTGAGAGGCCGAACGAAGGCGATTGCAGGATGGTAGCGACGGATGTCCAGAAGAGGTTGAATGCCGCCATCACTATCGCAGCACTGATCGCCCGGCTACGCAACACGGGCTGCGTCGCCAGAAGGTGGAACAGCGACTTGATTAGTCCGACATAACCGAGGTCTCTCTCGGGAACGCGTCTCGGCAGCTTGATCGCGAGCAAGAGTGTAAGCACAGCCGTCACTGTCGCGCTTGCGACGTAAAATGCTCGCCATCCCCAAACGTCTTCGAGGAAGCTTGCGGCGGGACGAGCGAGAAGGATACCTACCATCAACCCGCCCATGACGTCGCCGATGACTCGTCCACGCTTCTCTGGCGCGGCCATCGAGGCTGCGATGGGCACCAAGATCTGAATAGCAGAACATGACGCCCCCAAAACGAAAAGAAGGGGAAAGAGAGCAACCACTGTATCGACAGATGCTATGAGAGCGGCCGTTGTGCCCGCAACAGAAAGCATCACAAGGACGAGTGTCCGGTTCTCGTGGAGATCGGCAAGCGGTACCAGGAGAAACAGACCCGCCGAGTAGCCGAGCAAGGTCACCATAGCAACGAAGCCGCTATATGAGCCGCTCATTTCAAAATTCTCGGCAATGGCCGGGAGCATTGTCTGCGGCGCAAACAGATTGGTCACCATGATGCCGACGGCCAGCGCAAACAGCGCCACCGGTACACGTTGTAAAGCAATGCCCCGACTGCCATCGTCCAGAACTTCGTCTATCGCGCTCATCACAATTCACCCCTATAGAAACAACCAGGATTTACCGCGTGTAGACATTATGCTACAAATCAATAACTCCGATAATCTTCATAGATTTTTTGCATGAACATTCGTGATCTCGAGGCACTTGTTGCCGTCATTGAAACTGGGTCCGTTGGCTCAGCTGCCATTCGTCTCAACCTCACGCAACCAGCGCTCACACGCAGGATTCAGCTTCTTGAGGAAACGCTCGGCGCTGCCTTGCTTGATCGCGCATCCAAACCGCACAAGGCTACATCTGATGGCCTTCGCGTGTATGACTACGCTAGGCAGATCCTCCGAGGGGTGCGCGATCTTCGCGTAGATCTGACTGGCCCTCCCGGCGACGTCCAAGGAGAATTCACGATAGGTATTATGCCGCATCTGGCCGATGAGGCCGTGACCACACCGATTGCTAAGGTTCGATCGGAATTTCCCAACCTCAAGATCAAGCTAACATCGGACTGGTCCCCTGCCCTGCAGAGCAGGGTCGCTAGCGGCGATCTAGACTTGGCAATATACTGCCTTGCCGACGGAGAAACGCCCGCTCAGGGCATCTCAACGGTCGACCTCGGCAGATCGGAGGTCGCTTTGGTGGCTTCCCCTGCTCTCCGTGTCCCTCAACAAGCCACGATCCTGGAGCTCTCTCGGTTTCCGTGGGTTTTGAACAATGACGGGTGTGGCTTTAGGAATTACATCGGCCATACCTTCGAAAGCGCACGCTTGCCGTTCAACGTAGCGATAGAAGTTCTAAGTGCGGACATTAAAATGTCCCTTGTCGCTGCAGGTCATGGGATCGGCATTGTTGCACCTGCTGGCCTTGATCAATGTCGTTGGCGAGATCAGATTAAGGTCATCGAAACGCCAGACTTCAGGCCGGCGGTTCGTGTTTGGGCAGCTAGCAGCGAAAGCCCGTCAAGGCTTGCGGCACCAGTGCGAACCTTTATCGAGGAAATGCAGGCACTGCCGGGCCAGGGCCAGGTGGGCGTTCTTGCCGCATAGCACTCACGAAATCGAGCTTGAAAAGCGAACCTAGATTGTTGCATTAGGGGCATATGCCCTTTTATAAACATGAACATTGATCAAAGAGTTAGCCATGAAGAATTCGAACAACCTCCGGATCATATCACTAACAGCTCTTATGTTCTCCACGCTTTGCGGGATTACACGAGCAGCTGACATCGGCTACCACACAGAGGAAGTCGCGGGTCTCCAAGTGTTTTATCGCGAGGCCGGCCCTAAAGATAAGCTTACGATCGTGCTACTGCACGGCTTCCCTTCATCGTCACATATGTTCCGCGATCTAATTCCGGAACTGACGAGCGAGTTTCACGTGATTGCACCGGATTACCCGGGAATGGGGCAGAGCCAGGCACCTGCTGCGGGTAACAATGTCACCTTTGACAGTGAGTCGATTGCCATCGAACAGCTGCTCGATAAGCTCGGAGTAAAAAAAGCGATCTTCTACATGCAGGATTTCGGCGGCCCGATCGGCATGCGCATCGCCACTCGTCATCCAGACATGGTCGAAGGATTAATCTTCCAGAACATTGCGATCACAGAAGACGGATGGGATCCAGCACGCCTCAAGGTCGTGAAGTCGAACAAGGGGCCCGAAACACCGGACAAGAGGGCTGCGGCCGAATCTCGTGTTTCGATGAAAACCGATCTCACGCTCTACCAGCACGGCGCCGCAAACGCGTCGGCACTCAACCCAGATGCTTGGACGAACGATGCCTTTGCGATTGCCAATCCAGAATCGCGTCGCGTTATGACCGATCTCCAACTCGACATCGCGTCGAATCTCGAACTCTACCCGGCGTGGGCGAGATATCTCGCTGATCAGAAGCCCAAGACGCTGGTGGTTTGGGGCGACAACGATCCGATTTTCACTCCGCATGCGGCGGACGCTATTGGTGCGCTCGCACCCGGCTCTCAAGTGCAGCATTACAACTCCGGCCATTTTGCATTGGAGGAAGTGCATTCCGACGTGGCGGCCCGGATAATCAATCTGTTCTCCGGCACGAAGCGCTAGTCAGAAGTCGCGATGACCAACACAGATATCGCGGATGAGGTCAAAATGTTAATTGGTCAAAACATCATCGGTTCCTCGCCTCTGCTTGGGCAAGGAAAGCTGTTTAACGCGGTGAATGCATTTACTGGCGTTGATTTACCGACCCAGTTTCGGTCGGCGACATTCGCCGATGTCGAAGAAGCGACGCGTTTGGCTTGGGAAGCCTACGCCGCTTTTCGCGATACCGACTCCGGGCATAGGGCTCTGTTCCTTGGGAACATTGCAGACGAGATCGAGCAGTCCGGTGATGAGCTGATATCAATGGCCGAGGCCGAGACAGGGCTATCCAAATCGCGATTAAGTGCTGAGCGAGCAAGAACTGTGAAGCAGCTCCGGCTCTTCGCTCAAGAGGTTGCCGTAGGCAACCATTTGGGACTTCGCCTCGACGCGGCTGATCCAGACAGACGACCCATATCCAAGCCGGAGCTTCGACTTCGAAATATCGGTGTCGGACCGGTCGTTGTCTTCGGCGCGTCGAATTTCCCCTTCGCGATGTCTGTGGCAGGTGGCGACACTGCGTCTGCGTTCGCAGCCGGGTGTCCAGTGATCGTTAAAGCCCACTCCGCGCATCCAGGTACTTCTGAATTTGTGGGGAAAGCGGTGTCGCGAGCCGTTCGCAAATCTCAAATGCCGCCGGGCATATTCTCGATGCTGTTCGACGCTGGATTCGAGATTGGCCAGGCGCTGGTCAATGATCCTCGAATTCAAGCCGTGGGCTTCACAGGCTCTCGTCGGGGCGGACTGGCTTTGCTCGACATCGCGGCCAAAAGAAAACGGCCGATACCGGTGTACGCGGAAATGAGCAGCATCAATCCGGTCATCCTTCTACCCGCTGCTCTCGAAAACAGGGGCGTCGATATTGGAAAGGCCTTTGCCCGTTCACTTACGTTGGGAGCTGGCCAATTTTGCACAAACCCCGGGCTGATCCTGGCAATGGAGGGCCCTGGCCTGGCCAAATTCCGAAAGGGTGCCATAGAGGCTATTCATTCGTCGCCCGCCCAAACAATGCTAACGCCAGGAATTTTGCATGCCTACAGAGCAGGTGTCACGAAGCTTGCCGAACACTGGCGCGTTGATCAGCTCGTCCGCGGGAGCGAGGGCAGAGACAACGAAGCTACTCCGGCGCTATTTGAGACGGACGCTGACGCTCTCATGCGTTATCCAGAGCTGCAGGATGAAGTGTTCGGAGCCGCGGGCTTGATCGTCAGGTGCAGCAACATGAACGAACTCTTAGATTCGTTGGTTCGCCTAGAGGGCCAGCTCACCGTATCCCTTCATGTTGATCAGGCTGACTATGAAGCCGCGACCGAGATCATTCCCTCAATCGAGAGCCTAGCGGGCCGCTTGATAGTCAACGACTTCGCGACCGGCGTTGAGGTTTCTCACGCGATGGTTCACGGCGGACCGTACCCAGCAACGTCCGACGGGCGCGCCACATCAGTCGGCACTCTTGCAATTAATCGGTTTCTGCGGCCGGTCTCTTACCAGGACTTTCCTTCAGAACTGCTCCCTCGGCCTTTTACGGCCGGGCCCGCCTAGACAAGCATTAAGCCACTCCGAAACAAGGACACGCTATGACTTACAAAGCCCACCAAGCGTTCATCAGTGCGATACTCTTAGCCACGCTGACAGCATGCGCGTCTACCGCTGACGACAGCCGGCAAATTAGAGTTACATCAATACCTTCCGGTCTTCCTGTGACCACGGATGTTGGCTTAACCTGCGCCGCGACCCCTTGTCAGATCAGCGTCCCTGCTCTGGGCGCGGTGCGTGTAAGTACAGAGACTGTAGGACACACCAAGTCGGTCATCGTCCCGGGGCGTCGGATTGGCAGCAGAGGTAAAGAGCTTCAAACGGTCGTTCTCGACTTGCGTTGACGCCCTGTAAATCGTGTGACGAGCTAAAATTTTAGACTCGGACTAGGTACCTCCTAACGTCAATAGTTATTGCTCGCTCGTACGTCTGCTACCCGTTTAACAACAGGTCGGCTCCCGCGCGAGCCGACTCTAGCAGCATCTCCGCAAGCTCCTCTGACGGCACCGCTCTTGCAAGTTGGAGGGCACCGACTGCCATGCTGAAGACCGCGGCAGCCTTGATCATGCCGCTGTCGTTGCCGTTGATGCCATCGGCTAGCCGAGCCAGAATCTCCCTCAAGTGTTCCTCATAGGCCAGCCGAGTGGACTGCGGTTGGCGCGCGATTTCCGGCAGGAGGGCCGCAGATGGGCACCCATCCGCTGGATGATCGCGATGCGCGGTCGACAAATAGCGTGACAAGGCCGTTTTGAGGTTCGCATTGACAGAAGTGTCCGAGATCTCCTGTGCCTGTCGCTCCAGGGCGTCATTCAGGACTTCGCAGACTAAATCGTCCTTGGACGAAAAATGCGCATAAAATGCTCCGTTCGTCTTGTTAGCGTCGTGCATTATCCCGGCAATGCCGGAGGCGGCTATGCCATCTGCTCGAAAGCGGCGACTCGCAGCGGCTAAAATATCGGCACGGGATTGAGCTTTTTGATCTTTCACATATCGCATGACTCGAACCATAGCACACCGCTATTGTATTACGAACATAATATGTCATTATGATCGTAATACAAACAAGGAGTTTTTTCATGCGAAAGAAGCACGCGGTCGCGCTGGTAACAGGGGCATCGAGCGGAATTGGTCAAGCAACAGCACGCGCCCTCGCGGACCAAGGCTACGTCGTGTTCGGGACCACACGTGGTAATCCGGTAGGCGAGACCGATGGAATCACGATGATCACCTGCGATGTGACATCCGAGGACTCCGTGCGGGATGCGGTCGGATTCGTTATCGACACGGCAGGGCAAGTCGATCTCCTGGTGAACAACGCTGGCATTGGTATGCTAGGAGCACTTGAAGATTCATCCGTACGGCAGCATCAGGCCCTATTTGACGTCAATGTCTTTGGCGCGATCCGAATGATCAAGGCGGTCTTGCCAGCGATGCGGGCGCGAGAGAGTGGCCGCATCATCAACATCAGTTCCGTGCTCGGTTTCATTCCAGCGCCGTTCTCTGCCTCCTACGCTGCCTCTAAACATGCGTTGGAAGCGTACAGCCAATCGCTGGATCATGAGGTTCGTGGCAATGGTATTCGGGTACTGCTAATCGAACCTGCCTACACAAAGACCGCATTTGACACCAACATCGTACGCCCGGATGAACCCAAGCCAGAATACGCTGGTCCGCGAGCGGGAGCTGACAAACTCATCGAAGAAGCGCTAGTTAAGGGCGATGCGCCGGAAACAATCGCACGCGTTGTCCTAAAGGCCGCCTCCGCACGGTCTCCACAGCTCCGATATCCCGCAGGGAAGATTGCACGCCAACTAAACCTAGCCCGGAAGATCATACCCGAATCCATCCTTGATGGAATGCTGCGAAAGCAGATGAAGCTCGATCAGACTGTGGCTCAGTAGGCTGGTATCTCTCAGTGCAGTTCCACCGCGATCAATGTCCCTGACGAGCTGCGATCGCCTACAAAAGAAAAGAGGCCCGGAGGGAAGGCCGGGCCTCTTCGAGAGATCGGAGGTCAACCAGATCTCTGCTTGATGCGTGTCTCTAACCACGCACCAATTACTTAGAAGTCGCGCTGCAGGCGGAAGAAGCCTTCAACCCAGTCGGCGTCGCCCTTACCGTTAACGGTCTGGTTGCCGTAGTCTTCCTTGACGTAGGTAGCGGCAAGCTTTGCATTCAGGTTGTTGACGACTTCGTAGTCGAGCGTCACACCAGCGCGCCACATGTTGCCATCGTCCCAGCTGCCGTTGGAGTCGGTTACGATGTTGTCGGTGTACTGGGCAGCCGGCGTGATCGTGAACTTGTCGGTAGCCTTAAGAGCGTACTGAGCAACGACGGTCCACTCACCGATGTTGTAGTAGGCGTTACCGCCGTTGCCCGCATCGCCGAGGCCGCTAGACCAAACAACAGCGAGCTCTGCCTTACCCGGACCGACGTCTGCACCAACACGAGCCGTGACAGCGCCTTCCTGGTTGCCGCCATCATAGCCGCCGTAAACTGCCCAGGTAAAGTTGCCGAACTTGCCGCCGACGGTTGCGTCATAGCCGAGGGTGTTGCCCTTGGTCTCGGTGCCTGCGCGGAAAAGGCTGGTACGCTGGAAATTGTCGTCGGCGCCGTCATTGCCACCGAGTTCTTCCAGAGCGACACCCGCGTAGAAGTCGCCAGCGTCATACTGATAACGGATCGCGTTGAAGTTGGTGACGTTTGCCATTGCGTCGGTTTCACCCGAGAAGTCGTCATCCCACCAGTTCACGAACTTACCGACTCGCAGACCTGCGATGTCAATGTAAGCTTCATCGATTTTTGCGCCGCTAAGATTGCTACCGAGATCGGTCGAAGCTTCTGTGCTGATGCCATTTGTGCTGACATTCGACGGACGATTGTTAGCTTCGAGAACAATACGGCTCTGCAGGGTGCCGTACTCCGAGTCGCTCTTGGCGTCGAACCAGACCTTGGCGCGGGTGCGCGAACCCCAGTCTTCGTTGTTGTTGTCGTCGTAACCGTCACCGGCTCCGAAGCTGGTGTCAAAACGCAGATAACCGCCGATCTTGAGGCAGGTTTCCGTACCCGGGATATAGAAGTAACCCGTGCCGTATGCGTCGCAAACGCGTACGTATTCGACAGCTTCCGGCTCAGCAGCGACGATCGCGTCGGCGGCGTATGCGCCGGTCATGGAGGTCATTGCGGCAGCAGAGCCGAGTAGAATAGACCGTATGTTCATAGCAGTTCCTTTATCAATAGGGCGCAGAGCATCGCGCCGAGAAATCAGCGTTAACCCATCCCAGTTGTTTACGATTCCCCTCAGGGAAGGAGCGGCAACCCGCGCAGTGTTGAATTGCACATGATTGGAACTGTATCAAGCGAAGGAACAGTCACAGCAACATGGTTGCATACGGGTGTTGCCGCAATGCAACAAATTTTCACATGACGTTATCAAGCCGTTAACTGTACAAATCCCGGCTCCAATCCACGATTATCCGACTGGCTTGTTCGCCTGCCGGTCAGCGCCAGACCACCACCTTGGGATTGCTAACTCCCGTATGGACTCCAAGCATGATGACTGACATGCTTGGAGAAAATCATTCCAGGTTTGGGGTTTAAGGTGCCACAGGATCTTCGTTTAACACGTATGCTGCACGTGCTTGTCCACATGGGCGTCAGCGACCAACGGGTAACGTCCGTCACGATCGCAAAGATGCTCGGAACGAGTCCTCCAGCAGTTCGTCGGACCATGGGGTCCCTGCGCGAACACGGGATCGTCTCTTCAGAGGACGGTAAAAATGGTGGATGGAGGCTGAGGAAGGAATTGCGCGATCTCACTGTGCTAGATGTACAGCGAGCGCTTCAGAACGGTCCGTTGCTAACCAAGCCGCCTTTTCAGGATCATCCCGATGACGGCATAGAGACGAGTGCGTACCGCGTTGTCGCAGCAGCATACGAGGCGGCTGAGAGTGAATTAAAAGACGCATTTGAAGCCGTACGCCTTTCGGACATCGCTCTGGATTCTGTTCGGCAGTCAGAGCCACGGCGCGGAATCACGAGTCGTTAGGGCATTGGCCATCCCTCTCAACCCCTCATTTCTTGGGGTCGCCTCGAATAGTAATACAATTATCTATCTCAAGCGCGATCGCGTGTCACCCGGTCGCTTCACGATCCTTTGAAAGCTTCACAATGTCATCAATAACATCTCCATCGTCAGCCTCCCGGGCTGCTGCAACGACGGCGCATTCAAACTACACAACCCCGCTCATCGCCCTGACAACTCTATTTTTTATGTGGGGTTTCATTACCTGCCTAAACGACATTCTCATCCCGCATCTGAAGAGCGTGTTTCAACTCAGCTACACCCAATCGATGCTCATCCAGCTTTGCTTCTTTGGAGCGTATTCGATAATCTCATTACCTGCTGGCGCTCTCGTTAAGCGGATCTCTTACAAGTGGGGTATCGTGACAGGCCTTGCGATTGCCGCTGCTGGATGCGCTCTGTTTATTCCTGCGGCGGGATATCGCATTTATGCGCTTTTCCTTGGTGCTCTGTTCGTCCTCGCAACCGGAGTGACGATTCTCCAAGTTGCGGCAAACCCTTATGTCACCATTCTTGGAAAGCCCGAGACGGCAGCCAGTCGGCTCAACTTGACCCAAGCTTTCAATTCGCTGGGAACCACACTCGCCCCATTATTTGGTGCTTTTCTGATCCTTTCAGCAGCAACCGTCGCCGCAACAAATGCGACTCCTGAGCAGCTCGATGCAATCCGCGCCACGGAGGCGGCGGCGGTTAAGCTCCCGTACCTCATTTTGGCCGTCGCGTTCTTGATCCTTGAATGCGTGTTCGCTGCGCTCAAACTCCCTGTGGTCGAAGAAGATGAGCAGCAGGGTGAGCAACTACCAGGGAATTCCGCTTGGAGCTATCGACATCTAGTGTTGGGCGCCGTTGGCATTTTCGTCTACGTCGGCGCTGAGGTGAGCGTTGGCAGTTTCCTCGTGAACTTCCTAGCCGAGCCGTCGATTGCCAACCTTCCGGAAGCTGATGCCGCTCATTACGTATCCTATTTTTGGGGCGGCGCGATGATTGGTCGGTTCATTGGCTCCGCCGTAATGCGCTACGTCGATGACGGCAAGGCACTAGCTTTCAACGCCATCGTATCGGCCGTGTTACTATTGATAACGGTTACGACGACCGGGCATATAGCGATGTGGGCTGTCCTTGCTGTCGGGCTTTTCAATTCAATTATGTTCCCTACCATCTTCAGCTTGGCGCTTCACGGCCTTGGAAAGCATACGAGCCAAGGCTCCGGGATCCTGTGCCTTGCTATCGTGGGCGGCGCACTTCTGCCATTGGTTCAGGGCACCCTTGCCGACACGATCGGTATCCAGATGGCCTTCTTGATGCCCATCGCTTGCTATCTCTACATCTCATTTTATGGCGTAAAGGGGTCGCGACCGCGAGCTTCGTGAAAGCAGTACGAACCTGGTGGGGCGGCCGCAGCGCCGACCCACTCTCTCTCGTCGCCGCCAGAAGCGTTTGCCACTGGCTAATTCTAGACTGCTAGATCTGAGCGATGTAGGTCACGTTCTGAGTGCACGCTGTCCGCCTTCAGTTCATCCCCGCAATCGGAGCAAACGAATTTCGGAGTGAGCACTGAACCGCATGAGTGCCTGAACACAACGATGTTCTCGGGATCGTCGCGAGCAAACTTATCGCCCCAATCCCTGATCGCATGCAGAATGGAAAAAAGGTGAGCACCGGATTCGGATAGCCGATACATATATCGAACCGGCCTGTCTTCGTACTTGTCCTTTGAGATGACACCGAACACTTCCAACGATTTAAGTTTGGCCGCGAGAACATCCCGGGGCGCACCCGTATTTTTCACGATCTCATCGAATTTGCCTGATCCGAACGTTAACTCGCGGATTGCCAACAGCGACCATTTATCGCCGATGACTTTCAGAGCAGCATCGATGGAACATACCCGAGGATCTATTGGTCGTGGTTTGCGCATGAGCGATGCTTACACCACCCATAGTGGATTTGCAATCAAGACCCACTCTTGCTCATTAATCTATTTTATGATGAATGCTCTAAAATCGTTGACGTTTGTCCCTGTCGGCCCGGGCACGAACAAGTCGCCAATGGCTTCAAATGCGTTATAGCTGTCGTTCTTACCAAGAAGGCCCGTTGGGTCCAGCCCCGCTCCAACTATGCGGCCAACGGTCGTCCCGTCTGCGAAGGCGCCCGCGTTTATGCCAGATCCATCGATACCATCCGTGTCCGCGGCCAAGAGATGCACGTCGAGGCCTCGCAACGCTATTGCCGCCGCTAGCGCAAACTCAGTGTTGCGGCCCCCCAGCCCAGGATTTGGACCTAACGTTACAGTCGTCTCTCCTCCCGAAAACAGGATCACGGGACGCTCGAAAGGCTCGCCATGAGTGAGGACTTCTCTCGCGATTGATCCGTGCATCGACGCAATGTCGCGTGATTGCCCTTCAATAGCATCAGATAATATGACGGCTCGAAAGCCAGCGCTGATGGCCAGTTCCGACGCAGCCTTCAGCGAGATCCTCGCTGACGCAACGATATGATGTACATTTCTCGAGAATACACCGTCAGATGGTTTCGGAGCGTCTGCTGCGGGAGACCTTAGGTGTTCAAGCACCCGAGCGGGCAAGTTGAGTCTGTATTGCGCAGCGACATCGAGAGCATCGTGCCTGGTAGTTTCATCAGGAATTGTTGGACCGGTTGCTACAAGAGCGACGTCGTCGCCGGGGATATCCGATACGACGAAAGTGACAACACGAGCTTTCGTACTTGCAGCCAAGCGTCCTCCCTTGATGGATGACACGTGTTTGCGCACGATGTTCATTGCAGCGATTGGTGCTCCGGATGCAAGAAGGGTGCGGTTGACTTCCAATTCGTCGCTAAGACTCAATGAAGGCGGCGGCGCAGGCAAGAGAGCCGATCCTCCCCCAGATACAAGCGCGATCACCAGATCTTCCGGTGTGAGGTCCTTGATGACCTCCAGTAGCGCTCGGCCTGCCACTAACCCCGCACGATCGGGCACAGGGTGCGCAGCCTCCAAAATTTTGATGGATTTCGTTTCGCAGGCGAATCCGTACCTGGTAACAACAACACCAGTCAGAGGCCCGTCCCAGAGGAGTTCCAGCGCCCTTGCCATCTGCGCCGACGCCTTGCCAGCTCCGACCACAACGGTTCTACCTTTCGGTCGAGCGGGCAGATTCGCTTTCATCCCCAGCGACGGATCGGCAGCGAGGACGGCGGCGTTGAAGAGAGAGGTAAGAAGGGCCTTGCTATCTTGGAACATACACGGGATCTGGCGCTGGAGACTCTTAAAAATCTGCCGTGCACGCGGCACGGCAGGAGTGGCAGGGGCATCGATCGTGTCGATGCCCGTCATAGGCTTGCTAGGATGCGAAGAAGTCCGTGACCTTTCTTGCGAACTTTTCCGGATACTGGAACAAGAATGCGTGGCCGCTATCGCTGTAAAATGTCGTAACGGCGCCCTTTAGCTTTCTAGCCATCTCGAACGACTGGATCGACGGCTCCATGATGTCGTGCGATCCATTCGCGACCAAAACCGGTACCTCAATCTCGCTCAGGCGGGCCCATGCGGAATTCTGCCCGCTGTTCCAACCCTGGATCGCTTTTGCCTGTTGCTCCCACGATGCCTGCTTTACTGTGAGCACTTCCCCGGAGTCGTGATGAAAGAAGCGCGATAGAACCTGGCCAGCCGCAGCCTTCCCCGTCTCGGTATGCGAGAAGAAGATGTAGATAATGTCATCGACAGAGGGTTCTACCTTTTGTCGGATTTCGACCGATTTGGGATCTTCTGTCGGCCGCACGCTGGGCTCACCGGGACCAGAACCCGCAACGACGACCTTGTTCACAATGTCCGCGTGGTCCAACGCCAAGACCTGAGCGACAAAACCGCCCATAGACCAGCCCACAATGTCGACTTTGCCGTATTTCTGAGCACTGACGAAATCCGCGACGCCTTCGGCCATGGCGGCAATGGTGTCCGGAGCGACGCCATCGCTTGAGCCGATTCCGACGTTATCGAACACAATGACCCGCCTGTCTTTCGACAGTTCTTCGATGAGCGCGGGGTCCCAATCGTCAATCGTACCGCGGTAGCGCTGCAGCAAAATAATCGGCGTTCCGGTGGTCTCACCGATTTCCCGGTAGCCGTAGTTGGCCAACGCGCCTTGGACGTACTGTGTCCGCGCGGAATCCGCTTTGTATTTGGTCACGTTATTTCTCCTTCCATAGATTGCTCGAGACGTTCGTCGTCGTCGAGGACGACAGGCTTAGGCGGCGTGGCCTCCCGTGAAGCCCGCAAGCCATGATCTGATCTCGTAGTTTACTTTCTGAGGGGCATCCTGATGGACCCAATGGCCGGCATCGGGAATTGAAACGAAGCGATAGGATGGTTCAAACCACTCCCAGAGGGCGCTCAAATGCTTAATCGAAAAATAGGGGTCATCTAAGCCCCAAAGGATGAGCGTCGGAACCTTGTAGATAAAAGAAGAAGAGTCGTCCGGAGGCGGATTTCCATACGGAGGGCCCGGATAGTTCTTCTTGTAGTAACTCAGCATACCCTCGATAGGGGATGCCCTGAGATAGTCTCCGATATATTCTCTCCATTCCGGATCGCGAATATGGCGCACAATATGCTCCTCATCCTTTGGATCTCCGGGTTGGTATCGATGATATGCTTGCGTATATCGCGCGAGCTTCTGCTGCTCGCCATCGGCTTGCAGTAGAATGAGGAAAGGCTGGAGTACCGGAGAGTTTAAGAGTACCAGACTCTTAACTCTCTCCGGATGATAGAGGGCGAACGCCTGCAGAATGACACCACCCCAGTCATGGCCAATGACGTGTGCCGCACTTACCTGCAGGTGATCGAGCAATTCGACGATATCGCTAACTAGTTCACTTAGCGAATACCGATCGACATCTCGCGGTACAGAACTTGGCGGATAGCCGCGCATGGTCGGCACGTAAACCTTATAGTCTTTGGAAAATTCCGCGATCTGCTTATGATAGGTAAACGAGTTATCTGGGAAGCCGTGTAGGAAGATTAGTGGCTCCCCTGCTCCATATGACTCGCAATGGATCATGACGTCGCCATTAATGAATGACGCGTCGATACAGTTGAATTCGCTTATCGATAACAGAGCGGACGGTTCGTGATCGCCTGGCATGCATTCCTCCTCCTAAGACGCGCGCGCTTGGTCAGGCGAAAACCATGCCCCCGTCCGGAATTTTCGTTTGCCCGGTCATGTAGTCGGATTTCGACGACGCGAGAAACGAGACGGTATTACCAACATCCTGCGGTGACTGCAGGCGTCCAAGTGGGATGCTGGCGACCAACGAGGTCTGGATTTCCTTGGCGGTATCCCAAAGTGCCGTGTCAACGACACCAGGAGCATATGAGTTCACTGTGATGCCGTGCGCCGCCCATTCCTGTGCCGCTGCCTGTGTTAGGCCCCGAACGGCAAATTTGCTGGAAGAATAGGCAGCAAATCCGCCGGCGGCGCGATGAGCCACCTGCGAAGCAGCACCAATGATTTTTCCACCGGTACCCTGCTTGATAAACTGCCGCGCGGCAGCCTGATAGGTGAGGAAAACTCCCCGAACATTGATCTCGAACATTCGGTCCCAAGCTTCCGGTGAGAGGTCAAGCAATGACTCGACGCGTGCGATACCAGCGTTAGCGACCGCGACGCTCAAATTGCCCAGATGATCAACCGCATCTTGGAAAGCCTTGGCTATCTGCGAGGCCTGAGTTACGTCGGCTAGAACAACTGCGCTCTTGCGGCCCAATGCTCGAATCTCGCTCGCCACGGCCTCAGCCTTTTCACCTGACTTGGAGATATCGTTGATCGCAATGTCAAAGCCGTCTGCAGCAAGCTGCAACGCGATGGCTCTGCCAATACCTTGGCCAGCTCCAGTTACCAACGCAACGCGATTTTGAGTTTCTGACATAGGTCCTCCTAGACCAGATCTGGAATGAGTTTTCTTGTGGCTTTCCATCCATAGCATGTGGATTGGTTTTTCCAACCCACTAACGAAAGATCCTAGGGCCTGATCGTGCATAAGAGCCGATTGATTGTATCAACGTGATGGAAATCACATCGACCCGCCGAGTGCGTCGGTTCCACTGGAACCGTTGGAATGTATGGCAACTTGATGCAGTACATTATCCTGTCGGATCGGCGGCCGCGGCTCAGGTATACGCGGGTCAGAGGTGGGCTATTTGCAAATTGTATTGCTTGAGGGACGCATTTGCTGCAGGCGCGATGCGTCAGTTCAGAGCCGTCAGACAGCGACGAGCATTAGAGCGAGAAACGAATTCGCCCGGAGCCGATTCCCTCGGATGGGCCGCCCAAGGAGCTTCAAATAAGCGAATACATTTCGGGGCAATAGGCTGCCAACTGAAGCAAAGCTCTACATGTGAGCTTTGATAGACGTTTTGCACACCGCGCCTCACACCCGGCGGGAGGATTATCGCCCAGGTCTGCTGAGGCAAATTCAGGCGAGGCAAACTATATTAGATGCGGATTAGCGGTTTACTGAGCCGAGAAGCGATAGCCGATACATCGCCGCCGAGCGGGCGGTCCTGTGTGAGGGGTGCTGACATCGGGAAAATGAAGATGGCAAAACAAGTTAGAAATACATCGGATATCGGCGCCCTGGTACGCAGCGCACGCAAGGAGCAAAACTTGCGGCAGGATGAGCTTGCCGGAGTTGCTGGCGTCGGTCTTCGCTTCATTGTCGATCTCGAAGCCGGCAAGCCAACGGCCCAGATTGGGAAGGTCTTGCAGGTTCTGCAAACGCTCGGCTGCTCCGTCGATATTCTGTCCCCTGGCGAGCGTAGGCAATGACGGCAAAAACTCTCAACGTTTGGTGGGATGGCAGCTTTGTCGGTCAGTTCACGCAAGACAGGCACGGCGACATTAGTTTCACCTATTCTCAATCACCTATTCTCAAGCTTGGCTTGATGACGAGAAAGCGCTTCCGCTTTCAGCATCACTCCCGAAGCGGCCAGAGCAATTCTCCCGCCGAGAATGCCACCCGTTCTTCGGCGGCCTTTTGCCCGAGGAGAGCCAACGCCAAGTCGCCGCCCAGGCATTGGGTGTTTCACCTGCGAACGACTTTGCGCTTCTCGACCGCTTAGGTGGTGACGTTGCAGGCGCTCTTCAGCTCCTGCCTGAAAATCAAAAGCCAATTGAGATAGCGCCGCTTGCAAAGCGACTGCCGACTCCCCTTGATGATGCAGGAATCGTTCGAGTTTTGGACGCACTTCCGATGCGACCTCTCCTGGCCGGCGAAGAAGGCTTGAGCCTGTCTTTGGCCGGTGCGCAATCCTAGGTGCCGATTGTTCTGATCGGCGAGCAGATAGCACTTCCGCTTCCCGGCCAGGCGACCACGCATATCCTGAAACCGCCTATCGCACGCTTCGAGGGAACAACCGAAAACGAAGCATTTGTGATGAGGCTCGCCGCCACCATCGGCCTCGATGTAGCCCCAGTGGAGCCAAGGTCTGTTGAGGGGCGTTCGTTTCTCTTGGTTGAAAGATATGACCGCGCGCCCGATGGACGCGGCGTGGTACATCGCATCCACCAGGAAGACTTCTGCCAAGCGCTCGGCGTGCCACCCGAAACGAAATATGCGAGCGAAGGCGGCCCACTTTCAAGGACTGCTTCGAGCTATTGCGACGAGTGTCGGCGCGCCCTGCAACTGATGTGCTTAAGCTACTGGACGCCGCGATCTTCAACCTGGTTGTCGGAAACGCCGACGCCCACGGCAAGAATTTCTCGATCCTCTACGACGATCAGGGACCAAGAATGGCCCCGTTGTACGATCTGCTTTCTACGATCGCCTATCCAGACCTTTCACCGAAAATGGCCATGAGGATCGGGAAACGTACCACGCTTGCCGAGATGGACGCTGTTGGATGGCAGACTTTTGCGAAGGAAGCTGGAGTTGGCTTACCTTTGGTGCGCCGCAGAATTACAGACTTGGTCGACTCCACCGCTGAAGCCGTAGCGAGAGTAGTGGAAGACATCTCAGACCTCTGCATCGATTCCGCTAGGATAAATCACTTTGCGGATCTGATCGCAGACCGCGCCAAACTCGTCAGGGTGTCGATTTAGCCGCTGTCTTCCACGTCGGGATCGGGCACAAGAATAGGCGAAGGCTTTCCGGACGACAGATCGGGATGCCGCGGCTCGTCTTCGGGTGCGCTTTCATCGCGGACGCGGTCGATTTCGCGAAGCACACGCGCGGCGGAGTCGCGAGAGCCGCCGTCCGCCGTCACAGCTAAGAGCTTCCGCCGACGTTCCGTCGCTGCAACGGGAAGCACGTCGAACGCACCGCGCCAGCAAGCGGCGGCCGCGGGTGTGACCGGACGAACTCAACAACGAGTTCACGAACCTCTGGCAGAAAGCTGCTGTGGAAAGGCCTCAGCTTTCGCCGCGTCTTTTGACCAGCGCGGCCTTAGCCTTGGCTATCGCCGATGCAATCCCAAGTGAACGCCAGTCGGCCTGTGCTTGGTCCCTCTCCCGGATATGCTCTAGGTACGCAGCACGAGCTTCCTTCATCGTGATGTGCCCATCTGCCCAATTCTCCAGAAGCTCAGCGAACCGAAGATCAGCATCGACTTGGATCCCCAGCGACTGCGCCCTTGCAAGTGCTTTATTGATCGTGACCCGTCGTCGATTTGAGACATCTCCTTCGTCGGTCATGATGTCCGATCTTCGTTCGTCTTATCGATGAGGCCAGCTTCTCTAATCAACTCTTGCCGCTCAACACCTTGGATAATAACGCGTGCGTGGTGCTCGCCGTCGGATTGGACGTCGAGGGCGATGCTGGGTTCCATTAAGATCTTTGCTAGCGCTTTACGGGAAGCGCGGACTTCGTCGTCAGCTTCAACGAGTATTGTCGCAGTCACGAGAAACGCGGGCAAGTTCACCTCTCAAAAATTGATTTCTACGATTATCAGATTCTCGACAACACATAGAGGGCGCCTGACGGCTTAACACTGCCTCGGTTCGGTTTAAAACGCGATTGTCAGATCTGTGCGCTCTTTCCATGCTAATCAGGCGCATTTGCAAGTCTGGCCATTGGCGATCAAACGGCAAGGGTGACGCTGCTGTGGTCAACGGTCAGCTCAATGTGACCCTAACCCTTTGGCCTCCCCCGGCCGCCGTTAAACCTACTTTCGCGGCGCCTCCGGCCAGCGTAAACAATCAGCACCGTGAAAGTTCAACGTCTCCTGCGCACCTGCTCAACGCTCAATGCAACGCATTGAGACATTTGATTGGGTTGGCTGAGATCACGATATGAAGCGTCCACTTGGACGCTGCTTACACGACGGGTCAATCAATTCACCGTTGTTGTCGCACTTCCAGGCCGCTGTGGGTCACCTGGATGAACCTTGTAAGAGTACCAACCTGCCAGCGCAAAAGCGACGACAACAATTGCAACAACGTAGGCGATCATAGTGCGGTAAGGTCTAGGTCGATCGTTCGCCAAATTAATCCTCCGGCAGCTACGCGGGCTAAAGTCTGCTGATCCGGCCCTGATGATGAGAACCCAGCGCTCGGCACAATGTTCCGTGAAGCCTCGGTATCCTGCAGCACCGACTTGAAAGTCGGCCTGATCAGTATACTTCGCCCCTAAGGCCTAAGGTCATCGGGCGTCAGGAAAAAATCGTGTTCACGAGCGGTATCATTAACCCCGAAGGACCCATCGCTTCAGCCGAGGCAAAGATACTGTTCAATGCCACAGCCATCATGTTGGCGGTCATTATTCCAGTCATAATTGGGACGATCGCTTTTGCTTGGTGGTTCCGCGAGAGCAACAAGAATGCCCGGTACCGGCCAGACTGGACATACTCTGGGCATATCGAACTTGTCGTCTGGTCCGTCCCCACATTGGTTGTTCTCTTCCTCGCGGGAATAACCTGGCTCGGCACCCACCAGTTGGACCCTTTCAAGCCGATCGCTTCCGACCAGAAAGTCTTGAACGTCCAAGCAATCTCGCTCGATTGGAAATGGCTGTTCGTGTATCCCGACGACGGAGTAGCAACCGTCAACCACCTCGTCATCCCAGTCGGTCGCCCCGTGCACTTTTCAATCACCTCGGCTTCGGTAATGAACAGCCTGCTGATCCCCCAGCTAGGGAGCCAGATCTACGGGATGGCCGGGATGGTGACGCAGCTAAACCTCCAGACCGACCACGCCGGAACGTTTCGCGGGCTGTCGGCCCAATTTAGCGGCGAAGGCTTCTCGGACATGGTGTTTGATCTTCAGTCACTTGCACCAGACCAATACAAGACCTGGTTAGATCAGTCCCGAGCAAGAAACGATATGCTGGACGAAGCTGCTTACTCTGACTTGATGAAGGACCGCACACCCAGGCTGGTACAAACCTTCGGGAAAATCGAGCAGGGTCTGTTCGACAAGGTTGTCAAGCAATCAGGCGGCACCGCCCACTTTCCCGATCAGGCAACCGCCACCCCAACCGCCATGGAGACGCGCTGATGCTCGGCAGGCTTGATTGGAATGCGATCCCGCTTGATCAGCCTATTCCGCTAATAGCCGCAGGCTTTGTCTTGCTGGCGGCCTTGTCCCTCTTCGCCACTATCACTGTGAAAGGGTGGTGGCCCTATATCTGGAACGAGTGGATCACCAGCGTCGATCATAAGAGGATCGGCGTCATGTACGTGACGCTAGCGTTCGTCATGCTTATGCGCGGATTTGTCGACGCCATTATGATGCGGACCCAGCTGGCAATGGCGGCCAATGGGGAGCCAGGGTACCTTCCACCCGAGCATTACAATCAGATCTTTTCCGCCCATGGGACGATCATGATCTTCTTCGTGGGAATGACGTTCATGGTCGGCTTGATGAACTTTGCGGTTCCGCTGCAACTGGGTGTCAGGGATGTCGCCTTCCCAGTCCTCAACTCGGTCAGCTTTTGGCTAACGGCGGCAGGCGTGCTGCTGATCAATCTGTCGCTGGTCATCGGGGAGTTCGCCAAGACCGGATGGCTAGCCTATCCACCGCTATCTGAACTGACCTACTCGCCAGGCGTAGGCGTCGACTATTACCTTTGGGCCTTGCAGATTTCTGGACTAGGTACGCTGCTGTCTGGGATTAACCTGACGGCGACGATCCTGAAACTGCGGGCTCCAGGAATGGGCTACATGCGCATGCCGATCTTTTGCTGGACGGCGCTGGCCTCTAATCTGCTCATCATTGCGGCGTTCCCAATCTTGACCGCAACTTTCGGGATGCTCCTGCTGGATCGATATCTCGGCTTCCACTTCTTCACGAATGACCTTGGCGGGAACGCCATGATGTACATCAACCTCATTTGGGCGTGGGGACATCCCGAAGTCTACATCCTCATTCTTCCGGCCTTCGGGGTTTTCTCGGAGGTAATCGCGACGTTTTCACGCAAGTCCCTTTTCGGGTACCGTTCGATGGTGGCCGCAACGATGGCAATCTGCGTTTTTTCGTTTCTGGTTTGGCTGCACCATTTCTTCACGATGGGAGCCGGTGCCGACGTCAATGCCTTCTTTGGCATCATGACGATGATCATCGCGATACCGACCGGCGTAAAGATCTTCAACTGGCTGTTCACGATGTACGGCGGGCGCATCCATTTCGCCCTCCCGCTTTATTGGGCGCTAGGGTTCATGGTGACCTTCGTGATTGGCGGCATGAGCGGCGTACTATTGGCGATCCCGCCCGTGGATTTTAACCTGCATAACAGCCTGTTCTTGGTTGCGCACTTTCATAACGTCATCATCGGCGGCGTCCTGTTTGGAGCCTTCGCCGGATATAACTATTGGTTTCCCAAAGCATTCGGTTTCAAGCTCAACGAACGCCTTGGCAAGGCGGCGTTCTGGTGCTGGTTCGTCGGCTTCTATCTTGCCTTCATGCCGCTCTATCTGCTTGGCCTGATGGGCGCGACCCGGCGCATGCAACACTACGACGATCCGACATGGCAGCCATTGATGATCATTGCTCTTTGGGGGGCAGGGCTTATCCTGCTTGGGATCGTCTTTATTGTGCTCCAGCTCGTCGTCAGCATCAGGAACCGTGATCAAAATCTCGACGAAACGGGCGATCCGTGGAATGGCCGCACGCTCGAATGGTCGACAGTCTCCCCGCCCCCGGCCTGGAACTATGCTGTCCTTCCCAAGGTGACGAGCCTGGATGCCTTCTGGAAGACAAAGCAAGACGGCGATAACCGCGACCGCAGCGAACCGGTGGAGGCCATCGACGTCCCGCAGAACACCATGATCGGTATCACGCTCTCCTTCTTTGCGGTCATCCTGGGGTTTGCAATGATCTGGCATATCTGGTGGATGGCAATCGTCGGCGGGCTCGGCTTTGTGGTGGCCTGCCTAGTCTATGCCTGGCGGACGTCCACGGAGACCAAGATTCCCGCTCATGACTTGATTGCCACCGGAGTGCTTCGAGGATGAGTGACGCCAGCGTAACCGGTGACGAAGCCACAATCCCGCTCTCTGAGCGTGGACCAGCTTCCAAGGAGATGGTCGTCCGGTTCGGGTTCTGGCTATTTCTTCTCAGCGATATCGTTGTCTTCGCTGGATTGTTCGCCGCCTATGCGGTCTTGTCGAAGTCGACGGCGGGCGGACCGACCGGGCCCGAACTGTTTAGCCGGACCCATACGTTTATCGAGACCACCTGTCTTTTGCTGTCGAGTTTTGCCTGCGGTTTGATGACCATTGGGGTCGAGATCCGCCAGCGGATGCTAATCTACCTATCGGCACTCGCCACCTTTGTCCTTGGCACTTGTTTCCTTGGACTTGAGCTGAGCGAGTTTATCGATCTCGTTGCACGAGGAGCCGGGCCGACACACAGTGCGTTTCTATCCGCGTTTTTTGCCCTGGTAGCCACTCATGGACTGCATGTTACCGCAGGGCTGCTGTGGCTCATCATCATGATGGCGCAGGTAGCAACCCTTGGGTTGCGAGACATGGTCTTAAGGCGCTTGTTCTGCTTCACGCTATTTTGGCACGCGCTGGACATCGTCTGGGTCGCTGTCTTCACCATTGTTTATCTGGGAGCGAGCTGATGGTTGACACAACTGGCCGCCGAGACAATGAGCAAGCGAAAGCTCCCGGAGAGCACGGCAAAGGGAAGGCCGCGATCAAAAATTACGTTGCGGGTCTGATCCTTGCCTTCCTTTTGACAGTAGCTTCCTTCTGGGCAGCGCAAACAGACCTTATATACGCCCCAGCCGTTCCGGTCTTGTTAGCCGCTTTGGCCATCGGACAGATGGGGGTCCACCTGGTGTTTTTTCTGCATATATCGAGCGGGCCAGAGGACACGAACAATGTTTTGGCGCTCGCGTTCGGGGTATTCGTGGTCGGATTGGTGGTTCTTGGCTCGATGATGATCATTCACAATCTCAACGTCAACATGATGCCGCCCGGGCATCTCATGGATATGGGATAGCGAAAGGCACCCCACTTGCTTAGCCCATTTTTGAATACGATGAGGTCGACAAGTCGCAGTCAGTTGTGGCGTCCAGCGCCACTTCATCTCACTCGTACTAAAATCTGCATGGCTTGGACTCTTCTCCGGCAGCCAGCGGACGACCCGCATGCCATTCCGACACCAATGTCCCATCATTCGGCGCCATGGTGATGGCGTGTTCAGCCACTGAACGGAATTTTCCTTAAGTCTACGCTTGGCGAGCATTGCCGGTATGGAGTTCGCTTATCAGTTCCGGGAGCAGGGGCTTGGATAGGATATAGCCTTGGAGATCGTCGCAACCTAGCTCACTGAGCCATGCTTTCTGCTCGATAGTTTCTATGCCTTCTGCCGTAATCTTCAGTCCTTTGGCGCGGGCAAGACTAATCATCGCCTGGACGATCGCGTCATTGTTCTCTGCGGTCCCATAGCTTGCAACGAAGCAACGGTCGATCTTGATGCGGTCAACATCGAGCTGCTGCAAACGTCCAAATGACGAGAACCCTGTTCCGAAATCGTCGAGTGCGAACCGAACGCCGATTTGACGCAGAGCGTTGATATTGCGGCGACAGGTGTCCTCGTTTTCGAGCAACGCGCTTTCGGTGATTTCGATCTCTAACATCGCAGGATCAAAACCCGTCTTTTCGAGAGCCGAAATTACACGTAGCGCATAGGTTTCCCCCCGCAACTCGACCGCCGAGGCATTGACTGCCACAGAAAGGTTTGGCCAAGCTCTGGCGTCGCTTAAAGCCGTTGCTAGTACGCATTCGCCCAAGCTATCGATAAGGCCCGCCTCCTCGGCGATCGCGATGAAGGTGTCCGGGGAAATCAGCCCTCTTGACGGGTGCCGCCATCTGGCAAGCGCCTCAACGCCCACCAAATGATTGCTTTTTGCGCCGTAGACGGGTTGATAGTGCACTTCAATCTGGCTTCCGCTTTTAATAGCCGTGCGTAAGTCCTGTTCCAGGTCGCGCCGCGTTTTGACCATCTCGTCCATATGCGGCCCGAAAATCACGTAACGATTGCGGCCGGTGCTCTTGGCGCTATAGAGCGCGATGTCAGCCCTCCGCAAGATGTCGGTGGTATCCGACTTGCCGCCAGATGAGAAAGCAATACCGATGCTCATACCAATCAAGATTGGCTGACCATCGATCTCGAAAGGTTGACGAACCACAGAGATAAGCTTTTCCGCCAGCTGTTGGACCCCACTTGAAGTTGGTGCCTCAATGAGGATGGTAAACTCATCGCCGCCAATCCGAGCGACCATTATGTCGCTTCCAACCGTCGCCTTTAGCCGCGCCGCCACATCGACGAGTAAGCTATCGCCGGCCGGATGGCCCAATGTGTCATTGACCTGCTTAAAACGGTCAAGGTCGAGGAAAAATACAGCTGCCGCGGATTTCGCCAGGACCTGGTCGACCTTGGCGTTGAATGAAATACGGTTAGGAAGTCCGCTTAGAGCGTCATGATGGGCGAGATAGAAAAGCTCGCCCTGGCTTTTGCGCAAACGGTCCGCGCGGCGCTGTAGAAGCATGACGAAAGCTGCAACTGCCCCCAGCATCAAGAGTGCTGCCAGCGCGAAAACGGGCCTGGTCGCTTCAAGCACGGCCTTTCCAGGCAGGAATGGCTCCCAACTGAAAAATCCCATACTACTCCCGTCATGTGCCGTCAGTGGAAAATAACGGCGGTTGGGATTGCCGCTGCTCCAGTCGAACTGCATTCCGGTAAACAAGTAGCGCGAACCGAGCATCTGAGTGAAGTCGCCGTCCAGATAACGTACCGCGATGTGGAGTGGCTGTTCGCCTGCGAGCTGCTTAATCTCGCCGCTATCGGAGATGATCGGTTTGACGCTTACAACTGCCGGGCTACCGTTGATGCTTACTATATCGCTCTCGCCGATGCTGAGTGTCCGGTCGGAAGTGCCGGATGTATCACCAGCAGCCAGGCGTCGACGAAGTTCATCGATCAGCGTTCGGACCTTCACATAGACAGTCGGATAAGCTTTCTCCGGATCGTTGTCGGCGTCCGAAAATCCATATACCAGGTTATTGGCGGGGCCGATCACAAATGCAGCGTCGTGGCCAAAGTAGGTATGCATCCACTTGCCGAGATTTGCTTGTATCCATTCGCGATCCCCCTCACCTACCTTGCGAACAGCATCGTCCCAAACGGTTGCACTTTCCTGGTCATGAGCAATTCTATCCTGCATCTCGCTGACGATCCGGCTGACGAGACTTTCCTGGCGCTGGACCGCCGTTTCGTCACTTTGGCGAGTGGCCCATACCATTGTTCCGTAAATCGCCCCGACCACGACGGCCCAGCAAGCAACCGATACAAGGAATTTTAGGGAGACAGAGACAGACGTGTTTGATGGAGACATTTTGACGACTTCCGGCACACAATCGCCTATCACTAGCCCTTATCTGGTTAAGAACATGCAAAGATGCCAATGTATGGTTGCTTACCGAGCCGTCGCAATCGGGGCCATTTTGGCTGTGACAGGCTAAGACAGATCGAAGCGCCGAAGCATTTGTTTGAGCTGATCGTCCTGCAGCCTCAGTTCGTTCGCAAGTTGACGCCGAAGCCGATTAATTTCTCCGTCAACGCGGAGGTGTTTTTGACTGCCGATGTCTGTGAGTTCACACGTGTAAAGTTGGTCACCACCACCGTGCCGAAAGAGCTGATGCTCCGATCAGCTCTTGCAGCGGCAGTCATAAGTGAAATGATCCAGGACATCATCACGCCACACAGCGAAGTTGTAGCTTGCCCGTGACGGAGCGTCCACCATATATCAGCCTGATGACCGTTTCAAAGATCTTCGTTGGCATTCGGCCAATACGCGCTAGCCGCCAAAAGCACACTGAACAAAGCGGCCCCAAGTGTCAGTGGGAAGGCTGCGAGAATTTTGGCACCCAGAGGGCTCCAGTGGGTGGCGCTGCGGAAGGGCTGTATCTTCTGTTTTGTGCTGAGCATTCACGCCAATACAACAAAGGCTACGACTATTCGCCAAGCAAGTCTGACCCAATTGTTGCAAAGTACCAGCTCGATGCCGCGAGCGGCAAAATTCCGGCGCGTGGTGTGAGGACAAACGCGCATAACTTGGAGACACCGCTCCCTTCATCAGTTCCCTCAGGCTCAGCGAAATCACTCAGGGCACGCGGGAAAGCCAGCTATTCAGCAGGCACCATTTCCTCGGCTCAGCAACGCAGGCTACGGCCGCTTGAAGCTCAAGCTTTTGACACACTTGGGTTGTCACATAATGCAAGTCCGGACGATATAAGACTCCGCTACAAGGAGAAGCTGAAACTCCATCATCCAGATGCCAATGACGGCAGTCGACACTCCGAGGATCGGTTGCAAGCTACAATAAAAGCTTATAGAGTGCTGAAAATAAACGGCTTTTGCTAAACGAATATCACTTCGCCGCCCTGCCCGCTGTATACTTCGGTACTCGCATCTGGTCGTGAAGTGGAAATCTRCACCAGCGTTCTCCGCGGCAACAATCTCGGCGGCAATGGCCAGTGTCACCGTCCCAAGCCTATGATGCCGACGCCAAGGTGAGAGGCATCGCGTTTCAGCGATTACATCCTGAAAACGATCTCGTCGCCCTCCTCACGACCAAGGAGATATCAGCGGCTTTTGCTGGTACCCATATCCAGCTCATAGCGAGCGCACCATCATCTTCACCGCGTGAAACTACCACGTCAGCATCGACCTCAAGCTCGTCATCTGTGTCTACCGCAGCGATAAAGGCTGCTGCCTTGGGATCTGGCTCCCTCCGAAGCTTTTCCGCTCGCGGACCAGTCGGGATCAATGAGAGTATGAGGTCGATTTCGTCGGTCGGCGCACCCATATGGCAATATCTCAGTTTGACCTTCGAAATCCTGACCGCGCGTTTGCTCGGCGGCAACTACGTCACGCAAGATACCGCTGACAATCCTCTATTAGCCAAACCTGACCAGCATGCACTTAAGCAGCCGATTTTCAGCGATGAGCCTATCCTTTCGGGCCTGCGCCTCATGACCACAGACGGCGGCCTTCTCACTTTTGCGCGATCTGGCAAAATCCTTTTCCATCTTGAGCTTTGCATGCTGTGGCGCCAGGGCACTTGCCGGTTGCCGAACGGCTTTGCTGTTCGTCGAACCAATGGGCCTGCCTAGACCAACCAGACTTTGGGATATCGCGCCAGGTAAACTTCTAATGTTGCTCGCGGATAGATCAGAGACATCATCGAGTTGGCCTATGGTCGTCACTAACGCATTCGAGTTCTCATCTTGCGTTGGCAAAACGGCGCTAGCGATGATTTCATCCAACCGTCGAATCCAATCTCTATATCTTTCGCGGAGGGGATTACCTTCGGGAAGAGCGTCAAACTTTGCAACCGCCAAACGGCGTTGATCGCGATGGAGTGCTATATCGAATTTCATGTCGCCACCTGCCTTTTCAATACGAGTAGCAAGAAAAGAACATAAAGGGAACAGAATTTATACCCTTTGGATTCAACAATGACGCCAGCTGGCCGATTCCAGCTTGGCACCTCGTAGTCTTGCAGTGCTCGGAACGGATTGCAGCGTCGCGAATTATCACCGCAAGAACGGAAACGGAGTCGATTATGTATAGGTTTGCACATGCAATCGCCATTTCGGCATTTCTCGGCCTCACCCCGATGGCAAATGCAAGCATCAACCCTACCCCCGATATGCATGACGATGTCAATTTCAACGACAACATCAGTCTCACCTTTACCGCGCCAGTGGATCCTGAACGTTCGGAAGTTGAGATTTTCGGACCAAGCGGCCCCATTCCCACAGGTATGCTCGGATATGGAGCGGATCGGACGAATTTGTTGATCCCCGTTTCGGACAAGCTTCAGCCTGGCCTCTACATCGTGCAGTTCACGGCATACTCGACGCTTGGGCAGCCGGTGACAGGAACATCCGCAATTACAGTGCCAGAGCGACCTTCGCTGATAAGGTACATCGAATTGCCATCGGCAGCGGATGCTACCAGCCGATAACACGCCCGCGCTCATTTTTCGCCTACAGGAATTCGTCGGCGACGTGGCAAATTCGGG
This sequence comes from Rhizobium sp. 10N427, assembly GCF_056394605.1. NCBI lineage: Bacteria > Pseudomonadati > Pseudomonadota > Alphaproteobacteria > Hyphomicrobiales > Rhizobiaceae > Rhizobium > Rhizobium sp. 10N427. The sequence continues at coordinate 171,298 of NZ_JBFTID010000006.1, read as the reverse complement.
ACCACGATGGGGCCCGTCCGGCCAGGAACCGTTTTACAGCCTGCTCGTTTACGAGCGGCGGGGAGATCGAAAAATGAACGAACCAAAGTTTGAATGGCTTGCCCGAGCGGGCTACAGCGCCCGAGGGATTGTCTTTTTGCTTGTGGCAGGGCTCGCTCTGTTTTCGAGTTTTGGCGGTGGTAAGCCGGACACCAAATCTGCGCTCGACTCACTGCTTGACCAGCCCTTTGGCAGATTATGGCTCGGACTGATAGGGATCGGTTTGCTGGGGTTTGTGGCCTGGCGACTTGCTCAATCAATTGCCAATGCCGACAATCACGACGCAAGTGCGAAAAGTTATCTGATCCGGGTTGCCCTTCTCGGGAGTGCCGTTACGTATATCGGCCTGGCAATTTACGCTTTCAAAGGCGCGCTGGGCGTGGGATCAGCAGGCGATGGTGGCGAAAAAGATCTTGCCGAGTGGGCGATGTCGCAACCGTTTGGTAGATATCTGGCCGGTGCCATTGGCGTCGGGTTTTTGGTGGGCGGTATAGCGACCGCACTCAAAGGGATTTCTCGTAAGTTCGAAAGGTACCTGAAGCTCGGTCAGAGCCGACCGCTGATCCTCGTTTGTATCTACGGGTTGGTTTCACGCGGGATCGTCTTCGCGATCGTCGGGGTTTTCTTCTGCTACGCAGCATTTAGCGTTGACGCCGATCAAGCTGGGAGCACGAGTGATGCACTGACTTTCGTGAGGCAGCTTCCGCTTGGCGGGGTGTTGTATCTTGCGGTTGCCATAGGCTTTGCCGCCTTTGGGATCTACAATCTGGTCGAAGCGCGATATCGAACCGTATCCACACCGAGCGTTTCCAAGGTGAAACGTGAACTGCCGCTGCCTCATAGGTAATAAGCTCTAAGGATTTCGACGCAAGTCCGGGCGAAGATGGTCTTTGGCCTTTGCCTGCTGCATGACCTGGAAATTGATGTCCGCGACCTGGCGCCTTTAAGTCCCGAACTTGAAAGGCCGCATAAGTCTGCATCTCCTCTAAACCTGAGCTACTGGTTCCTACCTGTAGCCCGTCATCTCAAGGTAGCCTACGCCGGTGGTGGAGCCTTCGAACGAAACAGGGCCCTCCCAGTACGGGGTGGACGTTGCCATCCACGACTGATCGTTTAACGGTCGCGTTTGGATGTCCAGCGATTTTGAGGGGATCTCTATTCGCCATGACACCGGAAGCTGCCTCCCATCGACCGTCGCGGTACGCAATGGCGTGAGATGAACCTGGTCTTTTGTTAGCGGCGATGTGCGTCCATCGGGAGAGATCCAGTTCGCTGAAATAAACCCATCCTTGTCGTCACGGAGACGAAACGCCATCAGCTTCTCTCCGCTGGCCAAGTGCAGCGAAAACCAATCCCACCCCGTTTGGTTCGAAGCCAAGGGTTGAGACGACCATTCCCTGTCGAGCCAAGCGTTACCGCTGACCGTGATGGGCCTCCCCGATACCTCGATAGTTCCGGAGACCTGATAGAACGGCTGGGAGTAGTAGTAGCTCGCCTGCCCGCTTGCCGACTTGACCGAGAAACCTTTATCACCCTGGAGAACGAGTGGGCTTTTGGCCGTAAGGTCCAGAGCGTAACTAAAGTCCTGCCCAGCGGCTTTTAGAGAGAGATTTGCCAAAGCATCGGAGTTTAAATTGTCAGCGGCTGACATTGTCCAGTCGTCTATCCAGGCGCGGAAAGGCGCGGCCGTCACGCCCGCCTGACCAACGCCGCCACGGCCCAACCGCTCTGCGACGTATTGGTGGTCGGACGTCGTTATGGCCGCATGTCCGATCCAGATCTGAGGATCAGCGAAGCCAGCCTTACTTTCCGGGGCAAGCGCTGATCGGAAAAGCGTCCACTGTGCTCCATATTGCGTGCCGTCTTGCCCCTTGAGATTGGCGGTCACGTACCACCATTCGATGCGATAGTCCGGGTGCGCTCCGTGGTCCCTTGGAAACGATAATTCGGAGCCGCGCTGAGGAATCGCAAAGCCTTTGGCGTCCGATCCCAGTCCGGCAAACCCTTGCCCCAGCGTATTTCCCGCTGAACCCATCATGGCAGCGCCCAGCAATATTAAAGCAACGGCTTTACCGTTCATTGGCAAAAATCCTAAGCAGATCGCCCGGATTGATCGTTGCAAGGCGATGGACTGGAAAGAATACCGACGCAAGTGCCGCGAGAAAGGCGACAAAACCGAGCAATAGCCAGTCCATGGGGAACACTTGCATGGGTAGTCGCCATCCGAATGCCTCAACGTTGACACGGGCCAGCAGCACCAATGCCAACACAAGACCCAAGGGTATCGCTGTGACGAACGTGGCGAGCCAAAGCGCCAGCGTTCGGGCGACCTCATACAGTGCCAGATCACGCCGACGCACCCCCATCGCCCAAACGGGCGCCAGTTGGGGAAGCCGAATTCCCGAGAGTGTCAAGAGACTGGAAAACATGGCGAAACCGGCTACAGCCAAGGTGAGCACGTTAAGGGCTCCTGTAACCTTGAACGTCTGATCGAAAATCGCTCGCGATTGCCTCTTGAGCGAGGCTTGATCCACGACGGCGGTTTCTGGGAGACCAAAATCCTCGATTATCTGTCGCTTCAGCTCCGTCGACCGTTCAAGCGGAACACGTACGCCGTATCGAAGCTTGGCTACCTGAGGGTAATGGGCGACCAAGGTGTCAATCCCGATGATAACCTGCCCATTTGGGTTTCCGTAATCAGAGTAGACTCCTACCACCTTAGCATTCCAGCCTCCAGGCATGGCTACGAGCTCTCCCATCCGCGCTACCCCGCGCCGCCACATCTGCTCGTTGATCAGAGCACCCTCACCTTTGGCGATCTTATCCCAAACCTCATTCTGGGACGCGATCAGGGGCCAATGGTCGCGGTAGGTCGGGTCGTCCGCAACGCCAAAGACCTGGACCTCCTCGCCGGTAACGTCGCCATCCACGCTCCAGATTGGAAGGACCGACGTGGAGTGTGATGGAAGCCAGGCCCGTAACCTCGCCGCTTCGGCTTCGTCTTTGGCCGTAACGTATAGTTCGGCGGCCAAACGTTGATCGAGCCATCCGATGAATGTCAGCCTGAAACTGGAAACCATCGTGCCGACGCCGATATTCGCCGATAGCGCCAGTAGCAATGCCATCAACGCAAGTGAAAGCCCCGGAAGCTGAAGGCGGGTGTCCGCCCAAAACCATTCGACAAGTGCGTTATGCGACGTACGTTGCATGGCGGCGAGAAAGGTTGCCAATATGGCCGGAAGCATGAGGGCCGCGCCCAAAAGCAAGCATGCGAGCACCGCGAAACCTGCCACTAATCCGGACGCGGCTATCGCCAAAACACCTGCAAGGAGTAGAAGCACCCCTCCCAGCGCCGCCTGGATTAGCAATCCTTGCATAGACTCTCGCGCCCATGCTCGTGGTTGCGCGGCCGCAAGGATGGAAAGTTTCCAGACCCGATAGAGGCTTTGAGCGGACGAAATTGCTGTCCCGGCAAGCGCCATCGCTAGCCCTGCGAGCCACCAGTCTGGGCGTATGGAAAGTGACCCGGAGACGTTCGCGCCGTAAAGTCCGCGAAGGGTTGCGGCGACCCCCGGCATGAGGATCGACGCAATCAGGTATCCAAGCACGACCCCGATGACGCCGGATGCGACAGCAAGTATCGAAAGCTCAACAACGAGCATCGCAGTCAACTGCCGGAGGGAAATGCCAAGGGATCGTAGCGTTCGAAACGTGCTGCGACGTTGTTCGAAGGTAAGCCCGGTAGCGGAGTAAACGATGAAGAGGCCAACGATGAAGGAAAGAAAGCCAAAAGCAGTCAGATTAAGGTGAAAGCTGTCAGTTAATTGCGCGACGTCGGGCTGCTCAACCGGTTGCCGGATCAGGAGCCTAGATGAAATCTGTTTGACGGCGATGGCGCTGATTTCCTGGTCGGAAGCGACTGTCAAACGATCAATCCTGCCATGCTTGTCAAGCAACCGATCAGCGACCGAGATGTCCACGAATGCCGCGCCTTCAGGAACGTTTTCGTCGATCCGAAAGCTCATGTCCGTGTTGCCGCGCAGCCGTTCCGCCGTTTCGCTGGACAACACCAGCTCTCCAACAGGAGAGATGAAGCCGGTGAGGTCGCGTCCGCTCGTCACCCTCAGCGCATAACCCTCTTTTGGCATCGTTAAAGGATCTATGCCGATTAACCGGATGCGGATCGTGCCAAGGCGCAGATTCCCTTCGATAACCGGCGAGACATCGAAGCCGAGGCGTCGAAGGCTCCCATAGATCTCGTAGGGAATCCCGGTGCCGTCATCAGCCACAATTTGAGCAAGGGACCCTTGCTCCAGAACAGATGCGGCGCGAGCATAGCTGGCCCTCGCCTCAGAATTGATTGCTTGCACACCAGACCAAAGCGCTGTCGCAAGCGCGATCCCCAGCACTAAAGTGAGCAGCTGCAGAGGTTTGCGGCGCCAGTGCGATAAAAGCGCGGAAAACGCGACCCAGCTCATTAAGCGATCTTTCCACCACGAAGATGCACAGTGCGGTCCAGCCGAGCCGCGAGCCGCGTCGAGTGGGTAACAAGAAGCAATGCCGACCCCGCGCTGCTCGCCAGGTCAAGCATCAGGTCCAGGACGGCGTCACCTGTCTGCTCGTCAAGATTTCCTGTCGGTTCATCAGCAAGAATGAGCTTCGGTCTTGCCGCCAGAGTGCGGCCTATGGCGACACGCTGTTGCTGGCCTCCTGATAGCTGCTCGGGATAACGGGTTGCGTACCGCTGCAAACCCAACGCCTCGATCAAAGTCTTTTCCCAAGCACCGTCGTGGCGCTGAGCCAACTTGGCGTGAAAAGAGATGTTTGCCGAGACGGTCAAGGAGGGGATCAGGTTGAACTGTTGAAAAATAAGCCCGACCTTGGTCCGTCGATACTGGGCTCGCTCGCTCTCGGAGTATTTGCTGAGATCATCGCCATCCATGACGATGGCCCCACAGTCTGCACGATCGAGGCCTCCTGCTAAGTGGAGAAGTGTGCTTTTCCCGCTACCGGATTCACCAGTAAGAGCGACGGTCTCACCTGAAGCCACACCAAAGTCGATCCCTTTCAAAATTTCGATGGTACCTTCTGCTGTCGGGTACGATTTTCGAACATTGTTGAGGGTGAGGATCATTATTTGCTCAGGTCACTTCCGAGAACTAGCCGATCTAAATGCACTATGCGGGAAGGCGCCCGTCTACAAGATCAGAGTTGCTTATTGCAGAGGCCCCAGGCCTGGGGCTATTCGCGAGGACCTTCGGTACCAACCTGCCGCAGCCGTGCGCAGGAGGCGGCTCCGCTCATTGTGTTATTGGACAACAACCCTAGCTTCATTGGGTTCCATCACCCAATCGAAAAGCCGTGGCGACTGCGAATGTCCCTAGAATTTAGTCCAAGGCGTCAGATCACAAAGTAAAGCCCATGACGTGGAAGGCATAACAATAGGCCTCCAGTTGAAAGGAGTCAGCAGAGCGAGCGAGATCCTCGGGTTCACCAGTACGTTCACGCTCATGGCTAGCCATCAAAAGAGGTCCCTCACGTCCCCCGGAAAAGATCGCGTGCTCTTTCATTGCCTCCTGATTCTATCGAGAGAAACCCATCCCGAGGCTTGTCTGAATTGAGGTCATAGAGCCGGTGAGCTAGACTGCGGAGTTTAAAGGTCGGTATAGCGGACATTTTGCCAAGTAGCCGTCACTGACATAACAATACTTTGGATAACCGATATTGCTGATTGCCTAAATTAGGATGCGCTATCACTTTGTGGTGCCACAGAACTCGGAGGAATGGGACTTGCTCAATCGCGTGCTATCAATCGTCACGGTAATCACCCCGTTGCTCGCCGCCACGCTCGCCCTGGCCCAAAATCTCCCGCCAGCCGTTGAGCTTCAGCCTGGCGTTTCGGCCAAGATCCTCGATTTGAAACGCGTCCCTGGTCAGCAGATCGTGCAGCTGGATTATGAGATCAGCAACACCGGAGACGCCCCTGTGAACCTGGCGGAGATCGGCATCGGGCGTGCAAGCTACGGTCTTAATGACATCACCTTGTATGACTTTCCCAACAAAATCAGTTTCAAGATAGGCGTCGCGAGCGAGTGCCTTTGCACACAGCCGCCAGAAGCGCCACTAAAGCCAGGTGAAACATTCAAGGCATGGGCATGGTTCGCACCGCCTGAAAGCAACCCGGGTCCGTTTGCCGTTCGCTTCGGATCAACGCTTCCCGTGATGGACGTTCCTGTTCAATGATAACCAGGCTAGCAATTCGAACCCTCTCTTTGTTAGTGGTCACAATAGGCACAACGCAAGCACAAGAAGCCCCTACCGTGGCGCCGCCGAATTTTACGGCCCGCTCGCCGAGCGTGGGTTTCGTGTCACCCTCGATCGGCTATTCGTCACCCCGCATCGAATTTCGGTCACCACCAATGACGCAAGAAGAGCTAGCATTGGGACCAAGGCCCAAGACGCCTCCCCCGCCGATCGTCAAGGGCTTAGAGGTGACCGAAGTAGGAGGCGGCGTTCGATACACGCTCTCGGCGGACATCCTCTTCGACTTCGACAAGGCGACACTGCGTCCGAAGGCTACCCAAGCCCTTCAAGCGATGTCCAATGATGTCCGTCAGCGTTTCAAGGAAGCAAGCTTCGTTGTTGACGGATACACGGACAGCAAGGGAAGCGACGCCTATAACCTCAAGCTGTCACTCCGAAGAGCGGCGGCCGTCAAGGACTACCTCGCGACGGCGGCGAATTTCAATCCATCGACTGTCGCAATCGAAGGACGCGGTGAGGCCAACCCAGTTGCCCCCAACGAGACCCCTGACGGGCAAGATGATCCCGACGGCCGTCAGAAAAACCGACGCGTCGAAATCTTGGTCAGGCCCACCGACTAGAACGATAAGTGCGAAGGCCGCCTGGTGCCGTGCAAACAACATTCAGAGCTCTTCCCAAAGCTTCAGTTATTCCCCATTCCAGGCGCTGCCACCTTCGCGTGCTGCGAGGCGAGAACAGATACGGGAGTGACATCTAAAATTTTCCTTGCCCTTGCGCGGATGTTCTTCAATCGCCTAGACGAAGAACACGCCGCCAGGGCCCCGCCATTTGACTGGAAGCCAAACTGATTTGCGGGATCTGTGGATCCTTCCTCAGATTATGGGAGGGAGCTTTGGGCCACGCGATATCTACCGCTCTTAGCCTGTCCCTTGGCGATCGATCGTCCAACAGTGTTGCAGGGTTGCACTATGCCAATCCATTAGCGACCGCTAACTTGGAACGACTGGTGGGGGCCAACTGCGAGCGCTTCGGTGGGGTTGCGCTCGTCCAACGTGACGGTCGCTTGTTTTGCGTATCTGCGGCCGTCACGTTCTTGACTGCTGTGGTCGGCACTGCCTGCTACAGCAACGGTTTGAGGACATCCTGCCGCATCGCCGATAGGCCGAATCGTAGCAAAAATTCCCTCCGACGACACGGCAGCGCCGATGCCGGCTTCGAGCGTATGGCTGTCCTGCCAATCTCCAGCAATGTGGAACAAGCGAGAGTGCACGTCCGAGCCCTGGGAAGCGGAGTATCGTTTCCGGAACTTCCATCGTGAATGACCTCGGGGAGGTTTAGAGCGGTCCTGCAGGTCGTTTGTCGACAGGGCCAAGGAACATCATACTGACAGCGAAGTTCATTGGACGAATTCTCGAGGAGTCCATGGATCCTATTTCTCTCGTCGGCTACGCCGCCTCTTTCTGCTCTGTCGTGAGCTTCATTCCACAAGCCTTAAAGGTCGCGCGCACCAAGGACACAGCGGCAATCTCGATCCGCATGTACTTTCTGACGGTAACCGGCTTTGCCCTTTGGACCGCGTTCGGCTCAATGAAAGGCGAGATTCCGATCATTCTCGCGAACAGCATCTGCTTCTGTCTTTCAGCTTTTATCCTCGCCGCGAAGCTACGAGGGCGTCGAAAATGAGTGACCACTTGCAGATCAGCCATCACGAGGTCTTTCGTCGGCCTGGTCATTTTTCGGCGTGGCCGGCCAACTATGGTCTTTGGGCTTGGGATGAGGAAATCGTAGTCGTCTTCGCTGACGGAAAACTGGGCGAGCAAGGTGCGCTCCACGCCCGTGACAAGAGTCACGAGTTCAAGCCAATGCAGGCGAGAAGCGTGGACGGCGGCGCCACATGGTCGCCCGAGACTTTTGCGGGCTTCGTGCCGGGAGGCAAGAGCCTTTCCGCCGACGAGCATCTCGCCGTACCGTTGCGCTCAGGCTCCAAGCTTCGTGGGCAAGACATTCCAGCTCTTTCTACCCCTGTCAATTTTCTGGATCCTGAAATCGCAGTGATGGTCGCACGTACCGGCCTTGACGGTCGCGCCCATAGCTGGTTCTACCTCACGAGAAACCGCGGCCGGCGCTGGGAAGGACCATTTTTATTCAAGGGGCTCGACCTCAAAGGCCTGGCCTCGCGGACCGATATCGTCCCCCTATCAGACGACCACGCCCTCTTCATGATGACCGCAGCAAAGTCCGATGGCAACGAAGGTCGCTGCCTCTGCGTCGAGACAACCGATGGGGGATTGACGTTTCATTGGAAGACTTCCCTCCCGTTCGATGGAGACGGGTACGCCATCATGCCGTCGAGCCTGCGGCTTTCTGACGGCGCGATAGTCAGCGTTGTCCGACGCGGCCGGGGAATTGATCAAGCGGGCTGGCTGGAAACATTCCGCTCTAAAGACAACGGTGCCACGTGGCATCCGTTAGGCATTCCAGTCGAGGATACCGGACCTGGCGGCAATCCCGGAAGCCTTGTTCGGTTGGGCCCACAGCGCCTTGCTATTGTCTACGGGTTTCGGGGCGACCGCCCTGGCATGCGGATGGTCACCAGTTCAGACGGCGGACGGAAATGGTCGGAGGCGATCGACATCCGCAGGGACGCAGTGCTGCCGGACATAGGCTATCCCCGTTCCGTCGCCCTCAACGACGGGCGTATCCTCGCTATCTACTATTACAATTTCGGGAAGGAACGCTTCATCGCGGCGTCCACCATTTCGGGCGACGGTCATTAGTTCGGCCCTCGTGCCCACCTGATGTCGGCGTGGAGATCGCCCATGCCAATATCGCAGTCGTCTCGCCTCACCGGGTCGACCACAGTCTCAGGCCTCTCCTCCGCTAGTAGTCAACTGGATGACGGCATAACGAACTACAGACTATCGAGGAAGAGCTTGTCCGTTGCAGCGAGAGGCAAGGATTATGATCTAGTGGGGACGGCAGCGGCCGGGCCAAGCCCGACCGCTGCTTTGTTCACGCAAATGGGAAGGCTCACCGGTTGGGCGCTCCGCCGCGCGAACCATCAATCGCCGTTTCATCGTCCACCGAATGTTCGAACTCGTCATTGGAAGGGTCACGGTCGTCGCTGAAAGTTGTGATTTGAATGAGGACGGCCTTAGCGTGACGTACGGCTGCATCGCCATCGAGTGATCCGTCGGAAGCGAGCTTCACAGCCACCAGCTCGTCGCCTTCTCCACGGAACTCGACCGTGATCATCCCGTCATTCAAATTTCCGATATGGGTTTCGATAAGCTGCATCTGACTACCTCTGTTGTGGTCGGAGAAAACTAATTTACCGCTGAAGAGGTTCCCGCGCGGAAGTAGACAGACATGCGGTCATTGCCGATAGTGCAACTAAAGCGTTGCGCCGGTACGGGCGGATATCGATCACACTAAGGCTGTGCCGAGTCGGTCGACAGGTTGCGCTGAGAGACTTCCCCGTTCTAACGACGGCACCGTCACAGTGGGTGGGCTCTGTTTATCAGGCGACCCTACTCGGTCATCCAAATGTGGCGTTGATGGACCTCTACGTGCCTTATTGGGGGGGCCTCTGTCCGAAGGTGATACTCGGGCCGCTTTGCGTAATGAACGGTACCAGCGCAGCCCAGTGCGAACAGGGGTAAACCTTCGAACATTCTGCGGAACAAGGATCAAGGTGCCGAAGTTTCTAAACGGGACCATGAAGGTCTCAAACAGAGGAGAAAACACCATGGCAAATCAAGGCGGATCGCACGAGCAGCACGCGAAGGCTGGTCAGAGTAAGTCGGGCTCCAAGCAGGCTTCCCCTGGCAAGTCTTCGACTTCGAAGTCGGCGTCGCCCGAGACCGGCAGCACGTCCTCCGGTAAGCAGGGCGGCTCGCATGAGCAGCACGTGAAAGCGGGCCAGCAGAGCCATAAGAACAGCCATTGACGTTTTGAGGCCCGCGCTTATGGCGCGGGCCTTATGCATTAAGGCGAAGAACATGCGGTATTTTCTGAACATCCGGGGCGGCCGAAAACTGCTTGTCGACCCAAACGGCACCCAATTCGAACCTGTCGACCTTGCAATCTAAAGCTAGGGCGAGCGCCAGAGATTTGTTGGCCGAAAAATTCGCAACGGCGAGCATGTGGACGGGCAGCGTTCCGAAATCAGCGACCCCGGTGGAGCAGTCGTCGCTACGGTCATCTTCAAGGACGCCCTTCTCTTTTGTCGTTCCCGGCAATCGTTGAAACTCTTGCCCCAGAGCCGATAAGATTCCGATGGGAACTCAAGCGCCGGGCGGTCGCGCATGGTGATGAACTTCGGGTTGACGTGATAAATCGATTACCTATCAGCAAACTTGTGCGTAAGGCTCATGCGGTCTCCGTCGGTCCTGCTTAAGAGGAGGTCCGGGGAACAGCTTCCGTGTCTGCGAGTTCCTTCTGAACAAGGAGAACGACCATGACTGCCAAGTCCATTCCAGGCTCAGTTAAGCTTCCTCCGAAGTCTCTGAACAATGATACTCAGGACGACGAGCTGCCCGAGACCAACGTCGACGACCGCCGCGCGCCGCCGGTGAACATAGGCAACAGCCGCGAGGCGGGCGACGGTCTAACTGAGGCCGATCCGACCACGGGCCGCGCCGACCCGAACGACCGAATTCCCGCTCCGCAGACGGCCAACCGGGATTGATGCGATGGAAGAGCGCAAGGGATATGCCAATGCCGACGAGGTGCAAGCCGACGACCTCTGCTGGCGGAGAAGATGTTCGCCGACAAAAGTCTGGCAACGAAGGCACCTTAGACAGGTCGGACGACGACCAGCGGCTTCCGCAGCCCGCGCCATCCGAAGAGGAGCTGGAGATGACTAAGATCACAACCGGCCCCAACGACGCCCCGAAGGACGCGACGATCGCACAAAGCGCCCCCGGCCTTCCCGAAGATACCAGCCTTCCTGTCGAAGCGACGGAAGAAGAAGCTCTCTGGATAAAGGCAAAGGTCAAGGGCACAAACGACGAAGGACGCAAGGATGACGCCCGCGATCTCGCAGCGCAGCTCGCCCGTCCCAAACACGGTACCGCCTGATGCCGGGAACGTTCTCCTCGCTCAGCATCTTCGCCTACGACCTTGATGACCGAGGCGAGCCCGTCCAGGCATGGGAGACCGTAGTCGGCGAGACGGAGGCAGAGGCCATCGGCGAAGCAAAAGAAGCAGCCGGCCACCACGCCGGCGTTCTTGTGGTGCGGCGAGATGGCCGTCCCGCAGTCGGAGAAGAAGGCGACCCCGTCGTCGTCTTCCGGCTAGGTAGAACCGGCGACTTCGACTAGAGATCTATCATGAACGTGTTCCTCGATTTCGAAGCTTCCTCGCTTGGCAAGCACAGCTACCCGATCGAAATCGCATGGGTGTTCGAGGACGGCCGGTCACGGTCCCTCCTGATCGCCCCGGCGCCGAACTGGACGGATTGGTCGGCAGCGGCCGAAGGCATCCACGGCATATCCCGAACGGCGCTAGCCAATGAAGGCGTTCCGGTTACCCTTGTCGTCCAAGAGATGATGGCGACGCTCGCAAATCATGATCTCTACGCGAGCTCACCGTCGTGGGATGGGAAGTGGCTCAGCGTCCTCCTTCGCGCTGGTGGCGTTGCGAGACACGCGCTTCGCGTTCGCAAGTCGGACAATCTCTTCGTTGAATTTGCTTCGAAGCGGCTTCACGACAGCCAAATGCGGGGCGTCGACCCTGCTGCGCTCGTCTCCGAAGTTATAGCCGGCTCAGAGCCCGCTAGGCCTGCCCATCGCGCGCTCCCGGACGCCGCCCTAGAACTCAAGAGATTGCACATGGTGCAAGAGGCTGTCGAGAGCTTAGTCGCCGCGCCGTCGCGTACCCAAAACGCCGAAGGGTGAACCAACCGACTCCGGCTTTGAGACTGGTCGGCGAATTCTAAGAACCGACGGCGCAACCGATATCTTTGAGATGAAAGGAGGCAACATCCTCGATCCGCCTTTCCGCGATGACAAGCTGGGCGTCGCTCATCCCCGCTTCGTACGCGGGCATATCCCCGACCCGCTACATGTGGTGCGCAACATGGCATGCGCGTCGTGACCGGGAGGACGCGTCATCCGTGCGACGACGACTAAGACGGACTACTGCTCTGGCCCGAGCCACCGGGGATTTCGCCGGTCTGGCATGCGCACCAGCGAACCTATGATAGGCATGGAAACGATCCCGTCGTCGGTCGTCGCCTCGTGCAATTGCCTCATCAAGCTGGCTTAGTTCCTCGCCGCAACACATTCGTCTTCTTCGGCGGCTGCGCAGGCGATCGCGATTTCGAAGACCTAGTCCGGAACATAGCGAGTATCGTCGACGAAGCGATCGACGACATCATCGCAACCGGGCTTTCGCGAGACGCCGTCACAACAGCGCTCGACGCTTTTATCGAATGGAGCAAGTCCCCGGATTCCGCGGTCTGGCGGGCCGCTGAACGTCACTGGCCTGCCGGTGTTGCGATGCGGTTCGACACCAGTAGCGAGGGTCTTCAAATCAGCGGCCAGATCGTCGGCCTATGGCAAGCCGAGTCAATCATCCTCCGTTGCTCGCTGCTGAAGAGTATCAGCTCGACGCGCGGCCTTTGTTCTCAACTCTGAATGTTTACATTGATGCGGCACGGCCTTTCCGAAATGGGCGCCGTGCCGGTCTGCCATAAAGTCTATCAGACGCCGCATCTTCGCTAGCCGCTCGCCTCGATCACGCTGGTGATTACCGCCGAACGGAGGGACGCGGCCCAATTTACCGGCACCCTGGATGGGCCGTGTTCTTGTCGACGTTTGGCCTTGGAAGTCGGCTTCGGGCATTGAAAAGGAATTGCGAAGCAAACCCGCGTCTCGCAACGGCATCAGAGAAAGAGAAATCCCCTCTAGGACTACTGCTCTAGGGACAAGCCTGTCATCCTGCCAAGTGAGATGCCGCCAGCCTGTAAGCGCTTCACTGTGCAATCCAGGCAAAGCGCCATTCGTCGGGTTGACCTAGCGCGTAATTATATCTGGCCGTACCGGTCAAATCTTGTCTGGCCTTCATCTCGTCCATCAGCCAGGCTGCAGATGGAATTCCCGGCAGCTAACAACGATGCACCGCTCCTGCCACTTCATCAAGGGTTCCCACCCCGATTTTGGGAATGGCTCCAGGCCTCATCAGGGTCCAACTGTACTGTTTCATGCAAGCTCCACCATGACGTGTTACATAGCGCGCCCTCCACACTTTGGGGGGCTCGGCCGCGCGGCCACGTGCACACGACCGAATACAAAAATGCACTTGGCCGTGTTCTGGTTCCTGCGCGGCTACACTGAAGTCCAGCACATTAAGCGTGTTGCCATGTCTTCGGCTTGATGGTTCAATCGGCACGGCTGAAACAGGCATCAGCCTTCTGGACCCATCCAGCTCTTGGCCCGCCCGACGTTCTCCGGCGGGCCTTTTGCTAGATTGGCGAATCTCAACAGAGCATTGACGTCATCGTTTGACGGGACGCCCAAGACTTTGCACAGGCCCACGCTTGTACGATCTCCACACGTGCGGCTGGAAGGAATAGGCTTGATCGTCGGTAACTACCGCCGCGCGAGGTTCACCCGCGAGGCCGTGGTCGATCAAAGCAAGCCAACAGCGCCCGGGGTAAACGACACGCTTCTGATTAAGCACGGGCCGCGGGGCCTCGAGCCTTGCCCGCAATATGCGCTGCGCGGTCACGATGAGGGCAGTTCCTTGAGACTTAGCGGGGTTTGATCACCTGCCATGTCGCTCGGTTGCCGCCACCATCTAGGCGGCAGCCGAAACCCTAAACGAGATCGCTACCACAGGAAGTGTGTGTCTGCATTCCAGCCTTCGTGTCGGCTCTCACGGGCAACGTGTCGCCACATCGATACCGTCGTTTCGATGCACGGCTTTCGAACACCGTGCATCTCCTCGACCACAGGGCCAAATCCTCATCTTTTTAAACCGCAGTCCGGCATCCCATTGGGGAAAGGTCCGTACTTCCGGTGTGGTGCACGGAACTAAGAATTCCGCAAATCGAGTTCTATTAGTGCTGACTGAACCTCATCGATTAAGACCGGTTCTGGCGTTCCCGGCAAGTGCCGAAGCGCTGGCTTCGAGTCGACCGCGTAAAGGTCGGACGCCCACGCAGCAAGGATCGTCCGTTTGTCATCGGTCGAGAGAGACGACGCCTCTACAACATCTGTCGGCCGTCTAAGATGCATCCCCCGCATCAACACAATCGGACCCATTGTTGCTGCATTGTCGATCAACTGCTGCAACACGATGTGCCTCATAATACTTGACCTTACTGCACGTGGGGATCGCGGTCGCTTCGCGCGCGAGACGCCACGACAGCAGATGTTTGAGGCGCAAGAAGTTCATGCTTCTGCGCGAATGCTACAAACAAACCACGCGCCGTCTCCGCTTCGATCTCGCCACGAAGCGCCGCCTGGCATGCTTTAAGGGCGACTGAATGCGCCGTGTCCCTGAACGAAGTGGGCCACTCAACAAGATGTCGGTAAGCATCCATGACGGTGCGAACTTCTGCAGGAAAGCCAAGGCCGACGAGAATGGTGACAGGTTTTCTGAACATATCGGGTTTCATCGTTCTCTCCTTTCCAACCCGGAATGTCGATGGGCGCCATCGCGATGGCGCCGCTGACCATTGAATGAACTAAAAGGTCACGCCGCCTTCTGCGCTTCGATCTGCGCCGAAGCAGTCGACGTCAACGCAGGCGTACTCTGGATTGAGATCTTCCTGGGCTTCAATGCTTCAGGGATCTCACGGACCAACTCAATCGAGAGAAGACCGCTGTTCAAATCTGCTCCGTTCACCCGGACATGGTCGGCAAGCTCGAACCGGTGTTCAAACGGGCGTCCGGCGATGCCGCGATGCAGGTAGCCATCGGCCGGTGTCTCCTGCTTCTTACCGGTGACGGTCAGCAGATTGGACTGGAAAGTGATATCGAGATCGTCCTGTGCAAATCCAGCCACCGCAATCGAGATCGTATAGGTGTCGTCATTGTTCTTGACGATGTCATAAGGCGGCCAGTCGTTGGTCGACCGGGCACGCTGGGCGTTCTCCAGAAGAGTGAAGATCCGGTCGAAACCTACGCTCGAGCGGTAGAGAGGTGCGTAGTCGTAAGATGTTGCCATAGCCATATCCTCCTTGAAGCAACATGGGTACGAGAGTGCCAAAAGCGGCGCTCCCGGCGAAGTCAGCCCTGTCTCAGCGGCTGGCAATAATCGATTTGGTTTTAGCGATTTTCCATTTCAAGATCGGCTGCGCATTTTTTTCGCCGATCGCAAGTTGCCCCATCGTCAGTGCACTGAGCGACTGAGAACGCGATGCGGGTACGCTGCTTTGAACTTTGAAATCATCGCGCAGGCTTGCTGCAGTACCCGTTCGGTCGCTTCGGGATTGTCGCGCGCAAGTTCGTCGGCGTTTATGCGGATCGCTTGCGCCATATGCGCCGACATCACAGCAAAACGGCCCTCACCGTAGACAAGTGCATCTTGCGAAGCAGTCTCGAGCCAGCGCGCGAAATCAACAATGATCTCCTCCCTCTCCGGGATGCTGGCACCTTTGATGACTTTAATGTTTTCTTCCATGTGGTCTCACTCCATACAGACGTGGAAAGCGACCGGACTGATCAAGCCCCGATCGCCGGGTGAGCTAGGAAGCGGAAATATCAAAATCAAGAGTTCAGTGAAGCTTGAACTCGCCTTCGACACGGCGCCATTCGTTCGGTCCAATCAGACGTCGGTGTGTATAGCGGACGGAGTGTAGCGGTCCGTCGAGGCTGTTGCGCCAGAAGTCCAGGAATTTGCGCATTTCTGGAAAGTCCGGTGCAAGATCGTAGTCCTGCCAAACGTAGGTTTGCAGGACGGATTCAAAATCGGGAATGCGGTAGAGGATGTGCGCGGTGGTGAGGCCGTAGCCGTTAAGCTGACGCTCGAAATCCGACGAGAATTGCATGCTTTATCTCCGTTTCATGACACTGCGAAGGTGACGTAAAATCATCCATCTATCAACGGTATTCTTAAACCATCAAAGGCGTTTATTGTTCCTTTCCAGCATGTTAGCAGCCGGCGACATCGAGTGCTAATTTTTTCTCCCGCCCCTCTTGAAATCACAAAATCTCGAAAATAAATTTTGAACGCGAACGCTCAGATGAGGTTCGCCCCGTCCGGATTGGTCACCCGGTCCGGCAGGGGATTTTGCGTCATCTTTTTTGTCCAATGGAGGAAAACATGTCGTTCCGACCGCTTCATGATCGCATTCTTGTCCGTCGGGTTGAATCCGAAGAAAAGACCAAGGGTGGGATCATCATCCCTGACACTGCCAAGGAAAAGCCGCAGGAAGGCGAAGTTGTCGCCGCTGGCCCTGGTGCACGCAGCGAGACTGGCCAGATTCAGGCGCTCGACGTCAAGGCTGGCGACCGCATTCTGTTCGGCAAATGGTCCGGCACCGAAATCAAGATCAACGGCGAAGATCTGCTGATCATGAAGGAAAGCGACGTCCTGGGCATTATAGAAGCTCAGGCCGAGCAGAAGCGGGCCGCGTAATCACGCATTACCGCCCATCAGTCAAAAAGCTGCCTATTGAAGGAGTGAACAAATGGCTGCGAAAGAAGTCAAATTCAACACCGATGCACGCGAACGCATGCTGCGTGGGGTCGATGTCCTTGCCAACGCCGTGAAGGTCACGCTTGGCCCAAAAGGCCGCAACGTTGTCATCGACAAGTCCTACGGCGCGCCGCGCATTACCAAGGACGGTGTTTCGGTCGCCAAGGAAATTGAACTAGAAGACAAGTTCGAGAACATGGGCGCCCAGATGCTGCGCGAGGTGGCATCGAAGACCAACGATCTCGCCGGCGACGGTACCACCACCGCAACTGTCCTCGCCCAGGCGATCGTCAAGGAAGGCGCCAAGGCCGTCGCCTCCGGTCTGAACCCGATGGACCTTAAGCGCGGCATCGATATTGCCGTCGACGCCGTCGTTAAGGAACTGAAGACCAACGCCCGCAAGATCACCAGCAATTCCGAAATCGCCCAGGTCGGCACCATCTCGGCCAACGGCGACGAAGAGATCGGTAAATATCTAGCAGAGGCGATGGAAAAGGTCGGCAACGAAGGCGTCATCACCGTCGAGGAAGCCAAGACCGCCGAGACCGAGCTCGAAGTTGTCGAAGGCATGCAATTCGACCGCGGTTACCTCTCGCCGTACTTCGTAACCAATCAGGACAAGATGCGCGTCGAGTTCGAGGACCCCTATATCCTCATCCACGAGAAAAAGCTGTCGAACCTTCAGTCCTTGCTGCCGGTCCTCGAAGCCGTCGTGCAGTCCTCCAAACCGCTGCTGATTATCGCGGAAGACGTCGAGGGCGAAGCTCTTGCTACGCTCGTCGTCAACAAGCTGCGCGGTGGTCTGAAGATTGCGGCTGTCAAGGCGCCGGGGTTCGGCGATCGCCGCAAGGCGATGCTCGAAGACATTGCCATCCTGACCGGCGGCACTGTCATCTCCGAAGATCTCGGCATCAAGCTTGAGAACGTAACGCTCAACATGCTCGGTCGAGCCAAGAAGGTGGCGATCGAGAAAGAAAACACCACCATAATCGACGGCGTTGGCTCCAAGTCCGAGATCGACGGCCGCGTCGCCCAGATCCGGGCGCAGATCGAAGAGACCACGTCCGACTACGATCGCGAGAAGCTGCAGGAACGTTTGGCCAAGCTGGCAGGCGGCGTTGCGGTGATCCGTGTCGGTGGCTCCACGGAAGTCGAGGTCAAGGAGAAGAAGGATCGCGTCGACGACGCGCTTCATGCAACGCGTGCCGCCGTCGAGGAAGGCATCCTGCCGGGCGGTGGTGTTGCGTTGTTGCGGGCTGTAAAGGCACTCGACGATCTTGCAACCGCCAACCAAGACCAGAAGGTTGGTATCGAGATCGTCCGCAGGGCGATCGAGGCCCCCGTTCGCCAGATCGCCGAAAACGCTGGTGCCGAAGGCTCCGTCATCGTCGGCAAGCTGCGTGAAAAGACCGACTTCTCCTTCGGCTGGAACGCCCAGACCGGCGAATACGGCGATCTTTATACACAGGGCGTCATCGATCCGGCCAAGGTCGTGCGGACCGCACTCCAGGATGCGGCCTCGGTCGCCGGCCTTCTGGTGACGACCGAGGCGATGATCGCCGAGAAGCCCAAGAAGGATGCCGCGCCGGCGATCCCGGCTGGGGCAGGCATGGATTTCTAAACAATCGGGCCAGGCTCGCCCCACTCGCTGGGGCGAGCCAATCGCGGAGTGGTTATGAGCTTGCCATCGAAAGAAGACGCGCGTCTGTGCGCGAGTATTGTCAGGGAGATCGCACGGGCCAAAGGAATAACGGGTGACCCGACCTCCGTCGGAGCGCTGACGGTAGCAGTCGCCAGACTCTTCAATAAGGGTCTGCGGGACCGCGAAACTCTTCTTTCAGAGGCAATGACAACCGTCGATGAGCTGATGTCTGATAAGGAACGTGACTCGCTTTCCGGCGTGCTGCGACACATGAACCGAGGTGCCATCGATCGTCTATCGAGCCAGACGATGAGTGAGGACAACCAGCAATAACAGCCAAGCCGGCCACTTAGCACTGCTTCATCCGGTGAACATCATTCCCGTAAGACGTCTCGACGACGTATGCGTCTGCCGCCTTACTCTCGGATGAACATAACCGTGGATAAGGGCGGCAAGTCCGCCTCTATAGAAAACGATCGACCATGCGCGGCATTGGTTTGGGACTGAGCGTCTGAAGTTGCCATGCCGGAGCCACCATATACTGTATCATCGGTGCTGAGGATTCGGCGCCAAAGGCCGTCCAACGGCACGCCTATCCGGTAACGGTGCCGTGGTACCGGCGTAAAGTTTGATACGATGAGGCAGACGGCCTTTTGCTTTTCGTCGTACCGGATCATCGCCAGTACAGAATGTTCAGCATCGTCAGCGACAGCCCACTCGAATCCATCCGAATTCAGGTCTCCGTATTGTAGGGGTGGAAAATAAGAATACACTCGGTTCAAATCCCTGACCAATCGCTGGAGCCCGCCATGGCGAGGCTCGTCGAGCAGATCCCACTCGACTGAAGTGTCGTGGTTCCACTCGCTCCGCTGTCCGATGTCGCACCCCATGAACAAAAGCTTTTTGCCTGGATGGCCCCACATGAAACCGTAAAGCGCTCTTAGGTTTGCAAGCTTCTGCCAGTCGTCGCCCGGCATCTTCGTCAGCAAGGAACCCTTACCGTGCACCACCTCGTCATGGGAAAACGGTAAGACAAACCTTTCCGTGTAGGCGTAGATCATCCCGAATGTCATAGAGCTGTGATGGTATTTGCGATAGACGGGATCATCCGACATGTAGTGGAGGGTGTCATGCATCCAGCCCATGTTCCACTTCATATCAAAGCCTAGGCCGCCATCTTCGGGCGACGCCGTCACCTTTGGGAACGCCGTTGATTCTTCGGCGATCATCAAGACGTTCGGGTGGCGTTCATGCACGACGCTATTAAGATGCTTGAAAAATTCGATGGCTTCCAGGTTCTCGCGGCCCCCATACCGGTTGGGTATCCATTCCCCTTCTGGCCGGCTATAGTCTCGGTAAAGCATCGAGGCCACGGCGTCGACACGAAGTCCGTCAACATGATACCTGTCCAACCACTCCAAAGCGCTGGCGATCAGGAAGCCTTTCACCTCGGCCCGGCCCAAGTTGTAGATCAGTGTATTCCAGTCGCGGTGATACCCTTCTCGCGGGTCTTCGTGCTCGTACAAAGCCGTTCCGTCGAACCGAGCGAGGCCCCAAACGTCACTGGGGAAGTGAGCTGGAACCCAGTCCAGAATGACGCCGATATCACTATCGTGGCAGCGGTCTACGAAATAGCCGAAGTCCTCTGGCGTGCCATACCGTCCTGTCGGCGCAAACAGCCCTAAAGGCTGATATCCCCATGAACCGCCGAACGGATATTCCATGATCGGCAAGAGCTCGACATGGGTGAACCCCATTTCTTTGACGTACGGTATCAGCCGCTGCGAGAGCTCGAACCAGTCGAGTGACCTGCCCCCGTCGGTCATTTCCCGTAGCCACGATCCAGCATGGACCTCGTAAATCGATATCGCACGATCCAAAACGTTTGTGCTTGCGCGTTTCTCCATCCACCGAGCGTCGCGCCACCTGACGGGTTCAGGGGACGCAACGACGGAAGCCGTAGACGGCGCGGCTTCAGCAGCTCGTGCAACTGGATCGGCCTTCTGCGCGAGCACGCTCCCCTGACCATCCAAAATCTCGAACTTGTAGCGCTCTCCAACCGTCAGATCCGGAATAAAGATCTCCCACACGCCAGCCTCGCGCCTCAGGCGCATAGGATGTCGTCGACCGTCCCAGGTGTTGAAGTCACCAACAACCGACACCCGACGGGCATTCGGCGCCCAGACGGCAAAACGGACACCCTCGACGTCTTCGACCCAAATCGGATTTGCGCCGAGCGCCGATGCAAGTTGATAGTGCGTTCCCTGGGAAATCAGATGAAGGTCGAGTTCGCCGAGCAGCGGAGCAAACCGATAGGGATCGTCGGTTTCCTGCGCGCCACCTGGCCAGAGGATTTTCAGCCGGTACTTTGCGCCGCTTTCGACCGAAGCTTCGAAGACTCCAGCCGGGTGCACTCGCGCCGATACCGCGAGAACCGTGCCGCTGAGGCTGTCAAGCAACTCGACGCCGAGCGACCCTGGAAAAAACGTGCGGACCTTCGTCTCGCCGTCGGCTGTTTTATGCGGACCGAGAACGTCGAAAGGGTCCCCGTGCCGGCCCTCGACGATCGCAACCAGTTCATCGGGATCAAGATCCGATGTCATCGCTACTGCTTGCTGTGTCATGCAGGCTCTCCTTGGAGCCGCGACACGATTTCGGCGAAACCAAACAGAGGTATCGGAAGCCACTTCGGCCGGTTGCGGGCCTCGTAGGCGATTTCGTAAGCGGCCTTCTCCAAGAGAAAGATGTCGAGGAGTTCTTGTACCGTCTGGGGATCACTTGGCAGGTTCGACGATCCAGCCAAGGCATGAGTGTAATTTTCAAGAAAAAGTCGTTTGGCGGAAGTGCCGAACCGGACGATAAGTTGGCGCCGGCGTTCATCGTGATGGTCGGAAACAGCGTCGTTCTCGAGCGTCGCGGTTGCCACCAGGTAGTCTAGCGAGCGTAGTAGTCCCGCCGCGTCCCGCAGGGGGCTCGTCTTGGCACGACGCTCCACGAGATTGCGCGCAGGTTCGCCTTCGAAGTCGATGATGACGGCGTCGCCTTCGGTCACCAAAATCTGACCCAGATGGAAATCGCCATGGGCGCGCGTAAGAAGCGTCGTCGCAGATTTTTCAGATCGCCGAGCCGCGAGATCTAGGATCTGGTCCCTCTCAGCTAGCAGCGACCGAACGGCATCTTCGAGCGGGCCCTCAATAGTATCAGCGATCTCCTGCAGTTTCGAGAATGCATACGCGATTTCCCCGGTGACCGATCTTTTGATCGTGTCGACGTCCGCCAATCCAGCCCGGCGGGGTGCGAAAGACGGATCTTCGGTCGGCTTGGCTAGCAGCACATGCAGCTCCCCGAGGCGCTGGCCGATCATGGCCACGAAACTCAGAAGTGGCCTTAATTGATCGTCGGCAGCGTCCAGCTCGGCTTCGGTGGTCGCAACCTCGTCGGCAACGCGACGCAGATTGGCGAGCATCCAGTTCCACGCGTCTCCCTGGTTGCGGATAGCGCCTTGCACGACGATAAGTGTTGAGCGGCGCCCTTCTCCGTCGGTGCGAGCGACCTCGCCAAGAAGGGGTGCAGTGTGTTCATATCCCTGCAGGGTTAGATGGCGCGTCATCTCTACTTCGGGATGGATGCCTTCAAAGACGTGCCTAATGAGTTTTATCATTGCGACGTCGCCAACGATGAGAGAACTATTAGACTGCTCGGCTGATAACCACCTGATTTCCATCTCGTCGTTGATATCCAGGCGGTCAAGGAAGTCGGTTCCAATATACTCTATGGTCCCGGACCGACCAGTGATCTTAGATCGATTTTTCAGACCCTCGATGATCCCCCGCGCCATGGGCTCGACGGTAAATCCATCCGTCAAGAAACCGACACGCCGCCCCTGCCGAATTCTCGCGAGGGCCAGTTGTTGCCCGAGGATGTTGGGCGTGGTGTCATCCCATTCGATCGCGAGCGGAAGCTGATAGCTTTCGACGTGATCGGGCAAGACTGCCTCGACTTCACCGAGCACGACGCCGTCGGCGAAGGGTATGGAGCTCGCCGAAATCAGTCTCGCCGACTGAAGCGGCTGGTCCTTTGCGCCGAACCATCGCCGTCTCGCCAGGTACGCCGGAAGAATGTCGCCGGCCAGCACGGCTTGATGTGGAGTTTCATCGAAAAGTTCGGCGAGGCTGCGCCGGATCACAACCGTATGAAAATCTGGAAGTTGCTCCGGCGGAGCGGTGCGCCATGCGGGACCGTCCGATTGAGCGTTGAGTTGAAACCAGAAGAATCCGTAGGGTGGCAGCGTCAGAAGATAGGTGAGCTGCCCGATCGGCGGAAAAGGCGACATACCCGTAAGCTCGACAGGCACTCGACCCTCGTAAGCCGAGAGGTCAAGTTCGACGGCTTGAGGGACTCGCGACAGGTTGGCCACGCACAGTATCACCTCGTCGTCATGCTCGCGGATATAGGCCAGAATGCGCCGGTTCTCCGGTGTCAGAAATCGGAGCGATCCTCTGCCGAAAGCGGGATGGCGACTGCGCAAGGCCAGCATTCGGCGCGTCCAGTTCAACAACGAGTGCGCGTCTGAAGTCTGGGATTCGACGTTGAGGGCCTCATAGCCATATTGCGCGTCCGAAACGGGCGGAAGCACCAAGCGCGCAGGATTGGCTTTAGAAAACCCGCCATTACGATCGGGGGACCACTGCATCGGTGTGCGAACGCCGTCGCGATCTCCGAGATAGATGTTGTCGCCCATTCCGATCTCGTCGCCATAGTACAGCACAGGTGTGCCACGCATCGATAGAAGAAGTGCGTTCATCAGCTCGATCCGCCTACGGTCGCGCTCCATGAGCGGTGCGAGACGGCGCCGGATGCCGAGATTGATACGCGCCCGCTTGTCGGACGCATACGTGTCCCAGAGGTAGTCGCGTTCCGCATCGGTCACCATCTCCAGCGTCAGCTCGTCGTGATTTCGCAGAAAGATCGCCCACTGGCATGTATCAGGAATGTCCGGGGTCTGCCGCATAATGTCTGTGATCGGAAAGCGATCCTCCTTTGCAATTGCCATATACATCCGCGGCATGAGGGGGAAATGAAACGCCATGTGGCACTCGTCTCCATCCCCGAAATATTCGCGGGTATCCTCCGGCCACTGGTTGGCCTCGGCAAGCAGCATGACGCCAGGATGGGTTTCGTCGAGCGCCGCTCGGATCCGCTTCAGGATTGCATGCGTTTCCGGCAGGTTCTCGTTATTCGTCCCTTCACGTTCAACCAGGTAAGGGATTGCGTCCAGACGAAAACCATCGATTCCCGTCTCCAGCCAAAAGCGCATCACAGACAGCAGTTCTTTCATTACGAGTGGATTGTCGAAATTAAGATCGGGCTGGTGCGAGTAGAAGCGATGCCAGTAGTATGCCCCAGCGGTCTGATCCCAAGTCCAATTGGATTTCTCGGTGTCTATGAATATGATGCGGGTCTCGGGGAATTTACGGTCGTTGTCGGACCAGACATAGAAGTCGCGTTCGGGGCTCCCCGGAGCAGACTGCCTCGCCCGTTGAAACCAGGGGTGCTGGTCGGAGGTATGGTTGATGACCAGCTCCATAATCACCCGGATGTTCCGATCGTGGGCGGCTGCAACGAATTTGCGGAAGTCGACAATCGTGCCGTAATCGGGACTGACGCTGCCATAGTCTGCGATGTCGTAACCGTCGTCGCGCCGCGGTGAAGGAAAGAAGGGCAGCAGCCAGATGGCATTGACGCCAAGCGCCGCAACGTGATCGAGCTTTTCGAAGAGTCCTTCGAAATCCCCTATCCCATCGCCGTTGGCGTCGTAGAACGACTTAATGTGCAACTGATAAATGATGGCGTCCTTGTACCACAGCGTGGAGTCCGCAGTCTCGGTCCGGTTCTCGCTTGTCGACACGGCGTCCATTTCAAATCTCTCCTGTTCTGACGCGCCAGATTGCGAACGGCAAATGCCACGGATCCAGCCGGAGCGTCTGCCACTTGCCCGTAAGCAAGAACCTTCGGCCGCTGACCAGGTCCTCTAAGTCCAGTGTGCCGCCATCGTCTTTTCCAAACTGCCATAACGGGATCTCGACAGTACTTTCCTCGATTCCGTGAGGGTTGAGGCAAATCCCAACGAGCAAAACATTGTGACGGCCGGGCGCCGCCTTCTCAAAAAACATCACATTGGGATTTGAAGAACTGAGGAGTGTAAGACCAAGGTGGGAATGGAGAGCGGAATTGTCGCGCCGAATGCGGTTCAACATCGTGATTTCAGGTTTTATGTTGCCGGGACGGTCATAGTCCCAAGCGCGAATTTCATATTTCTCGCTGTCAGCATATTCCTTGCGCTTGACGTCCGGACGGCCCTCGCAAAGTTCGAAACCGTTATAGACGCCCCAGAGCCCTGACAGCGTCGCAGCCAAGGCAGCGCGGATGGCGAATGCTGGCCGTGGAGCATCCTGGAGAAAGTCCGGATTGATGTCGTGCGTGTTGACAAAGAAGTGCGGCCGAAAGAATTCCTTGGCCTCGGTCTGGGTAATCTCCATCATGTACTGCTCGAGCTCCCACTTGGTGTTGCGCCAAGTGAAATAGGTGTAAGACTGCGAAAAGCCGACCTTGGCCAAGCGGTACATCACCTTCGGTCGCGTAAACGCTTCCGACAGAAACACGACGTCTGGGTGACGAGCGCGGATGTCGCCAATCAACCACTCCCAGAGGGGGAACGGTTTGGTGTGCGGATTGTCCACGCGGAACAGTTTGACGCCCTCGTCCACCCATAGCTGGACAATATCGCGCAGTTCCTCCCAAAGGGCGGGCACCGCGTCCTTGGAATAGAAGTCGACATTGACGATGTCTTCGTACTTCTTGGGCGGGTTTTCGGCGTAGCGAATGGTGCCATCCGGGCGCCATTCGAACCAGCCTGGGTGATCCGTTAGCCAAGGGTGGTCCGGGGATGCTTGGATCGCGAGGTCCAACGCAAGTTCCAATCCATGTTCTCGGGTTGCCTTGGCAAGACGCCTAAACCCTTCGAAGCCACCGAGCTCCGGATGTATTGCATCATGGCCCCCCTCCGGCGACCCGATTGCGTAAGGGCTGCCGGGATCGCCCGGCTCCGCCCTAAGACTGTTGTTACGACCTTTCCGGTTCGTACTTCCGATCGGATGAATGGGGGGAAAATATAGGACGTCAAATCCCATGTCGCGAATTGCCGGTAGTCGGCTGATGACGTCGTCGAACGTGCCGTGACGCTCGGTGTCACCGCTTTGCGACCGCGGAAAGACCTGGTACCAGCTTGCGAATGCAGCCTGCACTCGTTCAGCGTCAACAAGCGAGGGTGGTGAACGGGTGCGGAATGGACGCTCGTCGGCTTCCGACATCAGTGCCGACAGATGAGAAGACAGAAGCACCTTCATCTTTTCACTAGGGTCGCTATTTGCCAAGATTTTTAAAATTTCAGTGATTTTTTCTCCGGGGGCCGCCATTCTTTCGCTGGCCTTGCGCAAAAGCGCCTCCCCCTCGATCAATTCGAGCGTGAGATCCAAACCAGCTTCAGCTTTCTTTGAGAGTTCATGGCGATATATGGCAAACGGATTTTTCCAAGCTTCAACGCAAAATTCATAGCGACCGATCCTGTCGAGCCGGAATTGCCCCACCCACCGATCGTTGTTGTCGAGGATGAGAGGAGATTCCGTCCAGTTGGCATCATCAATGGCACGATACAGAAGAGACGCTGCCAGCCGATCATGGCCATCGGCGAAAATGTCCGCTTTGACGGAAACTATCTCCCCGACAACGCGCTTTGCGGCAAAACGCCCTTGATCGACTTGCGGCTCGATATTCTCGATTGCGATCCGTTCCGACTCATCAGACGCCGCCCCCGGCGAAGACACGCTCTCGCTGACAATCTCGTCGCCTACGGCCGCATTGAGCAGTTGAAGTTCTCCAGCCGCTAGGAATCTAGGTTCGCTTCCGGGAGCTTGGACGAAAAAAGGCGCTGCGGCCTGTGAGACAATTTCCCAGGGCAAGGGACTGGGCCGGCGAAGGTCTCGGTTGATGACCACGATCCCCACCCGCTCCGCCACGCGAAGGTCATCGTGATCGGCTAAGGTTATGGCGGTTGCTTCCGGAGAAGTCACGTATGCCGTCGGCACCATCGGCCTTGAGGAGGCAATGGCGTCGTTGGCCTCCCGGACTGCTGAGGAAATATCGAATGCTCCGCCAGACCGAAGCATGTCGAAGTCTAGTTCTCCGCCACGCGTCACGTCGAGCGGAAGTACGGCACCAAATTCGAAACCCATCGGAATCATCAACCCGTCTCCGAGAGCGGCGGAGAGCCGGAGGGCACGCAAGGATCTTCGTTCTCGTACCTCGCGACCTTCTGTTCCATGGGCTAATCGTCTAGCGAAAGGCGCTTCTGGAAACGCCACCTGCAGGCCTAGCGCTCGTTGTAAACGGTGTTCTTGGAGAAACCATCCCTCGCGCATGTCCCACCAGGCAAGGGAGGAAAATACGCCATCAAAGCCGCGGCCCTCCAATCTGGCGCGAAAGGCGAAATCGGTACCGGGCGTATAGACGAGCCGCAACGGCCGCTTATGCCCGAAATCGAACCCACCCAGGCGTTGCAAATCTAAATCCCCAAGCCGTTCCAGTCCTAGGAACCGGAAGCCGGCGACGCCGAGTTCGGAAAGCTCCGAAACACGTGCAATGAGAGCTTGGGCGTCTAACGTCGCGCTGTCGGCGTGTCGCCATGGAGCAGATGGTGAGTGACGGGGATCAAGAGCCCCTAACCCAACGCCCCCTTCTGTTCGAAAGGTTGCAATCGGTGCGTCCATCATGAGGCCCAGGCCTCTAGATGCCGCGCTTTCACATAGAAACGATAGGGGGTCATTCAACGAGTTGGGAAGTCTCGACCCGTTATCGATAAAGTTGCGATTTGAAACGTTTACGATCCCACCGTAAAAAAGCGGCGCGGTCATCACTGTGTCAAAATGCAATGAGGCGGCGTGATCTAGGGTTTGCAGCCAGCTATTGGCGTCCGAAAGATCAATGAGGTTCACATAGTAAATCCGAGGTCTCGAAATTGGTAGTTGGCGCGCGGGCATCATAAACGCTGTCTCCAAGGTCGGGCATGGCGGGGCGCAGTACGCCAACCAGAGCCAAAGAAACTTCGAAATATGGCTGTTGTTCCACTCTAAACCGATGTTCCGGCGGTATCGCCCCGAAAGCTAGGTGGCTGTCGCCCGCAGCCTGCAACTCGAATGGATCATTTCTGACCGGGGGCGACACCATATCGATGACCCACAGTTGGATTACGGCAACCTCTGGAGAGACTGCAGCACCACTGCCGACAACGTAAACGTCGGCGTTGAGGCAAGGCAGCCGGGACGGCCTGCACATTCGCCTAGGCGGCCATCCGGACCAGTGTTTCGGCAACCATGCGACTGTCATACGGTTTCGGAATGAAAACGCCGCGCTCCGGAATTTCGTTGCTGCCTGGACGCTGTTTGCCTGAAACGATGAGAATTTCGACGGGCGGCCAGCGGTCGCGAACGGCAGCGGCTAACTTTAAGCCATCCATGGAACCCGGCATGTCGATGTCAGTCCAGAGGATGACGATTGCTGGATCGCTCTCAAGAAGCGCGATCGCTTCATCGGCGTTGCTCGCTTCGATGGCCTCGAAACCAGCGTCTTCGACGACCCCGACCGCCATCATCATCAAGAGAGGCTCGTCTTCCACTACGAGGATTTTGGTGCGACTCGCAGTCATTTTCCCTCCTCGCTTTGAACCCGAGCGTCCGCGGTAGCGAACGGTTCCACCGTGAAACCAACTTCAAACGCCAGGCCTTCGGGACGGTAATCTGGGTTATAGTGGGCTTTTGCGGCAGCAGGAAACGCTCTTTCGATGAGAATGGATCCAAACCCCTTGCGCGTCGGTGCTGAGACTGGCGGGCCGCCTGTTTCCGTCCAGAGCAGGTAAAGCCGCCCGTCGCCGTAAGTCCATTCGATGGAAACCAGTCCGCCATCGCTGCCAAGGCTTCCGTACTTGGTAGCGTTGGTAGCCAGCTCGTGAATGACGAGCGAAAGCGGAAGCGTCAGGTTTGCAGGCAGGGCAACCTCCGGCCCATCAATTCGGAAGCGCTGGTGATCGTCGCCCCCGTGAGACCGCAGCGCGGTCTCGACCACCTCTCGCACGGTAGAGGCGCTCGCGTCTTTCGACAGAAGGAGATCGTATGTCGATGCCAGAGACGACAGTCGGCTCGCGAACGAATGGTAGGCGTCGGGATCGGCCTTGCTGAAGCTCTGACGGGCAATAGCCTGCACAAGGGTAAAGCCGTTTTTGACACGATGCGCAAGCTCGCGGACCAGAAGCATTCGCTCCTCCTCGGCCCGCTCGTTCTGGACGCGACGACAGTCGAGCTCGTCCAGAAGGGAATCGAGCGCAGCGCCCACGGCGTGCATTTCGTCGGTGGGTTTCATCGAGGTGCGGGCCGTAAGCTCGCCCGAACGCCAGCGATCCATGACCGAGGCGACCGAAACCACTGGCGATATCAAGAACCTGGTCCCCACGAAGAAAGCCGCCAGGAAGGCAACAACAACGCCTCCAACGATCGCAAGGACGTTGATGGTCGTCGCCCGGTTGATGGGGGCGAACGCTTCGTCCTTCGAGAAGCCAGCGCTCACATAGAGGGGACTGCCGCCCGGCGTAATTGGCTGATAGCCAAGGACACGCTCGGTTCCATCCTGGCTCACCACCTCGATCACGCCCGGCTGCACGGCGTGGACCAGCTTTTGAAAATCGTGAGGGATGACAGTTCCAACGAAACGTTCCGGCTGTGGCACGCGCGCGAGGATGGTGCCGCCGCTATCTGCGATCGTGACGGCATTGCCTGGAGCGACCCCGCGCTCGGCGATGCGTTTCTGAAGCCAGTCGAGCTTGACCCCGCTAACAACCACCGCCTTCGTGGTGCCGTCGACGACCACTGGCATCGCCACGGGCAGAACGGCCGTGTCCGACATCCTGCTCTTCGTGTACGTCCCGACGACGAAGTCTTCGCCGGCGACGGCAGCCGTGAAGTAATCACGATCGGAAAACGTCACGCTCGCAGGGGCTTCAACGCTTCCGCATACGGGCCTGCCTTCGAGATCGACGACGAAGATCATCCGGATGTTCGGGACGCTGGATGCAACCGACCTAAGGAACGCGTTGCAGACGGCGGGGTCGAGGTTCCGCACTGCCGGCATGGAGCGCACGGAGATGAGAAGCGAGTGCAGTCCTTCGACGATCCGCTCGACTTCTGAGGACGCCTGCCGGGCCGCCTGCGCAGCTTGTGCGCGCACTTCGTCGTTGCGCTGGCTCCGCATCGCATACTCGTTATATCCGAGCATTGCGACGACCGGAGCAAGCGCGGCGACGGCGACGGCGACAAGCTTCCTTCTCATGAGACTCCCTCTCGATAAGGGTGGTTAGCATGCCGAAAGATTGTTGGCTATCGGGGCGCGGCGAGACGGGCTTGGCCCATGGCCGCGTTGCACTAGATACGGTGTCAAATGGAGGAAACAGAATGACGAAACTTACATACCATGTCGGTGCGCACGACGGCGGCTACGGTTACAGGCTGGGCGACGTCTGGTCGGAGACTTTCGCCGACCATGACGTGGCGCTGTCCGCTGCGAAGTCGGCCGCGGAACGGCAGCATCTCGAAGGTCGCGACGCTGAGATTTCCTATCAACTTTCGGATGGTCGCTGGCACAGCGAGCACGTCGACGGGGGAGATCGTCCGGATACGGAGGTGGTGGACGACGGAACAGGAGCCCCGAAATGACGACACTGACCGGTTCCTGCAAATGTGGAAACGTCCGAGTTGCCCTGCGTGGCAACCCAGTCAGGATCGGCATCTGTCACTGCACCGACTGCCGACAGGAGAGCGGTTCGGCCTTCACGTTTTTCGCAGTGTGGCCGGCTACTGAATTCGAATCCCAGGGCGGAACGCGCGAGTTCGCTGGACGGCGCTTTTGTCCGAACTGCGGTTCCAGGTTGTTCTCGGCGAACGAGGACGAGGCCGAGATCAAGCTCGGCATCCTCACCGAGGCGCCCACACCACTCGCACCGACGTACGAATTATGGATAAAACGGCGGGAGAAATGGCTACGGCCCATCGAAGGAGCGGAGCAGTATCTCGAAGATCGGACATGAGATCCGATAAGCGGGACTGAAACTCATCCCGGTCTTGGAGCCTGGTTTTCTTGCGGGGAATGAATGCGCGCATCTCTATCTGCTCTCTGTTTCGAAGCTATTTCGGTGTCGTCGGGCCGCTGATTTCGAATGAACTCGGACTCGCGCCTGTTGAATTCGGTTGGCTTGCGTCTGCGTTTTTTGGATCGTTCGCGGTGCTACAAATTCCTGTCGGCATCGCCTTCGATCGCTGGGGCATGCGGTTACCGATGACCTTGATGATGATCGCGGGCGCTGCAGGTTCAGCACTTTTGGCGGCTTCATCCGATTTCTGGTCCGCCTCCGCTGGTCAGGTTGCGATCGGAATTGGATGTGCGCCGATGGGCGTTTTCTCCTATCTCGGACGACTTCATTCACCAGACAAAGCCGCCCGCCTTGCGGCCACGGTAAGTTCTGTAGGTTCCGGGGGAGCGCTGCTCTCAGCGTCTCCGTTATCATGGTTCACGGCAGAGTGCGGGCGGCGCGCTGCATGCTGGCGGCCTCGATGATGATGCTGGGCTGCGCCTTCTCAGTCGCGGCAACCCTACGACAAACAGGCTCGTCGTTAAACGCTGTTCAGGTAAGCGCCGCTAGCTCGTGGAGGTTGTCCCACCTCCTCTATCTTGTACCTATCTGCTTCACGCCCTCGCTCGGAGGCACTTTTCGAAAACGCTTGGGCTGGACCGTACCTTACCGACGTATTCGGGCGCGACACCGATGTCGGCGCAGCACTGACCGGGGTGAGCATATTGGAGTTGCGACTTCGCTCGCATTGCCATTCGTGCTACTCAAATGGCATGCATGGTCGGACACTCGTGACCGCCACCTATGTCATCGGCCTTCTAAGAGCGGTTCTTCTCGCCCTCTCACCGGGATAAAGCGTGTTTGCGGCATCCGCAGGGTTGGCTCTGCTCTACGCCGTGGGCAACATTCATCCGGTGGCGATGACCGAGGCTCAGGCATTGCTCCCGGATCGAATGAGAGGCATCGGACTTGGCGCGCTCAACACGCTCGTCTTTCTTGGCGTGTCGGCTTCATCCGCCATCTTTGGCGCGCTCGCCGAACTTCGTCTCAGCGTCGCCTGGACGTATGGCCTGATCTTCGGAACAACGGCGATGGCCCTGGAAATCGCGCTTGGAACCTACGTGACCTGTCATCCGAAGGCTGTGGGGCAAAAGGCGACGCCCTCGTTGGATTGAAAGCGACTTTCCGATTGCCGCCAACGCTCGTTGATGCCGGTGCCACTGGCAGCGATACGCGCTGAGCGCAGTGGCCGGTGCCACGATCCAACCAAAAATCACTGATCTCGAGCTGGGAACTTCGACTTCCAAAAGGGGTTTTCTAGCGGTGACCTCACGGTCGAAATCTCAACAACTAGGAAGACAACGATGACTCTCGAAGGCAAGAAGATCGCGATCCTCATCGCACCCCGCGGCACCGAAGAGCCCGAGTTCAAGAAGCCCAAGGACGCGGTCGAAGCCGCTGGCGCGACGGTTACCGTCGTCGGCATCGAGGCTGGAGAAGCCAAGACAAACAACAGCGACCTTGACCCCGGTAGCTCCTATACGGTCGACAAGAAGGTGACGGATGTCGCCGCAAGCGACTTCGACGGCCTCATCATTCCAGGCGGATGCGTCGGCGCGGATAAGCTGCGAGCCGATGCCGACACCGTGTCGTTCGTCCGTTCGTTCTTTAAGCAAGCGAAGCCCGTCGGTGTCATCTGCCACGGTCCGTGGCTGTTGGTGGAAGCAGACGTCCTGAAAGGTCGTACCGTGACGTCCTACTCGTCGATCCGGAAAGATATCGAAAACGCGGGTGGAACGTGGGTGGACAAGGAGGTTGTCACCGACAAAGGACTCGTTACGAGCCGCAAGCCAGACGACCTGCCGGCGTTCTGCGCGAAAATCGTTGAGGAGTTCGCGGAGGGAAAGCATCCCGAGCAGGCTCGTAGCGCCGTAGCGTAACCTGAGCCCAATTGGCGAGGACATTCAATGTCAGGGATCATCGAAGGCTTCGAACAACGCCATGTTCGAGGTGATGGCATCGGCATCGACACGCTCGTTGGGGGCAGCGGACCGCCGCTGCTCCTTTCTCCACGGCTGACCGCAAACAAGAATGTGCTGGACGGCCGTGGCACCGAAACGACCGATATGTTCACTGTCGTCGTGCCCGACCTTCGAGGCGGTTAAGAATGCGCCGCGTCCTTGAACGCGGAACGAAGGGATCGTGCGTCGCCGCGTTTCGGCGAGATGTCCGTTGAGATCTCTCTCCTGACCACAGGTATTACGCGCGAAACTTTCCGCGATAACCGGCGTTCGTCGTCGTACGTGTGTGCAGCATTTCAGGAGGATCAAATGACAAAAGACAGCGACATCGACACCAATCAGGTCCTGGCTGATTTCGCCGAAGCGGTGAACATGTCGTCATCGGAGCTGGAGAAGTGGCTGCGCACGGAGGAGAGCCTCGTCAACGGGTGGAAGGCGGACGGCCGCAAGGAGTCGATCGATCATCACTCCGGACGACGTATCGTCGATATCAAGCACAAGAAGAGGGCAGATCTGACGGACGAGGACTATGAGCATATGCGAAAAGTCGTAGGCTACGTGCACAGACATCTCGCCCAAGGCGGACCGAAGGTGGACAAGGAGCGTTCGGCGTGGCGCTACTCGCTAATGAACTGGGGGCACGATCCCTTGAAGGAGCGGTAGGGAAAAGCCTAAACCCTGCCGGAACTCCCGGGCACGCTCGCCGTTAATCGTAAAATCAAAGGAGCCACCATGACCTACGTCGCATCCCCAAGCCATTCCGCCGACGATCCCGCCCGGATCGAAGATTTGAAGCAATGCCTGGAAACGGCACGGAGGCACTTGAACGAAACTTCGAGCGCGTCCGATGAGGACAAGGCGGCCGAATTGTTGACATCGGCGGTCGATGCCGGCTGGGAAGAGGCTGAAGTTCGCTCAGCGGTCTCCAGCGCTGCGAGCGAGCGAAAAGATAACGACGTGTTTCTGACGCCGACTCTCGGGATCGTTCCGTCGTCGTCCATGTGAGGTGTGCGGTCAGCTTGGTTTAGGGTTTCGAACTATCGCCAGTCTTGGTCAGGCTACCTGGCTTGTGAGCTGCCCGCTTGGCAGTCTTTTCGCTTTCGACGATGTATTCGGGATTGGATCGCGACGCCTTGACATCGTGACCCTTGATCTTGGTTGGCGTCGTCTGTTTCTTCACGACCTTGCCTTTGGTTTTCCCTTGACTGGTGTCCCAGGTGACTTTGTCGCCCTTCTTGAGGTCGCTCATCGATTTCTCCGTTCGGTTGTTCGTTCGGGCAAATTCGAATGCTTGGGGCGAGACCACTCGCCCCAGAGTTTGCGGTGTTGGCGATCCCGATCTATTTAATTTTCTCGGTTCCGGCTGGCGTCGTCACCTGTGTCGGGCCGCTGCCACTGCCACTCGGAGTCGGAGAACGATCGGTCGCTTCGGGCGGACGGCTGCTGCCGTCGGCTGCGTTGTTGTCGAACGTTCCGGCGCCGGACGGCTGTGCGTTGATCGGATCGGCCTTCGTCGAAGCCGTGGGCTCGGCGTCTCGATCGATACTCTCGCCCCAAATCTCGACCCCGCCCCAGGCGAGCAGTGCGAGCAAGATGCCACAAACGAGAACGATGAAGACCGGCTTCCCGAAGCTGCCCTGGCGTGCTTCGATGGCGGTTTCGGTGACCTTGGGCGATTCGGTGTCGTTACTTCTAGTGACCATGTTCGGTCTCCTCGGCTATTGGATCTGCAGTTGCGGTCTTGTCGATTTCCTCGAGAACAAGCCTGATCTTCCGGACCGGTTTTCGTTCTTCGTTGAAGACCTCGACGGACAGCATTTTGTATTCACTGGTCGGAAGCCCATCGGCTGCCATTTCGGACAGCGCCGTGCGCGCTTCCTCGATCGCAGCTTCCGCAGTGTCGAAGTCGTACAGCATCTCCGCAGGACGGACGCCTTCGTGGTCAAGCAGTTGAAAGTAGAACTTCGCCATCTCCAACCTCAGTAGCCGCCGACGATGGGGAGGATTTCGCCGGTGATGTAGCTGGACATCTGTGGCGATGCGAGGAAGACGTAGGCGGGCGCAATCTCCTCAGGCTGAGCGGCGCGTTTCATCGGCGTCTGACTGCCAAACTTCGCGACGTCGTCGGCCTGCTTGTCAGAAGGATTCAACGGCGTCCAGACTGGTCCGGGCGCGACGGCGTTGACGCGGATGCCCTTCGGGACGAGCTGGCTGGACAGGGCCTTGGTAAAAGCGTGAATGCCGCCCTTCGTCATCGAATAGTCGCGCAGCTCCTTAGAGCCTTCCAATCCGGTGACCGATCCGGTGTTGATGATCGCCGACCCGTTGGAGAGGTGAGGAATTGCGGCCTTGGCCATATAGAAATAGCCGTACAGGTTGGTCTTCAGTGTTTCGTCGAAATGCTCGTCGGTAAGATCCTCGATTTCGGCGGTATGGACCTGGAAAGCGGCGTTGTTGACGAGGATGTCGAGACCAGAGAACTGCTTGGCAGTCTGGGCTACAGCGTCACGGCAGAACTTGGGGTCTTTCACATCGCCCTTGATAACCAAGCAGTGGCGGCCTTCCTTCTCAACCACGGCTTTGGTGTTTGCCGCATCCTCGTTCTCGTCGAGATGGACTATGGCGACGTCGGCGCCCTCGCGTGCGAACAGAATCGCGACCGAGCGGCCAATGCCCGAATCTCCACCGGTGATGAGTGCGACCTTGTCCTTCAGCTTTCCCGACCCCTTGTAGAACGGCGCATCGTAAAGCGGCATGAGCGGTAGGTCAGCCTCGGAGCCAGGCTTCTTCTGATGCACTTTCGGGAAAGGCGGTTCCGGGTATTTCCGCGCACCCGCCTGCATCGCGCCGCTAGGCGTCGATTTTGACTTTTCGTCGGCCTTCGCGACCTGGGCTTGGATATCGCGCTGCTTTGCTGCGGTGGCTTTCGATGACATCTCGGTCTCCTTTCGATCGTGAGAGGACAACGTCGGCGACGCGAAAAAGTCCCGCCGACCCAAATCAAAAAAGGCCCCGCAGCGACTGCGAGGCCTCCGATGGTTTCCTATAGAACAAATTACAGACGGTTGACGCGATAACGGTCGCGCTCGGCGGCGATCTGCTCGATTGTGTAGGGATCGGCGGTCTCGTCGAAACGTGTCCAACCCTGCTCGGCATAACGTGCCCGACGCTCTGCGACGTTTACCCGCGGCGATCTGTTGAGGATCGCGCCTACGGACGTGCGACGGTCGTCTTCCACACGCGCCGTCACGACAGAGCCGCCGCGACGAATGCTTTCAGCATAGAAGTTGGCATCTTCTTCCGGCACACCGGATTCGACCATCGCGCCGACGATCCCGCCGACGGCGCCGCCAGCAACGGCACCAGCGACTGCGCCAGCCGCCGTGGCCGCGAGCCAGCCCGCAGCAACGACGGGACCAACGCCTGGAATGGCAAGGAGGCCAAGGCCGGTCAGCAGACCGCCCGCGCCGCCAGCCAGAGCGCCGAGGCCTGCACCGGCGCCGGCACCTTCGCCTGCCCGGTTGCTTTGCCCTTCGACATTGACGTCGCCATTAGCCTTGTTGGTGACTATGCTGATGTCGTCCGACGGGACGCCCGCATCTTCGAGCGCTTTCACAGCCGCCTTTGCATCGTCGTAACTGTCATACAGTCCTGTGATTGTGGTCTTCATGGGGATTTCTCCGTTATATTTTTACTTCGCAAGCGTGACGTTGCCCTGGAAGTCCAGGGAGACGTTGGCGGACTTGCCGTCCTTGGAAGCGGTGGCGCGCCAAACGCCCTGATCGTCGAGCTTCAGACCGGATACGTCGGTGTAGCCGGCCTCTTCGATGCGGGACTCAGCCTGAGTTTCGGTGAAGCTGTTCTTACCCGCGACAGGTGCACCGGGATTTTGCTCGGTATTGACCGCTGGCGTCGTCTGAGAGGTGGTCGGCGTTTGGCTCTGGGCAAAAGCCGCTGAGGCGACAAGCGCGAGGCTCGCGGTCAGAAGGATAATTTTCTTCATGGGTGTTTCCTCTTGGTTTGTGGATCGAAAACACGCGGAAAACCTAGAGGTTCCAATCATTTATTTGTGACGGAGAGCGTTGCAACCGGTCGCGTCTACTCTATGAAGGGATGGCGCCGTACTCGGGCAGTTTGAAGTCGTCCGCGCCGGATAAGAACAGCTTGGTCACGAGCTGCTTAATGCCCGGCGTGTCAGAGACGCGCAGAACGCCTCGCTGCGAGGCGACGCCCAGCAAGGTCTGTGGCTGCAGCATTTTCGGAGCGAATTTCGGGACGTTCTGTCCCTTTTCCACATAGGGCCGCATAATTTCCTCGTACCGTTCCAGTGCTTCCTGAAGGTAGGATGAGCGAGACAATTCGCCGGCCAGAGCATAGACGCCGACAAGGTGTGCCATCGCTCAGTTGCTCGATACTCGCAACGCCAGATCAATTCGATTGACCGTGGGTGCTGGCTGGCTTCGATATCAATAGAGATCTCGACGACGCCCGCGAGTGGCGCCTCATCGCGCGTGCTGCCGTCGTACGACGCGTCGCCGCGTAAGGCCTTCGACCCGGACGTGTTCGCCGCTGAAGCCGCTGCACCGGATGTTCTATTGCGAGGTCTACAGCTTCGCGCGTGTCGAAATTGGCGCGGATGGTTACGGTGCTGTCATCGGCCATGATTGTCTCCCAACGGACGATGGAGGACCCGCGAGGGGACAGCGGCGGCGGGCGAGGCGCAGCACCCCCCGACGAGCGGGGGTGCTGTAGTTTGATTATGGCGAAGCTCGCAGAGCGCGAAGTTGTTGCGTACCGCGGCCATCTAGTGAAACGCCCAGACCGGCGTGCATTGATCAACACCCCCCAAACAAATAGCGAAAGCGTCGTCGGACCTGGAGGATCTACCGATCGCGACGGGAATGACCAAGGCGGAGATTGGTCGCTGTCGATCCGAATCTGTTGCTGGCGTTCATCCGGCCGTTAAGACGCCGTTCTTCTTGATCAGCATCTTCGATAATCCAATATCAGTAACCAATCGTATAAATCTTCATCAGCGATTGCTGGTCGCCGGACGCTATGGCAGACAGGCATTCCCACCCGAGAAAGCAGGATGTCCGCCATTGAGTTATGATAGGTCCAAAGTCGATCTGAGCAATTGCGATCGGGAACCCATACATATTCCGGGCAGCATCCAGCCTCACGGAGCAATGATCGTCCTGAACGAGCAAGGGATGGTTTCGTTCGTTTCGAAGAATATCGACGAATTTCTGGGCGATACCAATCGCGACTATGTCGGCGCGGAGCTTGCCGATCTGGTCGGTACGACCGTCTCCCATGACATCGCAAACGCCGTCGCTCGGGCCGGGGCTGGCCAGATCGCAGGCGTCGTGCTCAAGGCGAAGCTCTCGGAAGGCGCGAGCGTCGCCGACATCACAGCCCACCGATACGAGGGCCGGACGTTCCTCGAGCTTGAGCGGCCCGCCTCTCCGGAGGACACGGAAGTGGCGCTCCATCTGACACAATCGTTGATCCGACGGGTGGACGGCTACCGGGAGTTCGACCCGCTATTCAAATCAGTCGCGCGGCTCGTCCGCGCCATGCTCGGCTACGACCGCGTGATGGTCTACCGGTTCCTGCACAACGGGGCCGGTCGGGTGGTCGCGGAGGCGAAAGACCCTTCTCTGGGTAGCTTTCTGGGCCAGCACTTCCCGGTATCCGACATCCC
This sequence comes from Rhizobium sp. 10N427, assembly GCF_056394605.1. Classification (NCBI taxonomy): domain Bacteria; kingdom Pseudomonadati; phylum Pseudomonadota; class Alphaproteobacteria; order Hyphomicrobiales; family Rhizobiaceae; genus Rhizobium; species Rhizobium sp. 10N427. The sequence goes on along the minus strand of NZ_JBFTID010000006.1, from coordinate 132,746 downwards.
GGTGCAGGCACGCAAGCTTTACGTCAAGAACTGGATCCGTGTGATCGGCGACGCATCGTTCGTCCCCGTGCCGCTCCTTCCGAAGATCGCCGAAGGCGATCCGGCAGTCGACCTCTCGTTCGCCCATCTTCGAAGCGTCTCCCCCATCCACTGCGAATATCTACGAAATATGGGCGTCGCCGCCTCGATGTCGATCTCGATCGTGGTAGACGGCCAGCTCTGGGGCCTCATCGCTTGCCACCATAACACGCCAAAATGGCTCTCCATCCCGCTGCGCGTGGCGACCGAACTGTTCGCACAGTACTTCTCGCTGCATGTGGCCGCCATCGAGCACCGCGAACAGCAGGCGTCCGCCGCGGCGACGCGCAGTCGTCTCGATGCGATCATCGCAGGCGTCGATCACGCCGACCCGGTCGAGGTTACGCTTCGCAGAAGGCTTCGAGAATTCTCTTCTCTGATCGCCAGCGACGGGGCGGGCCTATGGTCGCGTGGTGAGTGGGCGTCGTATGGCGTTTCCCCATCGGAGACGGCGATACCGCATCTGATGGAAATCATTGGCAAGAAGGCGGGCCGGAACATCTGGGACACGCAGGACCTACAGTCCGAGACCGGTGACGTCGAAGAGTACGGTACGCGCATCGCAGGGGTGCTAGCGATTCCGATTTCAGTCTCTTCGCCGGATTTCCTGGTGTTCTTCCGAAGCGAGGAGGCCCATCAAGTCGAGTGGGCAGGCGAACCGCGAAAGAAAGAGGAGCTCACCGAGAACGGCGTCAGGCTATCGCCGCGCGGCAGCTTCGATACCTGGAGGGAAGACGTCAGGCACAAATCGCTCCCGTGGTCGAAGGCCGACGTCGTCGTGGCCGAATCCATCAGGGGATATGTCCGCGACGTGATGCTGTCGCACAACGACGCCACCGAGGAGCAGCGCGAACGGACCGAGAGCCAGCGAAAGCTGTTGAATTCGGAGCTGAACCACCGCGTGAAGAACATCCTCGCGCTGGTGAAGTCGATAGCGACGCAGACCGGGGCGAACTCCCAGTCGGTTGACGAATATGCCAAGTCGTTCGAAGGGCGGCTCCGGGCGCTCTCGTTCGCTCACGACCAGTCCTTCGGTAGCCGGGACGGCGGCGAACTCAGGGGCCTGATCGAGGCCGAGGCGGATATGCATCGGTTTGCAAAACTGCCGGATCGCATCCAGATTTCGGGAGATCACATCGGCTTGACCGAACGGGCGTTCGGCGTCTTCGCTCTGCTTCTGCACGAGATGATGACCAACGCCGCGAAGTACGGCAGTCTTTCCGTTCCGTCAGGAAAGCTGGAGATATCCTGGACGATCGCCGAAAATGGCGACTGCCATCTTTCCTGGAAGGAAAGCGGCGGCCCGGAGGTCGTTGTGCCGACACGCCGCGGTTTCGGTTCGAACTTGATCGAGAAGACCGTTTCGCACGACCTTGGGGGAAGCATCGACCTCGACTTCGCCCCTGCCGGCCTCGAGGCCAGAATCATGATCCCCGGCGAGCACCTACGCGAGGTCGTGGAAAACTTGCAGCCCGGCAGCCCAGCCATCGCGGAAGCCGCGTTCAAGCCATTGGACCGAATGAGCGTCCTGCTCGTCGAGGATCAGTCGCTGATCGCGATGGACACCGAGGAACTGCTGAGGTCGATCGGTGCCGAAGAGGTTTCGATCGCGGCCAATGTCGCCACCGCCTTGAAAATCCTTACCGAGGGATCGCCCGACTGTGCGGTTCTCGATCTCAATCTTGGATCTTCCACATCCGAGGAGGTCGCGAAGGAGCTCGAGAAGCGTGGCATTCCATACGTCTTCGCGACAGGCTACCGTGACGGCGTCCATATCCCGGCAGACTTCGCAACTATTCCCGTGGTTCGAAAGCCTGTATCGCAGGCAGCGTTGTCGAGTGCGGTCGGGACGGCGCTAGGCATAGGGCCGACGAGACCGGGCCGCTAAAGCATCCCCAATCTTGCCAAGTGTCGCGGCCGCCTTAGCTACGCGGCGAACTCCATCGTGGAGATCGTGTGCGGTCAGGCACGAACTGGATACGCGGCGTTTTGACCACGGATGTACTGGCACTGGTGTGAAGGCGATGTCGACAAGGTCGGTGCGATTTTGTCGCGGCCTTTTCTCATTGCGCTCTACCTCATATCAATTTTAAGAATAAGACAGGGACCGTCCGGCGATCCGCGTCACCTGCCTCGGCTCCCCGTTTCCCGAAGGACTCAGCAAGCGCCATTTCCAACAGTTCATCGCGAATTCCCGCACATGCGAACATCGCTACCGGCGAAATCCGTTGGGCGTGGAAGTCGCCGCCTCGTCTGGTTACCAGGAACACCGCACCACGACGATGCATGTTGTTCCAATCACTCTTCGTGAAACGCAGATCGGTCGCCAGCGCAAGATCGGCCTTCCGCCGTTCTTGAGCCGATCCAGTCATATGTCCGCGGGGCGCGTCGCGCCGGCGTTCACACAGATGACGTCGGCGGCACCGAATTCCACCGACCCGTCGTCGCACTGAACAATGGAGACATTCGGTTAGGATGAGAGATTCGCGGCCGCACACGCAGCCAGATCAAGCGCGACCTCGACCGCCGTCGCTTTCCCAAAGACATTGACGAAACTCGCCTGATCGCCGGGTAGAAGCCTGCCCCGACACCGACATGTACGACGTGCTCGACCTCACACTGCGCCGCGTTCGACAAGAACAAGGCATGGATGGTGGGCTGCGCGTCGTGGGCGAAGGCTTCGATTGCGGCATCCGAGCTACCTTCCCGCATCGTTTCCAGTAAGATTGGATCGCTCCGCGCGCGCCTCTACGCAAGCGCCTGCGTACGTGCCGGAGAACGGCGAACCCAAGGGCCCGGCAGACATCCTGAAACACTCGGCGATCACGCCTGGTACGGACAGGTGGACCTTCACAAGGGACGACCAGTCCGCTTGCCCGATTCGAGCATCGAGCGATTGAGCCGAACACTGGACGGATCTTGATCTTGCCTGAGGTGGTCGACTTCAAAAATGCTTCAGAAGCAGCGCCTGCCCTGACAGGCTTCTGCCAGCGCCTTCGACAACTGAGCCTGGCTGAACGGCTTCGATAGCCGCACGACGCCGGCCAGATCGCCGACGCCGTCCGGTAGCTCCGCATATCCTGTAGCAAGAATGATCGGAAGCGTCGGGTACCGCGCATGGATTTCCTGACACAGGCGCGCCCCTGTCATGTTCGGCATGGCGTGATCGGTTATGACGACATCCGGCGGAACGCCCGTTTGCAGCGCTGCCAAAGCCTCCTTGCCCGAAGATGCCTGAATGGTGTCCATGCCCAGATCCTCGAGCAGCAGAACCGTGTTCATGAGAACGAGGGCGTCGTCGTCGACTACAAGAACGGTTAGCGCTTTCGGAGCGGGCTCGAACGGCACATCTGGTGTTGCCGGAGCCTTTGTTTCCACTTCGGTGCTATCGGCGACGGGAAGCCACAGCTCCGCGGTCGTTCCCTGTCCCACCTCGGACTTCAGGATTAGCTCGCCGCCGGACTGGGCCATCAGGCCGTGCACCATGGGAAGACCGAGGCCCGTTCCCTTGCCAACGCCCTTTGTCGTGTAGAAGGGCGTCGTCGCGTTGGCCAGCGTCTCGTCATCCATGCCCTCCCCCTGATCGCGGACAGAGAGGCAGACGTAGTTTCCGGGCGGCAAGGTCGAGCGGCTAGGCCGGTCGGATCTGCGCTCGGCGGCGATGGTGATCTCTCCACCGCCCGGCATGGCGTCGCGGGCGTTGACAACGAGGTTGAGAAGAGCGCTCTCGAACTGATTGGAATCGCTGCGAACCTTCGGCAGATCCGGTGCGAACTTGCTGGTGATCACGATCTCGGGGCCGATGGTGCGCCGCATGAGCTCGGTCATCCCACCGACGAGGTCGCCGACGTCGACGGGGGCGAGCTGAAGCTCCTGGCGACGAGAGAACGCAAGCAGCCGCTGCGTCAACGTGGCGCCGCGTTGAGCCCCCTGAATCGCGTTGTCAATGAGATCTATGACGTCCTGCCGGACTGCTCTTTTCCTTGCGATCTCCAGGCTTCCGAGGATCGCCATGAGGAGGTTGTTGAAGTCGTGTGCGAGTCCGCCGGTCAACTGCCCGACCGCCTCCATTTTTTGCGCTTGGAAGATCGCTTCCTGCGCCGCCCGCTTCTCACTGATGTCGCGCGTGATCTTCGCGAAGCCGATCAGTTCGCCCTGGGAGTCCCTGATCGGATCGATGATGACGTTCGCCCAGAAGCGCGAACCGTCCTTTCTCAAACGCCATCCCTCGCGCTCGAAGCGCCCTTCTTCCTGCGCAAGCCGAAGGGCAAGTGCCGGCAGGCCGCTCTCTCGATCTTCGTCGGTGTAGAACGTGGAGAAGTGTCGACCGACGATCTCCTCCTCCTTGTAACCTTTGAGACGCTCGGCGCCTGGGTTCCAGCTCGTGACGAAGCCGCCCGGGTCGAGCATGTAGATGGCGTAGTCGGTAATGGCCTCGATGAGCAGGCGGTAGCGCTGCTCGTTCCTGATTTCGGAATCGTTCATGATGCCTCCCCGTCTGTCGCCACCGACAGCCTTGAAAATATATATCGGAAGAGATTAAACCCACCCCGGACTAACGTCTGATACCGCTGTCAATTCGTAGACTTGTGGTCTGATATCATGCAGTTGTCAAAAATCGCAATAGAGAGCACCGACTGGAATGTTGCGTACAAAGATATCGGAAATCGACGTCGCTGTAGGCACGGGTAAGAAGCCGCCGCAAGCTTTCTGCGCATGTCGCAAATGACCTTGGCCGAAGGGATTGGCGTGACATTCCAGCATGTCCAAAAGTATGAGAAGGGCACGAACCGCATCGGTTCAAGCCGGCCAGCTCAGATTGCCCTCGTCCTCGGCACCAGACCCGGATCCTTGTTCGGCAAAGACGAAGCCGGCACGTCCGTGGCGCCTCGCTCCCTCGAGCTGAGGGCGATATCGATATGTACAGGGGGAGGCGTATGGTGCCGGTCGCCTTGAGCCCCAGGTGACGGATCGCTTGGAAAAATCGGGGAGCGACCGGCGGATCCCGAAAGATTCGCATCCGCTCACGCATCTTTGTGCAGGCCGCGGCATTAAGTCTTCCGACTGCCAAGCCCCCCGTCAACCTCTACGGGCCACGTCGTTCAGCATCCCATGCCACTTGCAAGCTTTCGAGAGGGTGCCCGCGTCTGCGATCGGGTCACGCGGTACGGTGGGCGGCAAACGGCATCAATGCTGGAAAAGACAGCCCATTCGGGCGCTATAGTCATCAGGTGCCCAACGCGAGTGGAAATAGATAGACATTATCCGCAGATTACTTGCCGCCTTTTCCACTGTTACCCTTGCTGCCCCCGTTGCCGCTGTTGCTCTTTCCACCGCCATTTCCGCTGCCACCACCGTTACCATGTCCACCGCCATTCCCGTTGCCGCCGCCATTACCCTTCCCGCCATCGCTACTACCCTTGCCGCCGTTGCCACCGCCGTTGCCGTTTCCACCGCCGTTGCCCTTGCTGCCACCATTCCCAATTCCGCCGCCGCTACCCTTGCCACCATCGCCCTTCCCGCTGTCGCTACCTTTGCCGCCCTCTCCATTGCCGTCGGAGTCGCCGCCTTTGCCGGAACTGCCCTTCCCCTCGCCGTTATCGGCAATGTTGGCACTGGTGTCGTCAGCTCCTTTTTTTGACTTGCCCCTGTCTTCAGGCGCGGCGTCGGGTTCGCCGGACAGCTTCTTGGCGCCCAGGGCCGGAACGACTGCAACTGATGGCGCGACGGACGTTATGGAAGGCTTTGACACCGCTCCTGCGACGTCCATGCCGCTCTTCCGGTCCACAGTCGCGCTCTGTCGGGGCCCAACGTTGGCCTGTTGACCGCTTCCGAAAGACGTGACCTGCACAAGACCGCGATCTACGGCAACCGATGCCTTAGTCTTGCCGACCGTCACGTGGAAGATCGTACCCTTCACAACGGCGGCCAGATAGGGAGTCTGAACTGTTGTATGCGGCTGGCTCCGCTTTTCGATCTCAAGATCGAGTTCCCCGACCTGCTGGAAGACCTCCGTCTTTCGCGGCGAAAGGAAGCCGCCCGGCTTTGTCGTAATCGCAGCCAATGTGTTCGGCTGGAACCCAATGCTTTCAACACCACGCACGAGCTGAACGCGGCCACGAGGGCCTGTGGAGATCCAGGCTTTGTTTGGCACCACATCGCCCACACGTAGGTTGGTCCACTGTTTCCGGTCCATAGTGTACCTAACCTGGCTGGTGGTCTTGGCAACCTGCCAGTCATCACCGGACGCGTGTGCGACAAAGGGTGCCAGGAAAAGGAAGAAAAGCAGGATACGAACGAATGCAGACATGGATGCGATGCCCCCAGATATTGGAGGGCGACTTAATCACGGCCAAACTTAAGAATAGTTTTAAATCATCGAGTGATTTCGGGGAAGGTGGCCTTTGGTACGTTACCGGACAGGACGTAAACGAGGTCCGCAGTCGGCTGCTGGGCATCATCGGGATCTGGATGCTGGCCTCCACACTCTTCCGTCGCGGCAATACCCGCGGGGAAGGCAAAGGCTGAAGACGAGACGCATGCGGAATGGTGGCATCGGCCCCATCCAGGAGCAGGAGCAGGCGGCGGTCAAACGGCGCACGGCGGCGGATTGCCACGATGGCGATGAGGGTCAGGCCATCGAGAAAGCGGCGGCCGCGCTTATCATGGCCGCAAAAATCTAAAGAAGAAACCTCGGAACTACCATTTGCCCTTGGGTCCCGAGTTTTTCCATGCGCACCAGCATTACTGCGATGGGTATCTCAGTTCCATCACAACCAAAATGCTAAAGTAAAGGCGCCCGATTTATCAACGCAGGTTTGGTTTTCTCAAAAATCCTGCCACAATCGGACGCGCCAGGCCGGCCCTTCGCGAGGCCCCTTTCCGGAGAACTCATCACAAAGAGTACCAAGCGTCTTGTGAAGCAGGCGTGACCGAACCATTTCCAGACTAGGGGGTGGATCAAGCAACTATGCACACGGAGTTCCCTGGTACGCCGGGAGTGGCGAGCGATCCGAACCTAATGTGGCAAGGCTTGTCGGAGACGACTGTCGAGCAAACCGAGGGCGTGTCAAGACAGTCACGTCAACAGTTTGGTCAAGTCTTCCTCAGCCTTAACCCCGTGGCGAAACGCCCAAATGATCTTGTTTGCCAATTCCTTCTGTCGCATTTCGAGCACGATTTGTTTGGAAGCGCAGAGACGATCAAATACGCGCTCACAGAGGGCTACTTCCTCCTGAGCGAGTGAAAATTTTGCCTGGGCCAGTTGTTCTTTGATCATGACCTATGCCTAGTGAATGTCGCGCTGCTGTGAGGGTAGAAGTGCTGCATCTTTGTCCCCAATGATCTTGAGCGACTCCCAGTCTGGTAGATCCTTCTCGCTGAGTCGTTCCTGAACAGCGCAGAGCATCCATCCCGCCGCCTCGACTTCTCCGCCTCCATATGGACCTGAATCTGCTCTGTGCAAGCCACGACGCAAGGGCGCGCTGATCCCCCTTCCCAGGGAAGGGTTGCGGCCACGATCCTCGCCTTGGAATAGGCATTGGCGATCCGCTGTTTCGCGGCACCATCACTTTCCAAGATAACGCCCAAGGTGAAGACGATCGTGTCCATCAAATGTTGGCGTCATCATCGGGTCCCAGCAAGAAGGTACCTCCAATCGGAAAATTCAGACCCTGCGACGTAACGGCGACAGATGCAATTTTTGAATGTAACAAAAAGGGCATGTCGAGCAGCGCGATGCCGACGCCTCGATTATGGGATTGATGGGTTCGTCCGGTTCGAGATGGCGCCGCGGCTCTTCTTGCGGGACGCGCTCGGGATCTTGAGGCGGCGTATCAATGGGCGGTGGTGATGGCGGCGGGACGATGGGTTCATATGGATAGCAAAACGTCAATTCGCTTCTCTCGTTCCGGCTACCTTAGCGATCAGCACATATCTCGCGGAAGGGCTGGTAGATGCCGGCCCTTCCTTAGTGTCAACGCTGTCGTTAATCCGACGCGGCCATCGACGGTGGCCGAGCATGCGCGCCGGATGATTTTTCGCGGCGTTTGTCGTTGAACTCCTCGGAAGCGTGCTTATTTGCCTCGGTCCTCATCGGCTTGGCCTGGGCATGTTGGTCTTCCGACCGCTGCCAGTGATCATCGTGCTTGCCGTGAGGCCTGCCTTCATCTTCCCAAATCCTGTAGGCGCGCTCGCGTCTTTCCTGGTCCTTATCCATTATCGCTCCTACTGTGACTGACCTTAAACTTGCATTGAAGCCCTCCGATTCCGCTCGTTCGATGACACGTCGGCCAACTCCGACCGACGGCTGCCGCGGTCGTGCACGTTATCCCATGCCTCGAAGGGAACTATCAAACCCGCTAGGCATTCTGCTGCAAACCTTCAGGAGGCCCAAGTGACGAAGTTTAAGCAGACCGAGCGCCAGCGTCCGCTCCGCGGCAGGCCCTACACCGTGCAAGAATTCAGGTCGAAATACAGCCTCGACGCCAAGACTGCTGAGGATCTCTTCGCTCGGTTTGGACCATCCTCCGTCGAGTTGGATTTGTTGATGGCGGCGAAGCGGCGGACGCCGTCCCTCCAGACGATCACTCAGGACATCGCTGTCTGACATACGGCGATACCGGTGGGGGGGCGTCGAGTGCGTTTCATGCGGAGGCGCCTGATCCTTAAGCGAAAGGTGCTTTTCGCTCGCGTCGCCGAGGCAAAGTGGGCGGTCGAGCCGACAACCATGAATGGTACACGACCTGAAACTTCGATTGGGGCCGGTCGTTATGGCAGGAAAGCAACCTCTTGCCGATTAGCGCATGTCGCAGTTGCCGAGAGGAGGCGGGCTAGTGCAAGAGCCTGCGGGCGAGCCACAACTTGGTCTGCGCGACGTGGCCCTTCGACCAAGCCCGGCCAACAGCGGCTCGCGGATCACAACTTACGCGAGCCGCGAGCCTCGCGCTCTTGCGATTGATATTGTGCGATCGTCTTGGCCGCGCGTTCATTCACTCCAGACTGYGATCGTCATCAGCGTTCCTCCTGCATAGCAACGGCGATATGCCGAACGAGCACCAGTCCTTCTAGCCGCTCTATCGATACCGAAAGCTTCGGCTTCCAGTTCGGATAGCTGTCCCTAGTGCCAGGAATGTTCGTCGGACGCTTTTCGCCCGTCATATCTGCCAGCCTCACGGCGGCCAGCACAGAACTCGTTTTTGCAATGAAGCGATGCGCGCTCACGATGAGCTTGCTCAGCTTTTCCTCGCTGACTGTCGCGGCGGGTGTCCTTAGTGGGGGATCCGTATGCGCGTTTTTCAAAGCGACCATCATCTCTTTTCGCTCACGCCGCCGTTCCTTGCGGTGTTCTTCCGTCATGTGGGGTGGAACGATGCCGTGCTCAGCCCTTGTCCTGATATCCGCATCTCGCCACCAGCCAGCCAAGGTCTGGTGATCGTGCGTCGAGATGCAAGCAAGCGATAGTCTCGGGTATGAGCCAGGGGACCTAAATCCATCTTTCTCGCGCTCGTAAGACAGAATGCGGTAGGACAGGATATGCGCTCGGGAAAGATCATACTGAAGTCCTTCCGGAAGCATCCCCAGATCTTCTCCGATAACCAAGCAACGATATTTTGTCGACGCGTCGGCTAGGATCTGGAGAAGCCTTTCCTGCGGATAGTCGACATAGGCGCCCTTCTCCGGACCTTTGTCGGCGGGAACTAGGAAAAGCCGCTTCAAAGCCGCGGCATGATCGATTCTGATGGCGCCAGCATAACGCATAGCAGATGCGACCATTCGCAAGTATGGCGGATTTCTCCCAGATGCAATTTTAGCTGGATGAAACGCCGCAAGATGCCAGTCCTGACCCTTGGGCGCGAACGGGTCGGGCGGGCTCCCGACCGTTGCTGCGGAAATGTAGGCGTCACGTTCGCTCCAAGTGGCCGAGCCATCGACCGCTTCTCCGACGGCAAGGTCGAAATAGAGCCCGACCCGCAGACCGGCCTCACGCGCGGCCTCGGCGGCATGCGATAGCTGCTGATCGGCGATCCATTGCAGCCACATGTGGAAACCGATCGTGTCGGCATGTTCCTCGACGAGCGCCGCGACCTCGACGCCATCAGGAAGGTGCAACTCTTCAGGCCAGGACGTCCAGCCCGCGCCAAGGCCTTGCGCCACCATTAGGGCCGACAGGGTTTCGAAAATTGCGTGCCGTCGTAGGTTTTCACCGCCCTCCTTGACAAAGCCCTGGAAGTCGCGGGAAGCCTTTGACTGCCGATCGGAGGAAATCCGCCATTTCTCCCAAAGCGCGCGCAGGGCGGACAGCTTGGTTTCGGCCACTCCGACATAATCGACGAGATCGGTCGACCGCAGCTCTTGGAGCCGATCTTCAAGATCTGAGTTCGCCTCGAACCCTTCGACCTTGTCGACCGCGATGTATAGGGGATTGATCATCTGACGGCTTGAAGGCTCGTACGGACTGCACCGGTTTGGATCGGACAGAAACGGTGCATGCAGCGGGTTGAGACCGATGAAATCGGCGCGAAGCGACCCCGCGAGGCCAATCATTTCGATCAGGTCCTCGAAGTCACCGATACCCCAGTTGCGCCTCGATCGGAGTTCGTAGAGCTGCAGGGTGATCCCCCACACGCGGTGCTTTTCAAGAAACTCCGGTATAAAGGACTGAGGAATGACCTTCTTGCCGTGCCGTCTTGCCGACTTCCGTTCAGCAGGTTTGTCCAGAGCGTCGACCATCACGCCGAGTGCCTCAAGGAGCTGGTGCTTCGTGGCGTCCGTGACCGGCACGTCCACGTTATCCGGGCTCGGTCTCGTCAACGCGATACCGTGCCTTTCCGCTAGTAGGTCGAGACGCGAGCGGACTGGACTGCTATTTGAGGACGATCGAGTCACAGCATTTATCTCCGGGCAGACGAAACGCTGAAGGCGACGGCCCACGTTCCCAGAATGTTGCCGCTGATATCTCCCAGTGAGTAGATCGTTTCCCCAATAGGCGGTGCTAAGACCCTCGCCGGCTTGTTGGATAGGTTCGCAAGCAGGTGGAGCTCCGCACCATCGCGGGATCGCCACTTGACTGCCGTCACCCCATCCTCCTGACAAAATTTTCCCGCTCCGCTTCCAACGTGCTCGATCATCGGCACGATGCGCTCATGGCGCAGAGCGAGAAGAGATCGGTAAAAATGGAGCATTTCAGACGCATCGGTGTCAGACAGTTTGGACCAATCGAGCTTAGCCGCCTCAAACGTGGTGCGAGCGGTGGGATCAAGAAGGTCGTCCGCGTCGAAACCCGGAAGTCGTGAAAGTTCCTTGCGCCGTCCCGTCCTCACCTTTTCGTTCAGGTCGTCGTTGAAATCGCAAAAATAGGGGAAATTTTCGCGTGCTCCCCATTCTTCGCCCATGAAAAGCATAGGGATTTGAGGAGACAGCAGATAGATCGACGTCACCGCTTTCAGGGGGGCAAGCGGTCGGTATGTAATCATCCGATCGCCATGCGCGCGGTTACCGATCTGGTCGTGGTTTTGAATGAACGATATGAACGCGGTGGGTGGCAGGTCGCCCGTGGGCTTACCGCGAGTTTCCCCACGATAGCGCATGTGGTCGCCTTGGAACACGAAGCCTTCGGCAAGCGCCCGGCCCATCTTTTCGGCGTCGTCCGCGTAGTCCTGATAATATCCGAAGGTCTCGTCGGTTGCGGCGACGTGCAGGACATGATGCACGTCGTCGTTCCATTGCGCTGTAAAGCGGACAGCTCTGCCCTCCTCATCTCGCTTCAGTAGGTCGCTGTCATTGTCTTCATTCTCGACGATGAGATGGACATGCCGATTTTCCGCGGCGTCGCGGACACGCCTGGCCAGTTCGAGGAGAACATGCTCGTCGCTGTCGTCGTTGATTGCATGCACGGCGTCAAGGCGGAGTCCGTCAAGCCTGAACTCCTTGATCCAGTAGACTGCATTCTGGATGACAAATTCGCGAATGGCCCGAGACTGGCTGCCATCGTAGTTGATCCCGTCGCCCCAAGGCGTCTTGTGGCGGTCGGTAAACAGCGGCGCATAGTTCGGCAGATAGTTACCATCCGGCCCGAAGTGATTGTACACGACGTCCAGAAATATCGATAACCCGCGCTCATGGGCGGCGTCGACCAGCGCCATGAAGCCCTCGGGACGTCCGTAGCTGCTGTCAGGCGCATAAGGAAGTACGCCATCGTAGCCCCAATTGTAGGCACCGGGAAAATCACTGATCGGCATGATCTGGATAGCCGTGATGCCGAGCCGGGCCAGATGGTCAAGCTTGTCCATTGCCGCGCGAAAAGTCCCTTGTGGCGTGAACGAGCCGACATGCAGCTCGTAGATGACTGACTCTTCCCAAGGGCGCCCGATCCAGTCGTCGGCTTTCCATTGGAACTGCGTAAGATCGATGACTTCGCTTGGGCCACGCACGTCTTCAGGCTGGTGGCGTGAACCTGGATCGGGCACTTCAGAGCCCTCCGGAAGCACGAAACTGTAAAGACTGCCGGGACCGGCTGCGCGCGTCCGGCATCGATGCCAGCCTTCCTCGTCGCGCTTCATTGGAATAGGGTCAACGTCTTTCAACTTGAGAAAGACGCTGTGCTTCAGCGGCGCCCACAGGCGAAACTCGACGCCGTCTTCGAAGATAATAGGACCGTAGCTGTATTCGCGCACTGTGAAACCTTGCTTTCTCATGAGACTAACGGAGCAGCCCCTGGCCGCCGTCCACCCAGATTGGAGACCCGGTTACGTGGCGAGACTGGTCGGACGCAAGAAATGCAATAACGTCAGCGACGTCTTCGCTGCGGCCTGGACGACCCCCCGTGATCGGAACCTGGCCTGCGGGCCAGACGACTGGGATAGCGGTCTCGTCTTCCTTTCGAAGACGGGTATTCGCGTCGATGCTGGTTTCGATTTCGCCGGGACAGACAGCGTTGATACGAATATGGTGGCGAGCAAGCTCCAGGGCGAGCTGCTGGACCATCGCAACTTGCCCGGCTTTCGTCGCCGTATAGGCGGTAGCGCCCGGAGTCGTAAACGTGCGGGTGCCGTTGATCGATGATACAACCACGATGGAGCCGCCTCCCGATCGCTTCAGCTCGGGAACGCTGGCGCGGATCGTAAGAAAAGTTCCGGTTAGGTTTACGGAGATCGTGGCGTTCCACTCGGCGACCGTCAGATCGTCGATCGGCGCCCAGACGCCGTTGATACCGGCGTTGGCCACGACGACGTCAAGTCGGCCGAACCGCTTGACAAGCTGTCCGACAGCGTCTGCCATCTGTCGTTCGTCGGCGATGTCGGCCAAGAGCGAAACACCTTTGCCGCCAGCGGCGTCTATCTCCGCTACGGTGGAAGCAATTTCGTCCGCGGTACGCCCGAGCGCGCCGATCGCGAAACCGTCGCTGGCCAATTTCAGTGCTGCAGCTTTACCAATTCCAGATCCAGCTCCCGTGACCAGGGCGACGGCTACGCTCATTGCGATCTCCTCATTTCCGAATTGGATAAACAACGAAACTTCGTCGCGGTTCCATGGCACCTTTCCCCGTACGGTTGAAGACGAGAATGTGCTTCGGAAGTCTCTGAGAAGCGCTGTTCAGAACGCGCTGCCTACGCCTTAGCGTCGAACAAGCCAGTTCCTCATCACCGACTTCGTCGAGTTCTTCACCAAACAGCCGGGTGCGCGGCCGGCCGTGCCAACCACGGTACGCTACTTCGGCGGGGTTGATGCATCAGATGCCAGCATGCGCCGCATCATCCAGCGGATAGCCGCAAAGTTTGACCGTGTTCATTTCTGCTACGAGTCGGGCTGCCGCCGCCGCCGCTTTCGAACCGAAGGACCTCGTCGATCTGACGATTACGATCGCCGCCATGAACGCCTTTAATCGCCTCGGTGCACCGTTCCGACTTCCGGTAGCGGCAAAGGCCTAAGCAGCGTAATTCAGCACCATAGGGGTTCGCTTCATCACCTTATGACGCACACCGAAAGCCCATCGCCTTTCGTTCGGAGCTAGCCAGTGCGCGGCGCTTTCTTTTAGGTTGCTCCTGACGGCAAATCACTGCAACGTGTGGGCAGGAGGAATGCCAATGATCACGCTATCCGCAATCTTCGCAATTCTGATGCTTGTCTCAACCGGGTGCTATCTCGCGATCTTGCCGATCGATAGCGAGGAACGGTAAGCTCAGCATTTAGTGGATAGTTTGCCCGCGAATGGCAAACCAGATCGACCAACCCTCACCTTTGTAGCTGCCAGACCCCGTAACGCTGATCATCTCGATAGCCTCGCCAGCTTTCCTGTCGTTGGGCACGTGATGGACTATTAAATTGAAGATCCTTGCCCGCGGCATCTCTTCCCGTTCAATGACGAGTGTCGGGGTGATACGGCCAAACCTCATCATCGTTTTTCATGACGACAGTTACCCATGCTTCTGGGTCCAACACCACTCGCAATACTCAGGCATCAGGACGGTGGGCAAAACTGTACGTTCCTGTACACGCAACCTTCGACGAAGTTCCACGTTTGTGGGCGGGAGGATTTGATCATGGTTTTTAGATCTTCGTACGGGTCGGCATACGACGAGTGCTGCGCAGCCGGGACTAACTCGTCGTCCATGCGTGCCGCGATCGATGCGGCATGGGCCGCCGACCCGACGCTCGACCGCAGCGGTATCGTGGTCAGAATACTCGGCCCGATCGTAATTCTTGAGGGATACCTTTCCGCGCGGGAGCATCGGGACATCGCCGTTCGCATTGCCACGGCTGTAGCCGGAGCTGGCAGGGTTCAGGACCGGATGCTCTATCGGTACAGCGCCCAATAATTGGAGGCAGGTTATGAAAACGATCAGCGATTGGCTTGAACACAAGCTCGACAATATGGGGTCGGAAATCGGCTTCGAGGAAGATGCGTCAGCATTCGAACAGCACGCCGAGCTCCTGCGTGCCGAAGCTGAAGAGGCCGGCTATACGGCCGAGGAGCTGACTGAAGCCTGCGGTGGCGATATCGCTGCGTTTCTTCGGGATCGTCAGAATTTGGCTACCGACAACGAGATGCTGGACAAGCTCGCGGGCGACCCGTTTCCCATTCCGCCTTCCGGCCTGAAACAGGACTAACGGCTTTTCACCAAGTTGACTTGTCGCCGAAACATCTGAGATTTGCCCTGCGTTTCAGCGGGCCGTCTTTTATCACCTGAAACGAAAAAGCTTCGCCCTCTGGAATGGAAGGCGCAGACAGGCCCTCGCCGTTTTTTTGACGGGGACGCTAAACTGATTTGCGGGATCTGAGAATCCCGACCCTGATGTGGAGCTGTCAGGGTTTGTGCAGCAAGGGTGGCGAATGGTCTGACGCCTCCTCAGACTTAAGTCCGAGTTTAGATTTTTCGTGGAACGGAAAGCCCTGGCAACCATTTAATCGCGGTCTAATCACTTGAGGTAAGGCCCCATGAAGAAAATTATTCTTGCTGTCGCTGTCGCTTTTTCGTCCATCATTGCCGTCCCAGCAGCTTCTTATGCGGACACCGTCGTCATTCGTACTGATGACGGTCCTCGCCCGCATCGCGGCTGGGAAAGGGGCCACCACCGTGGCTGGGATAATGATCGGAGAGCACGGCTGGTACGTGAAGATTATCGTCGCCACCCGGGTTGCTTCACGAAACGAGTTGTAACCTATCGGGATGGTGAGCGAGTTTCGCGGACGACGAAGGTCTGCCGCTAACTGAATCTCAGGTTCGCCTCAAGGAGCCGGGAGTAAGTCACTCTCCGGCTCCTTTCGTTTGAAGAACCGCACGATCAGAGGAGCGTTTAATGGAGCGTCATAATCGGTAATGGACGCCGCCATTGATGAGGGCAGACGGCGTTGAAAATCTGAGCGTTGCAATTATCTGAACATCCCGTTTGGCAAAGGAGGTGTCAGAATGTGCTGAAAGAAGTTAAACAGGCCAAGTAATAGGGCCGTCACAGTGCAAGGACCGGCGGCCTCGCGTCTTCAAATCCTTACGCCGATCGTCTAAATCTTCACGCGGCCTGGCTGAGAGGTTACTGTTCGGCTTGGTCAGAAGTAATCGCCCCGTCTCCCCAGCACCGGTATAGCGTTTTTGAAAAGCTCAATGATCGACAGCGGGTTTGATTCCTCCGAAAAATGCACCAAGGAGTGTCTCGACGTGCCGAAGATGGTCAAGAAATCCGACTTGCCGACAAAAATTTGCACAGCCTGCGGACGTCCTTTCACCTGGCGACGAAAGTGGGGAAAAAACTGGAGCGACGTAAAGTTCTGCTCGGATCGCTGCCGGCGTTCGAAAACAACGAGCGTTTCAAATGCGGGGCCGCCGTCTCTAGTGGCCAGCAATTTTGGCGGCAAGCAAAATAGAACTGAACAGTGAAAGCCCTTTACCGCTACAGACTGGCTTAGACGGGAGAAGAAGCTGTCGCTCGCACTTGCGGGGGCGCTCGGATTTTCCGCATCGACAACGATGGCGCGCCGCGGAGCGCGTTTGATAAATGCAAACCACTGCCCAGCAGATAGGCTCACCATCCCCTGATTCTGACAAATGCTCTGAGCGTTATTCCTTTACCACCGCAAAAATCTGCACGGCATCGGCCCCGTCCAGAGACGACGTCTTCCGGGGGGCGCTGATCGAAGCCATCAACGTCAGAAGCTTCGACAGAGAGCTGTCCCTGCGCGGGCGCGAGGAATTGCTCTCAGGCGATCAGGAAGTCGAGCAGATCGTGAGGGAAGAGCTTGTAGCACGCATCCGGCGTATCGGACGAGATGGCTGGCGAGATCTGCGCGAACAGGGTTCCGCTCTTGTTTCGTCTCGCGAGCTAGATGCCGACAGGCTGCCGAAGGTCGAAGTCATGCTCAGAACATCGCTGAGCACGCACTCGGCCCTATCAACATAGAAGCTGTGGGTGCCGCTGCAGGACTACATTCGAATTCCGCGATGACGGTTTTCAAGAAGGCTGTTGGCATGACAATGCATCAGGCCCTCACCGGACATCGGCTCGACACCGTGCAGTCTCTCTTGATCTCATCCGAACTACCGATCGCTTCTGTGGCTTTTGAAAACGCATTTGGCTCCCTCTCCCGCTTCTACGCAGCCTTCGAAAGCAGGTTCGAGACAACGCCATCGAAGTGCAGGGACGGCTTCGTGTCTTCGCTGCGAAGTTGACCGGGAGTCATAAACCTATCTCCCGAGCCCGCCCAAGAGCCTATCTGCCTATGCCGAGTGTACGCTCGGATAAAGGGGCAGTTTACATGCTGGCCTCTCAATGCATTTTCGGCACCATTGCAACGGGGCATTCTCTTCGAGCAACCCATCGTCAGCTTTTGTCTTTGTCTATGGGCGTTTGTGATCCACCCTATCGATTGCATGTCAAAAAACCATCCGTCATTGACTATCTTCGCGTGAATGAAGCCGTAGAGATGGTTATCGTTTTGAACCGACGTGTGGCGACACTGATTGCTCTGGGTCAGCGGGCCATTTCGTCGTCACTTTTCGCTATCGATCTGCGCCAGGTCACCACGAAACTGAATTTTCGAAAGTGACATTTTAGCTGTTAGCACGACTCCTCCGGGGTTGTATGCGACATCCGCGTTGCCGTACGCGCTGAGGCTGGAGACGATGAGCCGCGATCCGAAGCCTACGCGCGTGGGGTCTGCAACTGTCGGACCGTCCCGCTCGCGCCAGTCGATAGATAGACAATCTTCGCCGTCGATGTCCTCGATCCGCCAGGAGAGATGTATGTGGCCAGCGTTATTGGACAGCGCGCCATACTTCATGGCGTTCGTTAAAAGCTCATGCAGGACCAGCGAAAACGAAAGGGCCGCCTGAGGCCCCAGTTCGAGTTCAGGACCTTCGACTTTAATCCGTTCACTTCCTTGCAGGCCAATGCTTATTTTAGCTGCTTCGACGATATTGCCGAGGGTCGCGCTTACCCAGTTCTTCTGTAGCAACAGGTCGTGAGCTTTCGAGTAAGCCGATATTCGTGACTGAAGCTTCACGGAGGCATCTTCGACTGACGTTGCATTGCGAAGGGATTGCGTCGCGATCGATTGGACAACCGAAAGAGTGTTCTTCATCCGGTGGCCGAGTTCGTGCATCAGAAGGCGCTGCCGGTCAGCTTGGTCGCGCTCATGCGTCCTGTCGCGAAGAATCTTAATAAAACCAATCACTGTGTCATCGTCCGCACGAAGGACCATCATCTCACCCGAAGCCCAAAACGTCGTGCCATCTTTTCTGAGATGCCAGCGTTCGTCGCTCCCTCTTCCGACGCTCAGAGCTGCGGTCATCTCCCGCTGAGGCACGCCTTTTTCCCTATCTTCTTGGACAAAAAAGGCAGTGGCGGGCCTGCCAACCATTTCTTCGGCTGTCCAGCCCAGGATAAGGTGCGCGCCCTCGTTCCAGCTTGTGACAAGGCCGTCCAAATCCAGCGATATTATAGCGTAGTCAATAGCGCTTTGGACGATCGCTTCGAGGAACCGCTCCCTAGACGAGATCTTGTCAGTCCCGATTTCGATCTTCATGGCTCGATCCTTGAGGCCGCATTCCGCGCTATCCATCACCGATAAGAGCCAAAAGTCAAATCTATCGACGATCCGTCTCCCGGACGCGCGACACTCTGGAGCTTAGATTTCCGAAAGACGGTTCAAACTGGCGACGATCCTCTTGAAATCGTAGGGCTTAGAGAAAAACTCTGCTCCGTGCGGCAGATCGATATCTTCAGGCGTTAGTCTCCCTGATACGACGACGATGCCTGCGTCAGGAAAACGTACCGCAACCGCTTTGGCTAGATCGACACCCGAAAGCTTTCCAGGCATTTGCACATCGGTGAAAAGCAGATTTATGCTGTGATCTTCAAGGAGCTCCATCGCTTCATCAGCCGAGCCAGCCTCAACTACCTCAAAACCGGCCTCTTCCAGCACGTCGATGACCGTCAGCCGGATAAGGACTTCGTCTTCTACTACCAGTACCTTGAGCATGCCAATCCCCCGTAGAAGCGCTGGTCAACACGCGGACGGGTAGAATGTTCCACATTATGTTTCGGGCGCCTACCGGACGGTCGATCTGCTTATTTTAAAAAAGAACATCCAAACCGAAACGCTCGCGTACAACGGATAAACGAGGAAAACGCGATGCAAGACATGAATTCTGCGATGCCCGATATTGATGGATTTTTTGGTCAATTCGGCGGGAGCTTTGTCGCAGAAACCCTGATGCCGCTTTTGCTCGATCTTGGAACTCAATGGCGGGAGGCTAAAGCTGATCCATCATTCTGGGAACGCTTTGCATACCTGTCGCGGCACTATGTCGGACGCCCAAGTCCGCTTTATTTTGCCGAGCGTCTGACAGCCGCTCTGGGAGGCGCACGTATTTACCTCAAGCGGGATGAACTAAACCACACTGGATCACACAAAATCAATAACTGCGTCGGCCAGATACTAATCGCCCAGAGGATGGGCAAGCGCCGTATCATTGCCGAAACAGGCGCCGGCCAGCATGGGGTCGCAACTGCGACAGTCGCAGCGCGCTTTGGCCTCCAGTGCATCATCTACATGGGCGCCAAGGATATCGAGCGACAGGCGCCGAACGTTTTCAGAATGAAGCTTCTGGGCGCAGAGGTAAGACCTGTCACGTCTGGGAACGGAACTCTCAAGGACGCCATGAACGAAGCGCTTCGTGATTGGGTGTCCAACATCGACGACACCTATTATCTGATTGGCACCGTCGCCGGGCCACATCCGTATCCGGAAATGGTCCGAACACTACAATCGATTATTGGCACCGAAGCACGCAAGCAGATCCTCGAATATGAAGGGCGCCTTCCAAACCTCCTGATTGCGGCAGTCGGCGGCGGCTCGAATGCGATTGGTCTGTTTCATGCATTTCTCGGTGATCGTGACGTTGAGATGATCGGCGTCGAGGCCGGGGGCCGAGGCGTCGATACGGATGAGCACTGCGCTTCGCTTTCAAAGGGAACGCCAGGCGTCCTGCATGGCAATCGCACCTACCTTCTCCAGGATCTCGATGGTCAGATTCAAGAAGGCCACTCGATTTCGGCAGGTCTCGACTATCCCGGAGTTGGGCCGGAGCACGCGTGGTTGAAGGAGCAAGGCAGGGTTTCGTACAGGTCAGCCACCGACCGGGAAGCGCTCGATGCCTTCCAGTATCTCGCTACCGAAGAGGGGATCATCCCGGCTCTGGAGCCGTCTCATGCATTGGCGGAGTTGATCAAGATTGCCCCCGAGATGCCGGCGGAAGCAATCGTCATCCTCAATCTCTGCGGCCGCGGCGACAAGGACATCTTAACGGTCTCCAGTTTGATTGATGGCGATAACGACGCTCAGGCAAAGGCCAGTGGGGCGACCAGTCACCGATAATTGTCCAGGGACAGCAGCCCACAAGCTCAGCAAGGAGCACGTTATGATAGGGTTCGGTTCGACGGCGACTGGCGCAGCAGCAGATTCAGATGCCAGGTGCCTGGCTCTCCTTGTTGATGACGACTGCGTGTTCGCGCGGCGACTTGGCAAAGCGCTTCAGGACCGTGGATTCGACACGGAGATCTATAATACGGTCAGCGATGCGATCGACGCGCTTGGACTTCGTCGTTTCGATATCGTTATAACGGATCTCCGGATCGGCGATCGGAGTGGTCTCGAAATCGTAGCGGAAGTGCGCGATAGTTCTCCTGAGACCAAAACTCTGGTCTTGACTGGTTATGGAAACGTTCAGTCGGCCGTGACCGCAGTCAAACTTGGCGCAACTGAATTTTTGAGCAAACCCGCCGACGCGGACGAAATCCTTGAGGTTCTCGGTGTGGCAAACGCATTAAAGTTGTCTTCAGGGGATGCCATCAAATCTGCCGAGCTCGTTCGCTGGGAGCACGTGACCAGCGTGTTTGCGGAAACCGGAAACAACGTCTCGGCGACTGCCCGTCTCCTCAACATGCACCGTCGAACGCTGCAACGAATGTTATCTCGGGGGCGGCCGGAAAAAATAAGTGTATGAGCTTCAACACGAGGTTTCGGTCGATGGGAGGTTCGCGGCCACCTTGCCAGCAGTCGCTCCCTCGCGATCTGACAAGCACCATTCTACGTAAGGTCAATACAAAGGAAATGTGATGTCCGATCGAAAGAAAATTGCAGTTATAGGGGCCGGGATTGCAGGACTGACCTTCGCACGATCGCTGCATGGCATTGCTGACATTACGATCTTTGAAAAGAGCCATGGTGTCGGAGGCAGAATGGCAACCCGGCGTGCCGGCGAAATCACGTTCGATCACGGCGCCCAGTATTTTACCGTCCGCGACCCCTTGTTCCACGCTATGTTAGAGCCGGCACTCGAACTCGGCTTCGTCGAAACGTGGTCAGGAACCATCGGCTCGTCATCGATGGGCTCCGCATCAATCATCGACGAGAGCGATCGTGCCCCAAGATTTGTCGGCGTACCATCCATGACGGCGCTTCCTAAGTGGATGGCACATGGATTGGACATCCGGCTAGGCGTGACGATTGATGCTATCGAAGGGAGCCCGTGTAACTGGAGACTCGCCACTGGTTACGAGCGAGCTGGTCCCTTCGACTGGGTTGTCGCCGCCTGTCCTGCTCCCCAGGCGATGGCCTTGATGCCTGCGAACTACAGCGGCTTTCGAGCCGCAGCGAGCACAAAGATGAATGCTTGCTTTACACTGATGCTCATCCTTCAATCGCGTGCCTTGGGACGCCACTGTGCGGTGCGCTATGACGACGAGGTGATCGCATGGGTCGCCGACTGCACGTCACGCCCGCAACGCTCGCCTTTGCCGACGATTGTCGTTCACTCGCAAAACCAATGGGCCGATCGACACGTCGATGACGACTTGGAAGTCGTTCGTACGGCCATGCTCGATAGCCTGGCTAGACTGCTGCCCGGCGTTCCCGAAGGTGTTCTCTCGGCTAACGTCCATCGCTGGAAGTTCGCCAATGTACAGACAGTCAGTGAAAGTGACGTTCTTATGGACCTTGAAAACGGTCTTGCTGCATGCGGAGATTGGACGATTGGCAACAGAGTCGAAGCAGCATTTCTAAGTGCAACTAGGCTTTCCAAAGCGATCGGAGAACGGCTCTGACAGACATGGCCGATCCGGATGGCATGACTGCCCGCGTGTCGGACTTCACTTTCAGTTTGCCGCAACCAAGATAGGAAGCCATTGTCTCTGGTCAGAGCGGCAGAATCGGCTCGACTGTAGTTCGAGTGAAGATCCCCGGTCGGGCAAGTTGCGCGAAACTGCCAGGAAACGCGTTGGGTTTGATTTACCCGATGTTTCCGAGTTGAGATCGAGCGGCTGGAACCGCTTTTTTCCGGTTCTTCAACGTCAGATCGAGCTGGTGGGATGCTAAGCCGACGATCGCAAATGAAAGCCAGTTGTTAACCTCAGCCTAAGGTCGACGCCTATGGTTGAGACTGACTGCCGACCAAATCCCGTAGTCCAGAGAGTGCTTTAAAGTCTTCGGCACAGCGTTTGTGGATCGACTTCGGCCGCCGTAGCGCTCAAAGCGTGTCCGGGGCCGAGTTCCAGAAATGCACTTGCGCCAACCTCCTTGCAACTCTCCAGACACCTGGCCCATTCAACTGTATGCGAGATTTGATCAGCGAGCTTAATCTGAGCTGACGTGAGATCAAGCACCGAGGCGCCGTCGATACCACTGAAGAGAAGAATCCCGCTCGGAACCTCAGGGCAGATGGCTGCTTTTGCTAGAGAAGATGCAAACGCGGCAGATGCGTTTGCGAGTCTTGGCGTATGTGAGGCAACATGGACTTTAAGACGGACAATACGCTCGGCGCCGCTGCGAACTGCCTCTTCTTCTAAAGTTTGGAGGACGGCGACTGTGCCCCTTACGACGAATCCATTGCCGGGATTGGCGATCGCAATTGCAGTTTCCTGCGCGCGGCATAATCTTGCGACTGCCTCCCGCTTCAATCCCCGGGCAAACGTCAATCCTTCGCGACCGCGACTTGCTAGTTTCATCGCCTCCGCGCGGATCGCGACGAGCCGGAGCGCCTGTGTCCCGCTGATGAGCCCCGCCAGCGCCCAGGCAGCAACTTCACGGACGCTGTATCCAGCGACTAAACGGCGCTGGGGCTCGTTCGCCGCGACGGAGATGACAGACAATGTTTCCGGGGAATGATGCTAATTGGCGTCTAGGTCCGGCCACTCCGCACTGGCGTTGCCGCCGGTTAGCGTTCGAACGCGCCCGATACCTAAAAAAGAGAAGATCTATTCAGACCGAGAAAATGCCGGGCCGATAATTCGGCCCGGCGCTCGAACTCACATCTTCGGAAGAAGTACCTTATCAACGACGTGGATCACGCCGTTCGACTGCTTGACGTCAGCGATCGTCACGGTAGCAGTTCCTCCCGCCTCGTCGGTAAGCGTGATCTTGCCCATGTTTTCCTTGGCCTTCAAAACGCAGCCGCCGACGGTCTTGATGTCATGTTCGCCGCCATCATCCTTGATCATCTTGGCGACGGTGCTGGCCATGGCATCAGCTGCGACCACGTGGCAAGTCAGAATTTTGACGAGCTTGTCCTTGTTCTCTGGCTTGAGTAGGGTCTCGACGGTCCCTTTGGGAAGGGCATCAAAGGCTTCGTTGGTCGGAGCAAACACGGTAAATGGCCCCTTCCCTTCAAGCGTCGACACCAGGCCCGCAGCCTTGACGGCAGCGACGAGCGTCGTGTGATCCTTCGAATTCACAGCGTTTTCAACGATGTTCTTGTCCTCGAACATCGCCGCTCCGCCAACCTTAGGGTTGGCGGCATATGCAGCCAGGCTGCCTGTCATCATGCTGGCCAACGCGACTGCCGAAACTACCAGAAATTTCTTCATGATCATCTCCTCTCAATGCCGGCCTCTTGGCTCGGTAGAGGTTCTACGAATGACCGCCGCTCCGGTTCAAAAATCAGACAAATATAGTTCAGCATGATCTGAACGGCAGGTAGTGGGAAGGTCTGCGGTTACTCGGCCGATGAATACTGAAGTCAAATCCCGAGGATTGGCTGTATCAACCGCAAAAACCTGCTCTTGAAGCGTAGGGGCGCCTCGGTCACGGCAAGACATATACAGTCTCTGCCAGCATCAGCTTTCGGCTGATGCGTCAAGCTGTCGTCGGCCATCTCGACATCGCCTCGCGCAAATCGCGAAACCTCGTCGCTAAAACTGCCGTCAAGCACAAGCGTTAATTCAACGCCTCGGTGAGAATGCTCCGGGACCGGCTGACCGGCCGGAATCTTGAGCAATCTCACTGTCGTTGTTTCGTCGCTGGTCGGTATCATCATTTGGGCAGCGCCTCGACCGAGCTGGCGCCATTTCAGGCCTCCGGCTGCGTCGATATAGGTCCTCAGCGGCTGCGGGTACGTGTGATCAGACCACGAGCCTTTCTTAATGGGCACAACCTTGTCGATCTGACCCGCATCGATCTTAGCTTTGAGACTCTCCCAGCTTTGTGACACCGCGGCTTCATCAGCAGGTTCGCTGTCAATAAAATAACCGCCAACGCTTTCCAGCATTGAAAGCTTTGAGCGGCATGCCGGGCATAAGGCAAGATGAGTCGCCACAGCAACGCTCCAGCCTTCAGCCAGGGTTCCGGCCGCATATTGCTGGAGCATGTCATCATCCAGATGATGTTCGATCATTTGGCCTCGTCCTGAAGCGCTACGCGCAGTTTCTCGCATGCAAGCCTAATCCTTGATTTCACCGTTCCAATTGGGAGGTTTAGTTTTTCCGCGATCGTCGAATGGGTGAGCCCCTCGAAAAACGACATGCGCAGCACTTCCGCATATCTGCCCTTCAATGTCGTCATCGCGCCGCGCAGCGCTGCAGCACTTTGCTGACGCTCGATTAGCGAGTCGGCGGCCTCAAACTCATCCGGGACGAATGCCGGATCGTTTGGATCGAAGTCAGGCTTTATCGCTCTTCGAACAGAGTCGATCATCTGATTTCTGGCGATCGTGAATATCCACGTTGACGCCTGGGCCTTGGACGGATCGAAAAGCGTTGCCTTGTGCCAGAGGCGCATCATCGTTTCCTGCGCCAGCTCCTCTGCGAGTATGCGGTTTCCTCTCGTCATCTTGACCATGTAAGAGCGTACGCGCGGATAGAAGTGCCTGTACAAGAGTTCGAACGCCACGATATCGCGTGACTCTGCCACAGCGGACATCAGCGCTTTAATCCGCTCGGCATCTAAGCTAACGGTCTCTTCCTCCAATTTCCCGACCTTTCGCGCTCCGCCTGAAGACGACCACACTTTCGCGTCAGCGCATGTGGTTCGAAGTACTCCGATTCGAAGCGGCATCTGCATATTCATGGCGTAACCTACGCATCAGCGTGCTGCTGGATCAAAAAAATGAACTCTAAAAATTGGCCTCCAAGTCTTTGCTTGGGCTTCGATAGCGCCTGCCGGCCCACGTCGCGTGCGGACATCAGAGGCGCGCCACAGCCCCAAAGATCCGATATGTGACCCAAAAACCGACGCCTGATGCTGCCGCTGACAAGACTGTTCCCCAAATGAGGTCGGCGACCGTCAAGACAGTCGACCAGTTTCTTAAGGTAGACTGGTTGGTCAGATCATAGGTGGCATAAGCCATGAAGCCAACGGCTGCGCCGTAGATGACTGCTGTCGTCATTGATCCTGACGTCAAACCCGTCCGGACAGCGAGGAAGGTCAACCCCGCGGCGTAAATCAGGTAAAATGCCGCAGCAGGCGCCAATCGGAACTGCGGCGCAAGCATGTCGCCCAACGTTGGTCGATAGAGACGGTCGGCCATTGCGCTCAGCCAGACAAAATCGATGGCAACGAAGGCGATCAGCGTTGCGGTATAGGCGGTCAGGTACGTTTTCATACGGGGCTCCCAGATGGATTTCCAAGCTCAGTTTATGCGTGTCCAGTCCACGCCCTTGCAGATCAGACCGGCGATGACACAGCCTTTCGTGGTCATCCTGGCGCCGTCGACCTTGACGGTAAGCTTGTAGCTCAGATCGCGTTGCGGATCGAAAGCGGTGCCGGAATAGCTGCCCTCACTGTCCTCCTTGATCGACATGACCAGTTTGTCGCCTTCCTTCTCTTTCGGCGTACCGGGCTTTATCCATGTGTTGACCGCGCAGAGATCAGGGCCGCAAGGTGCAATATGCACACGCGCATTCCCGTCTCCGCGGGCCCAGTTGCCGTTTATATCGGCGGCTTCAGCAGGGAATACAGCTCCAACAAGAACAACCGGAATTGCCCAGGCAAACGATTTGGTTGTGTTCCTGTCAAAGAGCGCCTTCTTAGGCATGCTCGATCGTATAAAGTCCAACATTGATGCTTTCCTCCTCAAACCCTGCCTCGCAGTAACAAAGATAGTAGTGCCACATCCGCTTGAACGTCTCGTCGAAGCCGAGAGCGGCGATAGCCGGCCAATTCGCGTGGAACCGTGTGCGCCATTCCCGCAGGGTACGAGCGTAGGATCTGCCGAAATGTTCGACTTCCGTCAGCTTGAGCCCTGCGTCTGAGACAGCGTCCCGGAGAGCTGCGTCGGACGGCAGAAATCCGCCAGGAAAGATGTATCTTTGGATGAAATCGGTGCTGCCGCGATAGGCGTCGAAGCGGCTCTCTTCGATCGAGATGACCTGTAGCAAGGTTCGCCCGCCTGATGTCATGCACCGCTTGATCATCGCGAAGTAATCCGGCCAATAGGCTTCACCGACCGCTTCGAACATCTCGATGGATACGATACGATCAAACTGACCGTGAAGATCACGATAGTCTTGCAGCCGCAATTCAACCTGACTTGTTTTACCCGCCAACTCTACGGCGCGGTTCGCCCACTTGAGTTGCGAGGGCGACAGCGTTAAGCCCATCACATGTGAATTTGAATGTGTGGCTATGTCGAGCGCCAGAGCGCCCCATCCGCAACCGACCTCGAGGACGCAATGCCCATCCGACATGTCCAGCTTGTCGCGAATGAGCTGGAGCCGATTTTGCTGCGCCGATTCAAGAGTCTGAGTTGCACTCTCGAAGACGGCCGATGAGTACAGCATCGAGCTATCAAGCCAGTGCTTGTAGAACTCGTTGCCCAGATCGTAATGGGCTTCAACGTTCCGGCGGCTACCACGCCTGGTATTGGAATTCAGAATATGACGCAGGCGGCTGACAAGCCTTGCTATCCAGGTACCGGACAGAGCAGGCGACAAAGGCGTCGCGTTTGCGGCCACCAAACGTATTAGCGCCGTCAGATCTGGCGTGGTCCAATCTCCGTGAATATAGCCTTCCGCCGCTCCGAGATCGCCCGACACAGCGAGCCTGCGAAGTGCACCCCATCGGCGGATCACAATTGTCGCGTCCGGTCCGTCCTCAGTTCCTCGCTTTGTTACGTCTTCCCCTTTCGGCAGGATGATCGTCAACCTGCCCCGCCGAAGGTCTTTGATCAGCCTACCAAATAAAACACCACCAATGCCAACCTTCGGCCGCTCGGCCGGAGCTGCGATCGGTGAGGTGGTAGTTTCGTCAAATTGCGCCATGGGATCCTGCCTCGAGAACTTGGGAATTTGCACGACAGGAAATTGACTGGTCTCGTCCAAGAGGCCATGACGTTCTGCTTGTAATCGTCATGCCATCACCTTCTGGTCGGCAGCCATCAAGTCAAACGGTCGTGCCGACGGGATGCGGACGATGCGGCCGCTTTCATCACTGACTTCCCATGGGCGCCGCACGCCGCCGAGATCTTCGGCGACGGCGAGACCCGCCTGAATGCCGTCCTCATGGAAACCAGAGCCGAAGTGTGCGCCGCAAAACCAAGTCTTTCGTGTGCCCTGAAGTGACCAGATTTCGCGCTGGGCCCGGTCTGTGGCGAGATCGAAAACCGGATGCTCGTAAGTCTCTGTTGCGATGATCGAATCGGCGCGCGGTGGACGGGTCGGATTGAGCGTGACGAAGGTGGGGGGCGCAACACCGAGAGGCTGCAGCTTGTTCATCCAGTAGGTGATCGATGGCTTCGCCTGATCCCGCCGGTCCGAAACTCCTCTGTCGGCGACGTAGTTCCAGCTTGACCAGGCTRCACGGCGCCTTGGCATGAAGCCGGTATCGCCATGCAGAACCGCCTCGTTCCGAGAATAGCGAAAGCTTCCAAGGATCCTGCGCTCCTCTTCGGTGGGGTCGGCTAACATCCGGAGCGCCTGGTCCGCATGCGTCGCAACGACAACGTCATCGAACATATAGATTTTTCCAGTCGCGTCGCGCACTTCGACGTGATCGCTGAGGCGGCGGATATTTCTAACTGGCGTCGAGAGCTTTACACGGTCAGCGAAACCAGCAGTCATCCGCGCCACATACTCCCGACTGCCGCCCCGGACCGTGCGCCACGCTGGTCTATTCCAGAGAGCAAGAAGTCCGTGATTGCAACAGAATTTGACAAAGCTGGCTGCAGGATAGGCGCCAACCTCCATCGCAGGCGTCGACCAGATCGCCGCCGCCATCGGATAGAGGTGGTCCTCGCGAAATGCGCGTCCGTAACCGCTCCGATGAAGATAGTCGTTTAGAGAAATGCCGCCCATTAATGGGAGATCGCGCGGTGCGTTGCGATAAAAGCGCAGAAGATCGCGCATCATCGACCAGAAGCGGGGATTGGCGACGTTTGACCACTGGGCGAACAGGCCAAGTCCAGTGCCGCCGGAATACTCGAATTGCCCTTCGTTGAGGGATACTGCGAATGACATATCGGAGGCTGCTGTCGAGACGTCCAGTGTGTCGAACAGCGCCGTGAGATTGGGATAGGTCACTTCGTTGTAGACGATGAAGCCGGTATCCACCGCAACCTTGCCGCTGTCAGCCTCGAATTCTACGGTGTTGCTGTGACCGCCAATGCGATCCGCGGCCTCGAACACGGTCACGTCATGATTTTTTGCCAAAAGCCAAGCGGCGGAAAGACCTGAGATTCCGCTGCCGATAATCCCAACCTTGATGCGGCGTGATCCGGCAGCGCGAGCTCCAAATGCCATAGGTATCCTCTCTCTATAAATTTAAGAATTGACGATCTTTACGGACTGAATTCGCAGCGGTTCTCTCAAGCGAAGATTTTTTCGCATTTTTTGATTGCGGTCCGCAAACCGAGTTGCCGCAACCGGCGTAGAGGCGCTCGGAAGCAAATCGTTCTCGGGAATATGATGGACATCAATCCTCTAGTCATCATCGCGATTGGGCTCTCTGTGGCGATGGCTGGCGCGTGGGTGATACAGCGCACGACCGGCCTCAGCGGCTGGATTGACACGATTTGGTCTCTGGCTGTGGGGGCCGGCGGCATCGCGGCGGCAATCTTCGCCGATGGTAATACCAGTCGTCGCATAATGGTGCTGATGTTCGTGGCACTCTGGTCGCTCAGGCTCGCCAGCCATATTGGCGCGCGCACCAGAGGTGCGAAAGAGGACCCCCGCTACGCGAAATTTATCGAGGAGTGGGGCGATAGCGCGCCATGGCGGCTCTTCGTGTTCTTGCAAGTGCAGGCGATTGCCGCTTTCGTTCTTGTCTTGGCCGTCTATCTGGCAGCAGCCAATGGCGAAAATCTCCTTCGCACTCTGGATTTCATTGCCATTGGAGTTGGCTTTATTGCCTTGGGGGGCGAGGCGGCTTCGGATGCCCAATTGGCTCGCTTTAGAAAGTCCCCCGGCGCCAGAACAGGCGTTTGCGAGCTGGGTCTATGGCGCTACTCCCGCCATCCAAATTATTTCTTCGAATGGCTGTTCTGGTGCTGCCTTCCCCTCTTTGCGCTATCTGGGTCGATATGGAGCTGGTTATCGCTGTTGGCTCCGGCCATGATGTATTGGCTGCTTGTTCACGTCTCCGGTATTCCGCCCCTTGAAGATTATATGCTGCGAACGCGCGGCGCTAGGTTTCGTGCCCAACAGCAGCGCGTCAACGCCTTCTTCCCCGGCCCGCGCCGCAAACCCTCGTCCATTCCCCGCGGAGACGCTCCATGAACATGCTGGCCTTTGCCATCAACACCGCTGAACGCACCCCCATACCAGACGGGATATCCCTCGCAGCGATAGATTTGCTTTGCAGCAGGATGAAACGACGGCTTTTGTCGACAACCAACGAGGCTGAACAGGCTTTCGTGGATGAGATGGATCGCTTTCCCGTCGCCACTCATACGGTAGAAGCCAACCGTCAGCATTACGAGGTACCGGCAGAGTTCTTCGCGCAAGTCCTCGGTCCGCAGCGGAAGTATTCCTGTTGTCTTTATCCCGACGCCACGACCTCACTTGCCGAAGCGGAGGCGCTCGCGCTCGCGGAGACCGTTAAACATGCTGAAATCGAAGATGGCATGGAAATCCTTGAGCTTGGTTGCGGCTGGGGTTCGCTTTCGCTCCACCTTGCACAGAAATTTCCGAAGGCTCGTATTATCTCAGTATCCAATTCGGCGTCGCAGCGCTCGCATATTCTCAGCGTCGCAAACACGCATGGCATCAGCAATCTCGACGTCATCACTGCCGATATGAACGAGTTTGAGACCGACGAGCGGTTCGATCGCGTGGTTTCAGTGGAGATGTTCGAGCATATGTCGAACTGGAACGCCCTACTCCATCGTATTCGCGGCTGGACCAAGCCGGACGGCAAGCTCTTCCTCCACGTCTTCACTCACAAGAACAGATCCTACCGCTTCGACCGCGGCGATCCTGCAGACTGGATTGCACAGCATTTCTTCACAGGTGGAATCATGCCGGCTCACGATCTGCCACATAGGTTCGACAATCTTTTCCGGGTAGAAGCGGAATGGCGTTGGTCTGGACTGCACTATCGCCGCACTGCGCTCGACTGGCTTGCCAATTTCGATCGAGGCATTGAACAGATCCGGCCAATTCTTATCGAGGTATACGGAGCTGGCGCTGCCCTTTGGCAGCGCCGTTGGCGGCTGTTCTTTCTTTCCACCGCGGGGCTGTTCGGTCACGAAGGCGGCGACATCTGGGGTGTCGGCCACTATTTGATGGGACCCGTCAGATGAACGCTATCGATCGACTGCAAGACCCCTTGACGCAGGCGACGGTCACGATCGCTTGGGTGATCATCGCAAACAAGCCATTCTATCCGTTCTATGTCTGGTATCTGGTAGGCAATGGAGTGCCTGCGTCACTTTGGACGCTGGCAGCCGCTCCGCTCATGCTGATGATCCCTGTTCTGGCGAACCGCTCGCCGCTAGCTGCTAGAATCGCGCTACCCCTTATTGGAACACTCGATACATGGTTCGAGACGAAGCTGTTCGGCCAGAACTCCGGAACAGAATTGTTTTTTGCGGCCTGCATCATGTTGGCGGCAATTTCGTTCCATCCAGATGAGAAATGGTGGCAGCGAGGAATAGCTGCCTTCGTGTTCGTCGTCTTTGTTGCTTCGCGATCATTCATTGGTGCGCCGTTGCACGTTTGGAGCGAAAGCGATCTTTCCACGCTATTCAGTCTCAATGCGTTCGCTGTCGCGAGCCTGATGACCTTTATCGGGCTACGATACGCGGGGATTTGGCGCCGATCAGAGACATCAGGAACTCAGGTGCAAATTAACGATCAAGGGAGGTCTCAATGAAAAATCATCTTCGTAGCGTACGGCCGCTGCTTCTCGCTCTCGCCGTTGTTGTGTCGGCAACGTGCCTCGCTCGGGCCGAACCCGATGTCGTGAAGGTCGAACCAGATCACTACCGCGGCACCTGGCTGGAAATCGCCAGAAGACCGATGTACCTGACCGACGGTTGTGTTGCCGGCTACTCGTCATATCGTCAGGGACCGTCGCCTAGCGAGATCCTGGTCGAGGATGGTTGCAGGGTGGATACACCGAAAGGACGCTTGAAGACCGTCAAGGGTATCGGTACCATCACCGATTATGAAACGACCAACGCCAAAATGCGCGTCCGTTATCCTTGGTTCATCACATTCAATTACTGGGTTTTGTACAAGTCACCGGATAAATCCTGGTTTATAAGCGCCGACCCCTCAATGACCAACCTGTGGATCTACGCGCGAGCAGTACCTTCGAAGAGCAAACTTCAACGCATGGTCCGAAAGGCGAGCGAGTTGGGTTACGACGTGCGTCAGCTAGAGTTCCCCGCGCAGTGATAATTTTGACTATGAAGCCTGTGAGTTCGGGTAGGTTCAGAGAGCAAAGACTAGTGCTATGATCCTTCCATAGCTTGTATCTGTCGCAATGCAGCCCTGCTTTGGCTCATCTGATGAGCTTTATGACAGGTCCTTAAAGCTCGTGCCAAACCTTACCGGGTCTCGACGTGATGCGGCGTATCTTCGCATATGAGACAATGCGGAGCGGACCGCCGCGAGCAATCCATTCCGGCTGATTCTCGCCTCGCTCCGCTTAAAGGACTGAATAAAGCGTCATCGTGCAATAAGCGAAAAGAACGACTAGCGTCACACTGCCACGAAGCTTCAGGTACCAACGCAGGTCGTCGTCTTCGACGATAGTACTGGCGTCAACGACGAGGAGAAGACCAAACAAAATCATCTGAGCCAAAAGGACGATCGTTATGGATCCGATGAGAAGCGTTGCAAATGCGACCAGTGCCAGAACATTGCTAAACAGGGTAACGAAGACGCCGGCGCGACCGTTGAGTGCGCTCCGCCAAAGCGTTCCCGCCATGAACGAGGCGATAATTGCTCCATACGCTAGGAACGCGCGCTGCGCTTCAAATTGTGGCGCGATAAACGAAACAACTATGAGCAGCCAAAACGGTAACGTTCCCAAATACGTCAAGACGATTGCCAAAACGCGGTGCCTTTTGCCCATCCTACTGACCCACCATGCTACTAAGCGCCTTCGCCAGCACCAGCCCGCTAACGTGAGCCGCCCCTTTACAGCTAGCATCGGGTTGAATTTGCGCGAGCTTTGAAGCGTCGCGAACGCACCAGATTTCCGCTGCACTTTTCACGGCCGGATTGTTGCGCCACTCGGCTTGCCGGATCATTGCTGCTGCAGGACGGCCGGTGTTGCACACCGCGACTATATCACTTCGAACGCCACCGTCGCCAACCGAGCGGCAGCCTTTAATGCGAATTACAAGATCCCTGCTATCGATTGCACTCACTGTACCGCGCGAAAATAAGCCGTTTCCAACTGTCACGATTGTTCGCGCCTTTTCATCACTCCAAGAATACAAGCGCGTTTACGAGGTCATCGCGAAACAGATCAAAAAGTGGGGATCTGATCTGCCGGAAATTTGATCCGACCGATGATCGACGCCGTAACAGCGCGGTTATCATAGCGAAGGACGTTTCTGATGGACGCAATCGTAAACGACACCGGATTTTTTGCGGCCGCGGACCTGCCCACCCAGGAGGAAGCCGAGGCCGCCGTGCGCACCTTAATCCGCTGGGCTGGCGACGACCCAACGCGGGAGGGCCTTCTTGACACCCCGAAGCGCGTCACCAAAGCGTATCGTGAGCTCTTTGCCGGCTACGACGCAGCGCCGGAAGAGATTTTGGCGAAGACGTTTTCGGATGTCGCCGGTTACAAAGACATGGTCGTCGTCAAGGATATCGCATTCCATTCGCATTGTGAGCATCACATGGTGCCGTTCCACGGTGTTGCCCATATCGCCTATTTCCCGGATGGCGCCGTTCTTGGACTTTCAAAAATGGCGCGGCTCGTGGACCTTTATGCCCGTCGGCTGCAGACACAGGAAACGATGACGTCGCAGATTGCAAAAGCTTTCGATGAGAGCCTGCGACCGAAAGGCTTGGCCGTCATGATTGAAGCAGAACATATGTGCATGGCGATGCGCGGCATCCAAAAGCAGGGTGCAAAAACCATAACGACGACATTCCTTGGCCGTTTCGACGGCTCTGCGCAGGATCAGTCGCGCTTTATGATGCTGGTGCGCGGCTGATTGTTCGAGCTAACCATCCTATGTGAAGGGAGTTCGTTCAATGGCGGGTAAGCTGCTGACATCGTTGGCCCCCGGATACTCGGCCTTGGTGATCGGTGCCAGTGGCGGCGTCGGCCATGCAATAGCGAATTCTTTGGAATCCGATCCGAATTGTTCAAACACGGTGCGCCTTTCGCGCCGTGTCGATCAGCTTGACATCACTGACGAGGAATCCGTCCATCTCGCAGCCGATCGATTTCAATCAACGTCGTTCGATTTGATTGTGTGCGCGACAGGTGCTCTCACGATAGATGGTGTTGGGCCGGAGAAATCGATCCACCAGATCTCAATGATGAACCAATTTGCCGTCAATGCCATCGGACCGGCATTACTATTGAAGTACTTTGTTCCGTTGCTTGCCAAGAAGAAGCGGGGTGATCCTCGCTTTCCTGTCGGCTCGCGTGGGGTCGATTGGCGACAATGAGCTCGGCGGGTGGATTTCTTATCGTTCTTCCAAGGCTGCGCTGAACCAGATGGTCCACACGGCCGCGATCGACGTGTCCAGGGCAAATCCTGCATCGCTGCTGGTCGCAATGCATCCGGGCAGTGTTGCGACCTCCCTGTCGGATCCATTTTCCTCAGGCTACGAAAGGTCGAAGCCAGACGAGGCCGCGCGATCGGCCCCTCAGGCGCTTGACGCGCTCCAGCCTGCGAATACCGGCGGCTTCTTTGCCTATGACGGAAGCTCAATCGTTTGGTAGCACGCGTTGAAAATGCTTCGCTGACGACTAGGATCTGAACAGAGCCCAGCTGGCAGGCTCACTATCCGCAGATTCTGACATTCCTCTGATCGTTATTCCTTTACCACCGCAAAAATCTACCTGACGTTTCATATCTGGATCGGCCGCGGCAGACTCGAAGATGTCCTGTGAAAGCGTGTAGATGGCGGGGATTACTTTCCCAGCATCTTCACCAATGCTGTCGATCCAATCGATCCATTTCGGTTCTTTTGAACCTTCTATTTTAAATCGCCCCTCGATCAAAGTGTCGCCACCGGGAACAGCCACATGGAACATCTTACCGGAGATCGTGTGACTGCGGCCGTCCGAGCATTTGTAGCTGCGGTAGAATGGGTCGAGGAACCCTTGAAGCTCCTCGTAATCTCATGTTGAGCGGGATCCCGGCCGCTTGTCGACGCTCGATCTCCTTCGGGGTTTCGACTGTGGTGAGTTTAAAGGGGCATGAATCGTCGATCAGGCTGTTTCTAACGCGGCAAGACAGCAGATAACGCCGTGGAGTAGCGCAGCCGGCAACGCTAGCGTAACCCGCGACCGTGGAGTTCGAAGCTAAGTTGTCATCTGCCAGCCCAAACAGACGTGTGTGCGGGCGTTCAAGGGCCGGAGGCGCTTTTCGTCAGCTCCAGATGAGGATATTTTAAAGGCCAGTCATACGTTGGGAGATCTCCCAAAGCTGCTGACTGGCGGCTTTGTCGAGAGCCTGTTGCGGGATGCTTGCCGGTTGCGGATGTCCGCGTGTTTCGCCAAGGCGATCGGGCCCATAGTAGCCGCCTGATTTGGCCTCCTTCGAGGTGGCGGCGAATAGCTGCGGTAAAGCGCCTTGCGCGACGGGCTGGAAGAGAAACCAGAGATAGGTTCGCGCCAGACCCTGCAAGCTATTTCGTCCGGGTGCATTGTGCAGCAGATCGGTCCGAGAGATCCCGGGATGTGCCGCTATGCTTGAGACGCGCCACCCTGCAGCTCGGCTTCGAGCCTGGAGCTCGAGCGCAAACATCAAACATGCAAGTTTCGACTGGCTGTAGGCCTCCATCGGACGATAGTGCCTCTCAGAATTGATGTCGTCAAAATTGATCTTTCCTGCACGAGCTGCCACGCTGGACACGGTGACGACACGGGCGTCCGTCCCCCTTGATAGCAGTGGCATCAGATGAGCCGTCAATGCGAAATGGCCGAGGTAGTTCGTTCCGAATTGCAACTCGAAGCCATCCCGCGTTTCCTGCCGCTTCGGCGGCACCATGATGCCGGCATTGTTCACCAGCAAATCCACGCTCTCCCTCTCGTTTTCCATCCGCTGGGCGAACGACACGATTGAGGAGAGATCAGCAAGATCGAGTGTGTCAAACCGCACAATGGCTTTGGGAGCGGCATATTTAACGCGCGATACAGCGTCGGCACCTTTTTCACGATTGCGGCCGGCTATGGTCACATCGCACCCTGCGCGGGCGAGCGATAGAGCGGTTTCAAGCCCTAGTCCACCCGTTCCTGTCACCACGGCGGATCGCCCGCGCTGATCTGGTATGTCGGTCTCGTGCCACTTGGTCATTTCACGCCTCTTCCATCATTCTCGCACTTGGTGTAAAATTAATATCGCACTGAGTGTAATTATACAAGAGGCTGTGGTGAAGAAAACCGAGCGTGACGTTCAAGCAGGCGATGGCCTACGGGAACGAAAGAAGCGCGAGACAAAAAAGCGCATAACCGAGAAAGGCATCGCTCTTTTCGTTCAGAAAGGAATCGATCACACAACGCTTGACGAAATTGCCGCGGCCGCAGGGATTTCGCGCAGAACTTTCTTCTACTACTTCACGTCGAAGGACGAGATTCTACTGTCTCTCCAAAGTGGGATCGGCGAGATGTTGGCGGATGCGGTACGAAAGGCTCCCGCGACCTCGACGCCGATTGACGCGGTACGAGATGCTGTGGTGAGCGTGTGTAATGCGATCCCGACGGACGACATGATCGAGATGGATAGGTTGATGAGGACCAGTCCAAGCGTTCAAGCGCGCAAGCAGATATCATACGTGCAGCAAGAACTTGAGATATACGACGCGCTCAGAGAGCGGTGGCCCGAGCCTGAGCGATCAACGGCGTTGCGTGTCGTCGCTATGGTTTCCGTCGGAGCGATGCGCATTGCTGGAGATATCTTCAACCAGGAGAAAGGCGCGCGGCCAATGGCCGAACTCCTTCAGGAAGCATTCGGCAGCGTCGTCCGGGAGGTCCAGTCAGGGTCCACGCATGAGTGATCTCGACGAGATCCGGAGGCCGGTTAATATGAGACAAGAGCCTAACAATATAAGGTCTGGATATGTCCCACCAATGCAGTCAATGCAGGTCCGATATGGAAGAGGGTTTTTTGCTCGAGAAAGGGGACAGCGCCCTCTTGTCATCAGAGACCTGGGTTGAAGGAAAACCTGTAAAAAGTTTATTTTCCGGTTTAAGCCTCAAAGGCAAAGCGGTTTACGAGGTGGTGACGTTCCGTTGCATTGCTTGTGGTTACCTCGACTCATATGCTTTGAGGAAGCTTTAAGATTAGGCGAGCGGGCAATCGGTAGAAGCGGACTGATCATTGGCATCGTGCCGTGAAGGACTAAAATCGCCAGCCTAGTTATTAAAAGATGTTGGTCCGTCCGTTGCCCAAACGGCTGCACAAATCGCATCGATTTCACGTGGTGTCGGGAACCAGACATCATCGGCATGACGGCTGATGGCCTGCTGCGGCTTTAGGAGCGACGCGAGGTTCGTTTCATACAAGATGCGGGCGGCAATGCTAGATCGGGACATCGCCATCTGTTGTGGCGTTCGAAAGGCGCCGGACACGGTGCGGCAGGGATCAAGCTTCGCTGTGAAGGCTGCTATGCAGCGAAGCTTGATCCGACCGATTTTCCAGCAAGACTGCAAATTGTAGGTTTTTGACCTGCCAGCAAGAGGTCGTTTGGGTGTGGCGCTACCTCGCCCGTCCGATCGCCAATGCAAACAGTCTGGCCTGCCTTTCGGCGAAAGCGCGCGGATTGGTAGGCTTGTCCCCGTCGAGAATGCGGGCTTCGTCGAGCAGGAGCCAGGCGGCATCTTCGCGAAACGCCTGATCGTCCATCGCAGCGATGCTTTTCACGAGTTCGTTCTGCGCATTGATTTCCAGGACCGGCTTCGAAGCGGTCTGTAGCCGCCCTGCCCCCTGCAAAAGTTTCTCGAGCTGTCGATCTGGCCCATGTTCGGAGGCGACCAGGCAGACGGCACTTTCGGTCAACCGACCGGAGACCCGCACGTCGGTAACCTCCTCCTTCAGGCTAGCTCGCGCAAAATCGATGAATGCCGCGACGTCGGGAGAGGCTTCCAGGGCCTGCTTATCTGTGCTTCCCTCGCCGATAATGTCGTCCAGATCGGCAAGACCCTGGGTGACCGACTTGAAGGACTTTCCCTCGAAATCTGGGACATTCGTCGGCCAGAAATTATCTACGCCATCTGTAAGGAGAAGGACTTCGATACCTCTGGCTCGAAAACCTTCGAGTTGCGGCGACGATTTTAGTTGGTCCAGACTGGAGCCGCTGATGTAATAGATCGCCGACTGCCCCTCTTTCATCGACGCCAGGTAGTCGGCCAGATTACGGGTCGTCTCACCGGCCACGGTACTGCGGAAGCGGGCCAGCTTCAGCAACTGCGAGCGCCGCTCGAAGTCTTCGTAGATCCCTTCCTTGAGGATCGCCCCGAAGAGGTCCCAGAATTTGGAAAACGTCTCGGCTTCGCCTTCGGCCATTTTCTCCAGCGCGGTAAGGATCCGGCTGGTCACGCCTTTCTTGATGGCGCTAAGCACCGGGCTTTCCTGAATCATCTCGCGGGAAATGTTAAGCGGCAGATCCGAGGTGTCAACGATGCCGCGGACGAACCGCAGGTAACGCGGCAGCAACTCGGCTTCGTCGGTAATGAAGACGCGCTTCACGTAAAGCTTCATCCGACCCTGGCGGTCTGGATCGAACAGGTCGAAGGGCTGAGAACCGGGGATGAAGGCGAGCGTTGTGTATTCGTGGCGACCCTCGGCGCGGAAATGCACATTGGCCAGTGGCTCGTCATACTGACCGGAGACACCGCGATAAAAATCGTCATAGTCCTGTTTGGATATCTCGTTTTTCGGCTTTGTCCAAAGTGCTGCGCCATCGGAAACCTGCGACGGCTCAGCACCCTCTTTTTCAAGAAGGCGAATGGGGACAGGCACGTGGCCGGACTGGTCGCGAATGATCTTTTCGACCGTCCATTTGCCCGTATACTTCTTTGCGTCCTGCATGAGATGCAGCACGACACGCGTGCCCCTCGCCGGCGCCGCTTCGAGATCGACTGCGACGATGTCGTAACTTCCCTTGCCGTCGGACGACCATTTCCAGGCTTCGTCCTGACCAGCACGGCGAGAAATCACGTCGACCTGTTCGGCGACCATGAACGAGGAATAGAAGCCGACGCCGAACTGGCCGATCAATTCAGCCTTTTCACCAGCCTTGGCAGCCTCAAGCCGCTCCATGAACGCCTTCGTGCCAGAGCGCGCGATCGTGCCGAGCGCGTCGATCATTTCATCGCGGCTCATGCCGATGCCATTGTCCTCGATGACGAGGGTCAACGCCTCTTCATTGAGGCTCACGAGAATTCCCGGCGGGGTCGAATCCGCCGAGAGCTGCGGCCGGGAAATCGACTCGTAACGCAGCTTTTCGCAGGCATCCGCAGCATTCGAAATCAATTCGCGGAGGAACACATCCTTGTCCGAATAAACCGAATGCACCATCATGTGCAGCAGCCGGCTGACATCGGCTTCGAATGCGTGGTGCTCAGGCTGCCGATCTTCTACTGTCGTCATCGATAATCCCCATTGCTCAGAAATGCCGGTCAGATGGCTCTTTCACCACCGGATTTCAAGCGCCAATGACAACCCACGCTCAAGGATTTCCAGTCAGCGCATTCATCGTCTCTGCACCCGTAGCCACTGACTTGACCGTGGTGGCGTCACACACAATCAACTCACTGCACACTTGGAGCCAAGGAAATGCGCGTTCGTCACCGGTTCGGCGGACGGTCTTGGCCGTGCCGCGGTGCGCCGGACGCCAAGCCCCCGGCGCTGGAGTTCGCCGACGAGCTGCTTCACCAACCGACCAAGAGATTTATTGATGGTCTCGGCGGCACCGATTGGCTCCGCGACCGCGCGGGAGACCTCTATCCATTCTGGGGTGGAAACCGGGTCGATCGGTTCGGACATGCGACCGAAAATCTGACCGAGCCGCCGGCCGATCTCCGGACCAAACCGGAGAGCCAGCGGTGCGACGGCCGTGTTCGCACTCAGTCGGAAGCTTCGCCCAACGTGTCGGCGACATACGCGCCTCGAGTCCTCATGGACCGAGGCGAACCGGTCGTCGTGTCCCTCGATGTTTGGTGCTCAAGCTCGATAGGTGGCGTCGTAATTTGCGAAATGCTTGAGATAGAACGAGAAGCCGAGTGACGTGACAAACCAGCCCACCGTCACCAGACCTGCGCCCACGTCAGCCACCAAAGCTTGACGTCTTTGCAAGAAAGACGGCTGATTGAAGGATTTTGAGCACGAACTCTACGCCGCCTCAATCCGCGCCGACCACCTCAAATGGTCCCCAGAACAGCGGATGGGCATACCTGCCCTCGTCGCTCGACCGCAATTCGCGCATCGCATCTCCCAGTGCCGACGAGTAGGTCTTATACTTCCCGCTACCCCGGTTTTCAAACATTCTCGTCGTCAAGGCCGCGGTCGCCGCCGAGTCCACAGCCCAGTGTGACACCACCAGGTTTCGGGCACCCGCGAAGAAAAACGCCTTGGCTAGTCCCGAAAGCCCTTCCGCTCCGGCCTGTTCGGGCGCGGCGGTGTTACATGCCGAGAGGAGGACGACCTCGGCATTGAGGTTCAACGCAGCTATATCGCTGGCAGAAAGATATCCGTCATCGGTCGGCGTCGCCACCGCCGGTGGCGTCATGATCAGCCCAGGTTCCTGAACCCCAGTTATCTCTCCGGCGAGCAGGCCATGGGTCGCGAAGGCGAGTGTCTGGAACCTGGTCAGGTCCTCGCCCTTCAACGACGTCTCCGTCGCCATCTGTCCAAGCAACAACGAGCCGACAGGTGCCTTCAGGCTCTTTTGTAGGGCCCTTAGCTCGTCGGCCGTTTCCGGCAACCTTGGAAGCGCCCGGATATCCTGCACATTCGCGCCACCCCGGAGGGCGACCAGCTTCGAGGCAGCCAGACCGCCGCGCTCGGTATCAGGACTGCCATCCAGAACAGGGTCACCGATCCCAAGCAGAGGCTCCCCGCCCGGTTTCGCGCCGGCTCCGGCTCGCAGCGTCATCAGTGATGCGACCGATGGCACGCGCGTCATGGTGTACTTGTCCGATAGCCACTTCGCGCCGACGAAATCATCCCGCACCATCTCTTCAGTCAGCAGCACCGCGAAAGGAATGCTCTCAAGAGAGCCGTCCGGCACCAAAATCAGGTGTCTCGGCGACATGGTCCACTTGGCTTCGATCGGTTCGAAAAGTTGGCGGTATAACTGATATGCCGCCTCCCCGCGAAAGGCAGGAACCCGTCCTCCGCGCAGTTCGAGCCCTCGCCTGAGCTCGTGCACCAAGTCGTTTACATCGTCCGAAGACATCTCCGTCTTGATGACAGCGGTCCTTGCCTTGCTCGCAGCCACCACCAGAAAGTTGTCGCCCGTGTCGAGAAATGCGATCAGAGCCTCGTCATCCAACAATGCGGCGGTCGCCTGCTCAACCGACACGGCGACCGTGCCTGATATCTCGACGTATTTGGGAAACTGCTTGGCCAGCTCCAAATCAATGTCGTCAACCTGGACGGCCAACGCTTTGCGATCCGCGACTTGATCAACCGGCGTCGCAAGCCACTTCTGACGCAACTCTTCGCGCTGCTTGGCAAGATTTGCCAGCTGCGGAGACACCGCAGAAAGCCTCGCGCCAAGACGGGCAATGGTCGCACCCGTCCCACTCGGCTTC
Organism: Rhizobium sp. 10N427; assembly: GCF_056394605.1. Classification (NCBI taxonomy): domain Bacteria; kingdom Pseudomonadati; phylum Pseudomonadota; class Alphaproteobacteria; order Hyphomicrobiales; family Rhizobiaceae; genus Rhizobium; species Rhizobium sp. 10N427. The sequence continues at coordinate 91,009 of NZ_JBFTID010000006.1, read as the reverse complement.
ATCATCTGGACGATCTCGAAGACCGCTTCCACGTCGTCAGGAGAGAGCTCACGCCCGTCGACGAGAACGGAAAGCGCTTCGTTCAGAGCCGGGCGAGCAACCCGAACGATGACCTCTCTGGTTTCGTTGCGTGAAAAGCTCTGCAGACCGAGGACGAATTTGACGTACGATACCAGCGATCGGGCGTCCGACCGAGCTGACAGATCATCGTGAAGCTGGGTGCCCGCGATCATCCGCCCGTGATAGGACCCGATCACCCGCTCCCAGTCCAGACTCGATTGCGCGCCCTCGCCTACGCCTCCTCGGGTGTATGCGAGGTGTTCCGGGATGTGCTTTCCAAAGGCGGCAGTGGCAAGAAGCGGGCGATCCATGAGAAGCCATCTCCAGCCGTCGAGATATGTCTGCTCCTCATAGGTATCCGCCAGCCAAAGACTGAATATCGTTTGCGGAGGGCTTGCGGACTGATAACGCTCGATAGCCGGAAGAGCCCATGATTTCGCCATGTCGACCTTTCCAGCCTCGAAGAGCGCGGTAGAGATGAAAGCTGCGTCGAAGTCGTCAGACACCTGGTCGGCAAAGCGAGTGTCGTTCGGCGTTTGCTGGATATAGGTGTCGTGGTCCTTTGGCGTCTTGAGAAACGCCTGCTCGCGCTTCGAAAGCTTACGCTCCTGGAACTGAGCCACCTCACCAGGCGAGAACGCGGCTTTCGCCAAAGGCCGGAGGGCTGCGTATTCGGGGGCCGCGAGAAGTTTCAGAATTCGCCAATTCGGAATAGCGAAAAACGGCTTGACCTGTCCTAGCTCCAACCTTTTCGAGGCACTCTGCAACTCGGCACGTAACTGATCAGGCGAGATCGCCGCATCATCGGCGCAAAACGACGCGCGCACGATCGCCGGTAGCTCCGTTGGTTGTTGGGCGCAAATCGCCTCAGCGACCTTCGGTCCGATAATTGCCAACTTCGAAACAGGACCCGGGCCTTCCTCCTCGTCGCCTTGGAGCAACGCTGCCGCACCCAGCCGTCTCAACGCGTCCATGAACGCATCTGGTTGGTCACGGATGATGGCCGCGTAGAAGGCATATTCAGCCGATGATGGAGCATCCACGTCGGTAAGGCGCTCATACGCCGAGAGAAAGCTGTCCGGAGAGCCGTGATAGGCCTCGAAGGCAGACATCAGCCCGAGGCTGTCCGCAAGGAACTTCTTCCCGATAGGTGTTTCGCGGACGTCGGCGGGCAGCAGGTCGATACCCATCTCGACCAACTGCCGGCCCTGCCCGATGATACCTTGCATTCGCATCCATCCGGCCCACTGAACGGACGCAGCACAAAATGGAGGGATGACTGGCTGGCTACGATCGAAGCCAGGCAGGTCAAAACCACTGTATCCGGTGTAGTTCCCTGGAATCAGCCGGCAGAAGTAAGCGGCATTCTCACGGTCTCCAGAATCGTAGATTTCCTGCCATTGCGATAGCAAGGTGAACAGGTTGTTCCTCCCTTCCGCGATGAACGGCATAAGAGTGTGATCGACGAAGAATTTCGTTGCAACGTAGTCGTAGGGCCCCATCTCATAGGCGGCCTTGTCGTCGCTCCAGCTGACGGATTGGCCGGCGTCGGGATCATCGTAGATGAAAAACGGCCGCGGCTTCATCCGGCCGATGAATAGACTGCGATCGCTCTCGCTTGTCGCTATCGAAAACAAGGAAGCGATCTCCTCATAGGCCGCATCGCGTTTGCCTGCCTCAGCAAGGCCGGCAGCCTTGCTGCGAGATGCTTCGAGCTTCGCGATGAGCGGATTGCCTTCCGTCTCGGCAATTCGTAGCCGCTTGAGTGGACCATCCAGGCTCGCGTGCCCACTTCCGGTCGGAACGTTGTAGACGTTTCGCGCGATCTTAATCTCTGCTTCGGCTACCTTTCGTTTCGCCTCAGGACCTTCTACGGCGTCAAACAATGTCGGGAAAAACTGAAGTTGGTAGGCGTTGTCGTTGTATCGCTTCCAGTGAATGGCAAGTCCATTTCGCAAGTTGGACTCGGCGCTCTTCTTGTCGCCCAAGGCAAGAAACGCCATGCCTGCAAACCGATAGGCGCGCGCCCGTTGGATGATATAGCCGTCATGCTCCGCCTGATAGGGCTTCAGCATGTCTGCGCCTGACACCAGTGCAGCGGTCGCCCTCCTGAGTTTGTCGGTTTTGGCTTTGCCCTGCAGGAAATTGGCCTGCTTGTATGCCACTTCGCCGATGTCGCAGAGCAATACGCCAACCTGCCGGCTGTTCTTGCCGAACTGAACCTCGCTTGCCTCGATCAGCCGGCGAAGCACCACGACAGCGTTATCCAGTTGGTCGGATGTCACGTAGTCGGTCTGGATGATTTGCTTGATCGCGGAATGCTCCGGCCCTGTGATCATGCCTTCCATCGCCGAGCTCGCCGTGGCAGCGACGAAATAGAGCAAAGTGCTGAATGCCGTCGCGACAAACAAACGGAAGACTTTCATGGCCAGTCTCCGTATTCGATCGCGCTGGTCAGTGCAGTCTTGATGCGGGGCTCGAGTGCAAGACCCTTGATCTGCTGGACGCCTTCGAATGCCCAGTCACCGCCGCTCTTCGAGATTGCCGCGACGATTTGGGATGCCCGGTCGTAGTCATCCACGGGCTTTGCAGCTTTCTTGTCCTCGAAAGCTGCGATCCCGTAGATGTTGTAGGAAACCACCTTGGACGCATCGGCCACTTCCAGGCGAAATGCTTTGCCAGGCTCGATGAGAACGCGAACGCTGCCGGTGCGAGCGCCATCGGCTACGATGCCGTCGACCTTCTTGCCGTCAGAAGCAATTGCCTTCAGCCGGAAGGGTGGCTTGCCGTCCACCCAGCGCACCTCAAGCGTCCTGCCTCCCGCGACAAGCAAGGGCTTCGCCACATTGTCCAGGGCGGGAACGCGAAGGCCGTAGGACTCCCTGCTGCGCATCGGCTTCGACTTGCGTTCGGGGTCCCACCAGCCCAAGACTTCCGCCAGTTGCTGATATCTGCTCGAGACGTCATCTGTCAGTCCGGAGGACGGGACAGAATATGACGAAACGCGACTGATCGAACATCCCGGCTCCTCGGACCTCGATGTGTCGGGTGAGAGCAATAGTCCGCAGGCCCCGCCTCGGTTTAGTTTGACAAAGCCGGGTTCTGGAATATCGAGGCGATCCCCCTCCTCCAAAACACTCCCCAGCTGGAACTCCATCGCTGTGCCCGATCGCGTGCCGATGATGGAGGCCGCGCCTTCGTAGTCGACGATCACGGCCGCCGGCTGTCCCGCCAGAGATGCCACGGGAGCAAAGAGAATACAGCTCGCCAGTATGAAACATGTCGGTTCTTCCAACATCCAGACACGTCTACCCATTGAGAAACGACCTCCAGCTGCGCCCCTCAAGAAACCCGCGGCATATCGATTCAACAGACTCCAGTGCAATGACCAGCACCCAGATTACGATGGCGTACTGGACGACAGACTGGGCGGCGGCAGCGCCGAGATTGATGTTGCAGGCGGTGTACACAACGATGCCCACCAGCAGTGCCAACGGGGCCGAGATCAGAGATTTGAAGGTGAAGGTCAGAAATGCGACGAGACCCGCGAGGAACATGCTCGATAGGATGACGGCGGCCTTCGTCGGATACTCTGCAGCTGCAATAGCCTTTGTGGAATTGGCGACCGCATTTGCGATAACGCGCATTCCTTCCATTTCCCCGATCGGGGTGTCGTGGAAGTCCCCGTTGGAGGCGTAGCTGTTTCCAATGATGACGAAGCGATCCGCCAACGCACTGGCGGCGATGGGACGCTGCGCAAACTGGTATCCCGACAACTGAATGAGAGCGGGCACATGACCGTCTTCGACCATCATTGCGGACATCGCAGTGTCACTCTTTGGGAATGAAAACTGGATCGCCGAGCTCTTCTCTGCGTCGCTCAACCACCTTGGCACAGCACTCGGCATGTCTTGCCCTTCGCGAGCGCAGCCTACGCCGTCGCGGCTGCCAAGATATCTCTGAGCAGTCTCGACCATCGCCGCGCCACCCAACTTGAATGCATAAGACAGTATCGCCGGAGACAGGAGAGCTTGGCAGGCACCCTTAGGCACTTCCCAAAGGTTCCAGTTTCTAACCTTGGCACCGTCACCCACCTCAAAAAGAACGTTCACCCAAAAGAGCGGTTTTCCGGCTTTGAAATGCATATCAAAGTCGGACGGCGAGGCAGGGAGGCTGTTCCCGTCGGGGTCGAACGAAAGCTCTCTTGGGAAGAGCAAGGGCGGGTCTGATGGTCGCCATCTGTCGAGTAAGTCGTGCAGTACGTCGGCGTCCTTGCCACCTCCCGCGGATATATCGAGGTCAACAAGGATTGCCCGCGGACTGGATGTCCTCGCCTTCTCTATCAAGCCGGCGATGATCGCCTTGGTGATTGGAAAAGGACGTTGCCACGCCTCGAAGCTTTGGTCATCGATGCGCACCAGCGTCACCGGCACGCTGGGCAACGAAAGGAAGCCGAGGCCCTGGGAAACAGCGTGAATCTTGTCGAGAGTTGGGTTGTCCGTGATGGATTCCACCCATTCCTTCAACCAGAATGGTGCGACAGCCGCAATCAGCCCAAAAGCTAGCAATGTCACAATAACAAGCCTGTAACGGCTACGTAACTTCATCGCCCCACACGCCAGACACGAGATTTCCCCGGGTGGATCAGATCACGGAGGCCGATATTGCGCAATCATGTCCATGTAACCAATTCGGATAATGAAAATATTTTCGCTACGTATCCTGCGACTTACTGGTCGATTTGACAGCACTGAATTGGACGAAAGCGGGACATTGACTTGAGTGCGAGGCCAAAACTAGAAATTTATTCGGGCGTTATTCAAAGGGGGAAACTATGGAAAGCCTTTCGGTCTGGCATATGCTTGTTGTTCTTATTGTATTCGGGTTGCCGCTGTTCTTCGTGTTCAAGAGCCCACCGTCAGGCGTAAACCGCTTTGGGCAGGCTCCTTCTTCAATGGGGTTCGGACAGGCGATTTCGACGTTCTTTAAAAAGTACGCGACGTTCGAAGGCCGCGCCAGCCGATCGGAATTCTGGTTTTCATTCTTCTTCCTCGTCATCGTTTCGGCAGTTCTCAGTGCTATCGATCCGACGGATGCTCTGTCTGGCCTCTTTAGTCTCGGCGTCCTTCTTCCAACCATCGCTCTCGCAACCCGTCGTCTGCATGACCTGAATAGAAGCGGCTGGCATCAGCTCCTGTCGTACCTGTTTCCGGTCGGAACCATCGCGCTGATTATCTGGTACTGCACGGCCGGCACCGACGAGGTCGCGCCCGCCACTACGAAGGCCGCGGGCGGCACCATGTCTTCGAACGCCGTCGAGGTGCTCGAGCGACTCGCGAAGCTGAAGGATAGCGGCGCAATCAGTGGCGACGAATACGATGCCGAGAAGAGGAAAATCCTGGGATGACGGCCGTGCTGCAAAGCGGTCAGAACTTCGCCGTGAGCGTAGCCCGAAATGTGCGCCCAGGCGAAGGGTTCCAAGGCATCGACATAGAATTTGTCTATGAGGATTTCCGCCTGGAAGTCGAGGCGGACATTGTCGTTTATCTTATAGGTCGCGCCGCCACCGTCTAGGCACTTCCGATTGCGCGCTGACCACTGCTTGGGTTCATTCAGACACCCGGGCTGTTGGCGTAGGTCCGGCTGTAGTAGGGCTTGGAGTGACGTCCTCCAACAAATAGGAAACACCGTAGCTGAGGTTCACGTCGCCATAGTCAGCGTCGAACGTCATCGCATTCGAGACGTCTCCGCCGAACGTGTGCCCGGGACTTCCCCGCTCCGCTGGACTTTCGCTGGTCCGATTTCGAGGACGGCATCCATATCCCGCCTGAGATCGCCGGTTGACGCTCGGTAGCGAGCTATCGACGGCCTAGCCATCGTAGCCAAATATTGCAGGCTCTCGACTGCATTGTCTGTTACAACGTTGATACCGGCAACCCAAGCTGCTCGGAATAAATCGGCGTCGATTTGTTCGCGGGTCATTGCTTTTCCTACGGCCGGATCGTGCGATCGAATCGCAGCCAAGGTCGGGATGCCGCTGATGCTCCCAGGGTGCGTGGGAAGAACCGCGCCGCTCACCGGCGCGGCAACCCTTTGTGGCGTCATTCAGGTGGGTGAAATGCTCAGCCCGTCGCCAAGCTCTTGGAAGGCCCAGATCTCGTCGGCGCAAATGCGTTTGCGCGCGAGCCCGGCGACGTGCTCGGGACGTCCGGAATTATGGTCAAGTCAATCAGCATGATCTCCTCAAACGCTGGCAATCAAGCCGCCATCGATGCGAATGACCGACCCTGTGAGGTAGGAAGCGCGAACGCTCGAGACGAAAGCGACGACATCGGCATATTCCTGCGGATCGCCATAGCGGCCGACTGGGATCGACGCGGTGCTCGCCGCCGATACCTCTTCGACCGCCTTGCCTTCTCGCTTCGCCTTCTGCTCGTCGAGGAAGCTGATACGCTGTGTGGCAACGCGTCCCGGCACGACCACATTGACAGTCACGCCATCGCGGCCGACCTCGCCGGCCAGGGTCTTCGACCAGCCGAGAAGCGACATGCGTAGCGCGTTCGATAGGCCAAGATTGGGAATCGGCGCGACCACGCCCGATGATGTCGAGGTGATGATGCGGCCCCACTTCTTTTGCCGCATACCCGGAAGTACCGCGTCGCTGATGGCGATGACCGACAGGACCATGCTGTCGAAATACTTGCGCCAGCTATCGGCGCTCTGGCCTGAAACGACTGTCGGCGGCGGGCCGCCGGTGATGTTCACAAGCACGTCCACCGAGCCGAACTGCTTGTCGATAGCCGCGAGATTGGGCGGCAGCACGCCGAGATCGCCAACGTCCCATTGAAGCGCCATGGCCGAACCGCCAGCCGCGACGATGTCCGCGACCGTCTTGTCGGCGGCCTCCTTGTTGATATCGGCGACAGCGATCTGCGCACCCTCCGCTGCCAGCGTCCGGGCAATCGCTCCGCCAAGTCCTCCGCCAGCGCCCAATACCAGGGCAGTCTTGCCTTTCAATCCGAGATCCATGGTCTCTTTCCTTTCCCTTATTTCGAATATTGCGCGGCGCTGTGATCAGCCCGCCATCCAGCCGCCGTCGACCATCAGGTTGACGCCGGTCATGTAGCTCGCCATGTCGCTTGCGAGGAAAAGTGCGGCACTCGCGACGTCGCTCGGCTCGCCGAGCCGCGGCCAGGGCGTGCGGCGGCGCGAGTATTCGAGTGCGTCAGGAGCGTTGGCGACACCCGGTTTGCCGGTGACGATCTTGCCAGGAGCGATCGCATTGCAGACGATTCCCGCTTCAGCGTGGTCGACGGCAATTTGCCGCGTCATCTGCACGATCGCACCCTTGCTGACGCTATAGGGAAAATCACCCGGGCAGGCGACCATGCCATGCTGCGACGAAATGTTGATGATCCGGCCGCGCGTGTCACCGACCAGCTCCTGCTTAAGAAACTGCTGAGCGGCCCGCTTGCAACAGTAAAAGTACCCGGTGACGTTGACGGCAATCACCCGATCCCATTGTTGCGGCGACGTCTCGAGGAGATTGGTCGACGTATAGATTGCGGCATTGTTGACCATGATGTCGAGCCGGCCGAACTCGGCTACAGCGTGGGAGATCAGCGCATCGACATCGGCCCAGCTGGAGATGTCAGTCTTGACAAAAACGCTCTTTCCGCCTGCGGCCACGATGCGCGAGAGGGTGGTTTCGCCCCCCTCGATCGGAGCGTCGGAAACATCGGCGATCACGACAGTCGCGCCCTCCTCGGCATAGCGAAGCGCGATCGCACGGCCGAGACCGGAGCTTGCGCCTGTCACGATGGCAATTTTCTTGTCGAGCAACGGCATGGACGTTCCTTTATGGAGCTCTGCGGACGACGAGGCCGCGTCCGGGACAAATGAGGGTTCCGTTGCTGACGATGCGCTCGCCGCGCAAAAAGACGTCGGTTAACAGGCCAACAGTCTGCTTGCCATGGAAAGGCGTGTAGGCGGCTCGGGAGACCTGTTCGGCATCGGTAATGGCATTCGATCGTCTCATGTCGACAATCAGGATATCGGCATCCCAGCCGACCGCGATCGCCCCCTTGGAGCGTCCGAGGCCGAAGCGCTGCGCAGGATTGTAGGCACAAATCCGCACCAGGTCGGCAAGTCCCAGGACCTTGTCCGCAACGAGGCTGAGTATCACCGAAAGCAACGTCTGAAGGCCCGGCATGCCGCCGGGAATGTCGGCAAACGAACCATAGGGGGCAGACTTTTCGGCCGGGCTGTGCGGTGCGTGGTCGGTCGCCATGATGGTGATCAGGCCCTCCGACACCGCATGCCGCAAGGCGGCGACGTCACCACGGCCCCGGAATGGAGGGGACCCCTTCAGCCGGGCACCGCCGGTCTTGTAGTCTTCCGAGGTGAAGAACAGGTTTTGCGGCGTTGTTTCGACGCTGACGTCAGCCATCCCCTGAAGGCGGCGCCAGGTTTCGACGCCGAGTTTCGAGTTGATCTGGCGGACATGCACGCGCGCACCCGTTTCGGCCGCAGCCAGGACAGCGCGGGCGATACCGCTTGCTTCGGCGAGTGGCGTCCGGCTTGCCAGAAACGTTGAAATGTTGCCGCTGGTGTCATGAAGCCCGCTTTCATCGAGGATCGACTGGTCACCCGGCGAAACGCCGATCACCGTAGCGGCTTCCGCCAGCCGGCGAAGCATCCGCGTCACCTGATCCAGACTGTCGAACCGGTATTCGACGGGTACGTCTGCGGTGAACAATTCAAGAGATACGGGCGAGAGCGCAAGCAGGTCATCCAGGTTCTTGCAATTCTTCGAAACCACGGCCTGAAACCCGACATCGACATTCAGCCTACCCGCGGCACTCTCCATCTTGTCTGACAGTTGTTTGGCTGTTGCCGTCCAGGGATCGTCAGTCGGCATGTCGAGGATGGTCGTCACACCGCCGAGAGCGGCCGCATGCGTGCCGCTTACAAAGTCTTCCTTTTGCGTCAGTCCAGGTTCTCGCAAATGCGCATGTGCATCCACGAGCCCAGGCAGTAGCAGCTTGCTGCCGGCGTCAATGAAATCGCGCGCCATCGCGGTCTCGCCCGGTGCGAGGATAGCCGCCACGCGCCCATCGCGAATGCCGACATCCGCGGGGCGCTGACCGTCTGCGTTGACGACCGTGCCGCCTAGAATCATGGTATCGAACACGTCCGCCTCCGCTTCTCTACCGCACGCCCGCGAGCCGTGGTTCCTCGTGCGTGACGACCTCGATGAGCGCCGCCTGACCGGCCGTGACCCTCTCAAGAGCACGCAGCAATGCCGGCCGCAGGTTCTGCGGTTCCGTCACGCATTCGCCATAGCCGCCGAGGGCTTCGGCGATCGGCGCATAATTGCCCGTCACCCGGTTCGCGCCATATTTCTGCGTGGCGACAGGCATGCTCTTCGCATAGCCGCCGAGCACGTTATTGCGAAGCACGATGGTCAGAACCGGAAGATTGCAGCGAATAGCCGTTTCGAAGTCTATGCCGACCATGCCAAAGGCGGCCTCTCCCATCAGGTTGACGACCGTCGCCTCCGGACGGGCAAGCTTGGCGCCCATCGCAAAGCCAAGGCCGCTGCCGAGCTGTGTGGTCTTGCCCCAGCCGATATAGCTGCCTGGCGTGCTCGCCACGTAAAACGGGCAAAACTGGTCGCGCGGGTTGCCGGCATCGTGCGTGACGATGGAGGTCTTCGGATTGATCGCCTGCATGATCTCCCAGACGACGCGGTAGGGCGAGATCGGCGTGCTGTCGGATGTCAGCAGCGGCATCCATTTTTCCATGAACGCCGCGCGCACTTCGGCTATCTCCGCGGCCGGCTGCGGCCGTTTTCCACGGATCAAGCGATTGTCGCGGATATAGGCGGTCAACTGCCTGAGAACGGAGGCGGCATCGCCGATCACCCCTTGGGCGATCGCGTAGTCCTTCCCGAGATCAGCTTCACCGAGCGTCACATGGAGGATGGTTTTATCTTCCGGAATGGGCAGGATGTAATAGGAGCGGGTCAGGCTGCTGCCGATGGCGAGCACGACATCCGCCTTTTCCAGGAAATGATCGATCGTCGCTGGCCGTGCCCGTCCGGCAGTCCCAAGCGCAAGAGGATGATCTTCGGGAAAACCACTCTTGCCGTTTGGCGTCGTCATGACGGGAATGTTCAACAGTTCGGCCAACGCGACCAGTTCCTGCGTCGCCGATCCGGCCAGAATTCCCTGACCGGCCAGGATTACCGGGTTGCGCGCGGCCATCAGGGCTTCGGCCAGATCGGCCACCTCAGCGTCACCGGCCTGCGGCACGCTGCTGCGCGGGCGGCGATGGTCGCCAGGCTTGGCATCAAACCTTTCGGCAAGCAGGTCGATCGGCAGTTCCAGCAGCACAGGCGCCGGTGGACCGTTTCTGACGCGCGAGATCGCCGCATGCATCAGTTTCGGCAGATCGGCGACTTGGCTTGCCGCCTCGCACCATTTGGTAATGTGTCGAAAGTTGCGGCGGGATTCGAAGTTCGGGGACACCGCTTCCGAGCCGCGCGGATAACCGGTTGGCAGGAACAGCATCGGTACGCCGTCATTGAAGGCCTGGGCGATGCCGGCAAAGGCACTCTCGGCGCCCGGGCCGTACTGCACGGTGACAACGGCAAGCTCCCTGCCAGCCGTGACCCGGGCGTAGCCCTCGGCAATGTTGACGGCGACGCGTTGGGTACGGGCGATCAGCGGCGGAATATCGAAAGCCGCCGATGCATCGAAAAGCTCGCTTGCCGGAAAACCGATGATTTGCTTGACGCCCTCTTCCTTGAGGACGCCCGCAATATATTCGGCCCCGCTTATCGTTCCCGGTTCCACCTGAATACGCTTTTCCGGCATTGCATGCGCACTATCAGCCATGATGGTCGATCCAGTATTGAGCGATGTCTTCGCGTCGCATGAAGGCAGCGCCTGGCGTCTTCTTGACGTGCTCGATGACATCCCGCAGGCCCGATGCCCTGTTAGGCTGGCCCATCCAGCGGGCGTGCACACCGATCGTCAGCATGCGCCCGCCTGTCTCGTCTGCTTCGCCGATCATGTAATCGATCGCCGAACGGCAATCCTCGGCAAAATCGCGCGGGTTGCTGTAGCCGGGGGCAATCAGGTAGCGACTGTCGTTCAGCGTCTTCGAATAGGGCACGATCAGAAGTCGCGTGCCCTCATGATCGAGGAAGTAGGGAAGATCGTCATTGCAAGGGTCGGAATAATAGAGGAAGCTGCCTTCCTTGACGATCAGATCCCGGGTGTTGACGCTTGGAAAGGAACGGCAGTTCCAGCCCATCGGCCTGCCGCCGGTCAGTTTCTCGTAGAGAGCAATCGCTTCGTGAAGCTGCTCCTCTTCCTCATGGCGCGGCATGCTGGAATACTCGCTCCAACGCAGACCATGGCCGAGCAGATCGTGGCCGCGTGCATTCATCCAGGCGACGACGGCCGGGTTCTTCTCGAGCGCAACGGCGCAGGCCGAAACCGTGACGGGAATATCGTAACGGTCGAACAGGCGTGCCAGCCGCCAGACGCCGGCGCGGCTGCCATATTCAAAATGGGTCTCGGTGCCGAGATCGCGCAACGGCGGACTGTTGGGAATATTGTATTCGCCCCAGTTGTCGTTGCGCCCGTCCTCGAGCCAGGAATATTCGGCGCCTTCCTCGTAGTTCAGCACGAGGTTGATCGCCAGCTTGACGCCACCCGGCCAGGTCACGAACGGCGGCTTCGGACCGTAACCAATAAAATCGCGCGATTGATCTTGTGCAGCGGTGCTCATCATTGTCCTTCGCTCTGATTTTCGTTTTCGACGATCCAGTCCATATAGTCATGGAAGGATTGCTTCCCGCCGCGTGGCTGCCAGCCGGTATCGCGGGCGATGCGGGCGATGTCGTAGGCACCCCACATGCCGTCTTTCAGCGAGAGGTCCTGGATGATGTTGCCGGTCTCATCGGAACTCACATCCACCTGCAATCCGGGCACACGCTCCTTCGCCCAACCGACGATGTCGCCGATCGTCGAGGTCTCGCCGCTGCCGATGTTGTAGTGGCGGTAACGCAGGCGCTCCGCAAAGAGCAGCGCGATGATCGCCTCGGCCACATCCGTGGAGGTGACATAGTCGCCGACGGGTTCCAGGCTGTTCGGCCGGATCGTCTCGTCGGCGAGCGCCATATGGGCGACGCGGTTCGGCACATGGCGAAAATTGCGGCTGCCGGTGACCCTGTCCATCGGCCCATAGACCGACGCGAGCCGGACAGAGGCGGCCGACAGGCCGAAGAGATCGGCGTAACGGTTGACCACCATCTCGGCCGCAAACTTGGAGATGCCGTAGAGCGTCAGCGGCGCGACATAGCCGTCCTCGGGTAGCGGTTCGCCCGTCCAGTCCGGCCCGTGATGGCGGTAAACGGAGCCCGAGCTGACAAAGACCAGGCGCTGAATACCGGGCCGTTTTCTCAGCCATTCGAGAATATTGACAGTGCCCATCAAATTGACATCGACGATCCTGGCAGGATCTTCGGCTTCGGGCTGACGCTTTGCCTCCGCGGCACTGCCGCGAGAAATCGGGGTGACGGTCGCGCCATGCACCACATAGCGGATATCGTGGCTGTCGAGGACGGCCTCCCACTGCTGGGGATCACAAATATCGGCCGTGACGACCGTGAGCCGATCGCGGACCGGCGCAAAATAGCGTTCCGCCATGGCATCCAGGCCCGCACGGTCGAGAGTAACGACGCGCGCCTTGGCATCACGTTCGAGCCATGTCCTTGCGAGGACGCTCATGACGAAGCCGGTTCCGCCGGTAACGAGAAGGGTCATTTCAAATCCATCCAAAAACTTCAGCAAAAATCTCAGCGCGTCGCATAACCACCATCGGCCATGAGATCGGTTCCGGTGATGAACGAAGCATCCGGTGACAGGAGGAAGGCGGCAGCGGCGGCGATTTCGTCGGGCTGGGCGATACGGCCGAGCAGATGCGCCGGTCCAAGCCCGGTATTGGCTGCCGCAAGGTCCGGCCAGCGTTGCAGCAATCTCGGGGTAGACACAGCACCCGGCGAAAGGCTGTTGACGCGAATGCCATCGGCCGCGTGATCGACCGCCATGGCCTTGGCGAGATGCACCAGACCGGCTTTGGCGGCGCAATAGGCAACGGCTTTGCCGGTCGCCACATGGGCGAATTGCGACGCAATAAAGACCACCGATCCGCCGCCACCGCTGGCAATCATCGCCGGGAGCGCGTGCTGGCTTGCCAGAAAGGCGCCGGTCAGAATGACGTCGATCTCCAGCCGCCATTGCTGTTCGGCGAGATCGATGACCGTGCCGTCCATCGATGGTGCAGCAGCGTTGTGCACGAGGCCATCGAGGCGACCGAAATGCTTTACGCCGCCGTCCATCGCATGCCCGACCGACGCCTTGTCGGTGACGTCGCATGGGACACCAAACGCCTGGGGACCGAGGGATTGCGACAGTGCAGCCACCTCATCGGACGACCGATCCGCACAGATCACTGAGGCGCCTTCGTCTATGCAGCGGCGCGCGATCGCCGCGCCGATACCGCTCGCGGCACCCGTCAGAAAGATCACCTTGCTTTCAAGGCGTGTCATCGGCGCCGTCATGATGCGAGAACCTTCGAAAGCCCCTGCTGTGGCGGGAAGGAGCGTTCTCTGGCAACGAACCGGCCGCGGCCGGGTTCAGTCAGAATCTTTCCGTCATCCCAGACGATATCGCCGCGCGAGATCGTCATGATCGGCCAGCCTTTGACGACCTGCCCTTCATAGGGGGTGTAGTCGGTGGCGTGATGCAGCAGCGAATTGGTGATCGTTACGCTGCGATCCGGATCCCAGATCGCGATGTCGGCGTCCGCGCCGGTGACAATGCTGCCCTTGCGCGGAGCAAGCCCGAACAGCCGCGCCGGAGCGCCCGACGTCAGATCGGCGAATTTCTGCAGCGAGATCAGGCCGCCATTCACACCCGCCGAAAACAGAAGGGCAAGCCGCGTTTCGATGCCCGGAATACCGTTCGGAATACGATGGAACGGTGTCCCCGGCCCGCCTGCGATCTTGTCCGCATAGTGCCAGGGCGAATGATCCGAGGTGAAAACCTCGAGCGTCCCGTCCAGGATGCCTGCCCAGATCGCCGGCTGGTTCGACTTGTCGCGCGGCGGCGGCGTGCAGACGCATTTGGAGCCAGACAGATCGTGCGTGTCGATATCTTCGGCCGAAAGGAAGAGATATTGGGGGCAGGTTTCAGCGTAGATCGGCAGGCCGCGGGCTTTGGCGCGGCGGATCTCCTCGACAGCGCCCCCGGCTGCGACATGGCTGACGAGGATCGGCGTCTCGATCAGTTCCGAAAGGCTGATCGCCCGGAAGGTCGCTTCACGGTCGCCGATCGCCGAATGCGCCTTTTCGTGGTAACGCAGTTCGGTCTTGCGGGCGGCAATGAATTTTTCGGTCAGCCAGCGGATGCAGGCGTCATTTTCCGCATGCACCATGACCATCGCGCCTTGTGCACGAGCGAGATCGAGAACGTTCAAAACCTCGTAATCATCGAGCTTCAGCCCGTCGTAGGTCAGATAGATCTTGATCGAGGTGCAGCCCTCGGCAATCAGCTGAGGGATCTCGTTGCGCAGGACCTCCGCCGAGGGATCACCGACGATCAGATGAAAACCGTAGTCGATATGTGCTTTCGGGCCGGCACGCTGATGATAATCGTCGACAATGTCGCGCAGCGACTGGCCGCGCATCTGCATGGCAAAAGGTACGACGGTTGTCGTGCCGCCGCACATCGCCGACAGCGTGCCGGTGTTGAAGTCGTCTGCGGTCGCCTTGCCCTCCCAAGGTTGCTGATCCATGTGGCAATGGCTGTCGACGCCGCCGGGCAGCACGATACGCCCCTCTGCCGCGACTTCATTCTTGCCCTCGGGCAGATCCGGCTCGAGCGCGGCAATCACACCGTCACGAATGCCGATATCGATCTGCTTTGTCGCGTCCGGCAGCACCACACGGCCACCACGGATGACGAGGTCAAAAGGCTTCGTGGACGTCATTCGCTTCCTCCCGGGACGAGGCAAGTTTTGGTGGCGCCGATCGGACGGCGGATGAGATTGAAGCAGGCGGCCGCGGCAACCAGGAAGGCTCCGCCCCCAAGCAGCAAAAAGAGCGCCTGTGGTGCAAACAGCTCCATCAGCTGTGCGGCAAGCCCGGGGGTCATGATGTTGCCGATCGAATAGAGCAGCAATAGGCTGCCCGATGCCGAGACCATATACCGGCTGTCGAGCTGCGAGTTGGCATAGGCGATGCCGACAGGATAGATCGTCAGTGCAATTGCGCCATAAGCGAAGAACAGGCCGTAGAGCAGTGTCTGCGAATAGGTGCCCGGCCATGAGATGGCCGCGCACAGTCCCGCTCCAGTCAACCCCTGGATCAGCAGCAGAACGCGCCGATCCATGCGGTCCGACAGCCATCCGACCGGCGCCTGCGCCAGCATGCCGCCGAGACTGAAGGCGGTTACCAGCGTCACCGCGACGGACGCGTCGAGTTTGATGCGCTCCGCGTAAATCGGCGTCATCGTGTAGACATTCATGTTGGTCATGCCTGCCTGGAACACGCAGACGACGGTGACCGGCGCGAGAGCGGCGAGCCGCCAGATGCCGTAGCGATGTCCGGAATGGGCATTGCCCGCTTCGACAGTGACAGCCAAAGGCAGTCGCAACGCAGGCCACGGCCGGCCGACGAAGCGGGCATAGAACAGTCCGAACAGAATGACGCCGAGACCAAGCTGAAAGAGATAGGGAGAGGCTGCGCCGGCCGCCTCGACAAGCAGTTGCGCAAACAGCGTCGCCAGCGACGTCATCAGCATATAGAGCGAGAAATAGGCTCCACGGTTCTTCTGATCGGCATAAAGGTTGATCCAGCTTTCGGAGACGACGAAAAGCGTTGCGATCGAAAAGCCGTTTATCAGCCGCAGGCAGAACCACACTGGAGCCGCTTCCGTCAGCATGTAGCCGGCAGAGCCCAGCGCGGCGAGAAATGCGACGATATGGAAGGCGATCTCATGCCCAAATCGGACAACCAGGAAGCGGGCTGACAGGCAGCCTCCCAGAAACCCGATCGGAAACGCCGTCAGCAGCAACTGGACGACGTGCGGATCGAGCGCGGGATCGCTGAGATGCAGCGACACCGTCGTTGTTAGAAGCGAATTACCGGTGGCAACGATGCAGATGCTTGCCATCACATGGACGATCGCACGCAGGCCCGCGGCGCTTCGCCACAACTTGCCGATCGTTCCGTCGGGCTCGTGCATTGCTTATGCCTTTCCGGCCTGGGGAAAAACGGAGGCCTGGGCGGCGAGAGCTGCCTCGTCGATATGACACAGGATCTCATGCGTGCCGGACATCTTGCGGAGCGGCGGCGCAAACGTGTCGCAGATGCTGCCAAGCTTGCGGTGGCACCGCGTCGAGAAGCGGCAGCCGGCTGGCACGTTGACGGGGCTTGGTGTCTCGCCGGACAGGTGAATGCGCTCGCGCGGCAGTTCGTCCAGATGCGGGCTGCGGATAGCGGAAAGAAGTGCCTCGGTATAGGGATGCGACGCACCGCCGAACACTTCCTCAACGGTCCCCTGCTCCATGATCTTGCCGAGATACATGACGACGACCTTGTCGGCGACATGACGAACCAGTGCCAGATCGTGGCTGATGAACAGCATCGTCGCATGCTTCTCCCGCTGAATGTCGAGCAGAAGGGTGACGACTGCCGCCTGAACCGAGACGTCGAGCGCGGAAACCGGTTCGTCGGCTACGATCAGCGAGGGCTCGGCCGCAAAAGCGCGGGCAATGGCAATGCGCTGCTTCTGGCCACCGGAAAGCTGGCTCGGCTTCCGCTCCGCGACTGCCGGAGACAGCCGCACCATTTCCAGAAGCTCGCGCACACGCTGCTCGATCTCGGCCTTGCCCTTGCGGATACCGAACTTCTTGATCGAACGGCGAATGGAGAAGGCGGCGGAATGCGACGGATTGAGCGTGCTGTCGGGATTCTGGAAGATCATCTGAACCTGTTGCAGCAACTCGCGCGGGCGCTCACCGGCCTGCAGTTCGGCAATATTTTCGCCGGCCATTCGGATTTCGCCCGACGTCGCCTTGTCGAGACCCGTGACGATGCGTGCCAGCGTCGATTTCCCGCAGCCGGACTCGCCGACCAGTGCGACGATCTCCGCCTTTGCCGCTTCGAAGGTGACCGCTTCGTTAGCCTTGACGAACTTATGATGGCCGACAGGATAGAGACGGCTGACGTCGGACAAAGCTATCGCGGTCGATTTTTCAATGACCGTTCTCTCGACAGGGGCTAGCGCCGCCTCCGTCGTGGAGATCTCAGGCCAGCGGACGCATCGCACCAGATGGTCGTTGGCCGCGCGCTCCATGGCGAGTCCGGGGCGATCGCAAAGACCGGAAACGAAACTGGAACAGCGCGGCCCGAACAGACAGCCTTGCGGCCGTTCCTGCGGCAGCGGGATCGAGCCCGGGATAGCCGCCAGCGTGCGGGTGCGCTTGTCGCCTGTGATGTCGGGGATGCAGTCGATAAGACCGCGTGTATAAGGGTGTTTCGGCCGGCGGAACACCTCTGAAGTGGTTCCCTCTTCAACCATTTGGCCGGAATACATGATACCCAGACGATCGCAGCTTTCCGCGATCAGGCCAAGATTGTGCGAGATGAACAGCAGGCTGGTGGAATAGCGCTGGCGCAGTTCGGCAATCAGGTCGATGACCGCAGCCTCGACGGTGACATCGAGACCGGTCGTCGGCTCATCGAGCAGCAAGAGGGACGGCTTGGCGAGCAGTGCCATGGCGATGACCACGCGCTGCTGCTGGCCGCCGGACAGTTGATGCGGATAACGCCGCGTCATCTCGCCGGGATCGGGCAAACGCACATCTGAAAGCATCGCCTCGGCCATGGCCAAAGCGTCTTTCTTGCTCGCGCCCATATGCAGCAGGGGGACCTCCGCAAGCTGCGCACCGATTGTCTTCACCGGGTTCAGCGCGCTCATCGGGTCCTGATAGACCATGGCGATCTGGCGCCCGCGGATGGAGCGCAATTCCTTCGCAGATGCGTTGACCAGTTGCTTGCCGTTGAAACGGATGCTGCCGCCGGCAATCACACCGGTATTGCCGAGATAGCTCATGATCGCCATCGCCGTCGTGCTCTTGCCGCAGCCGGATTCTCCAACCAGGCCATAGCTCTCCCGGGGCATGACTTTGAACGACAGATCGGGGATCGCGACCACCGTCTCGCTCTTGCCGCGGAACTCGATACGCAGGTTCTGAATGTCGAGAACCGGTTCAGGATCGATCGATGGGGTGATGGACATGGCCGCTCCTTGGAGATTGGACGCGATGACGTTCATGGTTTCCATGCCTCCCGCACGCCATCGGCAAGCAGATTGAAGCCGAGGACGAGGCTGACGAGCGCAGCCGACGGGATCAGCGACATGTGCGGCCAGACATTCAAGACAGTCACGCTCTCCTTGACCATTCCGCCCCAATCCGGGTTCGGTGGCGGCAGGCCGAGGCCGAGGAAGCCGAGAATACCGATGGTGATGATCGTGTAACCGATGCGAAGACAGGCATCGACAATCAGGAGGCTGCGGCAGTTCGGCAGCAATTCGACGATCATGATGTAGAGCGTACTTTCCGCCCGCAGCTTTGCCGCCGAGATATATTCCTGCTGTTTCAGACCGAGCACCAGGCCGCGGGTGATGCGGCCGATACCCGGCGCCGAGGCAATCATCGTCGCGATGACGATATTGAGGACCGATGGGCCAATATTGGCAATCAGGATGACGTAGATGACCAGGACCGGGAAGGCGAGGATGATGTCGGAGAAGCGGCTGATGAGAACGTCGACCCAGCCACCGTAATAGCCTGCAACCATCCCCATCGTGATGCCGACGACCATCGCGACCGCGACAGACAGAGGCGCGACGGAGAGAACGGTGCGGGCACCGAAGATCAGCCGCGACAGCATATCTCGGCCAAGAATATCGGTTCCCATCCAGTGGGCCGCCGAGGGATAGGGATTGCCCATCGCCATCACGTCAGAATCCGTCGGCGACGGCAGCGGCAGGATGGGCGCCAGAAGGGCCGCGAGCACCCAGAAGAGAACCAGACAGAGCCCGACAACAGCCGTGGGCGAGTGCAGGATGCGCATCCAGTTCGCCCGTGCGGCTCGCCTCGGCGGCGCGATGACTGCCCCGGTGATATTGTCTTGAACAGCCATGATTTACCTCACCCGGATGCGTGGATCGAGCAGCATGTAGCCAAGGTCGCCGAGCAGCTGCGTGATGACGGCGATCGCGACGGTGATCAGCGTGGCGGCCTCAAGCGTCGCGATATCGCCGAACAGGCTTGCGTCGAGGATGAGACGGCCGAAACCCGGATAGGCAAAGACGAGTTCGGTGACGACAACGCCGCTGATCAGGAAGTTGATTTGCAGCAGAAGCACGGTGAAGGGCGCGATCATCGCATTGCGAAGCGCGTGGCCGAGGACCATCCGTCGTGTGCTCATGCCCTTGAGGATTGCCGTGCGAATATACGGCCGCTCCATGACGCCGATCATCGAGACGCGGATCATGCGGGCCACATAGCCGAAGTCATAGATGACGAGGACCGCGACGGGCAGCACGAACTGGTAAGGCACTGCCCAGCCGCCATCGCTGTTGAGCGGGCTGGTGCCCGGCAGTATCGGCCAGAGGATGACGAAAAGCGTCACCAGGAAGACGCCTGAGGCAAATTCCGGAATAGAGGTGAAGGTGATGCAGATGACCGAGAGTGTCCTGTCGAGCACGCCGCCCTCCCTCAATCCCGATAGGATACCGAAGATGATCGATAGCGGCACGATCAGCAGGAATGCCAGCCCGGCGAGGATAGCGGTATTGCCGAGGCGATCCCAGATAACGTCATTGACGGGCAGCTTGTTCAGCGTCGAATAACCGAAGTTACCGAAATACTGGGCACCGCGCGGGTCCGTGAAGTTCAGGCCGGTGGCCGGATCCTGAAGCGGATCGGGGACTGCGCCAACGAGTACGCCGAGCCAGCGGCCGTAGCGTACGAGCAACGGATCATTGGCCTTCAGTTTCTGCGACAGCAGGTCGACCTGCTGCTGGGTGGCGAAAGGACCAAGCGACTTGCGTGCCACGCTGCCGGGAGTGAACTCGCAGACGGCGAACACGAGAAACGAAGCACAAAGCATCGTCACCACCATCATCGCCAAACGCTTGAGAAGAAAATTCGCCATAGCCGGA
This sequence comes from Rhizobium sp. 10N427, assembly GCF_056394605.1. NCBI lineage: Bacteria > Pseudomonadati > Pseudomonadota > Alphaproteobacteria > Hyphomicrobiales > Rhizobiaceae > Rhizobium > Rhizobium sp. 10N427. The sequence goes on along the minus strand of NZ_JBFTID010000006.1, from coordinate 70,637 downwards.
GCAATCCGAATGTCCGGGCCCAGTGCCCGACCGCGCGAACGCGGCCGGGTCGCCAGCCGGGAGGTTAAGCCGAGATCGCGTACTGGTGCGCGAAGATGTATTGCGAAGGATGGAGCTCGAAGCCCTTGACCTTCTTGTCCATGACGGTCGAAAAGACACGCCAGAAAGGCTGAACGATCGGCCCGTCGTCCTGCATGATCGCCTCGATCTTCGCCATCACCTTGCTGCGTTCCTTCGGGTCGAGAATGCCTTCGGCCTCGGTTAGCAGCTTGTCGAAATCCGCGTTGGAATAATTGGATTCATTCCATGCAGCGTTCGAGCGGTAGGCGAGCGACAGCGTCATGATTGCCAGCGGCCGGTGGCCCCAGGCCGTCAGGCTGAACGGCGACGTCGTCCACACTTCCCAATACTGGGCGCTCGGTAGCGCCTTGATATTGACCTTGACCCCGATATCCTTGAACTGTTCGGCAAGGACCTGGGCCGTATTGAGTTCCCAGATCGGGTCCGGGCGCGTCGTCATGTCGAATTCGAAACCGTCCGGATAGCCCGCATCGGCAAGAAGCTTTTTGGCCTTCTCGACGTCGCGCGGATATTTCGGAAGTGCCGCGTATTCGGGATGCGAGGGCGCGACATGGTGATCTTCGGCTGGAACGCCAGCGCTGAGAAGTGCTGTCTGAATGACCTTGTCGCGGTCGATCGCATAACGCATGGCCTGGCGAACGCGCTTGTCCTTGAACTGCTCGATATCCGGGTGCATGCGGGCGACGACCGTCTGCGTCGTCTCGACCTGATAGACGCCGACATGCGGGAAGTTCTTCATCGCGTTGATCTGCACCGCATCGGCCTCCGACAGGCCATCGACCTGCTTGGAGGCCATGGCGGCTATACCGGCACCGGGATTGTCGCCGAGGTCGACATATTCGAAGGTGTCGAGATAGGGACCTGTGCCCCAGTAATCGCTGCGAGCCTTGTACTTGGCACCCTTGCCAACGACATATTCGGTAATGGCGAAGGGACCCGTGCCATTCGCATCAGCGCCGAAGGCACCTTTTTCTTCCGGATCGATGATGAACATCGGGTAGTGATAGAGGTGCTCGGGCACGGCGATCTGCGGCGAGGAACAGTTGAGGCGAACGGTGTGATCGTCGACCTTCTCGATGGCGTTGTCGGCCCAGAGCTTGCTCGACTTCTTCGGGTTGCCCTTCTCGTCCTTTTCGCCAGTTTCGTATTCCTGGACGAGGTAGCCGGTGAAGAGGCCGAGCATCGATGAACCGATTGCCGGGTCGCAGACACGCTTCAGATTCCAGACGACATCGTCGGCCGTCAGAGAACGACCCTTGCGCCACTTCACATCCTTGCGAAGGTGCAGCGTCCATGTCTTCAGGTCGTCGCTCACTTCCCATTTTTCTAGAAGATAGGGATGCGTGATGTTGTTGCGGTCGGTCAGGGTGAGATACTCGCAGACCTGACGGATGACGTTCGACTTCTCGGCGAAGTCGGCCAGATGCGGATCCTTGATTTCCATGCAGCGCATGCCGATGCGTAGGTTGCCGCCCTTCGGCATGTCGTCTGCCAGAGCGGCGTCGCCGGGCATCGCCAGACCGGCCAGAGAATAGGCAGTTGCGGCAGACACGCCGAGCAGTGTCGCTTTGCGAAGAAATTCGCGTCGCCCGATCACGTCGTTCGACATCTGTTCGACCAGGGTCGGGATATAGGAATGCTGATTGTTGTCCACTGCAGTGGTCTCCTGTTGGCGCCTAGCTGTTCCAAATCTTATCGGTTGGCCCGCAGGCAGTCGTCGCCTGACTGGGCCTGCAGGCTTTTGCCCGTCGACCGTTCCGTCTTCAAAAAAGTAAGACTAGGCTACCCTACATTATATGCACCGATGCGACGTCTTCTATGCGTCAATCGACATAGTGCGCAAGGTGAGCCGCTCACGCTGCTTCTCAGCGCGCCGCGTGGCCACCGGGCTCTCTTTGAAAAGCCGGCGATAGAAGCGGCTGAAGTGCGAAGCGGATTCATAGCCGCAGATCTCTGCGATCTCCGCCACGGAGAGCTCCGTATCGACAAGCAACTCTCTGGCACGTCCCATGCGCAGATCGATATAGAATTGCGACGGGCTTTTCCCGAGTGATGCGCGAAATAGACGTTCGAGCTGTCGAAGGGAAAGTGCGACACTCTCTGCAAGTCCAGATATTTCGACCGGGTCGCCAAGCGTCGCCTCCATGCGGCGAACGACGAAGCCGAGCTTGGCATTCTTGATGCCGAAGCGATCTTCCGGCGCCATGCGCTGCACATCGTCCTGCCTTCGAATCCGCGGATGGTTAAACTGATCCGAAATCAGCGATGCAAGTCCGTGGCCTTCGACGGCGGCGATGAGATATAGCATCATGTCGAGAGTGACCGTGCCGCCCGAGGACGTCAGAAAGCGTCCGTCGATGGCAAAAATATCGTCCGTCGCAAAACAGTTGGGAAATTCGCTGCGGAAGCTTGCCAGCGATTCCCAATGAACCGCGCATCGGCGGCCCTCGAGCAACCCGGCCTTGGCGAGAAAAAAGACAGCCGTGCTAACAGCGCCAAGTATGCAGCCTTCCGAATAGATTCGGCGCAGCCACGCGAAGATATTGCTGTCATATGCGTCTGAGTAGTTGATACCAGCGCAGAGGATGACGACATCGCATCGCGGAGCTTTGCTGATAGCCGCATCGGCATCGAAGCCGAGTCCGCTGCTGGAGCGGACATGTAATCCGTCGAAAGAGATGAGCACCCACTCGAAGCGCTGGGCCTTTGCCAATCTGTTCGCCTGTCTTAGCGAGTCGAGAGCCGCAGCGAAGGTCATCAGTGGGAAGTTCGGAACGAGATAAAACCCGATCCGCACTGGCCGGTCGCCCGTCGCCAAATGCTTAAGCGAGGAGGTTTGATCGTTCATCGAGGCTATATTCACCGAATAGTGGCAAACCACTTAACCGATCACCCATTGTAATCGCTTCTCCCAAATTGGCGCCGCAAACATATTACAACTTGTGCGGACCATAGGGTCCGAGTGGAACTATTGCACATAAAGCGGACTGTCGGAAGCACTGTCGGAGGAATGGGTAATGAGATGTGCTGCCGACATCCGGCAATCTACCATGGGTGGCCTTTCCTTGTAGAGCGATGGGGGATTGGCGGAAGTGCCATAATTCCGCGAGCTCTAGCGCTTGCCCGCGATATCACCATTAGCTTTGCGGCAGTTGACAGCAAGCCCCAGGGCAACGGATGAAACGGCTCGCATGGAAGATCAATCTTGAGGGACGGCAACATGCCTAGAGGAGATCATGCGGCGCAGGCCCTGTAGCGAGATTACGCCGCGTTCCTGCAGGTCCGTGGAGGCCCTGCAGACTGTCTCGGCGGAGATCCCCAAAATGTCGGCGATATCGTATCGCGAGATGGGCAGCGCGAGACCGAAGAGATCTCCCGGCAGGTAGATATCGACAAGCTGCCGGCGCCCGTCGGTACGCATCAGATATTTGCAGGCTGCCCCCCGAAACGACACGGTACCAGGTGTCGGTGCGCTCATCTTGGACGTAAATGTCCTGCTCGCGGCGGAAGGGGCGAAGGTGGGACAGGGCCCGGAGCCTTGGCGGCTCTGCCGTCAGCACTTCTGGTAGGCGATGCAGGGCCATGGGAGTTTCCAGAGCGTCAACCATTATAAATCCCCTTTTCTCGACGATGCGGAAGGCTTGATATCCGCCCTGCTTGTTCGAAAGGAAATTAGGGACCTCTCCGTACCGTAAAATCCCTTAATCTACCGACATGATTATCTCCCTGATGCTGACGGACGTCAGTGCAGCCCTGAAATTCAGTGGTATGCAACAAGCTCATGTTCTTCACGTTGTGGCGATAGTGTGCGAAGATCTCTTTCCGGGTCCTGCCCGAACCGGCAACCCGACAGCACGTGTCGTGACATGCGTTGATCAGTCGAGCCTTGAAAACACCCTGCAGGGATCGAGTACGCTCTGCGTGATCCGTAGCGGCTCTTGGCCGCCCCGGAAGGATCGTCCGATGTTGTCGGGCCGACCCCAGGGTATCGGCTGTCCTAGATCGAATGTCAGCGTGCGGAGGAGCAGCGTCCCTTGCTGACGGCGGACGTCGAAGTCACCAAGCACGACTGAGCGTCAGCACAGCTTTAACCGGTTCTCACGGAGATACTCCGTGAAGAATCCTAAATGATCAGGTTTGACGATGTGCAGCGAATACGAACAACGCATTTGCTACGCCGAATACGGCAATGTGATGCAAGATCTGGCGCTTGGGATCCCGGCACGACAATCGGAACTGGATTTGGCGCCGCGTGCCCAAATCAAAATCGGCGATATGGGTGCCGTAATACGCTGTGTGGGCGACAATACTGTCGAGCTAGCACAGATGAAGTTCGGTTTTCCGCCGGCCAGGAAGCACGGTCCAGTATTCAACATTCGATCGCAAGGAAAAAGTTTCAGCGATGGTCATCGGTGTCTCATTCCGGCTAGCGCATTCTTGGAGTCTACCGGAAGAAGGCGTTCGAAGGGCAAATATCGCTTTGAGCTCGTTGGCGCGCCATTTATGGCCATCGCCGCGATCTGGCGGCCCGGCCGGAAAAGCCAGCCTTCGGCGTTCGCGATGTTAACGACACACCCCGGGCCTGATGTGGAGCAGTTCCATAATCGACAAGTCGTCGTCCTCCGACCGAGTGATTGGAAGGCATGGCTTGATCTTGAAAGGTCCCCAGCTGAGTTATTGCAGCCGCTATCACGGGGCTCGCTGAAGGTGGAGGAAGCCAAGCCGCCCGAGTTTGGGATGGGATTGAGCTAGCTGCTTGTGCGTCAAGCTATAGCCGACGCCTCGGATGGTCGTGATGGCGCAACTCGCGACATCGAGTTCTGCAAGCTTGCCGGTAACCGCCTAAGTGTCCAGTCGAAAGTGGGTGCGTTCATCGAGGGCATATTGCCACCCAGTGGACTGTGCATGCCCACTGATTGTAAGTAACTACTCCTTGGACAATGGCACTCATAGCCACCAATGCGGCGGCTGTTATCCCGACAAAAGCGTACACCTTTTGCCCGAAAGTTAAGACAATACGCTTCGCGTTGACTTGCTTTCCCGGCCAATAAAACCCGCCGTGCTTGTCAATGCCCAGACAATCCAGTTCATCCATCCCGATTTTCCGCACGCCCTTAGGCCAATAGTTGACGGCGGGCCGTCGCAGGGGCACTTCTTCCATTTCATGTGGTTCGTCATCGTCCGCCACGAAGCTTCCTCCACCTCTTTAAATCGCGACAGAGACTAGACGGAACACATTACGGTCGCCTCGTAGCACTGAGGGACAAGATGGGCAGAGTCTGCCCCAAAGTTGATGCCCGTGGGTGACGTGTCCCTCGGGATGCGAGGGATGGCATCACCGACTTCGGAGCGGATCAAACCTTCAGCCTAGGGTGCCATTTTTGTGACCGTCATCTCAAGGTCCATGCCAAAAAGTTGTTCCTGTACGCATTCGTGAGTAACAATAGGGTGTTTGACGGTCGTCGTAGTTGACGACCGTCAATTTGTGTCCAAAGTCTCGGGGCTATCCTTGCGGCGCGACGCTCTCCGCTAAGTGCAGGATCTCATGTACAATCTCCGTCCGACGTGCAACTGCGGGAAACCCAATGCCGAATCGACCTATCGACAATGCTGTGGAGGCGACCGAAAAGCTTCAAGGCATCGTTCGCGTGCGAGGTGCACGAGAACATAACCTTAAAAACGTCGACGTCGACATCCCGCGGGACGCGCTCGTCGTCTTCACGGGCGTCTCCGGTTCCGGAAAATCCTCGCTCGCATTCAGTACCCTCTACGCCGAGGCCCAGCGCCGGTACCTCGAATCCGTGTCTCCCTATGCTCGCCGTCTCTTCACCCAGATGAGCGTACCAGACGTCGACCAGATCGAAGGCCTCCCACCCGCTGTCGCCCTGCAGCAGCAACGCGGATCGCCAACGGCACGCTCCTCGGTTGGAAGCGTGACGACAATCTCGAACCTCCTTCGGATGCTGTATTCGCGGGCGGGCACATATCCGCCGGGCCAACCGCACCTCGATGCAGAGTCGTTCTCGGCGAACACGCCGGAGGGTGCCTGCCCGCAATGCCACGGTCTCGGTCGCGTACACGAGGTGACCGAGGCGTCCATGGTGCCCGATCCCTCGCTGACTATCCGCGAGCGCGCAGTTGCGGCATGGCCATTGGCATGGGGCGGGCAGAACCTCAGAGACATCTTGATCACGCTTGGCATCGACGTCGACCGGCCGTGGCGGGAGCTTCCAGAGAAGATCCGCCAATGGATCCTATTCACGGACGAACAGCCGGTCGTCCCGGTCTACCCGGGTCTCACGCGTGATCAGGTGAAGCGTGCCATGGCACGGAAGGACGAGCCATCCTACATGGGCACCTTTTCCAGCGCCCGACGACATGTCACCCATAGCTTCGCGACGACGCAGAGTGCGATGATGAAGAAGCGGGCTGCCCGCTACATGATCAGCAGCGCCTGTCCGCTCTGCGAGGGCAAGCGGCTGCGGAAAGAGTCACTCTCGGTGAGGTTCGAGGGCTTCGACTATGCAGAAATTAGCAGACTGCCGATGGCGAGGTTTTCCAACATCTTCGCACCTTATGCGGATGCCGATGCCAGGAAGCTTAAGACCATGCGGAAAGAACATCCGGAAAAAGCCATGGTCGTCCAGCGGATCGCAGCAGACCTCTGCCGACGGATGGATGTCCTTCTCGATCTCGGCCTTGGCTACCTCACACTCGAGCGGAGCACGCCGACCCTGTCTCCGGGCGAGCTCCAGCGGCTTCGCCTGGCGACACAGGTCGCTTCAAACCTCTTCGGCGTCGTCTATGTCATGGATGAGCCCTCTGCAGGCTTGCACCCGGCCGATACCGAAGCGCTGTTGCGGGCGCTCGACGGGCTGAAGGCGGTCGGAAATTCGCTGTTCGTCGTGGAGCACGAGCTCGACGTCGTCCGCCACGCGGACTGGATCGTCGACGTGGGTCCGGCAGCCGGCGAGCTGGGCGGGGAGATCCTCTACAGCGGCCCACCGGAAGGTCTGCGGAAGGTCGAGCGATCGGAGACCGCCAGGCATCTTTTTGCGGAAGCCGGCAAACCGGCTGGACGTCGGACAGAACCGGATGGATGGCTTCGCCTATCCGGCGTCACAAGAAACAATCTCCGTGATGTGGATTGCAAATTTCCGCTGGGAGTCATGACGACGGTGACCGGTATCTCTGGGTCTGGCAAGTCGAGTCTGGTCAGCCAGGCGCTCGTCGAGCTTGTCGGCGAGGCACTTGGCGTTCCTGTTCGTGTGGTAAACGATGCTGAGGACGAGGCCGCCTTGGAGATAGAGCCGGGGACGCCGACGCAGGGCAGGATCGAAGGTGGGCTCGACAAAATCCGGCGCCTCATAGAGGTCGACCAGAAGCCGATCGGCCGAACGCCCCGGTCCAACCTCGCGACCTATACCGGGCTCTTCGATCATGTTCGCTCGCTGTTCGCCGCCACACGGGAAGCGAAGAAGCGTAATTACGACGCCGGTCGGTTCTCCTTCAATGTCGCCAAGGGCCGCTGCCCGCGATGCGAGGGAGAAGGCTTTGTCATGGTCGAGCTACTCTTCCTGCCAWGCGTCTATGCCCCGTGTCCAACTTGCCACGGCACCCGCTACAACCCGCAAACTTTGGAGATCCGGTACCGGGGCAAGAACATCTCGCAGGTCCTGGGACTGACCGTCGCGGACGCCTCGGACTTCTTCGACGACGCTCCGAGCGTACGGGCATCCCTGAAAGTTTTGCGCGAAGTAGGCTTGAGCTACCTCAGGCTTGGTCAGCCTGCAACCGAGTTCTCTGGGGGCGAAGCACAGCGCATCAAGCTGGCGACGGAATTGCAACGTGCCCAAAAAGGTGGCGCGCTCTACGTGCTGGACGAGCCGACGACCGGTTTGCATCCTTCGGATGTCGAGCGGCTGCTCGCACAGCTCAATGCGTTGGTCGAGACCGGCAACACGGTGATTGTCGTCGATCACGACATGACCCTCGCTGCGGCCAGCGACTGGGTCATCGACATCGGGCCAGGTGCCGGAGATGAAGGCGGCCGGATCGTCGCAAGCGGAACACCGGAGCAGGTTGCCCTTGCAGGAAATAGCCGGACAGCACCTTATCTCAAGCGCCTTCTCTCGCCCAACTGACAATCAAGTCAATCGAGACCATCAGCTTAAAGGTCGTTGCGCTTCAAGCAAATGCCGTTCGGGTCGCGCTGTCAAGCTCATGCAAACAGGTATCATTCCGGGTAGCGAGCGTCGGCAGCATCGAAGCCGCGCACTTGGCAGACTGAGAGCTATGCCTCATTTTCGTCAGTACTTTGAGGTTCTGGCGCTCATGGCCGCTTGTCGGCGAGGATAGCCAACTTATGGATCTGTGGCGGCTTGGCAAACAGGTCTCCTGCCTCTGCCTTGGCCATCAAGGCCGCAGCGACTTGGCCATTTAAGTGAGCATCTCTTCCATCCTCGTCGTCAAACGTATCGAAGATCGCAAACGAACTCGGACCTTCCTGGATCGCATACCAGGAAATCGTGCCTGGCTCGGCGTTGACGAGAGGTATGGCTGATCTTAGGAAATCGGCGACCTCCTGTTCCTTGCCGGGTTTTGCTTCAAGCGGAACGTAGAGCGCGAATTTGGTCATGACCATCTCCATGGGCACCTGATCGTGCCGCAAGCTGCTATACCACGTTTAGCCGCCGAATGTTTCGAGATCGGGCAAATAAAAGAAGTCCATAGGAAAGCACGGGTTGATCTAAGATGGCGACCCCCTCGGAATGGTTGGGTCGGCACTGTCTCGGCCAAAGGCGATGAGGAGATCGGCAAGTATCTCGCTGAAGCGATGGAAAAGGTCGGCAATTAAGGCCTGGACCTCAATACTACCGTATAAGCACCGGTGCGATTGCAGGGCTGCAAGCCGACCACGGGTGAGATTACCCTTTTTTATCGCGATCCACGTGATGTTTTGCATTTGCTGCCTGAGCCTCATCCTCTGTTTGTTGATGTTGCTCATCCGCATGTTTCCACTCTTCAACCCCTGGCGCAGCCCCGTCTTCGTTGCCAGGTGTTGGCCCGGGTCCATCTCGTTTCTTACTGTCATCCATCTCATCACTACCTTTAAACCAACCACGCTGCCGTCCGAACTCCCACAGCCCCGCATAGTTCCCCGGCGTGAACCAAGAGTCCCCGTTGTGCGGTGCCGGCGCGTTAACCGGCGAATTGGTCACCAGAACAATTCGTACCAATAGCGGTTCGCTGCTGGGTTTTCTTTTTAGTCGCAACTTCATTAGATGGACGGCGGCACTCTTTGCCCGTCTGAATGCTACCCAGCGACTGCAGACATAAACGCCCGTCAAGTTCTCCCTAGGCGAGCCTTTTTGTGTGTCGGAGGCAAGTGTATATTGGTGACGGGAGGCGTCGAGATGGCATCGGGAATAGATCATGTGGCCCACGGGTGGGCTTTGCTCGCGATACGACTTCCGGAGCTTCGTCCGCTTGCAACAGAGCGCCGCCGCGTTGCCGAGCTGTGCGAATGTTACAGCATCGCGGTGCTGCACTTGCGCAAGCTTGCACCCGATTCCAAGTACATCGGTGAATATGAGGATATGATCTCCGGCATCGAGCTCGAAGTATCCGTCTACCTTGAGCAATTTGCCGGCATAAGCGCTGGGCGCGGGCTTCCAAGCGATCCGTAGCCACTGTCTCATGACGGCGGCAAACCAAATCCATGCAATAGGCGCGATGCAAGCGTCCGACACCTCGGCGATTACGAGCAGGCTACTAACGCCCCTCCGAGCGTCTTAATCCGTTTCACTCCTCGATCGTCGGCGCGGCGACCTCCGCATGGTTCTTTTTTATGTGTTCATCCAGGGCTGCAATCTGATCCCGCCGTTGCGCCTCGACCTGTCCGCTAATCGTCAGCAGCGGCGGTAGCGCTCTCTACCGCTTCAAAGTTCCGTCAAACAGACCGGGGTCCGAGATCGCTTACAAGTGTCCAGATTGACCAGCGCTACGTCGCAACAGAGGAGCAGTCCGGAACGCGGCGGATCGTGGATACGGCGACTGGGCTTCCTGCGGCAACAAACGGCAGAGAGTTCGTCCAGCTTACTGCAAAAGACGTGGAACCGCTGGTGGCCTCCTCCAAAACCGACGCGCCGGATGACGGGGGCGGCCCGTGCTCTGTGCTCCTGTGAACGAGCGCCTTAACGAGATATGAAGCCATCGACACGTGAATAGGCTGATGAGCGGTCCCAATGGTTGCCGAGATTGCATCAATTTCTGAACCGAACCCGCAACTGGGCTGCGACGGGCGGAAATGGAGATACCGCAAGAACGTACGGGTGAAACTGATATCGTGGTTTCTCGCTGACTTTCGGGTTTGGTGGAGCGATACATCCCCTGTCCATGGTTATGCGGTTCTTCCTCAATTCCTGTGATCCAGCGGCATCATTCTCGCCCTCATTAGTTCCGGGCCGGCGCGACCGTACATTGCTCCTTCAATACCTTGAGGCGGTTGATTTGGCCCGAATTTAATCAACACAGTCAAATCTAAATGCAGCACGCTGCCCCGCAGCAAGTGGATTGAGCAGGCTCCGCAGCAAGCCAGCGATCACGCGGCTCGCAACTAGCCGCGCGCGGCGACAGTTCGACATGCTGTGCGCCATCGCGAAGCCTTGGTATGCCGGCGCAATAGAGCGACATTGGCCGCACACCGTCGCTGACCTCGAATGTCAGCTTGGCGGATCCGTCCAGCTTCAGATGCCCCGAGGCGCCTTGCAGATGATGGCCGAAAACTTTCCGCCCGGCATGTGAGGTCGATCGTCCTCATCAATGTCCCACAGTTGGACGAAGATCTCCGACCATGCTTCCGGGTTTGCACCGCAGTCCAGTGCCGAGAGATGTCCGGCCTTGACCTCCGTCACATGGTAGCCCGCCTTCACCGGGTGCCCATCGTAGTGGAACACCAGATGCACGTCCTTGGCGCCGGCCAGTGTGTCGAGAAGGAAACCCAAGCTGATGTCTTCGGAAGAATTCTGCTGTTGTCGATCGCGTTTATTTGCGGTAATCCTCGTTTCAACTATTCAAGGATGATTGAAATATGGACCAGCGTCAAGCCCTCGGTGCGTTCGCCGCCCTCTCTCAGGAGACCCGTTTGCAGATCGTCCGCATCCTGGTGGTCGCTGGGCCCGATGGGATGGCGGCCGGGGCATTGGCCGAGAAGGTCGAGGTCTCGCCGTCGAATATCTCGTTCCACCTAAAGGAACTCGAGCATTCCGGGCTGATCGCTGCGCAACGACAATCCCGCTCGATCATCTACACCGCGAACTATGAAGCTCTGAGCGGGCTGGTGCGCTTCCTGATGGAAGACTGCTGCTCAGGTCATCCCGAAATCTGCGCGCCGGCCGCCGAGGTTGCCGCCTGCTGCGCTCCAACGGCCAAGGAGAACCTGCAATGACTGCCGACCGCGTTTATAATGTGCTCTTTCTCTGCACGGGCAATTCCGCACGCTCGATCCTGGCGGAATCCATCCTCAATACCGAGGGAAAAGGCCGTTTCCGCGCCTTCTCGGCTGGCAGCCATCCGAAGGGACAGGTCCATCCCTGGGCGCTGAAAACTCTGGACGCGCTTGGCTATCCCACGACCGGATTCAGCTCGAAAAGCTGGGATGTCTTTGCCGAGGCGCATGCCCCGCAGATGGACTTCATCTTCACCGTCTGTGACAACGCGGCGGGGGAAGCCTGCCCGGTCTCGCTTGGCCATCCGATGGCCGCCCATTGGGGTGTCGAGGACCCTGCTGCGGTAGAGGGTTCCGATATTGAGGTTGGCCGCGCCTTTGCCTTGGCGGCACGCTACCTCAAGAACCGTATTACCCTCTTCATCAACTTGCCGATCACCTCGATCGACAAGTTGGCGCTCGAAACTCAACTCCGTCAGATCGGTGCGACCGAAGGCGCCACCTCGCCGACGCTCCTTCCGTTAACCGGACATGAAGACGCACTCCGTAGCGCGCTCGAAAATGCCGACCTTCCAACGGATGATCTTGACGACGCAGGGCGAACATTCTTCCGGATTGCCCGTGGCGTCGATACGGTGGGCTATGGTGGATATGAGTTGCATGGCGACAATGCGCTGCTGCGGTCGGTGGTGATCACGCCTGACAACCGTCACAGGGGCCTGGGCCGTCGTGCGACTGACCTTTTGCTGCGACGCGCCTATGCGGACGGCGCACGCACGGGCTACCTTCTGACCACGAACGCCGCTCCCTTCTTCGAAACCCTCGGCTTCAGGCCGATAGACCGTGCGACGGCGCCGACCGCAATTTTGCAGACCCGTCAGGCGGCCAGCCTTTGTCCCGCGTCAGCAGTGCTGCTCGCCAAGCCATTGCAGGGATAGCAACGATGTCCTCATTTGAACGCTATCTAACGGTGTGGGTATTTTTATGCATCCTTGCAGGCATCGCCCTTGGTCACTTGATGCCGGATGTCTTTCAGGTGATCGGCGCCGCCGAAGTCGCCAAGGTCAACATTCCCGTCGCCGTGCTGATCTGGCTGATGATTATCCCGATGCTGGTCAAGATCGATTTTGCGGCTCTGAGCCAGGTCGGCCGGCATTGGCGCGGTATCGGTGTGACGCTGTTCATCAACTGGGCAGTCAAACCCTTCTCGATGGCGCTGCTGGGCTGGCTGTTCATCGGTTATCTGTTCCGGCCAATGTTGCCGGAGGTGCAAATCGATTCCTATATCGCCGGTCTGATCATCCTTGCCGCGGCACCCTGTACGGCGATGGTGTTCGTCTGGTCGAACCTGACCAAGGGCGAGCCCCTCTTCACGCTTTCGCAGGTCGCGCTGAATGACGCGATCATGGTGGTGGCGTTCGCGCCGATCGTCGGCCTGCTGCTTGGTCTTTCCGCCATCACCGTGCCATGGGCGACGCTGGTATTCTCGGTGGTGCTCTACATCATCCTGCCGGTGATAGTCGCCCAGATCCTGCGCCGCAGCCTGCTTGCTTCCGGATCATCGGCATCCCTCGACCGACTGCTGAAAACACTACAGCCACTATCGTTGGTGGCGCTCCTTGCCACGCTGGTGCTTCTGTTCGGTTTCCAAGGGGAGCAGATCATCGCCCAGCCGACCATCATCGCCTTGCTGGCGGTGCCCATCCTGATCCAGGTCTACTTCAACTCCGGTCTTGCCTATCTGCTGAACCGGGTGTCAGGCGAGCAACATTGCGTCGCCGGTCCGTCGGCCTTGATCGGCGCCTCGAACTTCTTCGAACTGGCGGTCGCCGCAGCAATCAGCCTGTTTGGCTTCAACTCGGGCGCGGCACTTGCAACCGTCGTCGGCGTTCTCATCGAGGTGCCGGTGATGTTGTCAGTCGTCTGGATCGTCAACCGCAGCAAGGGTTGGTACGAGTGCGGCGGCGCCGTGCGAGCAACTTCCCATTCCAAATCCGAAGCCATTGAAAGGGTCTGACCATGGACGCCATCATCTATCACAATCCGGATTGCGGAACGTCTCGCAACACGCTGGCGATGATCCGGAACGCCAGCATTGAACCCACGGTGATTGAGTACCTGAGGAACCCGCCCTCACGCGATCGGCTTGTGACGATGATCGCTGACGCCGGTCTAACCGTGCGCCAGGCGATCCGTGAAAAGGGCACGCCCTATACGGAATTGGGTTTGGACGACCTATCCTTGACCGACGATCAGTTACTCGACGCCATGCTCGAAAACCCGATCTTGATCAACCGGCCGTTCGTCATTACGCCGCTCGGCACAAGGCTTGCGCGTCCGTCGGAGGTGGTTCTGGAAATCTTACCGGAAACGCATCAGGGCGCCTTCACCAAAGAGGATGGTGAAAAGGTACTCGACAGCGAGGGCAAGCGCATTGTCTGATTTGGCTGCTGCATCGTTGGAACACCTGCAACAGCCGGTTCAGGCTGCATTGCGTCCGGCGTTCTCGACCCACAAGCCGCGCATCCTTATCCTCTACGGCTCGCTGCGGACCATCTCCTATAGCCGATTCCTGGCATTCGAGGCTGGTCGGCTGCTCGAGCACTTCGGCTGCGAGGTTCGGATCTTCAATCCGGAGGGTCTACCTCTGCCTGACGCCGAGCCGGTGAGCCATCCGAAGGTACAGGAACTGCGCGAGCTCTCGGCATGGTCGGAGGGTCAGGTGTGGGTCAGCCCGGAACGCCACGGCGCGTTGACTGGGATCATGAAGGCGCAGATCGACTGGATTCCGCTGTCGATCGGATCGGTTCGTCCGACCCAGGGAAAGACGTTGGCGGTAATGCAGGTCTCTGGCGGATCGCAGTCGTTCAATGCCATCAACCAGCTTCGTGTTCTCGGTCGCTGGATGCGGATGATCACGATCCCCAACCAGTCGTCGGTCGCCAAGGCCTTCCAGGAGTTCGACGCGGACGGGCGCATGAAGCCATCCTCCTACTACGATCGCGTCGTCGATGTCTGCGAGGAACTGGTGAAGTTCACCCTTCTGACACGGGATGCGTCTTCCTATCTCACCAATCGCTACAGCGAGCGGAAGGAAGAGGCTGAAAAACTCGAACAACGCGTGGGCCTGAAATCCATATGATGGAACGTCCGCCGATTGCCGCCATCCTCGCTTTGGGCCTCACGCAGATCATCGGCTACGGGACGCTTTACTACAGCTTCAGCATTCTCGCGCCAGACATGGCACGGGATCTGAACTGGTCGGCGGAATGGATATTCGGTGCGCTTTCGGCGGCACTTCTCCTGGGCGGACTGAGCGCGCCGTGGCTGGGCAGGGCGATAGACCACTTCGGCGCGGGCCGCGTGATGACGGCTGGTTCCGCAATTGCCGCTTCGGCCCTTATCGCCTGCGCTTTCGCGCCCGGCAAGATTGCCTTCGTCGCGGCGTTGATCGTGATCGAGATCGCCGCAAACCTGGTGCAGTACGGCGCAGCCTTCGCGCTGCTTGTCCAGATCCGGCCGCAGACCGCCCAACGCAGCATCACTTATCTGACCTTGATCGCCGGATTTGCTTCAACAATCTTCTGGCCCATCACCACGACGCTGCATGCCCATCTCTCCTGGCAAAACATCTATCTCGTGTTCGCCGGACTCAATCTCCTGATCTGCCTGCCTCTCCATGCCTGGCTTTCCCATGGGCTTGCCAAGGGTCGCCGACAGGAACAGAGCGGATCGGTAAGCGTCGTTGACGGGGCTTTGCGTCCGGACGTCAGACGCCTTGGGTTTATTCTGATGGTCGCCGGTTTCTCGTTGCAGTCGCTCGTTAGCGCGGCAGTGTTGGTCCACATGGTGCCGCTATTGTCGGGCCTCGGTCTGGGCGCCACGGCTGCAACAGTCGGCACACTGTTCGGCCCGTCGCAGGTTTTGAGCCGGTTCACGAACATGGTGCTCGGCGGCAATCTGCCGCCACTGGCTTTGGCAACGATCGCCGCGGCGCTCATTCCGGGTGGCGTGCTGATCTTGATCCTCACGACGCCATCTGTGACCGGAGCGATGGCTTTTGCGATCGTCTTCGGTCTGGGCAACGGCCTGTTCAGCATCGTCACCGGCACCCTGCCGCTGACGCTGTTTGGCAGCGAGGGCTATGGCAGATTTCAGGGTAAGGTTATGGCGGCGAGGCTCATAGTCTCTGCGACCGCACCGTTCGCCCTGGCGTTTGCCATGGCCGATATAGGCGCAACCTCGTCGCTCGCGATCACAACGGGGCTCGGCGCACTTGCAATTCTGGCGTTTCTGACGATCGCGAGACTGGCAAATAAAGGCCCGGCGGTTGTCAGGATCCAACTGAGAGAACTCAAGGGCGAGGCAGGAGCAGAATGACAGACAGCACGAGCACGGCCCAGACTCAAACGCCTGCCGGCACGCCCGCAGAAGTCTTTCTCACGTTCCTGAAGCTCGGCCTCACATCATTCGGCGGACCGATTGCTCATCTCGGGTACTTCCGGGAAGAACTCGTGCACCGACGCGCTTGGCTTTCCGATCACGCCTATGCCGATCTGGTCGCCCTTTGCCAATTCTTGCCGGGTCCAGCATCCAGTCAGGCGGGTTTTGCTTTAGGCATGATGCGCGCGGGCTGGCTAGGGGCCCTGGCGGCCTTCACGGCCTTCACCTTGCCATCTGCGCTGATCCTGTTGGTGTTTGCCATGTCTGCTGCAAGCATTTCGGGGCCGGTCGGCACGGGCGCGCTGCATGGCCTGAAGATCGTCGCAGTCGCCATCGTGGCGCAGGCCGTCTGGGGCATGGCGAAGAACCTCTGTCCGGATAAAGAGCGAGCGGCAATTGCGGTCGCGGCCGTGGCGGTGCTCGCATTCATGCCGGGAGCCTTCGGCATGGTGAGTGCGATCCTGATTGGCGCAGGCGCGGGGCTGGCACTTAGCCGCGGCACTGGCACACCAGTGAGTGGCCATGTCACAATGCCGGTGTCCCGACGGGGTGCGGCTGCGGCACTCGTCGCTTTTTTCGGACTACTTGTGATTCTGCCTCTGCTCGCGAAATACGGCCAGGCATTCGCTGTCGCTGATAGCTTCTACCGCGCCGGTTCACTCGTGTTCGGCGGTGGCCATGTAGTCTTGCCTCTTCTCGAGGCCGAAGTCGTGCAACCTGGGTGGGTATCCCCCGATGCATTCCTGGCAGGCTATGGTGCCGCACAGGCGGTCCCTGGGCCGCTGTTCACCTTTGCGGCCTACCTCGGCACTGTACTTGGACCGCAGCCGAATGGCATGGTTGGCGCAGTAATCGCACTGCTCTCCGTCTTCCTGCCAGGATTTCTGATTCTCATCGGCGTACTGCCCTTTTGGGACCGGTTTCGCTCGTTGGCGACAGCGCAGTCGCTTATGCAAGGAGCAAACGCTGCGGTTGTCGGCATCCTCGGCGCTGCCCTCTATTCGCCAGTATTCACAAGCGCCATCGGCAACATGCGTGATTTCAGGCTGGCCCTCTTCTGCTTTGTACTTCTGATGTCGTGGAAGCTTCCGCCGTGGCTTGTTGTCGTTGTGGCTGCGGTTTGCGGCGTAGGACTGGCTCTGATTTCTTGAGAATGCCCAACGGAGGTCTCGTCCGTGAGGACAAAACAGATGGTCCGAATTCTAGGCTTCAATCTCCTTCAGATGGTCGCAGCACCGAGAAATCGACGCTCGCATCTTCTTCACCATCAAAGAATTCCTCGGCCGCGACGGAAATGTCGTCGCCATAGGGGATGGTTCTGCTCAGCAATCCATCGTCTTCGAGTGCCTCGATATCAGGAAGATCGTGCAGGGTATCGAAGCCAAAGGCTGATAGAAAATGCTTCGTCGCTGCAAAAGTGTATGGCGCTCCTGGAGCCGGACTGCGTGGTCCAGAAGAAATAAACCCGGCGCCGCGTAGGGAGCCAATCGTGTCGCGGCTGACTTCCTTGCCAAAGATCTCCGATAGTTTGCTGCGGGTGATCGGTTGGAAATATCCCACCGCCATCAGCACTATCGCACGAACTCCGACAGTGCCGCCGTCCCTTCACTTGTCGGAGCCGGCAGGCGTGGATCGTCTCGGCGAACCGCGGGCGGGTTCGATGCTGCCAACCACCCGCGACCGACACCAGCTCATCGGGCCGGGAACTGAGCTCCTCGCGCAGATCATCGATGAGAAGAGATGCTGCAGTCTTTTCCGACCACCTGCGCCAGCGTCTCGCGGCTAACGGGTTCGGCAGAAACAAAGATCACCGCCTCCACGCCCATTATCCAAATTTGAGGGCAAGCCGATCGCGCCAGTATCCAAGCCATGGAGGGTCGGCGCGATGCCGTAAGAAATGCAATCGAACTCCCTGAGCAACGGTCAAGCCGAAGGTCAGATCAACCGCCTCAAGGTACTGAAGCGAGCAATGTACGGTCGCGCCGGCCCGGAACTGATGAGGGCGAGAATGATGCCGCTGAATCACAGAAATTGAGGAAGGACCCAGTTAAGTGCGAAACGACAGCACGTTCATCGCCCGCACTCTCACTTCCCCACCTTGCCCCCGGCCGCACGCTGGGGCGTTTCTTTTCCCGTCGCGCTCGTGTCACGTGACTAACATCATCAGTTTTGATTAATTCCCGCCGGTGATACGTCTTGGCGGCCACCTTGTTGCATGAAGGGCTCGCCTGCGTATGGCGAGCCCTTCTCAAACGAGACGTGCCCTGGCATCCCTGCTGCGCAAGACTACTCGTTCGCGCCGGGCTCTTGAACACCGCTTTTGGCGTTGAGGGCTTGGGAGGGAATCCTGGAAGATTAATTCCAGTGATCCTAATGGCTTTTTGACGCCGCATTTCTCATTGACGAAACCGCGGCTGCAACACCAGCGATTTCATCAGGCCCAATTCCCTCGGCAGCCTACGACCTGTCCGCGCGAAGACACTAGCGCGGAACCGGTATGCGGCCTTCCGAGTTACGCTACCGATGTCAATTTCCCGGACATCATACTCCACAGCACCCCCTTGCCCCGCTCTGAGCCGGGTTTTTCTTTGGCAACGGCATCAGACCAAAGTCCTAGGCATGGAACCGCGTTCAGTGGCCGGCGTTTTGAGCGCGTTATCACCTGTTTGGAGTAACTCGAATGAAAGCTATTATCATCGCAGGCATGATCGGCCTGGCTTCTATATTCTCATCGGCCACTCCCAGTCTCGCGGATAGCGTAACAGTGACGGTCGGAGACAGTCATCATGGCCGGTCATGGGATCGCCATCATGACCGTCGGGATTGGCGCCACGGCCGAAACTACTATCGTCATGGCCCGCGATGCCGCGTCAAGACCGTTCGGTACCGGCACCATCACCGCTGGGTCTACTCCAAGAAGCGTATCTGCCGCTGGTAATGCTCACGAGCGGCGCCATCCACGCTCGGAGGCGCCGCGAGCCTCTTCATGTCGATACTGGAAAAAATACATTCAAAAATTGCAATCTAATCGCGGTATGAGCTAGGTTCCCCGTCGATACGTTGGAGGCCACCTTGCCTGATCAATCTGATGAAAGCCGCCACTTGATGAAAACACTGATTTTCACATTGGGTGTCATCACTGAAAGCAATGAACGAGAAAAGCAGCAAATAGCCGACGCCTACTCGGAGGCTCGTTCTCTGGCCGCCTCGATCCCCTGGGCTGACGGATCTGCGAGACCAAGAATCACTGCCTGTCTTGAGCGCTTCAACGAGTGCAAGGAAGCGGAAAGCGTCGAAGCCGCCGCATGGCTCTTAACTGCCACGCAGGAGCGTGTTGCCGAGAAGGATCTGCCGGATTGGGAGACGCTTAAAATCGTTGCCGACAAGGCTGCAGGAATGTTGCCTCGACCTCGTAGAATGCATTGATCGCCCACAAGCTATGGCTTGTCCGCCCGCCCTTGTCTTCGTGTCGGACAGCTCTCGTTCAAGCCGCTGCTGGTCCGTCTTCAGATCCATGATGACGTGCCTGGCGCCGCACACGCTGCCCTGCGATTCCTTCATGTCGCTGAGCTGTCGCTGTTGGTCGAGGAACCGCTGATCATATGCCGCGAAGACGCGATCGAGTTCAGCGCGCGGCACCTGGGCGTCTTGAAGGTCTTTGACGGCATTCCACACCGCGCTGCGTCCGCCACTGCATCTCGTCCTTGCTGACCATCTTATCGACCAGTGTTGCAATAGCCGTCGAGGTGCTGGCGGTTTGAACCTTCGCGTCTTCCCGGATCTGCGTAATGTTGTCCTCAATTGGCTGCAGCGCAAGAAACCCAAAGCCGGCAAGGTTGGTGATCGTCACCGAGCTGAAGCCGATGATGATAGACCACTCAGACTTCGAGCCGCCGCCGACCTCGTTGGAGAGGGTGTTGATCGCGGCGTTGAGCTGCTGGAAGCCCGTGTTCATGTTTGAGCGAAGATCGGAGAGATCCTTGCCTGGTTCTCGACGCGCTCCGATAGGCGAGCCCAGGAGGCCATAAATCGAAACCGTTTCCGTTGTTGCTCCATTTGCAGGCTCCCTGCCCTTGCCCTTGCCCTTTCGATGCCATGCTATGCTCGATTGTCATGCCTTAAGAAAAGCCGCCCCCGATGAGCCGCTTGGAGTGTTCGGTTGCCCACAATTTATGAACGGCCGTGGGGTAAGGCATTGAAATTCGACCACCCGGAATTACTTGGAAATACCGTTGGTAATGAGGGTGCCAAAATGTGCTTACTGAGAGAAGTTGAAGAGGCCGAGCAACAGGGGCGTGACCTTGCAAGGTCTGGGGGTCTTGCGTCTTCAAACCCATACGCCGACCGCCTAGATCTGCACTCCGCTTGGCTGAGAGGATACCGTTCGGCGTGGGCAACCGTGATAGTCCCAGCCCTTCCAGATGGCGACAAAACAGAGAAACGATAACGTTGCGGGGGCGCAGAAGGAGACCATCCGGGGCAAAAATTGGCTCCCGCTCGTTAAGCTTCGATCAAGATATATTAGACGACACTCATTCGCGTTGGAGGACGCGCCGGAGGAGCAAATGACCAAGCCACTTCTTGTTGATCATCTTACCGTTTGCGCCAAGCTTGCCCGTTCTGACGGGAACCCACTGATCGAATATTTGATACGCATGGCCCTTCTGGAAGCCAAACCAAAAGGGACGAGAGAGCAGAGCGGGAATTGATACACCCGCAACGCCGCCACTTTCGGCGCGAAGGCCCGGTAGCAGCGTTACCGGGCCTTTTCCGTTAGTGGACGCGGTTCCGACGTGCCCACTTGTGATGCCACGCTGTGCCTCAATCGCAGCAAGAGAACCCTTACGGTTGACAGCCGTCAGGGTTATTCGTTGATGGAAGAGAAAAAGCCGCCTCACGCGAATGAGGCTCAGGAAAGCCTTAGGAACGTGAGGCGGCTCGATACGATGGCAGTGACACTCATCGTATTTGTAAACTTGGCGAGGTCATCAACGCGGCTTTGGAGAGCGGACAATGACCTCTAAACAGATGTCACCAACTGTCTAGATGAAGGGTAGCGGATAAAACTCCAGATGCAAATGGTCTTGGCCGAGCTTTTATCCAAAGCTTGACGGAACGCGCTCCTGCCAAGCGCGTTCCGCATGGCGTTAAAGCCGAAGGAGGGAAGGCTTACGCCACTCAACAACATCGAGATGAGTCGAGAGTTCCGTCAACCTTTAGTGATCCAGTCGGCCGGAACATCAAGGGTCAGCACTTGTTCTCTCCCCGTGTTGCCATCCGGTGACAATTCCTGAAGGAGGAAACATTAAATGAAAATGAAACTCGTAGCCGCATCGCTTCTCGCTCTCGGCATGGCAACTTCGATGTCGTATGCTCAGTCCAACCCGGTTCCAAACAATATGGCGACCGACAAGAACGCCAATGAAGATGCCGGCGGCGGCGCCAATGGCGACATGGACAGCACTGGCACCAAGACGATGAAGCCGATGTCCACCGATGGTACGATGACCAATAGCACGACCAAGACCAACTCAACCGACTGCAAGGACGGCTCCAACTCCAAGGGCGCTCTCCAGACCCAGGCGGGCAAGAGCGACGCTACTCCGCAGGGCGTGGCTTGCGGCGAGAACAACCAGTAAAATCTCGCTTTATCGAGAACGAGGCCGGCACGTCCGGCCTTTTTCTTTGCGCGGAATTTATAACCGTGCGCCGTCCCTACCCATAGGTAAGACCTGTATAATGCGACGGTGGAAAATCACATTCAAGGGCGTCGGTCAAACGGGGGCAGTTTGAGCCGTGAACGTTGACCATCGGCCCAAGCAGTCGCATAGGCCTCGAATTTGAAGCTTTGGCTGGTCACGACCCCACCGTCAAGCACGTAGACTGCCCAACCGTCGCCCAACTTCACCACTTTTACAGAATCTTCCACGTCGCTCCCCGCGCAAGGCAGATGGCGATGATAGGGCAAAAAAGACCGGTTCAACAGGAGGAAAAAGCCCATTTTTTTGCTTCATTGTTTTCAGATGAGGGTGGGAGGCTTTAACGCCTGCTTCGCCGACTATCGGGAACTCCCATGCGCTCTACATTCGGAAAGGGTCCACACACCCACCGCACAGATTCCGGCCGCGGTATCGTCGATCGCTTTCTGATCTTTCAGCGTGGCGCCCTTTGCTCCGGTGAGCGAGGTCCCGACGATAGCCCTAGTCGTGGATGACAGGCTTCTTCGATGCAGTCACCTTTTGCTTGAGACCGGTAACTTCTCCGGGGTCAGGCGGCGCGCAAGAGGGGTGGCTTGGGTTTGAAGATCGAAGGCACGTTCGGTTCTGGCTGTCGAAACCGGTGCCCTCAAGCGATCGCGAAGTTCGCCGTTCAGCGCGACCGTCCGCACTTGCATGAGCACGTGCGCGCCGTGGAGCGACCATCGCATTGCAGTAGAGATGCGAACGGGGACTTCAAGGGCACCGAGGCAACGGGGAAGCGCGCCATCCCTCGACCAGCGATGCCCCTGCTAGTCCGCCGCCGATGATGATCAGATCGCATGCCGTGCTGCCCATTGATCGCTCAGCCAATATGTCGCATCGTAATAGTATCATCTACTCGGCAGGGGTCTAGGTAGTGCTTTCAATCACTTGCTCTCAGCGCGTTGAGCAAGAACATGTCGACGCTTTTGAGCCACGGCCGCCACTACCGACAACGATCCCCGACTTTGGCCGGTCGTTCAAACGATGCTAGCGTCAGAGCAACATGGAGGCGCACATGGCGGGATATTTCGGAACCGACATTCAACAGCGGCTGCAAGCTCAGGCCGAGGAAAGTGCGGAGTTCATCGCCCACACTCCTGGAGCGTGCCAGGCAGGACGTACCATGGGGTGTGACGATCCCAAGCAATTTGGATGGGATAGAATTGGCGAAATCGTCGAGCGCGACGGAGTTTGTGGCTTCAGACTAGTGGACACCGCCGATGTGCCTGAGATCAGTTCCGAACTCTTTGCACGCGGCTGCAGGTTCGACACCTGGGAGGTATTTCTTGCCGAACGCGATGCGGCGTTGCTCGCGTCCTGCAAGATCGCGAGCGAGCCGCTACCGAGCGGTCTTTCCCTGTGGACGATCACGGACGATCCGGAGAACCAGCAAATCAAGGACACGCAGGCCATGATGGCGAGCGCCGGACTTGTCCCCTTTTCCGGATCGATGTTAACGGGAAAGATCGGCCGTTCGGTGACGATCATCATCGGCGACGAGGCCGGAGTTGTGGCTACCGCACACGGTTACATGCCCCACAACGCTTTCAGTCCCTACAGAGGATATGCATGGGGTGGTTTGGTTGCCGTAGCCGAAACTCATCGTGGGAGAGGCCTCGGCAAGTTAGTCAACGCCCTAATGATTGAGCGAGTGCTTGAGGAGCTAGGGGCAAGCCATATTTACGAATTGGTCTCGGCGAGTAACGTGCCTTCGAGACGAATGGTCGAGGCTTGCGGGTTAACGTTGGAGCTGACACTCACATGTGGAATCGCCACGCCACAAGAAAGCGCGCGTTTCACGAAGTAGTGGGCGCCAAGTTACCAAGACTGTCATGACGGCTATTTGCGCACAGGCGACATGGCACTGCGATGGAGGCATGTCCGCTTTCTGGCATTTAGGGGACGGCCGTTACGTCCGAAAGAGAGGCGCAAAACGGTCGTTACGCGCGAGCCACATATGGCTCAAGAAAATACCTTTTCGGCGTCTTCGCCTTGGAGGGATATGAACCCGCGGCATGCTAATATTTGAATGTATTCTCACGATGCTATTGTAGAAATTGAGGATGCGGGCGCTCGTGAATCCCTGCCGGCTAGATCGCCTTTCCAGTCTTGTTGATGAGACCCTGGATACTGTCGCGATCGTTTGCATGGCGTGAGACCAGAATCTCAAGATCGTCTGACAAGCCGATAAGGCCTCGATCAAACATCCAATGTGCAGTTCCGGAGAGCGCAATGCCGTTCGACAAGATGTCTGGTCCATTTGCTTCAAGAGTTCATCCGCCCCTACCCCACAAGCCTGATCATCCATCGCAAACGGCCGCCGATCCTTAACGGACATCTCGACTGGACCGCGATCGGAGAGGCCTGTGGGATCGAAGACGAAATGGCTGAACTGAAGAAGCAGTTACGGCCGGCACTGGATGCGATCATCAGATGGCTGAAGGCACCGCCCGTCGCAGAAGACGATCCCCCGGCGAAGCTGTCTACGCGCGCAAGCAAGGTCGCGCCGGCCAGAAAGACCGCGGCCGCCGCCTCGACCAGAAAAGCCCAACGCGCTGCCGCAGACGGAGTTTTCGCACGACACACAGCGACGTCCCGCGGCCCGGCGCCAAAACCGATCAGCCCTTTTCCGGATCCGCTGTTTGACGCGACCGACGACCCTGCGAATTTCCCGGGTGCGCTGATATACCTTATGGGCCGATTTGGCGACAGCTATTGGCAGCTCTGTCGGGCAGTCGGTTGCGAGCTTCGACATCCTGCGGCGGATCGAGCAGCGCTATCGATTACATCGAGGCGCCCCGGCGATCTCGCCGAGGCGCTTAAACTGATATGAACCGACGACCTGCCAAAGCGCAGACCGCAACTTATGGACAATATTGTACAATTCTATCGCTTGTCTCTAGGACCGACCAATGGAGCTGGTCGTCTTTACTCCCCTCTGTTACTCCGATGCAAACGCAATTGCCTTGCTGAAACCGGCTTAGTGTTGTCGGCATGTCGGGGATGGTCTAACAAAGCCGCGCGGACGCAGTGTGACGGCCGACAGAGAGACACCAAATCGATGGCACGCAAGTACAGAGACGATTTCGCTTCGCAAGATGTCGAGTCAGAGCCGGTCATCTGCCCGCTCTGCGAGCGGATAATACCTGACGACCAGATCGAGGACCACCATCTTGTTCCCAGGAGTAAGGGTGGCAAGATCAAGGTGCCATTGCACGGGATATGCCACAGCCACATACATGCAGCCTTCACGGACGCCCAGTTGGCGAAGAAGTTCTCTACTGTCTCAGCTATTCTCGAGGATCCAGAGATTCAGAAGTTCGTCAATTGGGTAAAAACAAAACCACCTGGCTTCGATGATGAGGCAGAGAAGCGTAGCCGACGTCGTTGAGAATTGGCAAACAGACTGCCCGCGTAAGGCTTGATTTAAGATTTCCAGCACATTGTCCGCCGGATACAACGCTTTTACTCTCTCCTGGTAAAGCAATAATTCGGCATACTTCGCGTTAAACGGATTTGAACCAGTACTTTACGGAAACGGAGTTTTTGCCCAGCCAAGGCCCGTTGAGATCAGTGAGTATGGCGGCCTGAACATCAGCCGCCATACTCGTATTAGAGCTGAAGGCTACTACGCCTTGATGAACGCCAACAGGTCCGGATTGATTACGTCGGCATGGGTTGTCAGCATCCCGTGCGGGAAACCTTTATAGATTTTCCGGGTGCTGTTCTTCAGCAGTTTTGCTTGGAGTTCCACGGCGTCCTTGTAGGGAACGATCTGGTCGTCATCGCCTTGTATGACCAGCATCGGCACGGTGATCGCCTTGAGGTCTTCTGTCTGGTCGGTTTCAGAGAAGGCCTTGATGCCGTCGTAATGCGCCTTGGCGCTGCCCATCATGCCTTGGCGCCACCAATTGTCGATCACGCCTTGCAACACTTTCGAGCCTTCCCGATTGAAGCCGTAAAATGGGCCGGAAGCAACATCGAGGAAGAACTGCGCGCGATTGGCCGCGAGAGCGTTGCGGAAACCGTCGAACACTTCGATCGGTGTGCCATCTGGATTACCTGCGGTCTTGACCATCAGCGGCGGAACGGCGCTGACAAGAATAGCCTTGGCGACACGGCCCTGCGGCTGCCCATATTTAGCAACGTAACGAGCGACTTCGCCACCACCTGTCGAATGGCCGATATGGACGGCGTTGCGCAGGTTGAGGTGCTCGGCGACAGCTGAAGCGTCGGCGGCGTAATGATCCATGTCGTGACCGTCGCTCACCTGTGACGAACGGCCGTGGCCGCGGCGATCATGTGCGACGACGCGGTAGCCCTTGCTGACAAAGAACAGCATCTGGGCATCCCAATCGTCGGACGACAAAGGCCAGCCATGGTGAAACACGATCGGTTGAGCCTCCTGCGGACCCCAGTCCTTGTAGAAGATTTCAATGCCGTCCTTTGTGGTCACGAAACTGTGGGTCATTGATTCAATTCCTTGCTGATGAGGAGAAATTTTCTTTTCAGATGCCGAGGCCGGAATAGCCAAAGCCAAAGAAATGGTGGTGCCAGTTAGCAGAACCTGCCGACGGGAAAGGGAAAATTCGTTGGTCACGAGATGTCTCCAAGATTTCGAGCCGACCAAGTCCGTATCGGCCGGCATCGCCGTTGACGGGCCGATATGTTTACTGAGCGCCGCGGGTGCTTTCGAACAGGAACCAGGCGCGGCGCTCGGCCTCATCGACCCAGTTTTCGATCAGGCTTGCAGTCGCGATATCGCCGTGCTCGTCGCAGAGATTGTGGGTCTCCTTCATCAACGACACCAGCGTGAGGTTGTCCTCGCGGAGTTCGGCCAGCATGTCGGCGGGGGTCACGAAATCAGCATCGTTGTCGAGCAGGCGCTGAACCTTGGAAATATGGCCGATCGAACGAATGGTCGTGCCGCCAATCTTGCGAGCCCGCTCGGCGACATCGTCCGTCATCGCAAAAATCTGTTCGCCCTGCTCATCGAGCATCAGGTGATAATCGCGAAAATGCGGCCCGCTCATGTGCCAGTGGAAATTCTTGGTCTTGAGATAGAGCGCGAAGACATCGGCCAGAAGCGTTGTCAGCGCGCCAGCGATATCGTTGGTCGCGTTCGTGCCAAGCATTGTCGGGGTTGTGAGCGGCGACTTGCGGTGTTTTTCAGCGAGCGTGCGGTCCATGATGATCTCCATTTGGGTTGTGCGAGTTGATGGAATTTTTTTAGACGAGGCAGCCACCCCACGGTATCCAATGCTTGGCTAGTCGAACCCACACCTTGGTATAGTTTCGCATCTCTCTTACTGAAGTTAGGTTTCCGGGGTCTTCGATCCTCCCGAGAAGACGTGCTGGGCTTCATGCCCTGGAAGGTTGGTGCCCCCTCTCCCGAACCTTCGGATTCGCAATCCAACAAGGCCATTCCAGCCGCTCTGGGATGGCCTTTTCTTTAAGGCACCTTTGAGATTGAGTGTGCAGCGGAATAGCCGATTTTGGGTTTGCGTTTTTCTGGACGGGATGGCTTGATGGCGTAATTGGCATCCATCTGGAAAATTGGCATTGCGCTTATTTGGTCTTGTGAACCCGAAACAACGGTTATCACCCTATGAGATAGGGGTTGTCTCTTTCGCTTTTCTGCTTGCCGCCACGCTTTTCTATCTCGACACGTTCACGGACATCCAAAGCGCGCTTGCCACACTCTACGTTATCACGTTGCTTCTGTCGGCGGAAACGTTGACGGAAAGAGGGACGCTGCTGCTGGCGGGCGTCTGCATCAGCCTTTCGGCACTCTCCTATGTCGCCGGTCATGGGCTGCAAGGCGACCTTGCCGCAGCACTTCGCCTGACTGTTGCTATTGCAGCCATGGTTATCACCTGCCTCCTGATCATTCGAAACCAGCGTGCGCGTCTGGCTTTGATAAAATTCAACACCGACTTACAGAGCAGTGAGGAGCGCTACCGAACGATCTTCGAACAGAGCCGCGTCGCCCTGTGGGAGCGCGACTACTCTCAGGTCCGCGCACTGTTAGTGAAGCTCCGTGAAAATGGCGTTTCCGACCTGCAGGCTTACGCCCGGAACAATCCCGACTTCATCGCAGATTGCATCGCTTGCATCCCAACGGTCGCCGCTAATGCCGCTGCACTCCAGCTCCTCGGCCACGTCGATGCGCGGAATGTCAGCTCGATGCGCCGCTATATTGCGCAGGACGACGCATCGTTTCTCGAACTGATGGTGGCTATATTCAATCGAGAAAGCTCCTTCGAAGGAAAAGGCTCTATCATCACCAGCGACGGCACGAGCAGGCTGGTCTTGCTGACGGTTGGGTTTCCGGAAGATGTCGCCAACTTCGACCGGGTCATCGTTGGCATGTTCGATATTACCGAGCGCGAGATGGCGCAAAAGGCACTGTTCGAAGCCCAGGCGGAACTCGCGCTCGCATCGCGAGCCGCAACGGTCGGTGCGCTTTCGGCATCGCTTGCACATGAACTCAACCAGCCGCTCGGCGCGCTTGTTGTCAATGCGCAGACCTTGCAGCGCTGGCTTGATCGCGATCCGCCGGATCTGGCTGCTGTGTCCCGCTCGGCTGAGCGGATCGTCAGAGACAGCCAGCGTGCCAGCGACATCATCCAAAGCACCCGATCGATGCTTAGCGAGCGCACGCCGGTCCTTGAGTCGGTGTCACTTGCCGATCTCGTCAGCGAGACGCAAATGTTGATGGAGAGCGAGCTCGCCAAAAACCGGATCGCATTTGACACCAGTGAAACGCCTGGGATAACGGCGGTCAGCGCCGTCCGCATCGAATTGCAGCAGGTGATGATCAACCTGTTCACCAATGCTGTCCAGGCCATGGCAGCAACGCCAGAGCAACATCGACGGATATCGGTGACGATCGAACCGGCGGAGTGCCAGAGCGTCAGTATCAAGGTTCATGACAGCGGCCCCGGCCTCAGCCCTGAGGTGCTCAAAAATCTGTTCAAGCCGTTTTGCACCACCAAAGCAACCGGTCTCGGCATGGGTCTTGCAATCTGCCGCAGCATGCTGGAAGCGCGGGGCGGTACACTGACCGCCGACAACCACGCCGAAGGCGGCGCACTGTTCCAAATGACTGTACCGATCGAGGCTGTCCATGAATGATGCCAGAAAGTCCGCAAAAGCTCAGGGCAATGACACTCCGGTGGTCTATGTCGTTGACGATGATCCCTCGATCCGCGACGCACTGGTCGATCTGTTCCTTTCGATCCGAACCGAGGCGCACGCCTTCGAGGGCGCCCAGGACCTGCTGGACAAGGCCGATCTCAAGCGACCGGGCTGCATTCTGCTCGACGTGAGGCTGCCCGGCGCCAATGGTCTCGACTTCCAGCTTCATCTGGAAAAACTTGGCAACCAGATGCCGATCATCTTTATGACCGGCCACGGCGATATACCGATGACCGTGCGCGCGATGAAGGCAGGGGCTGTCGATTTTCTGGCCAAACCGTTTCGGGACCAGGATATCCTCGATGCAGTCTCCGTTGCTTTCCAAAAGGACCGTGAAGTCCGTCAGCAATCGGCGGCCAATGGCGCCGTTGCTGACTTGGCAAAGACGCTGACACGCCGCGAACATGAGGTCATGGCAGCCGTCGTGCAGGGCCTGATGAACAAGCAGATTGCCTTCAACCTCGGCATCAGTGAGATCACGGTCAAACTGCATCGCGGCAATGTCATGCGCAAGATGGACGCGCGCTCGGTAGCCGATCTGGTCCGCAAAGCCGAGCTGCTTGGGCTATAGATGGGAGAACCTAGACTCTTGTATGGTACAAGGACCGGTCTCGAAGGGGCATATACCGGGTTGTTGATCCAACACGGCAAGGCCAGAGAAATTGCACAAAACACCAGTCATAGCCATCGTCGACGATGATCGGTCGATCCGCGAAGCGCTTGACGATCTCATTTTGTCCTGCGGCTATCAAAGCCGGCTGTTCACATCCGCGGAAGAGTATCTCGCTGCGCAGGATCGCGCGTCGATCGATTGCATGCTCGTGGATGTCAAAATGCCCGGTCTCAATGGCATCGAGCTGCAGGCTGCGTTGAATGAACAGGATGCGCGCAAGCCGCCAATGATCTTCATGACGTCCTATAGCGACAATAAAACAAGGGCGGCGGCGATGAGTGGCGGCGCTTTTGCCTTTCTCGGCAAGCCCGTAAATTTTAGCCAATTGGTCCAGTGTCTCGAACAAGCGCTGAAGCACTGATCCACATGCCAACGAGGAGTAAATCCATGTCGCACGGCTGCTATCACACATCGACGATCCGGACGGTTCGGCCCAAAACCCTCGGCTGCGAGGAATGCCTGGAAACAGGACAGGCGTGGTTTCACCTGAGACTCTGCCGCGAATGCGGCCATGTCGGCTGCTGCGACCAGTCGCCTGGCCGTCACTCGACCGCGCATTTTCATGCGACAGGGCATCCGGTCATCGAGGGCTACGACCCGCCCGAGGGCTGGGGTTGGTGCTATGTGGACGAGATCATGGTCGATCTGCCGGATCAGACGCCGCAATGTGGTCCGATACCGCGATATTACTGAATGGAAGCGCCCATCGGCATTCGCCAGATGACATTGTAACCACGGGAGAATTCATGGCGGATCTCAGCACCCGACAGCACCAGATGTTTCCGGTGCTTGAACCCCATCAGATCGCCACGGCAAAACGTTTTGCCAGTGGCGACCCACAACATTTCAAAGCCGGGGATTTTGTCTATAGGGTGGGAGATCACGCAGCCCCTGCCTGGCTGGTGCTTGAAGGATCAATGGATGTCTTTCACCATGATGGCCTGTCGCATGAGGCGCCTATCACCACACATGGCGTTGGCCAGCTGTCCGGCGAGGTCAATCAACTTTCGGGCCGCCCGACATTGGCCGGTGCACGGGCCGGTTTGGACGGCTGCACCGCGGTTGCGTTCGATGCACCACATCTTCGCGCCCTGGTGATTGGCTCGGCGGATGTCGGCGAGATTATCATGCGCGCCTTTATCCTGCGTCGTGTCGGTTTGATCGATGCCGGGGCAGGCTCGGTTCTGATTGGTGCTCCCGGCAATGTCGCGTTATCCCGCCTGCAAGGGTTTCTTGCCCGTAGCGCCTTTCCCTATCTCGTGCTCGATTCTTTGTCCAAGGGTGAAGGCCGCTCGTTGATCGAACGCTTGGGCCTCCTCGCCTCAGAGCTGCCTCTTATGGTCTGCCCCAATGGCACCGTGCTGAAAAACCCGACCGATGCGGAAGCCGCAGCGTGCCTGGGCATGACGCCTGAACTCACGCCCGGCAAGCTTTATGACGTTGCCGTTGTCGGCGCCGGGCCCGCTGGCCTGGCCACCGCCGTTTATGCCGCCTCCGAAGGGCTCGAAGTCATCGTCATCGACGAGCGTTCGGTGGGAGGACAAGCAGGCGCTTCCTCACGCATCGAAAACTATCTCGGCTTCCCGACCGGCATATCCGGCCAGGCACTGGCCGGGCGCGCCTATAACCAGGCACTTAAATTCGGCGCGGAAATGGTCTTGCCAGTCGCGGTGAACAGCCTGATTGCGCCCGAGGGCGATACCGGAGTGCTGACGCTGGAGCTCGCAGGTGGAAAAGCCGTGACGTCGCGATCAATCGTCATTGCGTCCGGTGCGCATTACCGGCGTCCGAATATTGCCAACATAGAGAGCTTCGAGGGCAATGGTATCTCTTATTGGGCATCGTCAATCGAGGCGAAATTCTGCGCCGGCGAAGAAATCGCCCTGGTCGGCGGCGGCAATTCGGCTGGCCAGGCCATCGCTTTTCTCGCACCTCAGGTCAGGAAACTGCATCTCGTCATCCGGCGCGCGCTCGAAGAGACGATGTCGCAATATCTGATCGATCGCATCAAGGCTTTCCACAATGTCGAACTGCACATGCACTGCGAAGTGGATGCGATCGAAGGCGCTCCCGCAGGCGGCCTGAAATCCGCTACCCTGCGCAATCGGCTGGATAACAGCGAACGACAGCTGTGCCTCCATCACCTTTTTCTGTTCATCGGAGCCGATCCCAATGCAGGTTGGATCAGTAACCGCGTCCATACCGATGAGAAAGGCTTTATCGTTACAGGCCAATCGTTCGATGCGCTTTGCAGCTTTTCCCGCCAGCCCCTACCGCTGGAGACCAGCCTGCCGAATGTTTTCGCCATCGGCGATGTGAGGGCCGGATCGACAAAACGGGTGGCGGCCGCAGTCGGGGAAGGTGCAGCCGTCGTCTCCCAGATCCACGCTGCGCTCAGCCTGATGAAGACCCCGCACTGAAGTATTCGGATTTCTTGAAATCAAACGACCCGCTGGCGGATGCCAACGGGTTTAAATGTCATTCTCTAACGTGATAGACAATCGGTCGGCGCTCAAATTGCCGATGCACCAAGCTGCCGACCGTAAGCAACGATTTCCCGCCCGACGACGCTGCGATCAGCCTCGAACCGCTGCAGGGCGGCAGCAAGGTCAACCGCGGACGCCAGGCAGTTACTCAACGCCATGACATCGCCGGCTGCTTTCGACACGCCCATTGCGGTGTGCGGCCGCGCGACGAAGGCGGCGTCACCGATCAAGACGATTGAACGACCGATCATACGGGGTGCCTCGTAGTCGAAAATACCTTGGATCGACGGGCTCGGCTCCGCTTCAACCGCCAGCGCAAATTGGGGCGGGAGTATTTGTCTCGCATCGGCACGCAAGGCTTCCAGACGGTCGCCCGACAGACCGCCACGCGGCAGCGAAAACGTATGCATCCGCTTAAAGAGATCGGTGAACGTGCCGGCAAGTTCGCTTGGCTGCACCTTGCGATACCAGACCCAGTTGTAGCGCCTGCTCTCGATATTCATCTCGCCCTTCGAGCCCGGCACCAGATAGCCGAGAATATGAACGCTCGGCCGAACATAAAATGAAAACCGATCGAGAAGCAGAGCGGCGCTCAAGGGCAGACTGGCTTCCGGGATCAGCCCGCGCCATGCGACATAGCCGGAATATCCGTTCTGGAAGTCCTCCGGGTTGGCGCCCTTCCGCACCACCGAGCCGAGACCATCGGCGCCGATGACAAGATCGGCTGTCTCCCGCGACCCATCGCCGAAGACCAATTCGGCGCCACTGTCACCATCCAACACGTCGATGACATCCCTCCCCAACAGGTAACTCCCCGATGCGATACGCGAGGCCACCGTTGCGAAAAGGACGTCCCATGAGATTTGCATCTGGGGCATGTTGACGGTCTGGGCGACGCTGCCATCCTTATTGAGATAGATGCGTTCCTTGGCGAGCACACCGACACGCGCGACATGCTCGCAGCCGATCAGCCGGAGGATATGTAGAAGGTCGGACTGGCCGACCAGGCCCGCTCCCCGGCCGGCAAGACCGTTCTTCGATCGCTCGTAGATGCGAACATCGTGGCCGGCCTGCTGTAACATGATGCCGGCAAAGAGACCGGCGAGCGAGCCGCCGACGATTCTGATGCGAAGCTGTTTCATGGTCCCCACCTCAGTGTCCCATAACCGTTGGCGAATGCCGGCGATGATGAAAGATTTTAACGGAGAAGGCTGCGATGCCGAGTGCCGCGCCAAGCAAGCTGACGGAGAGCCAGCCGCCCTCGCCCCAAGCCAATGTCGCCAGGGCGGAGCCTGCCGCCCCACCGAGAAACATACCGGTCATGAACACCGTATTGAGCCGGCTGCGCGCATCGGCATCGAGCGCATAGATGATGTGCTGGTTGGAAATCAACGCACTTTGTATGCCGAAGTCGAGCACGATAACGCCTGCAACCAAGGAAGCGATCGATGCCCAGACGCCGAAGATCAGCCAGGCGACGATCGTCAGTGCGGCGCCCAGCCAGACAACGAAGTGAGGTCCCCGCTTATCGGCAACCCGGCCTGCGAGCGGCGCTGCGAATATGCCGACCGCACCGACGATACCGAACAGACCCGCAACGTCCGCACCGAGCTGGTACTTCGGTCCCGCGAGATAGAGCGCCAGGACGGTCCAGAAGGCGGTGAACGACGCAAACAGAAATGCCTGAATGATCGTTGCAGCTCGCAATGCCGGATGGCGCTGCCACAGCTGGCCGAGCGACCGGATCGCCTGATGATAGCGTAGGGTCGATGTCGGCCGGTGGTGCGGCAAGACCGCCAACATCAGGCCTGCGGCGACAAGCGCGAACGGCACCGCGATCCAGAACATCTCCCGCCAACCGGCATGTTCGCCGACAAAGCCCGACAGGGTGCGGCTGAATAATATACCCGACAGCACGCCTGCCATGACCGTTCCGATCGTGGCGCCGCGCTTTTCCGGCGCGGCCAGAGACGCGGCGAAGGGTACAATCTGCTGGGCGACAGTGGAACACACGCCGACGATAACCGAGGCTACGACCAGCATCCAGGCAGTCGGCGCAAGTGCCGCGAGCGCCAGCGCCGCCGCCAGAACCACGAACTGACCGATGATCATGCGACGGCGATTGACGAGGTCACCAAGCGGCAGCAGCAGGAACAATCCCAAGGCATAGCCGAGTTGCGTCGCCGTCGGAACCATGCCAGTGATCGGTTGCTGACTGAATTCCGCCTCCATAAGGCCGAGCATCGGCTGATTGTAATAGATGTTCGCGACTGCAATGCCGCCCGCGACGGCCATGGCCAGCAGCGCTACTTGTCCGATCGTATCATTGTGGGTGGCGCTTGCCACACTGCCCTGCATCTGTTCTGTCTTTTCCATCATCCTGCTCCATCGTCAATTGATGTGAGCAAGCTATGTCCAACGGCGTTGCACGCACACCCAATGGACGTCTACTCGGACCTATACATCGGTCTAGGTTCGCATCGATGCGTTCGATGCTAGACCTATCGAATATCATGAAGGGAAATTGCGATGAGCGAGAAGCGGCCGGATGGGATTGAGAGTTACACAGCGCCAGCTGGTGGCTGGGGCGCGCTGAAGGCCGTTGCCAAAACGCTGGCCCGTCAACAGATCATCGCCGAGGGCGCGGCGACACTGTTGAAGGCCAACCAGCCCGAGGGTTTCGACTGTCCCGGCTGCGCCTGGCCCGATCCAAAGCACACAAGTTCGTTCGAATTCTGCGAGAACGGCGCGAAGGCGATCACCTGGGAATCGACAGCCAAGCGCGTCGGCCCCGATTTCTTTGCTTCGCATTCGGTGTCTGATCTCTGGGACTGGAGCGACCACAAGCTTGAAGACCAGGGCCGCCTGACACATCCGCTGATCTACGACCATGGCAGTGACCGCTATGTCGCGATCGAATGGGAGGACGCATTCAATCGCATCGCTGCCGGGCTGAACAGTTTGCCCGACCCTGACATGGCCGAGTTCTATACCTCCGGCCGCGCGTCGAATGAGGCGGCATTCCTGTTCCAGCTGTTTGTTCGCGCCTACGGCACCAACAATTTCCCCGACTGTTCCAACATGTGTCATGAGGCCACCAGCGTCGGCCTGCCGCTGTCGATCGGCGTTGGCAAAGGCACGGTGACGCTGGAGGATTTCGATCATGCTGACGCGATCTTCTCGTTCGGTCACAATCCCGGCACTAACCATCCGCGCATGATGACCACGCTGCACGAGGCTTCGCGCCGAGGCGTGCCGATTGTCGTCTTCAATCCACTCAAGGAGCGGGCACTGGAGCGGTTCGCAGCGCCGCAGAACCCAATCGAGATGACCACCCTCTCCTCCACGCCGATCGCGTCCGCCTATCACCAGGTTCGTACCGGCGGCGATCTCGCCGCCCTCAAAGGCCTGATGAAGCGTATCTTTGAGCGCGACGCGGTTGAGATCGCGGACGGCAGAGCCGGCGTGCTCGATCGCGAGTTCATCGCCACCCATACGACCGGCCTCGATGCGCTGAAAGCCGATGTCGAGCAGACCGAATGGCCTGAGATCATCGAAAAGTCCGGTCTGTCGTTTGAAGCGCTGGACAGCGCCGTCGATGTTTATCTCAAGGCGAAGAACGTTATCCTCTGCTATGGCATGGGCATTACCCAGCATGCCCATGGCACTGCGAACGTACAGCAACTCGCCAATTTCCTGATGCTGCGCGGCAATATAGGCCGGGCGGGCGCAGGTATATGCCCGTTGCGCGGCCACTCCAATGTCCAGGGCGACCGGACGGTTGGCATTACGGAAATTCCAAATGCCGCCCTCCTCGACGGCATGAAAAAAGCCTTTGGCTTTCGACCACCTTCGGAAAAGGGCCACAATGCCGTGGAGGCGATCGAAGCCATTATCGACGGCAGGTCAAAGGCCCTCGTCTGCCTTGGCGGTAATCTCGCCGTCGCCATGTCGGATCCTGAAGCGACGTTCGCCGGGATGCGCAAGCTCGACCTGGCCGTGCATCTTACGACGAAGCTCAATCGCTCACATCTCCTCCTGGCAAAGACGTCGATCATTCTGCCGGTGCTGGGCCGCACGGATCTGGACATTCAGGCGTCGGGGCGTCAGTCCGTCACTGTCGAGGATTCCATGTCGATGGTGCATGCGTCGCGGGGGTTCCTCAAGCCGCCAAGCGACCATCTGCGCTCGGAACCCTGGATCGTTGCCGGCATGGCCAAAGCAACGCTTGGTGACCGGTACGGCATCCATTGGGACGACATGGCCGGCGACTACGGCCTGATCCGCGACAAGATCGAAATCGTCTTTCCAGATTTTCATGATTTCAACACCCGCGTGAAAACGCCCGGTGGCTTTCGCCTAACTGTGGCCGCATCGGAGCGGGTGTGGAATACACCATCCGGCAAGGCCGAATTTCTCGTCGCGCCGGGGCTCGATGAGGATGCGCGCTTGCGCGATCCCGATGCTCTCGTGCTGACCACAT
The DNA here is from genome assembly GCF_056394605.1 of Rhizobium sp. 10N427. Taxonomy (NCBI): domain Bacteria; kingdom Pseudomonadati; phylum Pseudomonadota; class Alphaproteobacteria; order Hyphomicrobiales; family Rhizobiaceae; genus Rhizobium; species Rhizobium sp. 10N427. Next base: position 34,081 of record NZ_JBFTID010000006.1, on the reverse strand, counting down.
TGCGCAGCCACGACCAGTACAACACCACCATCTACGGCCTCGACGACCGGTACCGCGGCGTCTTCGGTCGTCGCGATGTGATCTTCATGAACCGCAAGGACCTTGAAATGCGCGGTCTTGCCGACGGCGACCTTATCGACATCGAAGCGATTTCGGAAACTGGTGGCAGAACCGTAGCCGGGTTTACTGCGGTTGCTTATGATATCCCGCCGGGTTCAGTTGCCGGATATTACCCGGAAATGAATAAGGTCATTGCGTTGGCCGACTACGACAGGAAATCAGGGACACCGGCTTACAAGGGGACTCCAGTCAGGATCCGCGTGACAGACCTCGCCCCCTGATCAGGGCGCAGCCTGCCGCGGAAAAACACGGCGGTCTATTCGGCTGCATCACCTGCTGTTGAAGGTCAGTCGCCTTGAACCAACTCGAACCTAAGGCACACAAAACCCCACAGCTCCATCCGTGGCGCTACATTGAAATACTTGCCCAATCTTCATGCCCGTGGCGAATTCGCACTACGAAAATTTTCTCATCTTCTTCAACCCGATAGACGATGAGATGTGCTTTGAAGGGATGAATTCTGACGGGCGGTTCGATCTCATTCCGTTCGCGTGCGATGCGTGGGTTAGCAGCTATCAGATCAAATAATACGAAAAGTTCATCGTGGTAGCGTTTTGCTTGATCTACTCCGAACATACGGGCACCCTGCTCGGCGATCGCAATGATGTCTTCTTCCGCCTCGACAGAAAGCTTAAAACTCATGACTCGCTGGCACGAGCCATCGCCTCAGCGAAGAGTTCATCCTTTGATCGAATGCCAACGCCACTTTGGAGCCCGGCCTCGACGAAACTTTGCATGGCGGCAATCTTGTCGTTTCGTGTCTGGTCGCGTCTGATCAGGTCGCGTACGTAGTCGCTAGCGTTCGAATATCGCCCAGTTCTGGCCTGCGCCTCCACCCAATCCTTCATCGGGTCTGGAAGAGATACGTTCATTGTCGCCATCGGAAACCTCCATTTGAAGGGATCATATTCGATTTTGGCAAAGTTTGTCAAATATCCCACATCTGTGTGTGTCAGAACCGTCCCCCATTCTTTCTTGAGCTCCCTGCTTCGATACCTCCGAGATCGACGCCCGCGAGCCGCACCAACTTTTCTATGGAATCGCCACTCGCGAGCAAATATGAGACGACAGCAGTCGGATAGACGTTTTCACCACATGCAACATATCGAGTGGCTAGAACCTGCCCTCGACGTGACGCCAGTTTCGGCGTCGGTAGTTCACCAAACTTGCGTCGACACAGCGAAGTAAAAGAAGGGCGGTGACGGCTACACCGATAAGCAGGATTTCCATTCTGCGAGTTTCCTGATGTTTTCAGAAGCGCCAGAGCCGAGCGCGGCCCCAGGCGTCTCTACGACCGTTTATCAGGCGTTGTTCTTCTTCCACTCTTCGTAGCGCGCCTTGTTTTCGGCGTTGGCAGGGTACAGGCCGGACAGCGCTGCGCCATTGTTGACTTCTTGCATGATCCAGCCTCCAGGCGCTCCTGCTCCGTGGCGGCTTCGAGAATATCATCAATCATGGCTTCCGGGATGACAACAGCACCATCGTTGTCGATGATGATGACGTCGTTAGAGAATACGGCAACACCACCGCAGCCCACGGGCTGGTCCCAATCGACGAATGTCAAGCCGGCGACGGACGGAGCGGCCGCGCCAGAGCACCACACCGGCAGGTTTGTCCCCAGCACTCCGTCAAGATCGCGCACCACGCCATCCGTGACTAGCGCGGCGACGTTCCGTTTCGCCATACGCGCGCAGAGAATGTCGCCGAAATGCCGGCATCCTTGATGCCCATCGCGTCGACGACCGCAATGCAACCGTCGGGCATGGCTTCGATGGCCGCGCGCGTGGACTTGGGAGAGGACCAGGATTCCGGTGTCGCCAGGTCTTTGCGTGCAGGAACAAACCGAAGCGTGAAGGCACGACCGACGATGCGGCCCCGGCCAGGCTTGATCGGGGAAGCGCAATGGCAGATTTCCGCCCCTTGTTGGCAGGATCTGGCCCCTGAAGCGAATTGATCGAATACTGCAAACACGAGGAAGATGAGACCTGCGGCGAGTGATCGACCGCATCGGCGCCGGTGTGCCGCTTACCTTTAAATCATGAGGTTTTCCAATGACTAACGAAACGAAGGTCGTCGCTGGCATCAAGGTCCCTGATAGCGCGATGGCGAAAGCGGCAGCAGAGCTGGTCCGTGACACCGAGACGGATCTTCTCTTCCATCACTCCAGCCGCGTCTTCCTGTTTGGCGCCCTGACAGGAGAACGCAAGCAGCTCAACTACGATGCCGAGCTTCTTTACATCGGCGCCATGTTCCATGACATGGGCATCATGGATCGGTATGCCAGCGACACGGAACGTTTCGAAGTTGACGGTGCCAATGCCGCGCGCGACTTTCTTTCGGCCTATGACATCTCGGAACGCGACGTCGACGACGTTTGGGACTCGATCGCCTTGCACACGACCCCTGGGATTCCACAGCATAAGCGCCCGACGGTCGCGCTCGTGACCGCCGGCGTCGAAATGGACGTGCTCGGAATTGCCTATGACAGTTTCACCGATGCACAGCGACAAGAGGTCTGCACATGCCATCCGCGAGGGCTGAAGTTCAAGCACGGTATTCTGTCCTCTTTCTGCCTGGGAACGATCAGAAAGCCGGAGACCACATTCGGCAATGTCAAAGCCGACGTGTTGGCCTACATGGACCCGACCTATAAGCGTGAGAACTTCGTCGATCTCATCCTGAACTCGAAATGGGAAAGCTGACCGGCAAGGTCAGTTGATCAGAAACTGATCCCGATACTGTGTCGCTAGGATTCCGAGACGTTTCACAAACACCTCCCGCATGCGCTTGGGATTGCCGAATCCGCATTCGTGCGCAATCAGCTTCAGAGGCTTGCTGGTTCCCTCCAACATAGCGCGCGCCGCATCGATGCGCGCACTTTCAACGAACTGGGCCGGTGTGGAGCCGGTGCTTGCGCCGAACGCCCTGGCAAAGTTGCGTTCGCTCATCCCACATGCGGCTGCGAGGTCGGCAACAGACAGGTTCCGACCGAGGTGTTCCATCACATAAGTGGCCACCCCGGAAATTGGCGATCCGGCGTCCAAGGAGAATTCGATGTATGGGCTGAACTGCGACTGCCCTCCCAATCTCTGAGCAACAACGACGAGCCGCTTGGCAACGGCCAGAGAGATGGCCGGTCCGTGGTCCTCGCGAACCAAGGCCAACCCCAGATCGATCCCCGCAGTCACCCCTGCCGACGTCACCAAAGGACCGTCCCGCAGATAAATCCGGTCATAGTCAACATCCGCACCTGGATATCGGGTAGCCAGTTGCTTGGCATTCCGCCAGTGCGTCGTGACTTTTCGGCCATCAAGAAGCCCAGCCTCGCCCAGCAAGAACGCACCTGTACACACAGAGCCGTAAACATCGCTGAGCAGTGCGAGGCGCTGAATGCAATCGACAATTTCAGACGGGGCCTCAGAGGTGGGCAAGGATGGGCCACCAGGGACGAGAAACAGATCGAGGGGACTGTCTGCCTGCTCATAGTAGAGATTCGAGGCTAAGATCATACCATTCGACGCCGTAACATGTCGATGCGACGGGCCTATCGTCATGATCTTGTAGCGCTGATCAGGCTCGATAAAAGCATTGGCTTCGGCAAAGGCATCCAGCGGTCCGGAAACATCCAGGGACTGGGCCCCTTCAAAAATCAGCATGCCGATTGTTTTCATCGCAGCGTCCGTTTCAACAAGCCGTCCAGAGTTCAATAGAACCATATGTAACCAGCGCCAAACCTTTGATTTCTTGCCGAACCGTATTTCAGGGAACCTACGAGTCTTCCTCGCTTTGATTCGCATTGCGATTTATTTTCTGGTCCACGGTGAAACGCAGCTCTAGTTCATGATCTCGAAGTGGCCTACGCAACCACTCGCAAGGTGGCCTTTGAGCCACTGCCAGCCAGCGACCGAACGAAGGACAGGATGCGCGGCGTCACCTGTTCGGCCATTTCCGTGTGGGGATAATGTCCGGCACCTTCGACGATCATGGTCTCAGCATTGAGTTTTCTGGCCAGCGTATGGGCTTCGGCGGCGGCATCTTTGAAATCGGGGTCCTTGGTACCCATGACGATCAGGGCCGGCACTTTGGTCTTCTCTAGGATCGCCGCGGTATCTGCCTTGGAAAGATTGATCATCGCGCGGAGGGCGTCCATCCGTGCCGGCTCCCGCAGGTTCCTCGTGATCGCCGCCTTGACCTCAATATGGTCCGCAGGCTTTTTAGTCGGAAACAAGCTGTCCCAATACATGGTCCAGAACCCGACGCGCCAAGGTCCGGCAAAACCAATGCCCAAGGCCAGCTTCTGGACGAAAGACACTTCGAGATCGCGAACGATCGGCCCAAGGAGTACGACGCCGTTTACCTGTTCGGGTGCATCCTGTGCCGCCCATAAGGCAGAGCCTGCGGCAAAGGAATTGCCTAAGATGGTGGCTGAACCGGCGCCAAGCTTCTTCAGCACTGCCACGGCGTCACGACCGACGGCACGCGCTGAGTAATCGCTCCACTTCGCCGTGGTCTCCCCGTAGCCGCGGGCATCCATGGTGATGACGCGGTAGCCGGCTTGCTGCATCATTGGGTTCAGGTAGCGATATTCCGAGCGCAGATCGCCCATGCCGGGGATCGCCAGAATAATCGAACCGTTGCCCCCAGTATCTTCAAATGCGACGCGGCCGCCTTCTGTCTCGATGAACTGTGTCTGTGTGAAAAGAGTGCTCATGGTGGTTGGCCTTGTTCCTGGGTTGGCCGGCCTGTCGGCAGCGGCGATCTCTTGTTGACGCTTTCAAGCTAGCCGTATTATTTTTGGTCCGAAATTGCCCATTTTGGCATAGGATCGATCCAAAAATGAATAGCCTTGACTGGACCCTGGTTCGCTCCTTCCTTGCCGTCGTCGAATGCGGCTCCCTTTCGAAGGCGGCAAAAAGTATCGCGGCAACCCAGCCTACCCTGAGCCGACATGTTCGTGAACTGGAGGCCGAACTCGGCATAAGCCTGTTCACCCGCTCCGTGCAGGGCCTCGATCCGACAGCGGCGGCTCTTGGCCTCATCGAAGATGCACGCGCCATGGGAGCGGCGGCCGAGGCGTTAAACCTCAAGGCTCAAGGGCGTTCACAGCAATTGTCCGGCACGGTGCGGGTGACGGCATCGGTGATCGTCGGAAATCTAATACTGCCCGCGCTGCTCGCGACTCTGCGGCAAGCGGAACCCAATATCCAGATCGAGATCGTTACGTCGGACGCGAACCAGAACCTGCTTCGCCGTGACGCCGACATCGCGATCCGCATGGCCGAGCCGACACAGAACGCGTTGATTGCTCGCAAACTCGGCGACACACCCATGGGCCTTTTTGGCGCAAAGGGCTATTTCGATCGCCGTGGCCGCGTAACTTCGGTGGCCGACCTCCACAGCCACGACCTCATCGGCCTTGATCGCAGCGATGTGTTGATCCGGGGTTTGGCGGCATATGAGGTGAAGTTGGCACGCGATGACTTCGTGCTTCGGTCCGATGATCAGATGGTGGGCTGGCACTTACTACTCGCAGGTGGCGGAATTGGTATCGCGCAGGTTTTGCTGGCAAGCCGGTACAGTGAGCTCGAGCAAGTAGATGTAGGCCTGCAATTCCGGCCGCTGCCTGTGTGGCTGGTGATGAGCGAAGAGGTGCGCAGCAGTGCGCGCGTGCGGCGTGTCGCCGATTTCCTGTCGGATGCGTTGATCGATGTGCTGCGGGGTTGAAACTGCGGCATTCGTGCCACGAGGTTTCAAGATACAGTCATCCTCACGCAAAACGCCTATGAATCCAGTCGATAAGCTCCCCTCAGGGAACTTCAATCGGACGAGTCCCTGAGGCGATCCACGTGGCTCAAACTGCTTGCCAACTCCGGACCTGATACCCTCCAAAAAGGCTCTTGCTCGGCAGATTGAAGATAAAATACGGATTAAGGAGCGGAAGCGCGGTTGCCTGTTCGAGCCGCAGCAAGTGAGCATCGTCCAGGATTACGTCGAGGGACGCAACGTTCTGAGAGAGTTGGTCGACCCGGCTCGCACCGATTAGTACAGAAGAGACACCAGGGCGTTTCTCCACCCAGGCCAAGGCTACCTCCGCCGGTGAACGGCCGATTTCCGACGCTACTGCCTTGAGGACATCGACGACATCGAAATTGTGCTCGGTGAACAGCATGCCGCCGAAAGGATTGTCCCCATTGAGGCGCCCATCGCTTTCGCCTTCGGTCACAGATCCAGCCTTGTCGGGCAGACCTGTCGCACGGCCCGCATCACTGATCTTGTCGCGACCGTATTTTCCCGTCAGCAGACCAGCCGCTAGCGGGCTCCATGGCACCATCCCCAAACCAAATTCTGCTCCAGCCGGAATGAGATCCAACTCGATGCCACGGTCTATCAGCGAATAAGCATATTGCAGGCCGATCGGCCTGGGCAGGCCATGCGCTTCGGCGAGTGTCGCGACCTTTGCTACGTACCAGGCGGGCGTATTCGAAAAGCCGTAATGCAGGATTTTTCCGGCCCTGACGGCATCGGTCAGGGTTTGCAGAACCTCTTCCGCAGGCGTTGTGCGGTCCCAGACATGCATCCAGCATATGTCGATGTAATCTGTGTTCAGCCGCTTCAAGGAACCCTCTATGCCCATGCGAATGTTCTTGGCACCGTTACCACCCCATAACGGTGTGCCCTGCCCGCGCGGAAAGCCAGATTTTGTCGCGTCGCCGCAATCGAACGCCCCCCGACGGTGAGACTTGGCAATCGGTTCCTCATGCCATGAAGGTAAAGTCATAGGCTGTCAGGCAAACCGGCGATTGCCGCGCGCAGCTTGGCGTCGGGTTTGGGCGGATTTTCCAGAAGCTCAAGAATGCGAAGATGATCGCGCTTTGACACTCTGATCGTTTCCGCTTCCTCGATAATAGCTTCTGCTTCTCGCAGTGCGGATTGGGTTACGAAATTCGTCAGATCGGTATTACGAAATGCTGCGGCGCGCAGGAGCTTAGCCTTGGCCGTGGCAGGCACCCTCAAACTCATACGCTCACTATTCTCGTTCGCTATGCTCGGCATGTCGGCCTCCATCTATCAATGCAATATAGGCAAAATTCCTCTCGGCGTCACTTACGTATGTCTTCAAGGCGCACAGGTCAGATGCCCGGGCTTCCATATTTTCACCGCTTGCCTTAGGGCTTGGCGGCAATTCAAGCCGCCCTGAAACTCTTCGAGCCAAACAACACGCTCGTGCCGCAATAGTAGAACGAATCGCCCAGGTATTGTAACAATTTGCCAACTACACATGGCCGCACATGCTGCTGCTCGGGGCTGGCGCGTCGATCTCGTCGCGCATATCGTCTGCCTCGTCGTGCATCTGCCAGTGCAAGCGCTCGATCGACCCATCCGGGGATGGAGCAGAATTTTGGCGAGCTCTCGCTCGGCATGGTGCAACGACTCATTCAAGACTGGCTCGATACGCAGCTCGGCTTTCCATGCTCCGGCGATGAGGGCGAGTATGGCTATGTTGCGCGCTGGCAGGGGATGGACGCTTGAAGCGAAGGCGAGACCGATGAAACGACCACACAAAAACTTCGTCGTCGAATACAAGGGAAGCCGCCGGCAACCCGATAAACCGAAATCCATCTGGGGAAACCTGGACCTCAAGTCGATTTCGCGCGACGTGGAGAGCGAAGAGCGTCGCCGCACTCAACAAACATCAGTCAATGCATCGCTCGGCGCCAACGACAAAATTGAGGCGGCAGACAGGAAATTAACAGCTGCTGACGGCCAGCCGACAACAGCCTTGCCAGTGAAGAAGGAGCATATGGAGCAAGATAGTGAGCAAAGTGCGAAGCCAAACGTTCAGCAGGCAGCTATCCCCTCCTCAGCCTCAGAGGTAAAGAAGCGACGCGGGCCGCGCGCAAAGAAGGGAACCGTCAACCTTTCCTCCATCGGGGTGGTTGCGAAACCAGAAGCGCCGGCCATTAGTGACGGCGCAAAGCCTTTGGAAGGCACGCGAGTTAAGCGGGCCTATTCCCGAACGCCGAAGCCGGCAGCTGAGGACGATTGGGCCATGCTCCTGCAACTCGAGGAGGAGAATAAAAACCTCCGAAAGCTTCTCGCTGAAAAGCTGCGCGCCGAAAACGCGGATCTTCGTCGACGTCTAGGCTAATTGCCGGCACACAAGGCTGATGCACAATGAGCGACATTTCGGTCATTAACGAAGCGCTGAAGATCCTCAGCAGAGAGTTCGGGGTGGAGGGCGGTTCGGCCCTGCGAGAAGGATGCACGACAACTCGGGCATGAAGCGATTGCTACCTCACGGTAATCGGAGCACGGTCCTCGCGCCCATGCTGGGCCTTATCCTTAGCCTCGTTCTGGCTGTCCTTGGCAGTGATCGCTAGGCCCATACGGCGGCTCTCGGCGATGGCCTCCCGGCCGATCTGCTTCAAGGCCTGCTTGTTCTCGCGGTTTTCTGCAAAAGCATCAGCGATCTTTTTTCTATTCTTCTATAACATAATGCGACAGGCTGTCGGCTGCAAACATCGCTTGTGCCAGGTGCCACCGACAACAGCACCAAATGCAGCGGGTCGAAGGAGGCAGCCTCAGTGCACCAAAGTACGAGCGATACGTCCATATGACCTTATTTGCTCTTGAACCAAGTCGAATCAGCGACCCATCCTTTCCGGAGTCTCTCGGAGGCTAAATTACTCGCCAGGCCCAGTAGTTGGCTTGCTCACAACGGCCAAGAGAAAACGCAACCTTTAGCTGTATGCGAGACATGACTTACCGGTAACAAGGTCTGGTCAAACTCGCTCGGAACGGTCAAAGCGGCCGCGCAATAAGCCCAGAGCCCGGAAGCTTCCCGATCCGGATGCACACATCGAAATTTTCGGCCACGAGGTCGATAACCCGGTCATCCAGCACCAGTTCGATCGTGACGTCCGGGTAGATCGACGGGAATTCTGGTAGCTTGGGCGCCAGCACGGCGGCGACGATCTCTATAGGGGCTGTGATCCGCAGTGTTCCTCTGGGGTCCTGAGCGGTCTCGGCGACGATCGCGTCGGCAGCATCCACCTGGGCCGCAAATATTTAACAGGAAAGTTCAGGCCGATCTCGATGCCTGACAGTAGAGCCGAGAGCCCCTGGTCGCCCAAGCGGCCGTACGTGCAGAGGCCATCATAGCGAGACAATCAGTGCTGGAAGCACGAAGACAAGTCCCGTCAGCGGAGACTGGGAGCGCCGGGCGGCACGTCAATTGTTTTTGGCCGGGGCCAGTCGCCGCAGCAGCATGGTCCAGGCCCGCATGCCGAGCTTGAAATTCGAGAGCCGGAAGAATTCGTTCGGCGCGTGATAGTCCTCGTCGCCCGTCGAGAAGGAGAAGAAGATCGCGCCACAGCCGAGATGCTGGCGGAAGGCGCTGCCGATCGGGATCGTAGCGCCCATCGCAACCCGCAGTGGCTTCTGGCCGAGCAACTCGCCCAGAACCTCTTCCGAAATCTTCAGCGCCGGCAGGTCAGGATCGACGAAATCGGCTTCGCTGCCCGGGCCGTGTCGATGCACCTCGAGCTGGAAACCCTTCGGCAAGTGCTTCTGCAGATGACGGGTGATCGCCGCGATCACCACATCCGGCTTCTGCCCTGCAACGAGGCGGCAGGTGATCTTGGCACCGGCCGTGTTTGGAATGACGGTCTTGGTACCCTTGCCCTGATAGCCGCCCCAGATGCCGTTGAACTCCAGCGTCGGCTCCAGCCACTGGCGGATCAGCAATTCGCGGCCGGTATCGATCGGATCGCCACTGGCAACGCCGATCTCCTGGTAATAGGCGGCGCTGTCGAAATTCGACGCATCGATTGCCGTCAGGATGCGCGGATCGGGCGGTGTGACGCCGTCGAGAAAACCTTCGACGCTGACCCGGCCATCCGGCCCATGCATCGAGGCCAGCAGCGCTGACAAGGCAGCAATCGGGTTTGGCGCGCTTCCGCCGTGACGGCCGGAATGCAGATCCTTGACGGCACCGGTCACCGTCACATCCAGCGCCGCGAGGCCGCGGCTGGCGACTGTGATCGACGGCTTGTCCGGCCGCCACATGGCGCCATCGGCCGAGAGCACGAGATCGCAACGGAGTCTGTCGCGGTATTTGGCAAGCGTCGGCGCAAAATGCGGGCTGCCGGATTCCTCCTCGCCCTCGATCAGCACCTTCAGATTGACCGGCAACCGACCCTCGACGCGCATGAAAGCCTCGGCAACGAGGATCGGGATTAAGAGCGGCCCCTTGTCGTCGGAAACACCACGGGCATAGAGCCTGCCATCGCGCTCGTCGGGCTCGAAAGGTGGCGTCAGCCATTTGTCCAGCGGGTCCGGCGGCTGGACGTCATAATGGCCATAGACGAGATAGGTCGGCAGGTTCGGATCGGCGATGATCTCGCCATAGACGGCCGGATGGCCGCTGGTTCCCAGCATCTCAACGGAGGCAAAGCCCGCCTTCTTCAACCGCTCCGAGACAAAGGCGGCCGCGTGACGGATGCCTTCGATGAAAGCCGGATCGGTGCTGACGCTCGGAATGCGGCAGAAGGCCTTAAGGTCTTCGACGGCGGCCGGATAATGCTCTTCCAGATAGGCCTCGACGCTCATTTGCCGCCGTCCACGCTGATCACCTGGCCGGAAACCCAGCCGGCATAATCCGAGGCGAAGAACATCACCATTGCGGCAATGTCTTCTGGCACGCCGAGGCGCTTCAGGGCGATGTTCTGCAACAGCCGTGCCTGCCCCTCCTCGCCCATCGCGTCCCATTGGCGTTCCGTCGTCGGATTGGAGCGGACGAAGCCGGGGGCGACGTTGTTGACGGTGATGCCCCACGGGCCGAGTTCATGCGCCAGCTGGCGCGTCAGTCCGATCTGCCCCGCCTTGGCGCTGGCATAGGCCTGGATGCCGGTCAGCGAAATGCCGAGGCCGGCGCCGCTGGAGATATTGATGATCCGTCCGGACCTGCGCTTTTTCATGACAGGCGCGACTGCCTGCGACATGAAGAAGGCGCCTGACAGATTGACGTCGAAGATCGTCTGCCAGTCGCTTTCCGAGATTTCCTCGATCGGCCTTCCGACCTGACCGCGCACGCCGCCGGCATTGTTGACGAGGATATCGACATCGCCGAACTTCGACACCAGCGCCTGGACATCGCTGCGATTGCCGACATCGAGCACATGAGCGGTCGTCCTGTCGCCGCAGAGCTTCATCGTTTCGGCAAGGCCCGCCCCGTTGACGTCGCAGACATGGACACGCGCGCTGCGGCTCGCGAACCCTTGCGCGATCGAGCGGCCGAAGCCGTGCGCCGCACCGGTGACGACAACTGTTTTTCCATCGAAGGAGATGTTCATGCCACCCTCGCAAGCTCTTCGATATTGTCCATCGAAAGCGGCCGCTTGCCGTCCTCGATCTCGTGAATCATCTCGATGACGCGGGCCGCAAGCGGTGTCGGAACGCGCGATTCTTCGCCGATCTCGACGACCGGCAGCACCTGCGCATCGACCTCGGTCTTGCGCTTGCGCACCGCCAGATCGCGCCAGATGCCGGAATGGGACTTGGCCGATTTCCGATTATGAACAGACATATCGTCGAAGGATTTGTCCGTCTGCTCGGGCGTTGCCAGTGGCCCGAACGCGGCCGGATCAAAACCGTCAAAGGCTTCCGGGCGGATATTGTTGATGGCGGCGACCGTCGCCACTTCGAGCGCCAGTTTGCGCAAGACCGGGCGGGCAATCGGATCATCCAGCACGTCGGCGATGCTGTCATTGGTCAGCGCGGTGCCGAACAGCAGCGCACCGTAGATCAGCTTGCCCCAGAGGAAGCCCCAGATGTTGTTTGTGATCAGCGCCCTCGGCTCGAACTGTTTCATCAGATCGTAGATGTCCTCGGCGCGATCCGTAAATCGCCCGTCGAGTTCGCCGATCACCACGGCGCCGTGGCCGCTATATTGCACGACGCCAGGCTCCAGATAGTCGGCGCCGAAATTGACGAAGCAGCCGATCACCCGGTTTTCGCCGGTGATGCGCGAGATCACCCTTTCGTTGAGGCCGTTCTGCGCCGACACGACGTAGCCGTCGGAGGCCAGATGCTGGACCAGCATCTTCGCCGCCGCTTCCGTGTGATGCGCCTTCACGCACAGGAATGTCCTGCCGTAGGTGCCGGTGAGTTCCTCGGGCAGATAGGCCTTGGCCTGCACGACATCCTCGAAGATCGGACCGACGATCTTCAGCCCCTTGGTATTGATGGCATCGACATGGTCCTTGACGTTGTCGACGAACATTACCTCGTGGCCGGCCCGGAGAAAGGCGGCGCCGAGCGTGCCGCCGATGGCGCCAGCGCCCCAGATCAGGATTGGATCACTCACGCCCAGCCTCCCTCGAGAAGCGCGCGCGTCTCTTCGACCGCCACATTCCATATCACCTGCATTTCCTCATCCGGCCGCTCGTAATAGCCGCCGAAGTTGCCATCGCCGAGATAGGCCTTCACCGCATCCGGCGGCATCACCCGCATGCGGGCCAAATCGATCATCGGCTTCTGCTGCGTCGGTTGCTTGACGCCTTCGAGACGCGTCCAGGGGAAATTCTCCATCCAGGAGGCATGCGAGGCGACCATATCGATCTCCTGCACCTTGGCGAAGGTCTTCGGCGAGTTCCACCAGTTGTGGAATTTCACCGCAGTATCCGGATTATCGGCCATCCACTCGATCGCCATGCTGCCCGCCGGCTGGTTGCCGCCATGGCCGTTGACGATCAGGATACGGCGAAAACCCTGCAGCCTCAGGCCATCGAGAATGTCGCGCACCAGCCGGATATAGGTTTCCTGGCGGATACTGATCGTGCCGGGATAGGAGAGAAAGTATGGCGTAATGCCATAGGCAACGACCGGGAAGACGGGAATGCCGAGCGGCGCTGCCGCATCGGCCGCGACCTTCTCGGACAGGATGGAATCGACCGAAAGCGACAGGCCGGCATGCTGCTCGGTACTGCCGAGCGGCAGGATCGCTCGGTCATCGGTCTTCAGATAGGCTTCGATCTGCTGCCAGTTGGACTCCGATACTCTCATCGCATCTGCCTTTCCTAGACCTTCGCGTCGGCTTCGTTCCGTGTCGGGCTTTCCTCGCCCTGCGCCTGCACGCCGGCCGCGCGGATGACCGGCACGATCACCCGTTCGATATCGGCAGTATCGGGGGCATGGCGGTATTCGATGGCCTGCACGCCCTCGGGCAGCAGGCCGGTGACGCTTTCGGCGCCGGATGCATAGATGACGACGGAGACCTTCGAGAGCAGATCTTCCAGTCCCGCCGCCTCCAGCGTCGTCGCGGTGATTTCGCTGACATGCGGGGCGAAGCGCTGCACGCCAGTCTTCATGATCGGCAGGAAATCCGGGAAGCGCGAAATGACAGCGATCGAGGCCAGTGAATCCAGCGAAGCGAGCGCCCGGCGCGTCTCTTCCGACGGCGTAAAGCTGATCGTCACCACCTTGGTATTGGCGACCAGTGTCGCCACTTCGCGGTGGCGGTTGGCGAAAGTAACCGCAAGATCGGCAGAATTCGCACGTGCCTTGGCCGCCGGGTCGCGCTCGATCGCCGAGACCGTCAGCGGTTCAACCGTCACATCACGGCCGAGGCGCGCGGCGATGAACCGCGCATAGCTTGCCGTCGCGTCCTGAAAAATGCCGATCATGACGATCCGCAGCCGCGGACCGATGCTGTCGCGGTAAAACGCCCTTGCGTTGACGAGTGACACCAGATCGGCGGTGCGGATGCCAAGCCGCTGGCTCTCGTCGATCAGCTGGTCGATATGCAGATGCAAGTCGCTGGTATCGGCGCGGGCTGCCAGCCGTGCCTGGTGACTGTCGCTGACGAAAGTACCGGAACCGGGGCGCGTATCGATCAGGCCCGCAGCCTTGAGATCAGCATAGACCTGGCTGACCGTCATCGGCGCCACACCGACCTTCTCCGCCAGCTCTCTCACCGAAGGCAGGGCCTCGCCGGGCGCCAGTTCGCCGCAGGCGATACCGTATTCGATAAGCCCCTGAAGCTGCGTGCGCAGAGGCACTGGCAAATCCCGGTCGATGAAGAAATCCATGAAACCCGTTCGGCTAGCTGTTATATTTATATATAACGGTTAGCTCGAAATCCGCTTGCAGGCAAGTGAATCGTCTTAGGGTTGCCGCATAAAAACTGGTGACAGTCATTTTGCTGCGTGAAATCGTTATAGACAATAATAACAGTCATACCAAATACAAAAGGGGAATGCCATGAGAATGATCACTCGGGCGGCCATTGCCGCTGCAGTTCTACTGAGCACCGGTGTATCTGCGTTTGCCCTGGAGCGGGGCGGCACGCTGGCCTATGGCCGTTATGCAGACAGCCTGTTTCTCGATCCGGTGCTGAACGACGCCAATGTCGATATCTGGATCCTCTCCAACCTCTACGACACGCTGCTTCTGCCGACGGATGACGGCAAGGGCGTTCAGCCGGGTCTGGCCAGCGCCTATAAGCTTGCTGACGACGGCATGAGCGTGACGCTGACGCTGCGCGACGGCATCAAGTTCTCCGACGGCACGCCGATCACGCCGGAAGACGTCGCTTGGTCGCTGAAGAGAGCCTCTAAGAAGGACAACGGCATCTGGGGCTTCATGATCGAGTCCATCGATGATGTGACGACGGAAGGCGACAAGACCGTCACTGTCAAGCTCAAGCATCCCGATCCCGCCATCCTGGCAGCGCTGACCGTGTTCAACACCGCTATCCTGCCGAAGAAGGCCTTCGAGGCCTCGGCCGGCGCGACCGAGGAAGAAAAGGCCAAGGCCTTTGCCGAGCATCCCGTCGGCTCCGGCCCGTTCATGCTGAAATCCTGGGATCGTGGCTCCAGCATGAAGCTGGTGCGCAACGAATACTACTGGGGCAAGGGCGAGGACGGCAAACCGCTACCGTATCTCGACGGTATCGATTTCGAGCTGATCCCCGATGACGCCACCCGCATCCTGAAGCTGACATCGGGCGAGATCGACGGCGCCGAATTCATTCCCTACTCCCGCGTAGAAGAGCTGAAATCGGCTGGCAACCTCGACATGGAGCTCTTCCCCTCGACCCGCGTCGAATACATTACGCTCAACGTGCGCCCGCAACTCGCCGGCAAGGACAATCCGCTGTCCAACGTCAAGGTTCGCCAGGCGATGAACTATGCCGTCAACAAGGATGCGATCATCCAGATCGTCACCCATGGCGTCGGCACGCCTCAGACTTCCTACATGTCGACGGCCACTCCGCTGCATGTCGGCGACAAGCCGCTCTATCCTTATGATCTCGAAAAGGCGAAGAGCCTGATGAAGGAAGCCGGCTTCGAAAACGGTTTCTCGACCAGCATCCTCGTGCTCGCCGGCAACCAGGACGAAGTCGGGATCTCCACGGCGCTGCAGCAGATGTGGGCGCAGATCGGCATCAAGCTCGAGCTGCAGCAGGTCGACAACCCGACCCGCACCCAGCAATATCGCGACGGCACCTTCGTGATGCGCAACGCCGCCTGGACCGACGATATCGCCGATCCGAACGAGATCACCTCCTACTTCGTCTATTCCAAGACGATCGACGCGCTGCATACCGGCTGGAAGAACGACGAAGCCGACCAGCTTTTCGAAGCCTCCCAGAAGGAAATGGATCCCAAGAAGCGCGCCGAGCAATATGCGAAGATGCAGGAGATCTACAACGATCGAGGTCCGATCGTTTCGCTCTATGAGACGCCCTATCCGGTTGCTCTGAGCAAGAAGGTTCACGGCTTCCTGCAAATCCCGCTCGGCAACAACATCTTCGCCAAAACCTGGAAGGACAAGTAAAGCCTGACCCAGCCTGCTGCGCGGGCCTCAGTACGAGGCCCGCGGCCTTTTTCGACTACAGGAAGACCAGGAGCGGCTATTGCCCCTTTTCAGTTTTATTGTTCGCCGCATACTGCAGATGATTCCGACGGTGATCTTCATTCTCATCGTCACTTTTGTTCTTGTGCGCCTGTTGCCCGGCGATCCGGCCAGCGCCATGATTGGCGACCGCGCCCTTGATGCCGATGTCGAGCGCATCAATCGGCAGCTCGGCCTCGATCAGCCGCTGCCGATCCAGTTTCTATATTACGTCGAGCGCATTTTCACCGGTGATCTCGGCAACTCGATCGGCCTCAAGGTCTCCGTCATGTCGCTGATCCTGCAGCGCCTGCCCGTCACCCTGATGCTCACCCTGATGTCGGCAGTGATCGCCCTCGTCCTTGCTGTGCCGCTTGCCTTCGTCGCGGCGCTGAAGCGCGAGCAGCTTCCCGACAGCATCATCCGCGGCACTTTCCAAGTCGGCCTATCGATGCCGGTCTTCTATGTCGGCATCATATTGCTGACCGTATTTGCCGCTCAGCTGAAGCTCTTTCCGGTCGGCGGCTATGGCGACACGTTCGGCGACCGCCTCTATCACCTCTTCCTGCCGGCGCTGACGCTGGCACTGAGCTTTGCCGCCGTGCTGATGCGCAATCTGCGCGCCTCGATCATCGGCGTCATGAATGCGGAATATGTCGATTTCGCCACCGCCAAGGGCCTGCGCTCGCGCGTGATCCTGACGCGTCATATCCTGCGCAACGCGCTGATCTCCACGGTGACGCTGTTCGGCCTGCAGATCGGCTCGCTGTTCGGCGGCGCCGTCATAACCGAGACCGTCTTTGCCGTCCCCGGTGCCGGCCGCCTCTTGATCGACAGTATCTACGGCCGCGACTATCCGGTGCTGCAGGGCCTGACGATCGCGCTTGCCATCCTGGTGTCGCTGACCTTCCTGGTCACCGACATCGTCCAGGCCTGGCTCGACCCGAGGATAGCCCGATGAGTGCCGAAGCGGCCAAAGCCGCCCGCCCCACGCTCCGCTGGCGCAAACTCCCCCGCTCGCTAATCTCCGGCGGCATCATTCTCGGTCTCAGCCTGATCGTCGCGATCTGGCCGTCGCTTTTCGCGCCCTACGATCCCGTCGCCTTCGATTATAACGCGCTGCTGAAGCCGCCGAGCTGGGCGCATCCCTTCGGCACCGACAGCTTCGGCCGGGATGTGCTGTCGCGCGTCATCCATGCCTATACGCTCGATATGCAGATTGCCGTCTTCGCCACCATCGGGCCGTTCATCTTCGGCACCATCATCGGCGCCTTCATCGGCTATGTCGGCGGCATCTGGGAGGCGATCTTCGGCCGGATCGTCGATGCGACAATCACCTTCCCGTTCCTCGTGCTTGTCATCGCCATAGTTTCGGTGCTCGGCCCCGGTCTCGGCAACATGTATGTCGCCGTCGGCGTCGTCGGCTGGGTCTTCTATGCGCGTCTCGTCGCCTCCGAAATCAAGGTGCAGAAGCGGCTCGATTACGCCGACGCCGGCAGGGTCATGGGCTACGCGCCGCTGCGCATCGTCTTCCGTCATCTGCTGCCGAACGCCATCACCCCGGCAATCGTCTACTGGATGACCGACATGGCGCTCGCCATCCTGCTCGGTTCCAGCCTTGGGTACCTAGGCCTCGGCGCCCAGCCGCCGGCGGCCGAATGGGGCGTGCAGATCGCCGACGGCAAGAACTTCATGAACACCGCCTGGTGGATTTCGGTCTTCCCCGGCGTCGCGATCGTGCTCACCGGCCTCGGTTTCAGTTTGGCCGGGGACGGTGTCGCCGAACTGTTGAGGGTCAGACGATGATGGGCGCAGCCAGCGAAAACAGCGGGCTGATCGTCCGCGGCCTTACGACCACTTTCGATACGCCGCGCGGCCAGGCGATTGCTGCCGCCGATGTCGATTTCGACGTGGCGCCCGGCGAAGTCGTCGGCCTTGTCGGCGAATCCGGCTCCGGCAAGAGCGTGACCCTTCGCTCGATCATGCGGCTGATCCGCGAGCCCGGCCATGTCAGCGGCCGTGTCGAGTGGCACGGACGCGATCTCGTCGCGATGCCGGCCGCGGAACTGCGCAAGGTGCGTGGCGGCGAGATCGCCATGATCTTTCAGGAGCCGATGACAGCGCTCAACCCCGTATTGCCTGTTGGCGTGCAGATCGAGGAGAACCTTGTCGCCCATACGACGCTGAATGCCCGCGATCGCAAGGCGCGCGCCCTCGAACTGATGAACATTGTCGGCATCCCCGCCGCCGAGCGGCGCCTGCAGGAATATCCGCATCAGTTCTCCGGCGGCATGCGCCAGCGCGCCATGATCGCCATCGCGCTTGCCTGCTCCCCCAAGCTGCTGCTCGCCGACGAGCCGACGACGGCGCTCGACGTCACCATCCAGGACCAGATCCTTAAACTGCTGCTTGATCTGCGCGACCGTCTGTCGATGAGCGTCGTGCTCGTCACCCACGATCTCGGCGTCGTCGCCGCCACCTGCGACCGGATGGCGGTGATGTATGCCGGGCGGATCGTCGAGACCGGTACGGTGACCGATGTCTTCAACACGCCGCACCATCCCTATACGCGCGGACTTCTGGGTTCCGTGCCGCGCTCCGGTGCATCGCGCACCGTGCTGCAATCGATCGAGGGCACGCCGCCGAGCCTCACCAACCTGCCCGATGGATGCGCCTTCCATCCGCGCTGCACCTTCGCGACCGACCTCTGTCGCAAGGAACGGCCACCGCTGGAAACGGTTGGCGCGCCCGGGCGCGCCGTCGCCTGCTTTCATCACAGGCAGGTGGCGGCAGCGGAGGCGATCCTGTGAACGCGACCCTCCCCATCCTGTCAATCGACGGCATCTCCAAGCGCTTTGCCGGTCCCTACTCGCTAACGCGGCGACTACAGGGCAAGCCGCCGCTTGCTGTCCAGGCACTGCGCGACGTGACGCTCGAAATCCATCGCGGCGAGACGCTCGGCATCGTAGGTGAGTCCGGCTGCGGCAAATCCACCCTCGCCCGCTGCCTCGTGCGGCTGCACGAGCCGGATGGCGGCGCAATCCGCTTCGAGGGGGAGGATATCGCCCGCCTGCGCGGCGGTGACCGGCGCGCCTTCAACCGCCGTGTGCAGATGATCTTTCAGGATCCCTACGGCTCGCTCAACCCACGCATGACCGTATCGCAGATTTTGGGTGAAGCGCTTTCGGTCCATAAGATGCGTCCGAAGGCGGAAATCCCACACCGAATCGCCGAACTGCTGGAACTGGTCCGGCTGCCGCAGGATGCGGCCGCCCGCTACCCGCACGAATTCTCCGGTGGCCAGCGCCAACGCATCGGCATCGCCCGGGCTCTTGCTGTCGAGCCTGAGGTAATCGTGGCGGACGAGCTGGTCTCGGCACTCGATGTCTCGGTGCAGGCGCAGGTCGTCAATCTGCTGCTGCAATTGCAGGAACAGCTGCACCTGACCGTCGTCTTCGTCGCCCATGATCTGAGACTGGTGCGCCATATCTCGCATCGTGTGGCGGTGATGTATCTCGGGCAGGTCGTTGAGGTCAGCACTTCGGAAGCGCTCTTCACCGCCCCGCGTCATCCCTATTCCAAGGCGCTTCTCGATGCCGCACCAGAGCTCGATCCATCGCGCCGCACTCGCACGGTTGCCGCGCGCGGCGAACTGCCGAGCCCGCTCGACGTGCCGCCCGGCTGCGCCTTCGCCAGCCGCTGTCCGCACGCCTTCGACCGCTGCCGGGTCGAGCGCCCGCTTTTGACACCACGCGGGCTTGGCCAGCTGGCCGCCTGCCACCTCGAGGATTTCGGCGCAGCTCCGGCGCAATAAGGATTTGAGACGATGACCTATGCCAGCTTCGAAAGCGAAATCGCCAGGATCAACGACGTGCTCTGCGCCGTGAACCTCTTGACCTGGGATGCCCGCACCATGATGCCGCCGGGCGGCGTCGATGCCCGCGGCAAGCAGATCGCCACGCTGGTCGGGCTTGCCCGCGATCTCGCGACCGGCGACCAGCTCCAGCGCGCCATCGAGGATGCCCGCTCAGAGCTCAAGGCGGCAGCATACGGCGATCACCGCAAGCTGGCGGTCGAGCAGGCGGCCGAGGCGATCGGCACTCTCGCGCGCATCCCGGCAAAACTGGTCAGCGACGCGGCCGAGCTGAAGACCGTTGCCCAGGCTGCCTGGAGCAGGGCCCGCGCCGCCAATGACTTCGCGGCCTTCGCGCCAATGCTGGAACGGACCATGGAGATGCAGCGCGAGATCGCTGCGTCCATTGGCTATGCCGAGCATCCCTATGATGCGCTTGTCGGCACCTATGAGCCCGGCATGACCTGGTCGCGGCTGCGCACACTCTATGGCGAACTGGGTGATGGCCTGCGGTCGCTGCTCGAACGCGCCAGGGAAGCCAAGGTCCGCTCCGAAATTCTCGAGCGTGCCTACCCGGTGGACAAGCAGCGCGCCTTCTCCAGCCTGATCTCCAGCCGCTTCGGCTATGACTTCAACCGCGGCCGCCTCGACGACACGGTCCACCCCTTCGAGATTTCCTTCACCCGCTCGGACGTGCGCATCACCGGTCGCTTCCGCGAGACCTGGCTGCCCGGCGGCCTCTTCGCCGTCTGGCACGAGGCCGGGCACGGCATCTATGAGCAGGGCATCTCCGAAGAGTTCAGCCGCTCCGTCTTCACGACCGATTTCGTCAATCTCTACGCCGTCGGCGGCACCAGTTTCGGCACGCATGAATCGCAGTCGCGCCTCTGGGAAAACCGCGTCGGCCGCTCGCGCCGCTTCTGGGAACTGAACTTCGCCGATCTGCAGAAAACCTTCCCCGATCAACTCGCCGACGTGACTGCGGAGGACTTCTGGCGGGCCGTCAACGCCGCCCGCCCCGGCTTCATCCGCGTCGAGGCTGATGAGCTGACCTATGACATGCACATCATGCTGCGCTCAGAGATCGAGGCCGGACTGATGGCTGGCGAAATCCGTGTCGGCGATCTTCCCGCGATCTGGCGGGAGAAGATCAAGTCCTATCTCGGCCTTGAGGTGCCCTCCGATACGCTCGGCGTCCTGCAGGACGTCCACTGGTCCTCAGGCATGGTCGGCTCCTTCCCGACCTATACGATCGGCAACATCATGTCGTCGCAGTTCTTCGCCGCCGCGAGCAAGGAGAAAGCGATTGCCGATGGGCTGGAGACTGGCGACTACCTGCCTCTGAAGACCTGGCTGAACGACAATATCCATCAGTTCGGCCGCTCGAAGACCGCCAGCCAGCTGCTGAGGGATGCCACGGGATCGGACCTCTCTACCAGGGCCTATGTCGCCGACCTCGCCCGCAAGGTCGACGATCTCACAGCCTGACGGTCAGTCGTATTTCGACAGGAAGCCGGAGACGATGGCGAGGCAAAGCTCCTTTTCCTCGACATGCGGCATATGGCTGGAATGCTCGAAGAGCACCCATTCGCACCCCTTGACGCGGTCGACATAGGGCTTGACGACCAGCGGCGTAGCCTCGTCGTATTTGCCTGATATCAACAGTGTCGGCGCCTCGATCAGCGGCAAGCGATCCTCGATCGTCCAGTCCTTCATCGTGCCGATGACGTGGAATTCGGTCGGGCCGTTCATGTTGCGATAAACGGTATTGTCCTCGTCCATGGCCGCGAAGGTGCGGGCCACATCATCTGGCCAGGGCGTGACGCGGCAGACATGCCGGTCGTAGAAGACACGCGAGGCGGCAATATATTCGGGGTCAGTGATCGTTCCTGCTTCTTCGTGCTTCAGCAGCGTATCCTGCACATCCTGCGGCAGCTCTTCGCGCAACCGGTTAGCCTCGGCGACCCAGGTATGCATGTTGGCCGGCGAATTGGCGACGACCAGCGCCTTGAGGCCCTTTGGCTGACGAACCGCATGCTCAGCGCCGAGCATGCCACCCCAGGACTGGCCAAGGAAGGCGTAGCGATCCTGGATGCCAAGATGTTTTAAGAGCGCATCGAGTTCTTCGAGGAAGAGCGCCGGGGTCCAGAAATCCGGCCCCTTGTCCGGCAAGCGCGTCGAATGGCCGTTGCCGAGCTGATCATAATGGATCACCGCGCGGCCATCGAGGGCGGCGATGCCCTTGAAGGAATCGACATAGTCGTGTGTGCAGCCCGGGCCACCGTGGGCAACGACGAGCGGCAGCTTTCCGCTCTCGAGCGAACCGGTGATGCGGTACCAGGTGCGGTATTCGCGGAAGGGCAGATAGGCTTCTGTCGTCTGAACGGCGGCCACTGGCGTCTCCATCTGGGGGCAATGATGGAAAAAGCATAGCGTCGCCGCAAAGCCGAAGGCAGCTATCAGAAGTTATAGGATGGACGCTCGTCGAGAAGCCGGTAATGCGTGGCGCGCACGACCGCCTGTGTACGGTTGCGGGCGCCGAGTTTCTTGGCCGCGGCGTTCAGATGCATGACCACCGTCGGCACAGAGCGGTCGATGATCCGTGAGATCTCCTTGGCCGATAGTCCCTCCGCCGAATAGCGCAAACATTCCCGCTCGCGCTCCGTCAGCCGGACCTTGCCGACGCTGCGCGCCTCGGCATCGAACAGCGAGAAGGCCGCCTCGTGGAAGACATGGGCCAGCAGGTTGAAATCGGCGATATAGCGCAGGGCATGCCGCTCGAAATCGCCGTTGGCGCCGTAGCGGATCCCGGTCACCGTCGCATAATCTCCGCCCGGCATGTGGACGGGTACAGTGACGCCCGTCGACATGTCCCGTTCGCTCAGATAGCGCGTCACAGGCGCTGTGTCGTCGCTCATAAAGCGGCTGATCGGCGTGTCGGCGTCCGCGTTATAGTTCCAATAGAATGGGGCGGAGGTGCGCAACGCCACCTGCTGTACCGGATCGATGCGGAAATAGCCGCGGTCGAACCAGTATTCCCGCATATCCTCGGAAATGTTGCGCAGCTTCAGCAACGAGGGGATCATCACCGCGCCGTCAAGATCATAGGGAACCGGCGTGTAATCGTAGATCAGCGCCTCGAAGCCGAGCTGCTTCATGGCCTCGAAAACCTGGTCGATCCGCCCGTCCAAGGTCTGGTGGGCTGAGAATTGCCGTCTGATCGTGCCGATCTCGTCAAGCATGGCAGGCTCCATCGGTGGCTCACACCTATCACTTCTTATAGCTGGCAAAGACTGCGGTTTAAGATAAAAATTTAGCCATGCCCAATTATTGAGCAAGCGAAATCTTCTGCCGGAGCGGTCAATGTGGCGTGAAATCGAGCCTGAGGCGCGACATGAAATTGAGGTCGACGGCCATAAGGTCGTCGCCTACAGCTTCGGCAGCGGAAGCGAAACGGTTTTCTGCCTGAATGGCGGCCCCGGCCTGCCCTGCGATTATCTCCGCGAAGCCCATTCCTGCCTCATCGACAAGGGCTATCGCGTCGTCGCCTTCGACCAGCTGGGCACCGGCTCGTCCGATCGCCCAGCAGATCCGTCACTCTGGACAATCGGCCGCTATGTCGAGGAGACCGAAATCGTACGCAAGGCGCTCGGCCTCGGCAAGGTTCACATGCTCGGCCACTCCTGGGGCGGCTGGCTGGCAATCGACTATGCGCTGACTTATCCCGAAAATCTCCAGACGCTGATCCTCGAAGATACTGTCGCCGACATGCCGCATCTGATCCTGGAGCTGGAGCGGCTGCGCGCCGCGCTCGGCCCGGAAACGGTGTCGATGATGCAGAAGCACGAGGCGCAAGGTACCTACAATCACCCCGAATATCTGGCTGCCATCACGATCCTCAACTATCGCCACGTCTGCCGTCTTCCGGAATGGCCCGCGCCGGTCCGCCGCTCGCTCGACGACTGGAACATGGGTCCCTACGAGACGATGCAGGGCCCGAACGAGTTTCTCTATATCGGCAACCTGAAGGACTGGAACCGTATTCCCGATCTGTCGCGGGTGACCGTGCCCGTTCTGATCACCACCGGCGAGCATGACGAACTGACGCCGGCCTGCGCGCTGCGGATGAAGCTCGCGCTGCCGAATGCCGAGCTCAAGGTCTTCGCCAATGCCAGCCACATGCCCTTTTACGAGAACCCGCGGGATTATTATCCGGCGCTCACCGATTTCCTGTCGCGGCATGGGGCAAGCTGATGCAGTGTAGGGAGATCGAAGCCCGGCCAAGACAGGGGGGCCAGCGCCGCCATGCATCGTTATAAATTCATATTGACCCGTCCATTTCAGTTTCTGCCTGTTATTTTCGGCATTAGCATTATCACTTTTATTCTCGTGCGCCTGATCCCCGGAGACCCGGCCCGCAATATTCTCGGCACCCGCGCCACACCGACCGCCATTGCCAATATCCGCGCCCAATACGGCCTCGATCAGCCGATGTGGCTGCAATATTTCTACTTCCTGAAGAACCTCGCCAATGGCGAGATGGGCAAGTCTATCCTCTACAAGATCGACGTCCTGTCGCTGATCGCCACGCGCATCGAGCCGACGATAGCGCTGGTGCTGACCAGCGTCGTCTTGTCGATCCTGATCGCTGTGCCGATGTCCGCGATCGCCGCCCGCAATGCCGGCGGTGCGCCCGATCATGCAGTGCGCGTCATCTCCACCTTCGGGATCGGCTTTCCGCCCTTCTGGCTCGGACTGATGCTGATCATTCTCTTCAGCGTCGAACTCGGCGTCCTGCCGGTTTCGGGCTACGGCACCACGCTCGGCGACAAGCTTTCGCATTTGATTCTACCGGCATTGACTGTGGCCTTGTCGCTGTCGACGGTGCTGACCCGCAGCCTGCGCTCGGCGATGATCGAATCCCTGAAGTCCGACGTCGCGACCGCGGCGCGTGCCCGCGGCATGCCTGAAAGCATCGTCTTCTGGCGCCATGTGCTGCCCAATTCGCTGGTGCCGACCATCAATCTCCTCGCCGTCAATATCGGCTGGCTGATCGGCGGTACCGTGGTGGTGGAAAGCGTCTTTGCGCTGCCCGGCATGGGCCAGCTCCTGGTCCGCGCCATATTCTCGCGCGACTACATGGTCGTCCAGGGCGTGGCCATGACCTTTGCCTGTGCCACCGTCCTCGTCAATTTCCTGGCCGACATCGTCACCGTCGCCGTTGATCCGCGGGTGAAGCTATGAGCATCGGCACGCTCTCTCCGCAACCGATCGCCTGGCGCCGCTTCTTCGGCCGCCGCCTGACGCTTGTGATCGGCGCCGGCGTTCTGCTGTTCTTTCTGCTGCTGGCAATCGGTGCACCCATCATCGCGCCCTATGACCCGATCCTGCAGAATGCCGATGCGCGGCTGCAGTCGCCGTCACTGGCGCATCTGTTCGGCACGGACAATTTCGGCCGCGACATCCTCTCGCGCGTCATCTGGGGGACCCGCATCGACCTGCAGATCGCCGTCATCGGCGTGCTTTTTCCGTTCCTGATCGGGACGACGGTCGGGACAATCGCCGGCTTCTTCGGCGGTATCGTCGATGCCATCTTCATGCGCATCGTCGATATCATCCTCGCCTTCCCGTTCCTGGTGCTGATGCTGTCGATCATCGCCATTCTCGGGCCGGGGCTCAGCAGCTTCTACATCGCCATGGCGCTGGTGGGCTGGGTTTCCTATGCCCGCCTGATCCGGGCGCAGATGCTGGTGCTGAAGAGCTCCGACTATGCGGTTGCCGCCGTCAGCCTCGGCTTCAGCCGTTTCAGGATCATGTTCCGTCACCTGCTGCCGAACGCCATCACTGGTTCGATCGTCTTCTCGATGTCGGATGCCACGCTGGTACTGCTCAGCGGTGCGGCGGTCAGCTATCTCGGCCTCGGCGTACAGCCACCCCTCGCCGAATGGGGCGTTATGGTCGCCGAAGGACAGAGCTTCATCACCACGGCGTGGTGGATCACGCTCTTCCCCGGACTTTCGATCGTCTGCCTCGCCTTTGGTTTCAGCATGCTGGGTGATGCGCTCGGCGAACTTCTTGGAGTTCACGAATGAGCGCCTCGGTCCTTTCCGTCCGCGACCTGACGGTCAAGGTCCATCTCGACGGCGGTACCCGCACCCTGATTGACGGTGTCCCCCTCGACCTTGCCAAGGGTGAAATCCTCGGCCTCGTCGGCGAAAGCGGCTCCGGCAAGAGCCTGCTTTGCCGCTCGCTGGTGCGGCTGATGCCGTCGTCGCTGATCAAGATCGAGCAGGGTACGGTCCTTCTGGAGGGCCGCGATCTGACGGCGGTCAGCGATGCCGAGATGCTTCAGGTGCGCGGCGGCGAGATTGGTATGATCTTCCAGAACCCGACGAGCCACCTGGACCCGGTGATGCGCATCGGCGACCAGATTGCCGAGGGCATCCGCTATCACCAGCGGCTTGGCGCCAGGGAAGCGCGAACCGCTGCCGTCGAGATCCTGACCCAGGTCGGCTTTCCCGATCCGATCAGGCAATATGACAGCTATCCGCACGAATTTTCGGGCGGCATGCGCCAGCGCGCCATGATCGGCGTGGCGCTCTCCTGCAACCCGAAGATCCTGATCGCCGATGAGCCGACGACCGCCCTTGATGTGACAATACAGGCACAAATCCTGAAGCTGCTGCTAGAGATACGCGAAAAGCGCGGCCTGTCGATCATCCTCATCACCCACGACCTCGGCATCGTCGCCCAGACCTGCGACCGCATTGCCGTGATGCGCAACGGCAAGCTTCTCGAACAAGGCCCGAAGCGGACGATCCTGTCGCGGCCGCAGGATCCCTACACGATCAACCTGATCCACAGTCATCCCTCGATGCCCGACGAGGCGGCTTCGCCGGCAACCGCAGCCGCGCCCGCGCAAGCAACCGTCCGGCCGCTGCTCGAAATCGATGATCTGCATGTGCGCTTCAGGATCGGCGGCAGCCTGTTCAAGGCAGGGAACAAAACAGTCAGCGCCGTAGCCGGCGTCTCGCTTCGCGTGATGCCTGGCGAAACAATCGGTATCGTCGGGGAGTCCGGCAGCGGCAAGAGCACGCTGGCCCGCGCGGTCCTTGGTCTCACCCCGATCTCTTCTGGCCATGTTTCCTTCGACGGCATCAACCTGGCGCAGCAGCGCACGGCCGGTCTCGCCAAGCTGCGCCGCGAGGCGGCCATGGTCTTCCAGGACCCCTATAACGCGCTGAACCCGCGTCTCACCGTCGGCCAGATGCTGGGCGAAGTGCTGAAGGTTCAGGGCAAGGTGCCGGCGGCCAACATCCCGGCACGGATCGGCGACTTGCTCGATCTCGTCGGGCTCGATCGTGAATTTGCAAACCGCAAGCCGCGCAGCATGAGCGGCGGTCAGTGCCAGCGTGCCGGTATCGCCCGGGCGCTGGCGGTCGATCCGAAACTCGTCATCGCCGATGAATGCGTCGCTGCACTCGACGTGACGATCCAGGCGCAGATCATCGCGCTGTTTCGCGAACTGACGGCGAAGATGAACCTGACGCTGATGTTCATTGCCCACGACCTTGCGATCGTCCGCAATCTCTGCGAACGCGTCGTCGTCATGTATCACGGCGAGATCGTCGAGGAGGGCCTCTCTGAAGAGGTCTTCGCCCGGCCGAAACATCCCTATACCGCGGCGCTCATTGCTGCCATTCCCGACATCGATCCCGACAGGCCGCTTCTTGGCGGCTCCAGCGCCGGGGAAGACATGCCATCGATGCCGGTTCAGCCTGCCAAACGCATACCATAACAAAGAAGGGAACAAGCACATGATCAACAGGTGGAAATCAATCGGGCTTGCCGCATTCATCGCCGGCCTGTCGCTGACGGCAAGCTATGCCGAAGCAGCCGGCGTTCTGACCATCGGCCGCCGCGAAGACTCGACGACCTTCGATCCGATCAAAACGGCCCAGAACATTGACAACTGGGTGTTCTCCAACGTCTATGACGTCCTGATCCGCGTCGACAAGACCGGCACCAAGCTGGAGCCCGGCCTTGCAGAAAGCTGGACCGCCTCGGAAGACGGCCTGACCTATGTCTTCAAGATCCGCGACGCCAAGTTCTCCGACGGCTCACCGCTGACGGCCGAGGACGCTGCCTTCAGCCTGCTGCGCATCCGCGACGATCCGGCATCGCTTTGGAGCGACAGCTACAAGGTGATCGATACCGCAGTCGCCACCGATCCGCACACGCTGACGATCAAGCTGAAGAACCCCTCGGCGCCGTTTCTGTCGACGCTGGCACTACCGAACGCCTCAGTGATCTCCAAGGCAGGCATGGAATCGCTGGGGCCTGACGCCTATGCCGAAAAGCCGATTGGATCCGGTGCCTTCACCGTCGATGAATGGCGCCGCGGCGACCGCATCATCCTGAAGAAGAACCCGAACTTCTGGCAGGCCGACCGCGTCAAGCTCGATGGCGTCGAGTGGATTTCGGTCCCTGACGACAACACCCGCATGCTGAACGTCCAGGCCGGTCAGCTCGATGCGGCGATCTTTGTGCCCTTCTCGCGCGTCGAGGAGATGAAAAAGGATGCCAACCTCAACGTCCTGATCGATCCGTCCACCCGCGAAGATCACTTGCTGATCAACCATGCGCATGGCGATCTCGGCAAGAAGGAAGTGCGCCAGGCGCTCGATCTCGCCATCGACAAGAAGGCGATCGTCGATGCCGTCACCTTCGGCCAGGGCACTGTCGCCAATTCCTACATCCCGAAGGGCGCGCTCTACTACTACGCCGACAACCTGCAGCGCCCGTACGACCCTGAAAAGGCGAAGAAGATGCTGGCCGATGCCGGCGTCTCCAACCTGACGCTGAACTACCTGATCCGCGCCGGCGACGAAGTGGATGAGCAGACGGCGGTTTTGGTGCAGCAGCAGCTCGCCAGGGCCGGTATCACCGCCAATCTGCAAAAGGTCGATCCGAGCCAGGAATGGGATATGACGGTTGCCGGTGACTACGACATTTCGGTCAACTACTGGACCAACGACATTCTTGACCCGGACCAGAAGACAACGTTCGTGCTCGGCCACGACTCCAACAATAACTACTCGACCAACTACAAGAACGAGGCCGTGAAGGAGCTGGTCGCCAAGGCCCGCCTGGAGCTCGATCCGAAGAAGCGCGAGCAGATGTATGTCGACCTGCAGAAGACGGCGAAGGACGACGTCAACTGGATCGACCTCTACTACAGCCCCTACATCAACGTGGCGCGCAAGAATGTCGAGAATTTCTACCAGAACCCGCTCGGCCGCTTCTTCCTGGAAGATACGGTCAAGAACTGAGCCTTTGATCTGACGACTGTTCCGCCGCCTTCGGGCGGCGGAATCTTCCCCGAAGGAGAACGGCAATGGCCCCGGATGAAATCGCCTTCATGAGCGTTACCGAACTTGGGCGTGCGTATCGCGCCGGAGCGCTGTCGCCGGTCGATGTCATCAGCGCCAGTCTTCAGCGGCTCGACGTGCGGGAGCCAAGCCTCAATGCCGTTGCCCAACGGCTGGACGCATCGGCGATCGCCGAGGCCGAAAAAGCCGCGACAGAGCTTCGCGCCGGCAAGGATCGCGGGCCGCTGCACGGCATTCCCGTCGCCATAAAGGATCTGATCGAGGTCGATGGGGCGCTGACCGGCTACGGCAGCAAGGTCCGGCTACCGGCCCTGGCAAGCGCCGACGCCCTTCTGGTAAAGCGGCTGCGCGAGGCCGGTGCGATCATCTTCTGCAAGGCCAACCTCTTGGAATATGCCTATGGCATCGCCCATCCCGAGATCGGCCAGACCAACAATCCACACGACACCGGACGCACCTCTGGCGGCTCCAGCGGCGGATCGGCGGCGCTGGTTGCAGCCGGCATCGTACCGCTGGCGACCGGCACCGATACCGGCGGGTCGATCCGCATCCCGGCCTCCTACTGCGGCATTTCCGGGCTGAAGCCGAGCTTCGATCTGGTGCCGCTCGACGGCGTCTTCCCGCTGTCCGGGACCCTCGACCATGCCGGACCGCTCGCCCGCGACGTTACCGATACCGCGCTGCTGCTCGAAGCGCTGAGCGGCAGACCCATGCCGCTGACGCCGCCATCACTGTCAGGTGTGAGGATCGGCGCCGTCCGCTTCCACTGCGCAAGCCCGGAGCTGACCCCGGCAGTCGCCGCAAATCTGGTCTGGGCGCTTGAGCGCCTTGCTGCGGCCGGCGCCATCGTCAAGCCGATCGATATTCCTGAACTGTCCCGCGCCAATTCCGAGCTCCGCCGCATCATCCTGCCGGAAGCCTCCGTCATCCACTCGCCGCTCTATTCCGAGAACCCGGCTGGTTACGCACCGCGCACGAAAGCGCAGGTCGAAGCCGGTTTTGAAGCCAAAGCTATCGACTATCTCCGGGCGCAGAACTTTCGCGTCGAGTTGCGCAATGCGGTCGAGGCCGCCTTCGGCGAAGTGGACGTGCTGATCGGACCAAGCGTCCCCTTCCCTTCCCCGGTCAAAGACCCTGAATTCACCGAGGATGGCGAGGAAGGCGAGATGCTCTCAAGCGGCTTCGCCAACATGACCGGCCAACCGTCGCTCAGTGTACCCTCCGGCATGGACGGCCACTTGCCGCTCGGCCTGCAGCTGACCGGGCCGCTCGGTGCGGATCACCGGCTGTTACAGCTCGCGCTCGGCGTCGAGGCGGCGCTCGCAGCGTGGCGGAAGCCGTCTCTCGCCTAAACGTAGAACTGCACCGCCGGCTCCGGCGGGCCAGTACTGTCAATGGTGGCGTCGCCTTAACCGCCTGTTTGCATTGGGTTGATACCTGGCTTGCTTGACTGAAGCCCCGCTCACCCACTTCAAACGCCACCGCTTTCCCGCTGAGATCATCGCCCGTGCGGTATGGCTCTACTAACGATTTTCGCTCAGCTTACGCGACGTCGAAGATCTGTTGGCGGAGAGAGGCATCATCCTCTCGTCCCAGACTGTGTCGGAATGGGCGGCGAAATTCGGCTTGAAATTTGCTGATCAGCTCCGAAGCCGCTCACGAGGCCATTTTTCCGACAAATGGCACCTCAATGAGATGGTGGTGACGATCAAGGGGAAGAAATACTGGCCGTGACGCGCTGTCGATGCCAAGTCCTAGATGCCCTGCTGCAAAGCCGAAGAAGCAAGGCGGCCGCCATGCGTCCCATGCGCAAGCTTCTCAAGTGCCGAGGTATCGCGCCGCGCGTGATGGTGACCGACAAGCTGCGTTTCTATTCGGCTGCAAAGTCGGAGGTGATACCGGTCGTCGAGCACCGCTCGCAGAAGGGATTGAACAATCGAGCCGAGAATTCTCATCTTGCTGTGCGAAGACGCGAACGGCGAATGATGCGCTTCAAGTCAGCGCGACAATGTCAGCGGTTTGTCTCAACTGATGGCCAGATCGCCAATCTTTTCCTCCTCCACCGTAAACATCTCACCGCAACTGACCATCGCCAGCTTCGGAATCTTGCCCTCCACGGGTGAGAGTACGGACCTTGCCATGGTCGAGATGGACTGCGAGACGGTAGCCGTCCCACTTACCTCAAAGGCCCACTGATGGCCTTTGCGCGGCTTGGCCTTAAGAAGCGCCAGGCACGGCTCGATACGTGCCACCATTGGGTCGCGAGGGAGATTTGGCTGCTGAGGATCGCGCTTGCGCGGCCGGGATCGAACAGGCTTTTCCGTTTGCAGCAGGGGCTTTGATTTTGGCGGCGTCGTCATGCCGACAGTCCATCAGCAAATGCTTAAGATGCAGTAGAAGAAAACGGCGCCGAACTTAAAGGGGCGCCCTGGCGGGGCGGATCTCATTTGGGGCCTTCAGCATCTTGGACTGGCTGGGTCTGTTGAGGGAGATGCCGAAGGCCACGCTTGAAACGGACGGCTGGATGTTTAGTTCCAGCGCAGACGCAATGAACTTCGGGGACCGCCATGCTAGAGGAATCATCGCTTGCTGAAAAAGTGACGCTGCTTGAAGCGCTCGCCTCCCGGACTCGTTTCCGAGTCTTGAAGAGCTTGTGTGCCGCCGAGGAGATGAACGTCCGCGAACTGCGTAATGAGCTAGGACTGCCCCAATCGACCACGTCCAGGGAGCTTTCATTCCTCCGGATGCGCGGCTTCATAAATTTCCGGCGAGAAGCGCAGAACCACGATTACTCGTGTCATCACGACGGCGTCAGAAAGCTACTGCAGACTCTCGACAAGGGTGCTCCCGCTACGAACAATCCTGAGATGACGCGATGAGCGATCTTGACCGGCCAATGCAGTCGTCGAGTTAGCAGTTCGAACATCTCTGTACGCATCCGGACTGCAAACAGTGGGGCGGCTTTGGCTTTTCGTCCTCACAATCGATCGAGACGCGATGGTGGTGCTGGGAGCACTATCCGCACAAGGAACCGATCCGGCACATGCCGCGTTAATGGGAAGCTGGCACGTTCCTCGCTAGCACTCTGACTTCCCCACCTCGCCCCGGCCGCACGCTGGGGCTTTTTCTTTTGTCGTCACGTTCGTGTCACGTGACTCACGTCATCAGTTGTGATTATTTCCCGCCCGATGATGCGCCTTGGCGGACCTCTTGGCGCATTGAGGGCTCGCCTGTGTATTGGGTGGCGAGCCCTTTTTTATGACCCGCCTGCCTTGCTCTTCATGTCCGACAGTTCGCGCCCAGAAGCCATCGGATCGAAGCTATTCCCGTTGCTGCTCATTTCCAAGCTCCCTGCCATTCCCCTGCCCTTGCCCTTTCAATGCGATGCCATGCTTATTTGTCATGCCATAAGAAAAGCCGCCCTTTATGAAAGGCTTGAGTGTTCGGTTACCCACATTCGATGGCACGGCGCTTTGCGCAGCTTGTTCCAGCCATTCAGTGGATGGTGCGGCTGCCACCGCTACCATGCTCGAACTTGGCTAGGAGATGGATTGCCTCCAGAACTAGATGCTCTGCGTTCTCCGTTTCGTCCCCGGCGATCGTCTCGGCGTTTATTTGAAGGCGATTACCGAGTTCGGACATGTCCTCCCAGATGGGATCGTCTTCATGTTTCGCGATCGATGCCGACATCAAGAGGCTTTCACCTAAGGTCTCAAGAAACTCGATGCGTTCCTCGGTGGTCATCTCGTCGAGTTTTTTAAGGTCCGCCACGATAGCTAGCTCTTCGGGATCATTGTGCCGAGGAATTTTGAAAAGACTTCCCGTCTGTAATTAGGCGGTCTAGACCGATATCAAGCCGCGACCTCCGCACGAGCGACGACAGACCTTTCACCGCAATCCTCTCCCGTATCGAGGCCAACGAGTTATAATCCTCCCACATCATCCCAGGGAGGAGAAAATGGAACGGGTTAGCACGATTGGTCTGGACCTCGCCAAACAGGCCTTCCAGGTCCACGGAATGAACAAAGACGGAGACAAGTTTTCAGCCACAAGCTGGCGAGTGCGGAATTGCCAGGTTTCTTAAGAAGGATCGTGGATGCGTTGTCGCAATGGAAGCCATCGGCGGCGCTCATTATTGGGCGAGAGAGATTAAAAGGTCGGGGCACACGCCGTTGCTCATTCCCGCGCAGTACGTCAAACCATTCGTCAAACGGGATAAATGCGATGCTCTTGACGCCGAAGCAATTGCCAACGCCGCGACGCAGCCAGGAATGCGCTTCGTGGCCATCAAAAGTCCGAACAGCAGGCAATCACCACTCTGATGAAAACGCGAACGCTGTTCATTCGCCAGCGAACCTCCGCCATCAATGCGCTGCGCGGCCTTTTGGCTGAATTCGGATTTGTCGTCCCGTCTAGGACCATTGACGTTGTCAAACTCAAGCAGATCTTGAGCTCTGACAAGAGCCACCTACCCGAGCACGCGCGCACCGTGCTGAGAAGTGTCTACCAGCACATCGACGCTATCAACGAGCACATCAGCGGGATTGGTGGAGTGCCCCCCGTTTCGCCGGACAGCTCAGCTATTGAGACAATGCTTTGATGAACTCCCTTGGGGAGGCCATTTTGAGCGCTGAGTGTGGATGGATTTCATTATAGTCTTCAATCCATCMGTCGATCTTCCGGAGAGCTGTGTCGGCGTCCGGAATGGATGAGATGCGTATGTAGTCTCGCTTCAAGGTTTTGACGAAGGCTTCAGACATGCCGTTCGATTGTGGGCTGGCCACGGGCGTGAAGCATGGGATCAGGTTGAGGGCTTGGG